>NZ_JBHUHY010000002.1:0-898411 GCF_042682765.1 Aquimarina celericrescens | reverse complement strand
TTAAAACAGGCTTTCGCTATTGCTAAATCAGGATTGCCGTTTGATGAAAATTATGTGTCAAGATTAAACTAATAAGACTTGGTTTTTAACTCAGTTCTTTGTTGTCTATAGTACTTTTACAGGTGTCTCTTGTTAATTTTGTAGAAATAGTTAGAAATTGTAATAAAGATAATTTATTTAAACTACCTTATAACAAAGCACTAAATCTGATAAATAGATCGGTTAATTATAAATTAGAATGGAAACATTAAATCAAATTTTAGAATCTGAAATCTTTACTTTTCGGACTTATACACTAAAAGTTTCTCAATTGGTTAGTATTTTAGTAATCATTGTTGTAACTAAATTCATACTTTGGGTACTTAAAAAAGCATTTTTTCGTAAAAATAAATCTAGCAAAATAGATACTGGAAGCACCTATGCCTTATTAAAAATTATTAAATATATCGTATGGATTATTGCAATTGCATTAGTCTTAGAATCCATTGGTATTAAAGTTACTTTATTAATAGCAGGTTCGGCCGCATTATTAGTGGGTATTGGTTTAGGATTGCAGCAAACATTTAACGATGTAATATCTGGGATTATATTACTTTCAGAACGCTCTATAGAAGTAGGAGATGTTTTAGAAATTGATAATGATGTAGTTATAATTGAAAGTATAGGTTTAAGAACTTCCAAAGCAATGAATAGGGATGATATTTCTATTATCATTCCAAATTCTTTGATTACCACCAGTAAAGTAATTAATTGGAGTCATCAATCACATCAAACCCGTTTTAAAATTAATGTTGGTGTAGCTTATGGAAGTGATGTTGATTTTGTGATTAAAAGTTTAGAAAAAAGTGCCTTTGAGCATCCCGAAATTCACAATAAGAAATTGATCGAAGCTCGTTTGTTAAATTTTGGAAGCTCATCATTAGATTTTCAACTTTTATTTTTCAGTGCCAACATTTTTAGAATTGGAAAAATGAAAAGTGACATTCGAAGATTAATCAATAAGAATTTTACTAACAATAATATAGTGATTGCATTTCCTCAAATGGATCTGCACCTTAAGTCCAATACTAGCAAATAAAATAAGCACTATTAGATTAATGATTTTTAGAACTAATATTTTTGTCTTTCTAGATTATTTTTTCAATAAACAATGTTTCTTTGGTATTATAGACAACGCCAAATATATGAATCGGAGCAAGGCAAACAAGCCTGAATAATCGATTTATTTGCGCATTTTTATTTCTCATTCAATTTATAAAAATCTAGCGCCACTGCAAAAAGGAAAAGACCTTTCCATCTGGGACTAAACTTTGCTCTGATTTCATATATAATGTTAACCACTTTTTGTTATTCGTTGATTTTTGCTTTCAAAAAATTATAAAAAAATGAGTTCTTTAAATATTCTTCACATTTTTCTTGGCTTTCTATTTTTTGATAAAGTTCGATTTTATATTCAAAGCCTCTTAGATTAAATATTATTTGATCTTTTGTTTTGTCCAAGGTTAGATTTTTAATTACACTATCTATGTCGCTTTTTAGCTTTTCAGGTTTTTCAATTTCTGAATAAATTGTTTCCGATAGTTCTTGCTCACTAGTGCTTTCAGATCGAGTAGCCCAATCAGGATACATATTCTTATAATTATACTCAAAAGCTCTTTCTATTAGAACAGATATAGCTTTCTCTGGATTATCTAAATCATTATATAGGCGATATTTCCAAAAGGCTAAATCAACTTTTTGAAAAATAAATGCAGTCAATGAAGATGTCTCATATTTAATATCTTTATCTGCAATTTCAACATATTCAATCGCTTTTGAAAACTCTCCATTTTTTGCATAATAACTTGCCAAGGACATTGTTGAGTGGTACCTGTAATTTTTAAATGGATCTCCTAATTTATTATTCTTATCCTTATCGTTTACATTTGAGTTAATTAACTTATTATAATAACCCAATAAATTCGATTCATCACCTTTTTCACTGTAATAATAAATAATGTTTCGTAAAGTTGTTGCGTAAGTAGAAGAATTCTTTTTAGCCTTTTTTTCTATCTTTTTCCAAACCTTTAGTGCTTTTTCTTTATTTCCTTCTCCGTATAATTCAATACCTACATCGATTTGATCATCAAGATCATTTTCTTGCGAGAATAGCGCAAAATTTAACAATAAAATAGATATGAGTAATATTCTATTCATATTTTCAGGTATTGTGGTTAACAATTGTATATGTGTAAAAGTAAGTATATTTCAATTATGAAAACACTTAAAAACATTTGTAAGTATTTATAAATGTTTGTAAATGTATATCCAGATGCCTCAAAAATCCATATATCTTTAATCGAAATTGCTATAATTATCATCTATAAAAGCCCTCTTGCTTTAATCTCAAGGTATTTATTGATTGTACTTACAGTAAGATCTTGTGGAGCAGTAAGTACAGTTTGTATACCGTGTTTTTGCAGCTCTTTGACCATTACCTTTTTGTCATACGCAAATTGTTGCGCAATGGTTTGATCATAAATAGTTTGCAGCTCTTCGGCTTTTTGATTGATCAAATGATCCAGCTCTGTATTTTCAAAGAAAATTACGACTAAAAGATGCTTTTTTGCAAGCGCTTGTAAAAAAGGTAATTGGCGCTTTAGCGATGAAATATGTTCGAAATTGGTATATAAAAGTAGTAGACTACGATGGGTGACTTGCCGTTTTATATGTGCATACAACAAACCAAAATCGGCATCCAGAAATTGAGTTTTTATATTGTATAAGGTTTCCGAAATGTTATTGATGTACGTTTTTTTTCCGCTGTCGGGTAAAAAGTCATTTACGGTATTCGAAAAGGTAAGCATGCCCACCTTGTCATGTTTTTTAAGGGCGATATTTGAAAACGCTAGCGTACTGTTAACCGCATAATCCAATAAGCTTAACTCGTTAAAAGGCATTTTCATTACCCGGCTGGCATCAATTATAGAGTAAATAGGCTGTGATTTTTCGTCTTGAAATTGATTAATCATCAAATTGCCATGTTTAGCAGTGGCTTTCCAGTTAATGGTTCGCACGTCATCACCAAGTACATAGTCTTTAATCTGCTCAAACTCCATGGTATGCCCAATACGCCGTATCTTTTTAAGTCCGATTTGGGTTAATTTATTATCAATAGCCAGAAAATCGTATTTTTTCATCTGTATAAATGAAGGATATACCTTTACCATAGCAGATTTATCAAAACTATAACGGCGCTTAGCCAAACCCAGACGAGTCATGGTGTAGATATACAGATTTCCAAAGATGTATTCTCCTCTTTTGACAGGTCGTAATGAGTATTCAAAATCTAGTACCGATTTTGGAGGGATGCTTCCGGTTTTAAGAAAATCACGTTTCTGAAACTGTACCGGGATTTCATCAATAATCTCGATATGAGTAGTAAAACTGTAGTTACTTTTTATTCGTACCGGGACAGCATTAAAATCACTATTTGAGAATTTATCCGGTAGTATTCTATTAGCATCAATCCCATTTTTGGTATTGTATAAAATGACAATATCAAATAGAAAAGTAATGACTAGTGCCCATGCCATTAACCAGGCTATTGGGTACAAAGTAGTAAACCAATACGACAATAAAAATAATATCGCAATAGTGATGAGTATATAAAACACCCGGGAATTAAGATATAATGACTTTAAAAATTTAATCAAAACTTATCTTGGTATTTCTACAGATTGCAGGATCATTTCAATAACATTTTCTGTAGTCATTCCTTCCATCTCGCGTTCTGGAGAAAGGATGATACGGTGTCGCAATACCGGGAACAGCGATTTTTTAATATCCTCTGGGGTGACAAAATCTCTTCCGCTTATGGCAGCAAATGCTTTTGAAGCATTCATTACAGCAATCGATGCACGAGGAGACCCGCCCAAATACAAATGAGGATGATTTCTGGTCTTGGTAACAATCTCTGCGATATAGCTTAATATCTTTTCTTCAACAATGATCTCTTGCGTTTTTGCCTTAAATTCCTGCAGCTTTTGAGGAGTTAGAACAGCATTAACCATTTCAAGAGGTTTTTGTGTTTTTCTTTCGTGATGCGTTTTCAAAATGTTGATTTCGTCTTCTAGGGCAGGATACTCTACCTTGATTTTAAACAAAAACCTGTCTAATTGAGCTTCAGGTAGTGCATAAGTGCCTTCTTGCTCAATTGGGTTTTGCGTAGCCAAAACCATAAATGGTGGTTCCATAGGATATCGAATACCATCAATGGTTACCTGTCTTTCTTCCATCACTTCAAACAAAGCAGCTTGGGTTTTGGCGGGAGCACGGTTAATTTCATCGATAAGCACCATATTCGAGAAAATAGGTCCCTTTTTAAACTCAAAATCGCTGGTTTTCATATTTAAAACCGAGGTTCCCAGTACATCACTTGGCATAAGATCTGGAGTGAATTGAATTCTATTAAAACTTGTATCTAGCGTCTTTGCAAACAATTTGGCAGTAATTGTTTTGGCAATTCCGGGTACTCCTTCTATCAAAACATGACCATTAGACAAAAGCGATACAATCAATAACTCGATAAAATCTTGCTGCCCCACAATTACTTTTGCCAATTGCGTTTTCAGTTTTTCGGCAGCTTCCTGTAATTCACTAAGATCAATTCTGTTTTGAAAACTCAGGTTTTGATCTGCCGACTCTGTCTGCTTACTTGGTTCCGGATTTATATTATTTGTCGTTTCTTCGTTTTCCATACTCTAGTTCTTTTAAAATATATCGTATTACACGTGGCTTTTGAATGATGTTGTCAACTCATATAGCCTGCTTAATTCTTCTTTATTAATTTTTTGTTTTTTATGCAGCTCATCAAAATATCTGAACAGTTTTTTGGTGTCTTCTAAATTATTATTGCTTCTTGCCGAAATATCGATTAGTGTTTTTTCATCAAGATGGTCTGTAGGTACTCTTAATGTGTTTCGTACGTAATCCAGAAACAAAAGATTTTGCTTGGTAGCAATTTCTTTGTGCTTTTCTTTTTCAAAATACATACCACTAATGGTTCTGGTAAATGCCAGCGTTTGATTTTTTAACGGAGTAATAATGGGGATGCTTCTTTGTTTTCGCTTTCCTTCAAAAAGAATGAATAATAAAACACCTATCAGCACAAAATAATAGGCCCATTTTAAATATCGATTGTTCAATAAAAGAAAGAGGGGAGAAGTGTAAAATGTTTTCCCGGTCTTATAATAATTGTCCCAAAGTATTTGTTGTGATGGATTTATATATGCTAATAAATTTTGAGTGTACCTATAGTTATTATTTTTTAACATAAAGTAATTTCCAAAGGCTTCAGGGAACGTATGCAATAAAATTGCTCCGTCTCCAAATGCTTGTTTGATGTAATTTATATTAGGTTCTTTTATTTTTAAGGTGTCATTATATAACTGCATAACTCCTAGTGCAATAGTATTGATAGTATCTATAGCGCTAAAATATGGGTTCGAGATGTCTCGTTCATATAAGAAAGGAGATTTGCCTTTGAGAGAAGTATTGGTGAGTTCTACCATAGGTTTTGTAGAGATATTATCTAAAGATAAGAGATTGTCACTTTCAAGATGAAGTGTATCTAAAAGTTTACTTTCTATTAATTTTGAAGAGATAAATAAGGTGTTACCTTTTTCGACCCAACGCAATATTTTGTTAAGTTCATCTTCTCCAAAATTTATCGAGCTGTTTACAAAGAAGTAGGTTCCGGTAATAGTATCATTATCTGTAAGAAACTCGTAAGGTGGTTGATTGATGTCCTTAAAACGATCATCTTTTAAAGTTTCTTTTATAACATCATGAGATACATAGGTTCCCAAAGGGATTTTATCTGCCTTGGCATAGCTTGGAAACCAATTGACAGGCTCTGGTTCACTAGCTTCCAAATATGTGAGCAAACCAATGGCTGCTATAATGAGTATGATAAATATTTTGGCCGTTTTGCTCATTATATTAACGTTGAATATGATTGCTTATCGATTTAAATTCTTTCTCTGCTTGTAAGTATGATTTTTCATTAACCTCGAAGTTTCCGTACCAGATATAATCATATAATTTGGTGATTACAGTAAATTGATCCTTTAATGCAATATCATTCAGTTCCTTAATATAATCTGTATTCGTTTTTTGGGATTCCCAGGTGATACATTCTAAATCAGATAATTTCTTCAGAACAAATAAGTAATAATACCTTATAGCGAGTCTGTAGTTATGGTTTTGCAATGCCTGATTAATAAGCTGCTGGATATCCTGATTCTGAATGATATCTTCATCATCTGTTAGTTCGACCTGCGCGGGTACTTGTTTCTCCAGAAGCATATCAGATGGATTTACTTTCATAAATAGCCAGCCCAACAAGAAGAGCACGCCAATGACCACCAAATAAGGTAGAATTTTTAAAACTATGGCCCAAAAACCGGTAACTTCACCTGCTCCAAATATCCATTTAATAAATCTAAGCCATAGCTGATTTACCCATTTTTTAAATCGTGTCCACCAATTATCTACTTCTTTATATTCGGTATAATTAAAATCATCTTGCTCTCGATATTCTTTTAGCTTCTGCTCATCAAATTCTTTTACTTCTTTTTGAGAATCAAGATCATATACCACCTCTTTATTTTCTGAAGTAACGGTGCTATCTTGAATCTTCGCAGATACAGAGAAAGATATAAAGAATAATAAGCAATAAAGAATTTTCAATATATTCAGTATTTTATCTGTTTATTTTTCCGGAACATTTCTACATGATCAGTGCAGATCTGGAGTGGGTTAATTATCATTTTAGGGATATCACCAAAATAATTACGAATCGTTCCCTAGTGAGTCAATTTGCTCTAGGGCTCCTGTGGCATATTTTCTTTCATTTAGATTAAAATATATAAAAGCAGAAGCAATAGCAGTAATCACATATAATGCATATTGAGCAGCAGACGCTATCGCATTTAAACCAATAAACACCCAGTCAACCATGGCAGCAGGGTTAGCATATGTTCCTTCTGAAGCCGCTGTAAATGTTTTGGTAAATGTATAGATTAATGCCGGGACAGAAAATATCATACTTATAATCCAAATAATGATTCCCAAAACAAAAAGAGTGGCAAAGGTTATCCACCATTCATTTTTTACAAGCTGAAAACTTTCACTTATAGCATCTGTAACACTTACGTTGCGAAATACCAGTATTGCAAATACCAAACTCATAGGTACGTACAAATAAATTCCGGGTAAAAAACAAAGAACGAAACCAAAAAATATGATAATTCCAGAAAGGGCTCCCAGCCCTAGAATGCTACCAAAATCCTTTCTTACTCCTTGAATAACTGTATTATAATCTATGGTGCCTTTATTGTCTGTATATGCTTTGATATAGTGTAAAACGCTTCCGAAAAGTAAACCGTAAAATGCAAGAAGCGCTGCCAGCATTAAGAATAATGAAATTAATATTCCGCCAGAGTTAAACATCTCTCCATTACTGATGCTTACCGGGTCGAAAAGATTGGAAGACGAATAGGTGTAGTATGCAGATGCAAGTAAGAGCAGAACAAATGGTATGCCGCAGGTTTTCATTAATATAGAGAATAGAGATTTACCTTCTTGCCTTAAAAAAGCAAAAGTATCGGTTAAGATATCACCTAATTCTCGTTTCTTTTTAAATTCTATATACTTGTTATTAGTATTCATTTTTTGATTTGTTATAAAGTTGTCTGGGGTAAATTACGTAATAAAATAAGATGAGGCTTAATGACCCAAATATGATAAAAATAGCTAGCCAATCTGGCATTTCTGTATGTCTGGTCACAAAACCTTCTAAAAATCCTGCAATAATAAAGAACGGGATGGTACTTATGACAATTTTTAATCCGGCTTTGACTCCGCGAACAAACGAGGTGAGTCGGGTATACGTCTTTGGAAATAAAATTGAATTGCCAACGACCAGGCCAGCACAGCCTGCAATAATGATTACAGAAATCTCAATAGTACCGTGAATCCAGATGGTACGTACACTTTCCCATAGCAATCCTTTATCATAGAAAAAATACTGAAAAGAGCCTAACATGATAAAGTTTTGCATGAGCATGTAAATGGTCCCAATACCAAATAGTACGCCCAGTATAAAACAATTCAATGCTACTCGTATATTATTGATAGTAATGCCCAAAAACATATTGGTTTCTCCCATTTGTTTATATACTGCCATAGGATCGTCATTTGCTATATTTTCTAAGGTCATATTCACATAACGATCTCCGAGAATTGATCTGACGAAGGCTCCGTCTGTAGCAGAAGAATAAACTCCGATGGCAGTAAAAAGGGCAGCAACTAAAAAAGTAATAAGCAATTGTTTTTGGTATTGATAGAACTCAAGTGGGAATTCTTTTACCCAGAATGAATAAAATCTATTTTTTTTCTCCTTTTTGGTTTTATATATTTTTTGATGAGCGTTTGATGCTAGACCATTAAGATAACTAAGTGTTTGACTGTTAGGATAAAAAGTTTGCGCATAACTAAGATGATCAGTAATTTCTATGTATAAATCAGAAAGCTCATCTGGAGCGATTATAGCATTATTAACCAGAACACTTTCAAATTTTAACCATTTATCTTTATTTTGCTTCACAAAAGCCGCCTCACGCATGTATCATAGATTAAGAGGCTCAAAGAAACATAATTAATGGATAATTTTCAAATAGAAACCGCTCAAAATGTTAGTATTCAACAAAATGTTGCAGGTATCGGTGAGCGCATATTAGCATATCTTATTGATTTGTTGATTTTCATGGCATATTTTATTGTTATACTCTTTGTTATTGGTGCCCTTGATATTAATACGGGAGATCAATGGGCATTTTGGCTAATCTTGGGGATGCCTCTATTTTTATATTTTTTATTGTGGGAAACCTTTTGGGATGGAAAAACTCCCGGGAAAGCTGCAATGAAAATTAAGGTAGTACGCTTAGACGGATCAAGGCCTGCGTTTTCAAATTACTTGATACGGTGGTTGCTTAGATTACTCGATATTACTTTAGCCTCTGGTGGTGTTGCTGTAGTAGCAATTTTATTAAATGGAAGGGGGCAACGTCTGGGCGATATGGCTGCCGGAACAACGGTAATTAGTGAACGACAAAGAGTACAATTTAGCCAAACTATTCTAGTTGATATTCCTGAAGATTATTCACCAATGTACCCACAGGTAACAGTTTTTAGTGATGCTGAAATGCGTACTATAAAAACATTGTATTCTGAAGCAAGAAGAGACGCAGATCACAATGTGATTTTACAACTTTCAAAAAAAGTGAGTGCCATGATGGATGTTACTCCACAAGAAAAACCATTACATTTTGTAGATCGGGTGATAGCAGATTATAATTATTATACCCAGCAGTTGTAGTGGTTTGGAGTTTCAGGTTTTAGTATTAAGTATTGAGTATTGAGTATTGAGTATTGAGTATTGAGTATTGAGTATTGAGTATTGAGTATTGAGTATTGAGTATTGAGTATTGAGTATTGAGTATTGAGTATTGAGTATTGAGTATTGGGTATTGAGTATTGAGTATTGAGTATTGAGTATTGAGTATTGAGTATTGAGTATTGAGGTTTGAGTATTGGGTATTGGGTATTGGGTATTGGGTATTGGGTATTGGGTATTGGGTATTGGGTATTGAGGTTTGAGTATTGGGTATTGAGTATTGAGTATTGAGTATTGAGTATTGAGTATTGAGTATTGGGTATTGGGTATTGAGTATTGGGTATTGGGTATTGGGTATTGGGTATTGGGTATTGGGTATTGGGTATTGAGGTTTGAGTATTGGGTATTGAGGTTTGAGTATTGGGTATTGGGTATTGGGTATTGGGTATTGGGTATTGAGGTTTGAGTATTGGGTATTGAGTATTGAGTATTAAGTATTGAGTATTAAGTATTGAGTATTGTACATTTATTTAGGTGCCTACTGACTACTTCGTTATAACACAAGCTAATTTAACTCCTAATACCTAATACCTCACACCCACTACCTAATTCCTATGCCAAAGCTTGATATTACTAGTCCGCGCACTGGGTTGGGGTCTCCGGGCAGCGCGGGCGGCTCTCCCTGGTGTGCGGGTACGTTTTTGTCTTGCGCGGGAGGATTCATACCCTGTGCGGAGCATGGGTCTAGTGCCGCTGATCGATAAAAAAGTGTACGGGCGGATCAATACCCTGCGTGGCGTATCTAACGAGTGCCGTTGGTTGATAAAATAGTGCGTGAAAGATATTCTCACTACCACTGCTTAAAAAAGATAGCTATGTAGATGTTTTTGGCTTACCGAAATACATTTTTTCTAAGGCGAAAAATAATGAAATTAATGATTTTTTATAGGTATAACCCCAATCAAGTAAGTATTTTACCTCAAACCTCAAACCTCAAACCTCAAACCTCAAACCTCAAACCTCAAACCTCAAACCTCAAACCTCAAACCTCAAACCTCAAACCTCAAACCTCAAACCTATTTTAGTACTTCTGCTTTTATAAAAATGTTTTTTAGTGGCCATTCACTGCCATCTACAGGAACATTAGATATTTTATCAACAACATTCATCCCTCTAATCACTTTACCAAAGATAGTATGCTCACCGTCTAAATGATTAGCTCCTTTTTTGGCAACAACGATGAAAAACTCATAAGGAGTAGAACGATTTGAGGGATTATCAACCCATTGTTTGGATAAAGCAACAGCACCACGTACATGTTTTAAACCCTTTACAGGTTCTTGCGGAATGGTATAATCTCCTAATTCAAAACGTCTTTTGGCCATTTGTTGCCGATCGCTATTTCCTCCCTGGATTACAAATCCTTTGGCAACACGATAGAAGAATGTTTCATCAAAATATTTTTGTTTCACTAAATAGATAAAGTTTGCCCTATGAATGGGTGTTTCTTTATACAATTGTATATCTATGTCCCCAAATTTTGTTTTTATTCTAACCAAAGTTTCAGGATTTTTCTTTCCGTAGTCGATCATAAATTCCCTTAAATTATCATTGGTAAGTTTAAAGGGTTCCTCTTTTGGATTTTCCTTTTCAGAATCGCGAGTTTTTTTATTTTTCAACTTTGATGTATCCTTCCTAACGATTTTATTACTTTCAGAAATAGTGTTTGTTTTCTTAATGGCATTCTGCTTATTTTTTTTAGAATGTGTATCTTCACAATTAAAGAAAATAATTGTGCAAACGAAAAAGAAAAAAATAGATCGAGTAAATGACATTTGAAACTTTTAAAGATTTAATCCCAAAAATAAAAAAAATGTCAGTACCGGGAGAATCATCACATTTTATTATGGCTCCAGAAATTAGAATACAGGAGTTAAACAGATTTAAAATTGAGGAGAGAAATCCTAGAAATGCTGCAGTAATGATGCTTTTTTATCCAAAAGAAGCACATGCGCATATTGCTTTGATTTTGCGTCCGGAATATGAAGGGGTACACTCTGGTCAGATTGCGCTTCCTGGTGGAAAGGTAGAAACCTATGATCGAAGTTACACTGAAGCTGCTTTACGAGAAACTCAAGAAGAGGTGGGAGTCATAAGAAATACAGTAAACGTATTAAAATCTTTGACTAAGGTATATATACCACCCTCTAATTTCTGGGTACATCCTTTTTTAGGCTATACAGAAAATAAGCCCGATTTTGTATTACAAAAGGAAGAAGTAGCTAAAGTTATCGAAGTTCCGGTATCTGAATTACTTAATGATCGCAACGTCACCTCGCAAATGTTGTCTACCTCGTATGCAAAAAATATAGAGGTACCTTCCTTTGAATTAAATGGTTACGTTGTTTGGGGTGCAACAGCCATGATGTTGAGTGAGCTTAAAATGTTTATAAGGACGTCTATAGCGTTATGATTTTGTATCTTTGCCCTTCTAAATACAACTGTTTTTTTAAGTATGGGATTATTTAAAAGAAATCCATTTGGTCATATATTATTTCTAAAAACCTGGCTTATCCGTATTATGGGAGCCATTACACATAGGCGCTACCGTGGTTTTAATGAATTACAGATAGAAGGAAGTGAAATTTTTAAAAATCTTCCTGATAATGGGGTGCTTTTTGTCTCTAATCATCAAACTTATTTTGCAGATGTAGTAGCGATGTTTCATGTGTTCAATGCTAGTTTGAGTGGTCGAACAGATTCAATAAAGAATATAGGATACCTTTGGAAACCGAAGCTTAATCTATATTACGTTGCAGCCAAAGAGACCATGAAGGCTGGTTTATTGGCCAGGGTTTTGGCCTATGCGGGAGCAATTACCGTAGAACGTACCTGGCGAGAAAAAGGTCAGGATATCAACAGACAGGTAAAAATGAGTGATATCACTAATATCAAGAGAGCTCTGGAAGATGGTTGGGTAATTACATTTCCGCAAGGTACTACTAAACCTTTTAAACCAATTCGAAAGGGCACTGCTCATATCATAAAACACTATAAGCCTATAGTAATCCCTATCGTTATCGATGGATTTAGAAGATCCTTTGATAAAAAAGGGGTAGTCATTAAGAAAAAAGGAATCCTGCAATCAATGGTAATAAAACCAGCTCTTGATATAGATTATGAAAATGATTCTATCGATGATATTGTAGAAAAACTTGAATATGCTATCGAGCAACATCCATCTTTTCTTAAAGTAATTCCTCAAGAAGAATTAGAAGCGGCAGAAGAACTGAACAAAAAAAGGCAATGGGAGTATTGATTAGTTTTTTATAAGCGTATTTGGTTATTTAGCAAACATTTGATTTAGTGCAGATGATCATTTAATACCAGGAGGCTAGGTGTGCCTGCTAATTTTGTAGGAGCTGTGTATAATTGTAGTAATCTAGAGGAATAATTGTAGTTTTAGTAAGCCAAAAGATAGTATGATCTCTTGGCTTTTTTTATAGTAACTCAATAGTCATGAAAACACTCTATTACATTATCTGGCACATTCCCCAAAAACAATAGAATTCTTCATATTCATATCCAGGTATCGAATTTAAAGCACTGCAATCAGCATGACTATAACAACGCATACCTGTGTTACCTCCATTAATAGATTTTTGCTCTTTTTTATTTAAAACTTGAGCTCCTCTTAGTTGCATTATTTTTTTCATTTTATTGGAA
Organism: Aquimarina celericrescens; assembly: GCF_042682765.1. Classification (NCBI taxonomy): domain Bacteria; kingdom Pseudomonadati; phylum Bacteroidota; class Flavobacteriia; order Flavobacteriales; family Flavobacteriaceae; genus Aquimarina; species Aquimarina celericrescens. The sequence goes on along the minus strand of NZ_JBHUHY010000002.1, from coordinate 885,246 downwards.
ATTATTTGTTTTCATTATGGCAGCAAACATTTTAAGACAGTTGCAGTTCTCTGTCTAGTATTTTTATAACTTCCTGTTTTTTTTAACCTTTACTAGTTGTTCAAAAAATAGAACCAGGTATTCATGCAAATGAACATCGAGAAAGTAGAACTACGTTTCCGTTAATTATTTTTTCTACTCCACAACTTCCTGAACAGCAATCACTATCTTCTATACATCTTATTGTTACATTTTGACATCCATAAGAACCACCTTGAATTGATTTCTGATGCTGTTTTTTAAGTACTATAACTCCGTTTACTTTTAAAATTTTGTGAATCACTGTTTGATATTTTAAATTAGAAGTACAATAAAAATCCCTAAGACTTAATCTTAGGGAAAATACTATTTAGTCTAACTGCTCAAAACAACGCCCAAAAGAGCAACGACCACTACAAAGACTAAGACATTGATCACCATAGTATGTGCCGGCTTTGATTGTTTGTTGTTCGTTTTTGTTTAATTGAGTTACTCCTTTTAAATCTAAAATGTTGTTAAGCATAATTATAAGTTTTAATTACCTACTCTATATTTAAGGTTTTCGGTTACCCCTTATCAAAAATTGATCATAAATGATATTTTGATTCTGATACTAAAATATGCTGCAATCAAAGGGAATAAAAATGGAGTATGGCTATTTTAAACAAAATAGTCATAAAAAAACCTGTACAGTAACAGGGTAATTAATGTTCTAAAAAAATGATATTTATTTTTCATGATAACAATAATCGATAATCACTCCGTTTACTTCTGCAATCTCACTTGTTAAAACACTTGTTCCGCCTTCTATTTTTTTCATAGAATCTGTGCTAATCCTTATTATTATTAATTTTTTGAAATTGATTTTGTGTGTTTCTTTTTTTTTCATTTCAAGACGATTTAGTTATTTGCTGGATTTTTCCTGAGTTCTGAAGTTTATCAGGATCAAGAAAAATGTATTTCGTTAGAAATATATTTTATTTTATAGGTTTATAATAATTGCATATGGCTAAATTGTTCAAAATAGCCATGGATTACACCCTGATTTCTGGAACTATATGCTGTTTGTCGAGGCTCTTAATATAATAGGATGGATTTATCCCTGTTTTTGCTTTAAAATGCTTGACTAGTGAATAGCTACTCTTATATCCAATCTCTGTAGCGATGGATTGAATAGAGTAAGATCTAAACCTTTTATCATCCTTTAATCTTTTTAAGACATACTCAATTCTAAGATCATTGATGTAATCGGTAAAGTTTTTTTCTTTGTGAATGTTTATTGTTTTGGATAAATAAGTGGCATTGGTTTTTAGTTTTTTTGCCATAGATCGTAGATTACATTCAGATTTTAAAAAGTATTCCTCAACTTCTAGTTTTTCTAAGCCTTTAATAATTTGGTTGATTTTCTGATCATCAATAATGATTTCTTTAGACGATTCTTTCTTGCCGATTGTGGCTTGTTTGACAGATTCTAAATCATTAATTTCTTTCATTAATTTATTAAACAAAGTTTTATTGGATCTTTGCTTTTTAAAATATATAAAAATGGTAGATATCAATGCTGTTGAGGTAAGTAGAAGAATCCAAAATATTTGATTTTTGGCTTGCTTATCTTTGATTTGATCGGCTTTTATATTTATTATTTCTTTTTGAAGCTTTTTTGTTTCTTTTTTGTGAATTATATCTACCGTCTGATCTTTATCATTTTGATAAGACTCATTCAGTTTTACATATTTACTGCGCCACTGATTTGCTTTCTCATACTCGTTTTTTTCATTATAACAATTGGCTAGTAGCAAATGTGATCGAATTGCAGGAGGTTTAAAAAGATCATTTTCTTCAAAGTTATCTATACTATCTAATAATATACTGATTGCCTGGTCATAAAATTTTTGTTGATAGTAACAACTCGCAATGAAATAGCTAGTGTTTATAGAAGGAAAAGACTTGTTGTTTATTTCTTGTTCGGAGAGAATGTCTTTGGCTTTAAATAAAAAATTCAGGGATTCGTCATATTTTTTTTGGTAATAATATACCATTCCTTTTTTAATGTATAAGTCTAAAATAGCCTCTTGATATCTCAGTTCTTTACTGATCTCTAATCCTTTTTCTATATAATATAATGTAGAGTCATATTGCTCTCGATCTAAATACACTTCACTTGTAAGAATGATAATACTAGCGTGGCCTCCCTTTCTATAAAACTTAGTATTGGGTATCACTCTAAGTGAACGATGTGCAATTTTCAGAGCTTTCTCTAATCGGTTCATTCTTCTTAGAATAACTATGAGCCCTGAATTAGCCGTTATTTCTAATTCTTTATATTGCGTTAATTCTGCAATATCCAACGCTTTTGAATAAGCGTTAAGAGCATTTTTGTTTTTGCCATCTCTTAGATGAATATGACCTTTTCTGGTATATATAACAGACAATAAAGAATCATTATGTAATTCTTTAACTATTTCTTCTGCTTTGTCATAGTATGATATGCTTTGTTCATAATCTTCGTCTCCATAAAATAATGTGGCTTGTTTGATATATGCTACAGCATCTTGTAAATCATTGTCCTGAGAAGAAGTATAAAAGGAGTTGAATACAAGTATAAATAATGGTAAAAGATAATATTTACCCACTAAAGATGTACTGTTAGTTGTCATTATGATGGATATGCGTGTTGTCAAAAGTAAATAATACTTTTGTTTTTCCAGAATATTTATATTATCTACTCCTAATAGTTAAAAATGAAAAGGGCTATAGGACGTATTGTATTTGCTCCTTTAATTAACCAAGAAATAATCTAACAGATTGTCTTTTTTTACAAAATACCTAAAAATGAAGTGTTCTCCAGGTGGAACTGATAATGACCCTGGTCCTTAGACTAGAATAAACGGATGGGTATGTGGATTTCTGATGATATACATTATCTCGGTCAAGGATAAATACTTCTCTTTGTTTCTATCATTCTAACCATAGTTTAAAATCCTTAACTCGTTCCCTAGCTACAATAATTTCTTGTTCGTTGAAATGATTTAGTTTTATTTGAAGTCTAGAATTGGTATATGAAATAATGTCTTTAATCGCATTAATGTTTACATAGAACTTTCGGTTTACCCTAAAGAATTGTTGAGGGTTGAGTTCCTCTTCAAGTGATTCTAAAGTTGTGTCAATTAGGTAATTTCTATTATCTGTAGTGTGTAAATAGGTTCCTTTATTTTCAGAATAAAAGCACTCAACATCTTCTACTGAGAATATTTTAAGATGCTGTCCTACCTTTGCTGTAAACCGTTTTTTATAAACACGATCTATAGGATTAATCAGTAGTTTTTTGATGTCTTCAAAATCCACCTGCAATTGTTGCTTTTGAGGCAATTGTTCGTTGTATTTATTAACCGCAGTTTCTAGTTCGTCGTCATCTATTGGTTTTAATAGGTAATCGATACTATTTAATTTAAATGCCTTAAGTGCATACTCGTCATAGGCAGTTGTAAATATAATCGAGCTTCTTATTGTGAGGGTATCAAAAATTTCGAATGACAAACCATCACTTAACTGAATATCCAGAAAAATCAGGTCTGGATGTTCATTATTAGTAAACCATTCTATTGATTCTTGTACAGAATGCAGCATGGTATTTACATTTATATTTAGATCACCAAGCATCCTGTTAAGACGTCTGGCTGCTGGTTTTTCGTCTTCAATGATAATTACGTTCATGGGTCAATGATTTAATGAAAGAATGACTTAATGATTCAGTAAAACTTTACTATGTAGTTAATAATCTTTTAATTTTTTGAAAACAACTTAAAATGAAGTATTTTTTTTTGCTTTGGACAAAACTTTTAAAATTTCACTCGCTTCTTCTAATAGAGGAATGGTATTATGATTCGATGCAAGACCAGACTCCTGTAATAATTCTAACCAAAAAACAGTTTCATCTGCTTCCTCTGTAGTTATAGATATTTTTGAATAGAATTCTTTTTTTGACCTAGCTATACAAGCAGCTCTGTAATTTGCGGCTGTAGAAGTAGCACTCTTAATTATTTGATAACTGATTATTTTTGTCGCCTCAGTTTTTTTAAGGGTGTCGATTAGCAAAATAATATCTAACGATAACCTTTTTGTTCTTTTTTTAAACTTTTCTACAAATTCACTTTTTTCCATATATTTTACAACTTACGATTATGTTGATATGATATCTCTATTCATTCTTTCATTCTTTCATTCTTTCAATCTTTCATTAAATCATTAATAAGTTTACTCCCAAAGTTGTTTGTCTTTATCTTGCTCTTCTTCCATATATTTTCTAATTTTTCGTTCTTCCCAGTCCTTATTGAACATGGGGTTGATTCTATATGCTTTGACTGCGTGGAAAGCCAAGCCAATTCCCCAACCAAAGGCAGCCCATAAAAACCAGGGGTAGTGCCACTCATTTTGATAATAATTTATTCCGGCCAAAAATCCTATGACCAAAACATACGATATCAAGTTGTTATAAAACTTTTTTAATTCTGTTACACGTTCTCTGGCGCGTTCGTATTTTTTTTGTTCTTCAAAATTTTTCATGATATTATGCTTTATAAAATTAATATTGTAATGATTATTTGGATCTTTACCCCATTGCAGTTTATTCTGAAAAATCGTCTTTATCCATTAGCTCTTTGATCTTTCTTTCTTCCCAGGCTTTGCTAAAAGATGGAATTTTACCAAAGACATATATTCCATGAACTATTAGTCCAATTCCCCAAAGTATTGGAGTAAGTAATAGGTTCCAACGAAACCAATCATTAAGATCTGCTTCTCCTAAATCTGCATTGATGAATAGCAATGCAATATTGATTATAACGTAAGCCGTAAGATGTGAATAAAAACCTTTTTCGTTTTCAACTCTTTTTTTTGCTTTTTCGTAAGCTACTTTATTTTTATAATCACTCATGATACCTGCTTTTTGATTCTTCTACATACTTTTTGATTTTCTTTTTTTCCCAATCCTTCCCAAAAATCAGGTGATGGTCAAATGCTTCCATATAATGAAAGGTAAGTCCGATTCCCCATCCAATGATTGGAAAAATTACCCATGGCAAGTCGAAACCCGTAGTCTTATAATTAATAAATATTAAAAATGGTATGACTATACAATACGAAACCAGATTTCCGTAGAATTCCTTGATTCTTTTAACTTGTTCTTTGGCACGTTCATATTTTTGATTCTTGGTCATTTCTATGGATAGTACATTTTGTGATAATTCCATATCTGAATATTTTATTTTTTTAGTTAACATAGGAAGTTCTGCTATAAAGGCATCTTCTGTTTTGTACACTGAAAACTTTCTTTTGGTTAGTAACGCATATCGTTGTTGCACATTTCCCAGACCAACACCGCTGCTTTGTTTTACTACCTCTTTGGGTTGAAGATTGTTTTCTACAATTAAAAATCCATCTTTTTCATAAATTTTGATTTTTAATGGTTTTTCTGGCATTACTACATTGTGTTTTACGGTATTCTCCAGCAATATCTGTAAAGATAGTGGTACTACTTTTGCTTCGGGATTAGAAGCTTGATCTGGAATATCAAATACAATACTGTCTTCAAACCTTAGTTGTATCAACGTCATATACGTTTTAGCAAATTTAAGCTCTTCATCTACTGTAACTAGCTCTTTGTCTTTTTGCTCTAAAACATATCGGTATACCTTGGATAATGAAGTAGTAAACTTTTGAGCCATCCTTGGGTTTTCTTCGATCAAAGAAGTCAATACATTAAGGCTATTAAACAAAAAATGGGGATCTAATTGATTTTTTAGCGCTGTAAATTTTGCCGAGGCCGTTCCAGCAATTATCTTCTGTTCTGTGATCTTTTGTCTTTGCAGCTCTTTATAAAAGTAAATGGCATGAAAAAAGAGCGATGCTATCATCGTTATAATAAATCCGGTGAGATAGAAACTCAGCCTTTCATCTTGCAAATACTCATCAAAAGGTTTCCCATAAATGCCTACTACCAAAATCACTCTAATTATTGCGAGTGTTATCATGGTTAAAATTATGGAGCCAATAGCTCCAAACCACAATCTTTTTTGTGGTTGTTTATCCCAGGTATACCATTTTTCCAAAACATCAAAGAAATATCCATTAACCAATGTTAAGGGGAAAGCAAACATAAAATGCACGAATAGATTTTCAAGTTCTTTTTGCCATATGATTGGTTTCCCTATCTTAAATAGAAGAAAAGATAACTCAATGATTATGGCAATGATAAAACTAATTCGTACTATTTTTAAAATACCACCTTTCATGAAATTTTGGTTACTCATTTTGATATAATCTTCTAGTTACAATTTTGTTGAACTCTCTCTACCTGATTCATCCCCCATTTTGGATAAAACGGTTCATCATGGCTAGATACTTTTTCAAAGTACAAGATAGCTTTTTCTATTTCAGGACAAAAGACTTTAGGGTCTTTACCCCAGTATTTTGCACCACCCATCTTCCATTCTGCATGGTATAAAACTGCTCTTGGGTTTTCTGGTTCTAAGACTTTTGCTTTTTGATACAGTTCTTCAACTTTTGCAGAATGTGTCATTCCGTATTTAGAGGGATTGGATGCTACGTATGCCGTGTTCAGTATAGCTTCCATAATAAAAATCTCTGCATTGTCTTTAGAAAATGTTTTTGCTTCATTAAGAAAATCCTGTGCTTTTTTTAGTCGAGATTCGATGACAGCGGCGTCTTTTAAACCAAATGAGGTTACTACAAGAATTCTGGCAGCATGATAGTAGGGTATCCAATTTTCTTTTTCTGCTTTGGCAATACGTTCAAAAAGGTTTACAGCTTCATCCTGATTTTTATTTGCCCAAGTTTCAAAAGCTTTTGTCATTCCTTTTTGGTAGCTTGATTGTGAGTTTACAGCTAATCCTGTCAAAAAAGTTACTAGTACTAAAAGAGTTTTCATAATTATTTGGTTTTAAATTGATGCGGTAAAGATCGCCAGGGTAGCTTTGTGATTCTAGTATTTGTGACCCAACTGTGATTTTTACAGGATGAAATGTAAACATAGGTTACAGCATAATACGTTGTGTTACCTTGTTATCTGAAACCTCAAATTTGGCATCTTCCCATTTTGGTGGACCAAATCGTCCTTTTGCATTATTACTCACTCCGTAAGGTTCTGTAGGGATTTTAAAAAACGTATTCATTTTTTGATTATCATCCTTGTCATGATATAATGAGATTGCATATTCTCCTTCTTCAACATCTTTAAAAAAAACTTCTACGCTTTCTTTTTGAGCTTTTACGTTGATCGATTTGTAAGTTTTTTTCAGAAAACTTTCTTCACTTTTATACAAGCCAATTCTTAAGGTTCCATCGTTTGATTGTATATTGTCGATAATAATATCTATAGATCGGTAGCTGGTTTGAGCAAAACTTGATGTTGATAATATGAGTAGTGCAATAAGTAAAGTAAGAAATGTAGTTTTCATGATTGTTAATTTTAAGGATTATAGATTATCTAATTGATTGTCAGTTTTATCTTCACTTATGGTCCAAAAGAATCCAAGAATAAAAAATTGATCTGCTGTAGGCCGTATTGCACGTCTTGAGAATTCTCCATTTACATCTGGGGTATTTGAATATTGATAATTGAATACATTATCAAAATCCAGTACATTTGAAACTGAGAAATACAATATTTTTTGTGGACTAATAAGGTATGCCCAACTAAAGTTAAGAGAATTAAATGTACGTGTCTTCTGATTTTGGAAAACACTTTCATTAGGGTCATTGTAAGGTCTTCCCGAACCAAAGTTGTATGTTGTGCTTAGTAAAGATTTCCAGTCACTAACCCAATATTTTGTTACAAGAGAAAGGTTATGGGTTGCAGCAAAATTAGGAGTCGCTCTATTAGGATAATTTCTATAATCCCTTTTTGTGTCTAAATAGGAATAACTTACCCAATAGTCCAGATTTTTAATAGATTTATTATCTCTCCAGAACAGATCTATACCAGTAGCATAACCATCTCCGTTATTACTAAAGCCACTATCAAACTGTGGTATTTCTGTGTCAAATTTTATAAGGTCGTTATATTCTTTATAGTATGCTTCTGCTCTAAATGTTCTTCCGTTGTTTTGGTATAAGTAGTTTACAATGTAATGAGACGATTTTTCAGGTTCAAGAACTGAATTATACTTTAGCACCTCTTGTTGTGGAGCCTGATAAAAATCTCCATAAGCTAATGATATTTGAGATTTTGATGAGGTTTTATAAGCAAAGGACGCTCTTGGGGATACCTTGGTATATTCTACTAATGTGTTATGAACACCTCGCGCTCCAACTTGCAGTGCTAACTTTTTACTAAAGAAGATATTAGCTTCGGTAAAAACGGCAGTACTATTATTGTCATACGAGGATCTAAAAGTATCAAAACCAGGATCTTCAGCTTTTTCAGTAAAATTGACCATAAATTGTTCTGCTCCAATATTTAGTTTAAATCTATTGCTAAATCTCTTTCGTAGCTTTACTTTAAAATGAAAGCTGTTTTCATCATTATCTACATCGGTATTTACAATTTTTACATCATTATAATCATTTGCAAAACTTGCCCCTGTTGTAATATTCCAGTCATTTCCTAAACTACCTTTGTATGATGCATTTAAATATAAATTGCGATTGGTGAGACCGAAACTGATGCCCTCGGCTACATTAATATCTTCCTGTATGAGTTCGAAGTCTGCATAATTAAGCCCACCATAGATTTTTAGCAGTCCATTATTGAATTTATGACGAAATACCGCTTCTCCAGCTAATGATTCATAGGGTTTGATCCAATCCACACGTTGTTCGATAATACCCTGATACGGTTTTAGATTTACATAAAACGCATTGAGGCTTAGAGAATTGTTTTTCCATTTTTGAGTATTGCCGGCACCTAAGCCTACATTAATAAATTGCAGCTCTGTTTTTTCCTGATCGGGCTCATCGATAGTGTTAAGCAATAATACACTTGATAGCGCATCTCCGTACTCTGCAGAGTAGCCCCCTGTAGAAAAATTAGTTCCTTTGAAAAGAAACGAAGAAAACCGTCCTCTGGTTGGAATATTATTTGTCGTGGCGGTAAAGGGTTGGAAAACTTGTAAACCATCTATATAAACATTGGTTTCACTTGCATCTCCACCTCGCACAAAAAGCCTACCATCTTCTGATACATTAGAGGTGCCCGGTAATGTTTGTAAAGCAGCTATGTAATCCCCTGCAGATCCTGCAGTTGTAACGATATCAAGAGGTGTGAGTACAGAAGCTTTACTGTTATCACCTGCAGAAAAAGTACCAGCATTAAGAACGACACTACCTAATGAATTCACGTCTTCTTTTAGAACGATATTTAGGTTTTTCATTTCGATGATTTCTTTAGAAAGTTGAAGGGTTTCGAAGGATAAGAATGAAACGATTAAGGTTTGTGTACCTTTTTCTGAAGAAGTGAAAGAAAAACTTCCGTTCTCATCAGAAGAACTTCCATCATAAGTACCATCAAGATATATATTGGCTCCTGTAATCGGAATTCCCTTGTTATCGGTTACAGTACCTGTTATAGTTGTTTGGGCAACTATTGATGATAAAAGCAAAGTAAAAAAAAGAGTCAGTGTTGGTTTCATTCTTTTATTAGTTATAATTAATGGTTCAAAAATGAAGGATTAGTGAAAAAATTGAAATTCAATGTGACTGAAGTGTCAAAAGGGGAGGATCAACTGTATTTCTTTTAACTAATTTTATAGTTAAAAGAATATAAAGTACATTAGCAGTTAAATTCATCAATCAAAAATGAGAAAAATACTATATCTAGTTATTGCATTAAGCGCCGTATGCCTGAATGCACAGCAGTTTACGGTCTTTTATAAAGACCAAAGGACCCCGGCAAAAACAAAGAAAAAGCAATCGGGTTTTATTACTTCAGTTACTTTAGGCGATTCGGCTTTACCAGAAAATGATCCTGATTCTCTTTACGTGGATATCAGAAAACGGGTAGATTCTTTAAGAAAGGTAATTGTCGAAAATGAAAAATATGATTTCGATTTAGAAAATATTCCAGAGTATGAGTATACTACCATTTTGAAAGTTGACGGAAAACAGTCATTATATTACCCCCAAGAAAAGGTAAATAATGACACGGTTATGAAGCAGATTACCACAGAGAGTGGGCGTACAATAAGTAAGGGATTAATCAATTATTATGACTCAGAAGTTATTTATACAGATCATGAATTACTAAAGAAAATAAGCTCTTTAAAAGTATATATTTTTGATTTTCGAAGCAGGTCATTCTTAATCAATGAAAATTTAAAGCAGCCTGACTGGGAGATTACCAAAGAGCGCAGAAAAATTGCTCGTTACACCTGTAATAAAGCTATTTTAAGAAACTCAGACATTCCAGTTGAAGTTTGGTATACTAATGAGATTCCTGTAGAGCATGGTCCTAGAGGCTATTGGGGGCTTTCTGGCTTAATATTAGAATTAAAGGAGGGTAAGAAACAACTTCGGTTTGACAAAATTTCATTTTTTACAGATAGTTTATTCATAAAACCTCCCGTAGAAGGAACCAAAATTTCTCGAGAAGAATTATTAGCGTTACCTTCAAAATTATTTTTTGAGGATAAATGAACCAAAGTTTTTTCAATTAAACCCTTTCTACAGAACCATTGTCGTTTTTAAAAGGCCGTACGATTAATCGTGCGGCTTTATCATAGTTAATATAATTATACACCCAATTAAAGAAAGTCACAAAACGATTTCTGAATCCTACCAGGAACCACAGGTGAATGAACATCCAGATAAACCAGGCAAAAAAGCCTCCAAATTTAAACTTGCCTATGTCAACAACTGCTTTGTTACGTCCTATAGTAGCCATAGAACCCTTATCAAAATATTTAAAGGGAATCATAGATTTACCTCTAAGGTGTCTTTTTAAGTTTTTTGCGAGGTGTTTCCCTTGCTGTATGGCGGGTTGTGCGACCATAGGGTGACCTTTGGGGAATCTTTTTGTTTCCATTACTGAAATATCTCCGATAGCAAAGATTGTATCATAACCTTCTACTTGACTAAATTCATTTACTTTATATCGATTGGCTTTGGGGATCAATGATTCTGCTGTTATTCCAGATAGGGGAGCACCAGTTACTCCGGCAGACCAAATAAATGTGGCCGTTTTAATAGAAAGATCAGTATTGGTAGTTACCCAATTGTTCTCATAGTTTTTTACCTGGGTATCTAGATGAATATGAACCCCAAGTTTCTTTAAGAATCCAGCAGCTTTTTTAGAAGCATTTTTACTCATTGGAGGAAGAACGCGAGAAGCACCTTCAATTAAATGGATTTCCATATCACTAAAATCCATATCAGGATAATCCTTGGGTAAAACATTCAGTTTTAGTTCTGCAATACCACCAGCTAATTCAACACCAGTAGGACCAGCTCCGGCAAGAACAAAGCTCAATAATTCTTTTCTTTTTTCTGGATCTGTAGTGATAACTGCTTGCTCCAGATTTTCGAGCATCAGACTGCGTAAATTTAACGCCTGCGGCAAATTTTTCATACGCATAGCATTATTTTCTATGGTAGTATTGCCAAAAAAATTGGTTTTGGCTCCTGTAGCAATTACCAAATAATCATAAGAAACACTACCGATATTGGTTAGTATTTTTTGATTTTCAGTATCAATTGATGCTACTTCTGCCATTCTGAAAAAGGAATTCTTTCCCCTTTTTATAATTTTACGTAGCGGGTATGCTATGGAATCTGGTTCTAAAGAAGATGTCGAAACCTGATAAAGTAAAGGTTGAAAGGTATGATAATTATGCCGATCTAATAATACCAATTGCACATCTTCTTTGATCATTTTTCTGGCTAATGCAACTCCGGCAAAACCACCGCCAATGATTACTAATCTAGGTAAATTAGTGAAAGGTAGATTCATCTAATGTTATTTATTGTTTTTAATTATCAATTGGGCTTATCGTTGATATGACACTAGTAATCATTTTGATCAATTTAAATTGATATTTTACTTCATGATCGATTTGATTATCATACAAAGGTAAATTGTAAAAAAAATATACCCTAGGTAATATACATTTTTTGTGACTAAATTGACATAAATTTAATTTTGTTTGTAACAGAATTGTTTACTTACCTACATATAAGAAGTAACCATTAGCAGTGAATAAAGAATTAGAACATAGTTTTGTAACTAACCTCGAGCAGAATCAAAATATTGTGCATAAGGTTTGTAGAATTTATACAAGTGATCCCGATTCGCATAATGATTTGTTTCAAGAAATCACTATACAGCTCTGGAAAGCATATCCAAAGTTTAGAGGAGATGCAAAATTTAGTACCTGGATGTATAGAGTAGCATTAAACACGGCTATTACCTTATATCGAAGATCTAAAAGAAGTTTAAGAACTACTGATATAGATGCTATAGACTTTAAGATAAAGGCAGAAGAGTATGACGATGAGGAAGAACAACAACTAAAGCTTATGTACGCAGCGGTAAAGCAACTCAATGATATAGAAAAGGCTTTGGTTTTTTTGTATCTCGAAGATAAATCATACAAAGAAATAGCAGAAACTATGGGTATAAGCGAAGTTAATGCCAGAGTGAAAATGAACCGAGTTAAGACGAAATTGAAAAAAATATTAAATCCCTAAACCCCATGGACGAATTAGAATTATTAAAACAAGACTGGAAGAAGCAGGAAGAAGTGCTTCCCAGATTATCTTATAAAGAAATCTACCAGATGATATTAAAGAAATCGTCTTCTATAGTAAAATGGATTTTTGTTATAAGTATACTAGAATTTGTATTATGGGCTTCTCTCGATATTATTTTTAGGTTTACAGGTCTGCATGCAGAGGTTCAAAAAGAATCAATGGGAACATTTTCTTTAATAGGTTCAATATTATCTTATACTATCCTTATTTATTTCATTGTTCGATTTTATTTGAACTATAAAAAAATCCAAGCAACCGATTCAACCAAGGTGCTTATGGAAAATATTATCAAAACCAGAAGAACCGTAAAACATTATATTTGGATAAATCTTAGTTTTTTTGGGATACTAATGATTTCCACGACAATATATATGTTATTTTTTACCAATGAATTCCAAAAGAGTGCTGGCGTAGAAACTCCTATCTGGATGATAGTATTAAGTACATTATTGGTGACATTAGTCTTTATAGGTTTAATAGCCTTGTTTTATAGACTGATCTATGGTATTTTGACTCGTAGGCTGAAAAAGAACTATAAAGAACTTGAAAAGCTCGAAATATAGTCGTTATTTATTCTCATTAAATGCAGAGGGAAGTAATTGAGGTATGAATTTTACCAAAAGTGGTAATAACAGACCTCCCCCAGGAAGAATAAAAATGGCGAGTGAAGGAATCGTTTTACAAATGTCTAAGAGTTGTTGTTTTACTTGTTTCTTCTCTTCCTTGGATAAATCACGAACAGTAGATTGTCCTAATAATATCATCAAATCTTTACTTTCAGAAATTTCTTTGATCAAGCGTTTTTTATTTCTTAGAATCAATACACTTACCGTTCTGGAAGTTTGTTGATAGAAATGCAAAGCAGGGTGAGAATAATTGAAGTAAGATATTTGATCCTTGTGATCATTTATAAAGGCTTTAACCAAATGTATAGATTCATGAACCACAGTATCATGAACTTGTAATTCTGCACCCAGTGCAGACATAAATGTTTGTTCTCCTATGTCTAGTTTTTTGTCGTTCCAAACAGCCATACTAGTGAGATCCAGGATATATCTTTTTTCAATTTCATCGGTGTATGGGTCCAATTCTATATAATCGAAACTTGCTTCTTCTTCCAGAGAAATATTAGTATATCTTACCGAGGATGCAAATAATTTGATCAATAGTTGATCATATTCGTCCTGCTCTTCTTTAGAATTAAGAGCCAAAAAGACGGTATTTGTTAGGGTTTCTTCAAGTTTGGCTGCATACTCGAATGGATTCTCATCATGGATCAAATAATAATCAAAAGCCAATACATCTATAAAAAGTAGGGCATTGGTTAGTAGGTGGCTAAAGTTTTTTCTAAAAATAGATTCATTGGTCTGTATACGGGTATTGATAATAGTTTCTAATTTTTCACTTTTATTTGAAGAAAGTACTTTTGGAAAGGAGAAAAAAGACTTTTTAGTATCAAGAAAACTGTAAAATTCGATAAGGGCATCAATACAATCTATTTTGCCAGCATTTTCGATAGTATCAAAATACGTGATTGCAAGTGCAGTAAATAAATTGATTTTTGTCTTTTCCTCTTCAGAATAAACAATATCAGATTTATTAGAAATAATCGTGTCTACAGACGTACCATAGATAAATCCTACCAGTCTCAAATCAGAATATAATTGATCCATTGACCATCCAGATACTTGTTGGTCATAATCGGGATCTCTTAAAAACTTTTCTATCCAACCAGAAGTTGAAGGATTCATTTATAAAGGTTTGTTACAAAGTTAGTTTTATTTTTGTCAAAATTCTGAATCTCTTGTTATCTAATTAAGAACAAAAGAGGAAGTAATATATTATGAACGATAAAGTTTATATAAAAAAAAGGGGTTGTTAAAAACAACCCCTTTTTTTTATACTGTTATTATTGGGTTACTGTATTATAGCACCACAGCTTATTCTACCACCTGCAGCTCCTGTTGGTTGAGTTGTAAAATCATCAACGCCCTGATGCACAATTATAGCTTTACCAATGATGTTCTTTTTTTCATCATCGCAACCTAAACACCATTCATTGGTGGCAAAGGTCAAGTTACCATTTCCCTCGGCGTCTACGTTAAAATTTCCTATATCTCCCTTGTGATACCCTTCTGTATCACCCCATTTTCCGTGTCTCTCTAAAGTTGGATTCCAGTGACCTCCAGTAGATTTTCCATCTGGAGAAGAGCAATCAGCTTTTTCATGTATGTGTATTGCATGTTCACCTTCACTCAACCCTGTCATTTTGGCTACCATGGTTACCATACCTGCAGCTTCAGTAAATACTATGTTGCCAGAGGCTTTGCTATCACTTTTGGGTTCTAGAGTAATTTCTAATGTTTTTGTCTCGGCTTCTTCTTTTTTCAAAGGAGTCTCAACGGTTTGAGTATTATTTTCCTGATCTTTTTCTTCCTTTTTATCTCCTTTACAACCAAATATAGTTATTGATAAAAAAGTAAGTACTATCAATTGTAACGTTTTCATAGTTTTGTGATTTGATATCATTTGTTAATGTAATATAATGTAGTTTTGTATTATGGCAAAGAATTTAAACAGGAATCAATGATTTATGTTAAAAAAGTAATAGTTTTTTAACAATTCCGAAGAACAATAGTACAGGTAAAAAAAATCTTCTTTAAAAGATTAAAGTTGTTCCATTTTTCTAATCAGTTTTTATTCTTCTTAATGCTAGATTTCATGTTTTTAATGATGATTAATGCCTTATTAATCTGTGCTCTTAAATTTTTAACCTTTTAGTATATTACAAGTAAGAATGCATTTCTAACTATTAGTTAATGATTTATTAAAGGCTAAATATGCTATCTGGTAACCGACCATTATCATTTGGTTGAAAGGTTAAATTTCAAAATATTGTGATCTTCAGCTAACGTTAATTTTTAAAGATAATGACATCGATCTTCATTATGAATTATTTGAGAATATCTTGTTTAGGGTTTTAGTTGATTTGTTAATCAAAATAACATTTTCTATACCTAGTTCAACCAAAATTGAAAAAAATGTAATAAAAAATTTTGACACTTTTCCCGTAATGTAAAAAAGGTATTTGTATTCTTTTTGATTTCCAGATAATTAGCTTTTAAAACATAAATAACTGGATAGCTGTAGTGTTTACAATAGTTAAGCAAATATGAATTAGTATAAATTATCTATTTAACGATTAACATGAAAATAATTTAATTAAAATGTTAATTTATGATAATTTAATATGTATTTATCAGATATTAAGATAAAACTCTTAATTTTCTTTAATTTTGCATTACACAAACTCAAAACTTGTTTTTATGAAAAAAGTCTACTCGTTTGTTCTTCTGTTATTTTTGACGGGGCAAACCATTTTAGCTCAGGACATGAACACTATTGTCCGAAATCACTTTAACGACGCGCTAACAACTTCTTCGAAATCAGTCGCTACTCTCAATGACTATTCAGAATGGAGGATTACTGACGAAGTTCCTTCTCTAAAACCTGGAATAAAGCACGTTTATGTGAAGCAGTATTTTAAAGGAATACCTATAGAAGATGGAACGTATAAGTTAACTGTACAGAACAATAAAGTTACGTATGAGGTCAATCAATTTATAGAAGAAGTTAAAGTCAAGGCGACTTTAACGAAAGCCTCTATAACTCCAGAAAGTGCTATTCGTGCTGTAATTAGCGCTCATAATCTATCTCCTGCAAAGAGCCTCTCACGTACCGTGAATAAATCCAGTGGAAATGATGTTTACGAGTATAAAAATTCTGGAATTACCGCTGATCAACCTATTAGAGCAAAACAAGTGTATATTTTACATAACAAGGAGCTTCGTTTAACTTGGAATGTAAGTCTATATGAAAAAGGAGCTCAGAACTGGTGGAATACTTATGTAGATGCCGCTAGCAATAAAATTTTAAGAGAGAACAATTGGGTGATCTCCTGTAATTTTGATGCACCCGAAGGCCATGAATCTCATAATCATGAGTCTGTACTTTTTGATAGTAAAATAGTCGGGCCTATGACTAATGTAGAAGCTACAGCACTTGCTCCTGATTCTTACAATGTTTATGCAATGCCTGTAGGGAGTCCAGATGAAGGAAATCGCTCTATCGTAAGTGATCCTGCAAATACTACGGCATCGCCATTTGGGTGGCATGATACCAATGGAAGTGCAGGCGCAGAGTTTACCATAACCCGCGGTAACAACGTATGGGCACAAGATGATAGTAATGGAAATAACGGAACGGGCTTTTCTCCTGATGGAGGAGCAAGCCTGGATTTTGATTTTCCAATTAATTTAAGTCAGACGCCTAGCAACTATAGAGACGCTTCAATCGCTAATTTATTCTATTGGAATAATATAATGCATGATGTGTGGTATCAATATGGTTTTGATGAAGCCAGTGGAAACTTTCAAGAAAATAATTACGGTAAAGGTGGTGCAGGAAGCGATTCTGTAAATGCCGATGCACAAGACGGTAGTGGAACCAATAATGCTAATTTTTCAACACCGGGTGACGGTGGTAATCCAAGAATGCAAATGTTCTTATGGAATCGTACCAGTCCGGGAAGAGACGGTTCTTTAGATAATGTTATTATTGCTCATGAGTACGGGCATGGTATTTCTATACGATTGGTTGGGGGGCCTTCTTCTAATACTTTGGGAGGTTCAGAACAAATGGGTGAAGGATGGTCAGATTGGTTTGGCCTTATGCTTACCATGAAAGCGGGAGATTCTGGCGTCGACGGCAGAGGAGTAGGTACTTATGTATTAGGGCAAGGTACTAATGGAACCGGAATTAGACCAACGCGTTACTCTACAAACAGGTCTATAAATAATACTGATTATGCTGATATAGGTGGATTAGCAAGACCACATGGTGTGGGATATGCTTTTGCTACAATCCTATGGGATATGACTTGGTTATTAATTGATCAGGAAGGTTTTGATCCCGATTTCTATAATGGAACGGGTGGGAATAATATTGCTATGGCCTTAGTAATTGAAGGGCTTAAAAATACTGCAAATAACCCGGGTTTTGTTTCTGGTCGTGATGGAATTCTTCAGGCAGATCAAGATCTGTATGGTGGACAATATAGATGTTTGATCTGGAAGGCATTTGCTGAAAGAGGAGTTGGGCAAGATGCAGACGAAAATAACAATGGAGGATCTAATGGTCAAACAGACCAAACAGTTTCTTTCACCAATCCTTGTGATGGCACGCCACCGCCACCGCCAAGTGGAGATTGTACAGGTGATGTTGCTTCTTTTCCATTTAGTGAGAGTTTCGAATCAAGTTTTGGACAATGGTCACAGGCTACTACAGGTGATGATCTGGATTGGACAAGAAACACAGGGGGGACGCCTTCTAGTGGCACAGGTCCAAGTAGCGCTGGCGATGGGAACACGTATATTTATGTAGAGGCTTCAGGTAACGGAACAGGTTATCCTAACAAAAGAGCAATTTTAAACTCTCCTTGCTTAAACTTTAGTAGCCTAACAAATCCAAACCTTACCTTCCAATATCATATGCTGGGAAGTGCGATCAACAGTTTAACGGTTGAGGCCAGCACCAATAATGATGGTAGCTGGACTAGTGTCTTCAGTAGAACTGGGGAGCAGGGAAGTGCCTGGAATGCTGCCGATGTTGATCTTTCTGCCTATGCAGGAGAAGCCAGTGTACAGTTACGCTTTAGTGTAGTTACCGGTAGTGGTACCAGTGGCTGGCAAAGTGATATTGCCCTTGATGATGTAAGCATTCAAAATGGTTCAGGAACTCCACCACCACCTACCTGTAGTGCATTGAATTTTAATGATTTTACGATTACTTCGTTCTCAAATCAGGATGCAGCAGGAAACTTCTCTGTAGGCAGTGGAGGCGCATCTCTGGCGCTAAGCAACAATACCTGGAAGTATATTGCTCTTACCTACAATGTAACGGCTAATACTGTGATAGAGTTTGATTTTAGCAGTACAGGTCAGGGAGAAATCCACGGGGTTGGATTTGAGGATGATAATGCCTTAACACCAACGAGATATTTTAAAGTTCATGGTACACAAAACTATGGGATCACCAATTATGATAACTATGCTGGTGGTACGACAAAATATGTCATCCCTGTAGGAAGTTTCTATACAGGAGCTATGGATCGCTTGGTGCTCATCAATGACAACGACGCTGGTTCTGGAAACAATTCTACCTTCTCTAACGTGAAGATCTATGAAGGTTCTTGTGGTGGTTCAATAGCTAGTGCTACAGATTTTGCAGGAACGACAGCAATCTTAGGAGATGAGGACGAAGGCGCTTTATCTGCAATAGGTATGTGGCCAAATCCGACAAAAGATAGTTTTGTACTTAGTATTGGTAGAAATACTACCAAAAAGGCTACAGCCACAATCTACACTTTATTAGGTAGTAAAAAATCTCATTTCACATTAAATCCTGGTAGAAATACAATATCTGCTAAGAGTTTATCATTGAGATCTGGAATTTATCTGGTTAAAATTGAAATTGAAGGTGAGAATACTGTAACACAAAAATTAATAATTCAATAAGATTATTGTAGTATTCTATGTAGTATTATTCACCAATAATCTAGAACAATCAAATGAGAATATAAACCTTTTGATTAGTGATATTAATTGATTTGTTGAGAATTTCTAGATTTAAAAGGCCGTCTTAAGATGGCCTTTTTTTCGTTTTCATCAACATATACTTTTCCGGCAATACAATAGGATAAATCTATTAACGATTTTTTAGTCAACACGTACCGATTTAGAATTAAAGATTTTAAGAGGAACTTTCTCAAGTAGTATTAATAAGATAAAAGGGGCCAGACCATGCGGAATCCTGTACAGTGTTTCATAAAGATTTTGATGAATAGAATCTAACGGAAAGTCTACATAAAAATTGGCAACAATTCTTGCAAGTGCTGTAAGTAATCCCCAGATCACGGCATACCAAAGTGCATATACAGTTATCCTTGGAACAAAAATTAATACTGCCAATATAAAATCTAAAATTCCGGCGATGTACAAAAAGATAATTGCAGTCGATTCAGTGAAACCAAAGATATGAATGACCATATCTACAAATTTTCCGGGAACGGGATAGAATCCAAAGGCATATAATCCGTGGGAGATAAATGTAACCGCAATTAAAATTTTCAACACAAGAATAATTTTTTCTTCGCTATTATTTCTGAAACTGTACAATAAAACAAAGGGCAAGCCAAACTGAATGCTATGCTCAAAAAATTGAGCTCCATGGTAGAACTTCTCTTTTGTTAATAGAATTGCCAAAATGACCAACGAAACACCCCCAAATAATATAGGGATACGAATCCATCTTGTGTTCAACATCTTAGCAGATAAGGCACAGATAGAAGCAATCAAATATAACATACCGTTTGCTCGAATAATGCCTTGGATAAAATTGTCTGTTGTACTACTAGTGACATAATCCTTCCAGGAAATATTAAAAATTCCTTCTACAATAGGTTGAAGTAGTGCTTCGTCCCAAAAAAAAGACCGGTATGGTGCATCCCAAAATAAATGTTGCCAGGCTCTTCCGAAAAAAATAAGGAATACAGAGATGTATAAAATAATTAAGGCTTTAGAGTTTTTCATCATACAAAATAAAACGCCTTACTATTAAAAGTATTTGAATTCATTGTTATGTTTTATAAAAGTTTTGTTTTATGTTTTAGACCCCGATTATAAACTATTTATGGTCCAATTTTTTAATTCTCAATATAATAATAAGAATTAAAATTAAATACTAATAGGGTAAACAGCATATAACGCGTCTTTATAAGTAGATGAAATAATCAATGTTAATAAGAGTTATTATAATGATTAATTTTTCTATAAGCTTTAGTTACCAAATTTAATTCTCAGTTAAAACTCTGAGTCAGAAAAATTTTATCATAGTCAGTGGATTAATTTTATAGTGGTAAAGACATTTTTACTTTAGTTTAAATGGCAGATGCAGCGTGAATATTAAGATCAAATAAGCTTTAAAGTAGATTACTTAATATAAACACTAACCTTTAATTCACACAAAATGAAAAGAATTTTTGTATTGTTAATTTCGTTATTAGCAATTAATTCGTATTCATCAAACGGTAAATACCGTTTGACTTTACGGGACAACCCCGCCACCTCAATCGTAATTGGTTGGGATCAAACTTCAGGAAGTGCCCCTGTTGTTTATTATGGAACTACCGATTTTGGTACAAACTACACCAGCTACCCTAATTCAAAAGCTCCAGACAGAATCATTTCTTATAAAGGAATGAACAATAATTTTGCTCGCCTTACTGGTTTAACTCCTAATACGGCTTATTACTTTGTAGTAAATGATAGTGAAGGAACCAGTGAACGTTTTTGGTTTAAAACAGCTCCTGCAGATAATAGTAGATTATCCTTTGTGGCAGGAGGAGATTCCCGAAACAATCGCACACCAAGACAAAACGCCAATCGACTAGTGGCAAAGTTAAAGCCCCACGCTGTTTTATTTGGTGGGGATATGACTAATGGTGATAGTAATGGCGAATGGATCGATTGGTTTAACGACTGGCAATTAACTATTGCAAGTGATAACAGAATGTTTCCTATCGTAGCAACACGAGGAAATCATGAAGATAGTAATAATAGTATCTATCATCTTTTCGATGTTCCTTCATCAAGTGTTTATTATGCACTTACTTTTGGAAATAATTTGGTACGAACCTATACCTTGAATACTGAGATTTCTATCTCGGGAAATCAAACCACCTGGTTGCGTGATGACCTGAATGCCAACCCCAATACAATTTGGAAAATGGCACAGTACCACAAACCTATGCGCCCTCATGTTTCTTCAAAGTCTGAAGGTACTAATCAATATAATAACTGGGCACAACTTTTTTATGACAAAGGAGTCAAACTGGTTATAGAATGTGATGCGCATACCGTTAAAACTACTTGGCCTCTTCGCCCATCAACTGCAACAGGAAGTGATGAAGGTTTCGTAAGAGACGATCAAAATGGGACAGTATATGCCGGTGAAGGATGCTGGGGTGCCCCATTGCGATCTAATAATGATAGTAAAAGTTGGACCCGTAATTCGGCAAGATTTAACCAGTTTAAATGGATTTTCGTAGACGAAAACAAAATCGAGGCACGTACCATAAAGGTAGATAATGCCTCGCAAGTGGGTACTGTCTCAAATGATGATCCGTTTACCATACCTAGTAATCTTGACATCTGGAATCCCTCAAACGGAAATGTAGTGACCATTAATAATACCAATATCCCCGATGAGGAGGCGCCTTCTGCACCAGGTAATCTTAGTGCATTTAATGTTACTGCGAGTAATGTTTCATTAACCTGGAATGCATCAACCGATAATGTGGCTGTTTCTGGATACGATGTATACCAAAATAATGAGCTAATTGGGAGTACTGCTGCTACAGGTTATGACGTAAGTGGATTGGCAGAGAACACAACCTATTCATTTAAGGTACAGGCAAAAGACAATGCAGGAAATATTTCTGGATTCAGTAATACAGAAAATGTTACTACCTTAGATAGTTCTACCGTTTTATATACGCTTGGGGTAACCACAGTAGGTGATAGAGATGCTACACACACTACTCGTAGGGCCATGCCGTATACTATGACAGAAAATGGTATCTTACAAAGCATCACTTTCCATATTGCTGGTGGTTCGGGAGATGTACAGTTAGGAGTGTATGCAGACAATAACGGTGTTCCTGGTGACAGATTAAGCAGCACAGCTATAACCCCGGTAAGAGCAACTCGCGGATGGCAGACGGTTGGTTTAGAGAATGCGGTAACTGCTCTTAATGGAGACACCTTGTGGTTGGCCTGGATCTTCTCAAATAATCCGGGAATTGCTTATGCCACAGGAACCCCTGGGCGATACGAAGCAACCGGATCAAGTTGGTCTGCTAGCGGAGGCAACATTCCGTCAAGTTACGGTAGTGGTGCACAAAGCGGTTACTTGTATTCAATTTATGCAAACTATTTAAGAGATACATCTACAGTCACCTATACATTAAACACCAATACGGTAGGTCAAGGTAGTGTAAATGGCGCAGGAACCTATACTGAAAGAAGTTCTGTTACGGTAATTGCAACACCTGCTACAGGATGGGAGTTTGATAGTTGGAGCGGAGCGCTTTCTGGCACTACCAATCCCGAGTCCATAGTAATGGATACCAATAAATCTATTACTGCTACATTTACAGAAACAACCGGTGGTGGTACGACGGGAACCATTGGAATAACAACTGTGGGTGATCGGGATTCTACACATAGTACTCAGCGATCTATGCCTTTTACGATGACAGAAAATGGAATATTAGAAAGTATTACCATGCATATTGCAGGGGGTACAGGTGACGTACAGCTAGGTATTTACGCAGACAACAACGGAGTACCAGGAAATCGATTAGGGCAGACAGCTATCACTTCTGTTCAATCGACAAGAGGTTGGCAAATGGTCTCCTTAGAAAATCCTGTGTCAGTAAATAATGGAGATACCATTTGGCTATCGTGGATATTTTCCAACAATCCCGGTATAGCTTATGTATCAGGAACTCCTGGAAGATATCAGGCCGATGGATCTGTTTGGTCACCCACTGGTAATATGCCATCCATTCATGGCAGTGGAGCCCAGAGGAATTACAGATATTCTATATATGCTACGTATTCAACTAGTGCGACAAGAACTGAAGTTTTTTCTTTAGAAAAACATTCTTTCAACATTTACCCTAATCCATTTACCAATGAGATCACTATTTCAACTTTTATGATGAAGAATAATGATTTATTTCAGGTGTCTGTCTATAATCTCGCTGGAGAACTAGTGCATGAGGAAAATATTGTTTCTGGGTCACAAGTAATACAACCCAAAATTTTTAGACCAGGCATATATTTATTATCCATAAGTGATGAAAAGAATAACATTATGGAAACACAAAGATTAGTTAAAAAATAAGACATCTTATTTATTGACCTAGCAATTTGTAATAAGAACCATTGATTTTTCATAGAATCAGTGGTTCTTTCTTTTTAGGGATATCACTATTGTTAAATAATATTTTCATCATTCTGAACTAACTATTTCATTCCAAATAATTCTGAAATTGTTAAGTGTAACCTAAAAACTCAATACTATGAAATATCATGTAATCATAATCCTTTTAGTAGTTCAAACAAGTATCTTTTATTCTTGTGAGACTGAAAATAATGAAATACCCCTAACAGAGGTGAAGTCTAAGAACTGATCTCAGTTCAATATTCGTTTTGGCTCTGAAATATATGTGCCCAGTAACGATCCAGGAGGTGTCCAGGGGTTTTATGCCATTAATACTGCAACTGGAGATATTTATTATTCTGAACGTATTGGGCAATATGCAAACAATACTAAAATATTCGATATTCCGGAAGGTATTTATGAGTTAGGGGCTTATGATGGATATTCTAAAGGAGCCTCATCAGAGATAATAACTTTGAATCAAAGCCTTGTGGGTGAAGATGGTTTTATTCAGATAGATTTGGAATTTTGGTCAGAATAATAAAGGGTTTAATTAAACTCCCCTTGATTTGGTTCTGCTAAGAATTCCTCTCTTGAAAAAAAAGTGGAATTTTTTTAAGATGTAAAATTATTGTTTTTTCATCTAATATTAAATTGACCCGATTTAATACAATCTTGTGTATTATGACTTTCTTTACAATTAATATTCTATACGGTTTTTTCTGGAAGTTTTCCACCGTTAACTTCAATGATTTGCCCATTCACAAAGGAATTCGTCATTATTGATATGGCCATTTTAGCGATATCTTCTGATGTTCCAAGTCTGTTGACTGCAATTTTTCCTTTGTTCTCTTTGAATAATATTTCCCGTTCCTTCTTTTTCATAAAGTCCCAAAATCCACTATCAATAAATCCAGGTCTAATCACATTAAAACGAATTGGTGCCATTTCAATAGTCATGGCCTTTGCAAATCCCTCGACCGCATGAAACGCTGCAGAAACAAGTACAGTTCCTTTTGTTGGATTTTCTGTAAACCCTCCAGTTATGAATGTTATCGAACCACTTAACGAGATCTGTTTAACCGCTGCCTTAGTAATCATAAATAAACTCCAAAATTTACCATAGATATATGTATTTTTTATTTCCAGAGATGCATCGATGAAATCTCCTGTTCCGCCAGGTGCGGCTGTAACAAAAATATGATCTATTTGTTGTAACGAACTAAAGAGTTTATCTATAGATTCAGAATCTACAACGTTGACAAATCGACTTTCAGCACTATTTGACAATTTAGATAGTGCTATTTTATTCTTTTCATTATTGTGTCCTGCAATAAATACTTTACCACCGAGTTTATCAGCAAGCTCTGCCGTAGCAAATCCCATTCCTGTCGCTCCTCCGATTATTAGTATATTTTTATTTTCTAAATTCATAATAGTATTTTATTAAAAACGCTTTGAATAATTAGATATATACCAACATTTGTATTCTTGTAGGGAAAATGTTGATTATTTAAACAAGTAGTATTTACACTTACCTAACCAATTTTGTAATTACTTGTGTTTCACTATGTAGTGTTTTATGTACAGGGCATTTATCTGCTATTTCAAGAATTCGTTTGATTTGCTTTTCGTCCAGATTGCCTTTTAATTTAATTTCTCGTTCAAACGTGTCTATTTTGGCATTTGGGTCTTCACAGTTTTCACAATCTTCGGCATGGTTTTTACCATAACTGGTATGTACTTCTACATGATCTAAATCCCAATCCTTTCTGGCAACGTACATTTTGATCGTCATTGCGGTACAAGCTGATAATCCGGCAGATACAAGCTCATAAGGTGAGGGTCCAAAATCATGACCGCCAACACTTTCAGGTTCATCGGCTACCATATAGTGATTCCCTACTTTCATCTGCGTTGTAAATCCTTCTCCATTACCCAAACTCGCGACAACGTGATGTTGACTATTAATTTTAGGAGCTTCGGGAATTTCAACATATCTCGAAGACCAACCTGCAATTACTTTACCGGCATATACAGAGTCTCCTTTCTGCATAAGCAGATGATCCGCTCCATCCAAAGTCACAAAGCTCTTGGGATGACGGGCTGCAACATAAATCTCTTCAGCATTTTTGATGCCGACAGTGGTATCCTGTGGTGAATGCATGACCAAAAGCGCTTTGTTAAGGTTTTTTGCAACCTCTGGTAATGATTTACTATCCAAATCATCTAAAAACTGCTTCTTGATGGTAAAATCTCGTCCGCTAAGATTTACTATGGCTTTACCATTGGCTTCAATTTCTTCTATACCACTTTTTAATAAATGTTTTACATGTTTAGGGTTTGAGGGCGCTCCTATTGTTGCTACTGCTTGTATTGAATTAATTTGGGGAGCTGCAAAAATAGCTGCTGCACCACCTAATGAATGACCAACCAAAAGGGTGGGTGCTTTGTATTCCTTTTTTAGAAATTCTGCCGCAGCAACCAGATCCTCTACATTACCAGAGAAATTGGTATCTGCAAAATCTCCTTCACTTTCGCCTAATCCTGTAAAATCAAATCGCAATACTGCAAAACCCAGAGAGGTAAGTCCTCTACTTATATTTCTAACAGCACCCAGATTTTTATTACAGGTGAAGCAATGTGCAAATAGTACGAAATTATGTGGATGCTGATCTGCAGGAAGTTCTAAACGCCCTGATAGTGTTTGACCTTCGGTATTGGTAAAAGTAACTTTGGATAAACTCATTATTGAATCGTTTATTTTAAAGAGTCGGTATATAATAAAAATACTTGCTTTAAAGATAAATTTTTATATCCAAAAGATTCATAACGATATGTTTAAAAAAGGATTACTTTAAAGATTTTATGATAGTTCTGGTATTTAGAATCGTTGCAAATTCATCCTTTAAACTTGCTATAGCGGTATCATGAATGAGTTGGGCACTATAATTATTGCCATTGGCTCCGGTTTTATTAAAAGTCGCAGTGGCATCGTCAACTAAGTAAGTTTGGTAGCCAAAGTTGCCTGCCATTCTGGTTGTGGTCGATACACAATGATCTGTAGTAAGTCCAACAATTATTAGTGTATTGATTTCATGATCTATTAATTGCTGTTTCAAATTTGTTCCTATAAAGGCACTGTTTACATCTTTTTCAATGACCGGTTCATCTACCAGCGGGGTATTAAAATCCATAAAATCGTTACCTGGATTTCCTTTTGCTAATGGTGAAGCTGGGTTAGAAGAACAGTGTTTGATATGAAACACAGGAAGGTTATTCTTTCTCCAGAATTTAAGAAGCCTTTCTATATTCTTTTCTGCATCAGTATTATTACGTTCTCCTCCCCAGTATTGAAGATCTTCAAACCCTTTTTGAATGTCAATAAGTAGTAAGGCAGGGTAGTTGTCTTTTGAAATGGTCATTGTTTGTTTTCTTTTTTGAAGCAAGGTTTGTATTGTAAATTGATATTGTAATTTAGTTCAAATTCTTACCTTATTTGAAACCAATAACATAAAATAAGCGCCCAATTTACTCTCTGGGGTTTCTTGGGCGCTGATATATAGTTGTTATTAAAAAGATGAACGGAAAAAAAGCTGTTTACTCAATCTGATTCAACAACCAATAATTATTCTTTTTTAATGTTGGTGGATTCTGTTTTACCATCATTGATAGCCTCAGCATTTTGGTCTTTTAGATATTTGTCTAAAAATTGACGTATTTTACCATAGGCTTCGATTTGATTTTCTTTTTTTACAAAACCATGACCTTCATCCTCGAATAAAACATACTCTACTGGAACACCATTTTTTCTGACTCCTTCAACGATTTCATCTGATTCGATTTTAAGTACTCTTGGATCTTGCGCACCCTGAAGTACGAGTAAAGGTTTTGTTACTTTTTCAGTATGGAAAAGGGGCGAGATTTCTCTTAAGCGAACTGAATCTGCTGTATTAGGATCACCCATTTCTGTATATAATGCTTCTTTAAAAGATTCCCACCATGGCGGAATACTTTTTAATGTTCTTAACCAATTCGTTACACCAAAAATGTTTACACCTACTTTAAACTCTTCGGGAGCATAAGTAAGCGCAGCCATGGTCATATATCCACCATAAGAACCTCCTATGATTCCTATTTTATCGGCATCAATAATTTCTTGTTTTGCTAACCAATCTTTTCCTGCAATACAATCTTTAAGATCTTTATCGCCATGGTTTTGATCATCCATTTTATAGAAAGATTTTCCATAGCCGCTACTACCTCTATTATTCACAGCCAGAATTGCATACCCATGATTAACCAGATATTGAATGGTAGAGTTAAACCCTTGCCTTGATTGTCCCCCTGGACCACCATGAACCCATACCAAAGCCGGAACCTTATTGTCTGAAGAGGCTTGTTTTGGTTGGTAGTATATAGCAGGAACTTCTAATCCATCAAAAGATTTAAATCGCACTACCTCTGATGCTACAAGATGATCAGGGTTGATCTCTTCGTTTAGGACGTCGGTTAATTTATAATACTCTTTAGTTTCCAGATTATAGGCATAAGAATTTGTTGGGGTGTTAGATCCTCCTATTCTTAATAATGCCATAGACTCATCTCTAGAAAAACTTGCGCCCAATATCTGCTGCCCTTCTATATCTGGAAATTGAACTTCATTTCCAGAGGCAACTTCTTTTACGCTCATCACAGTTTTTGCATCCTCATTAGTAAACATTACCTGATATTTTCCTGTTCTGGTAAAATAGAAATTAGTGATGTCCCAATCTTTTTCAAGCACTTTTTCCTTGGTGCCATCTTCGAGATTGTATTTCATTAAGTAACTGAACTCTGCATTATCATCGGTTGTATAGTAGAAGAATTTATTGTCAGGAGAGAAGTCTTCAGGAGAGCTACCACTTATATTCTCATTGATTTTTATTTTCTCGTTAGTTTTTGTATTTAACAAATAAAGGTCATTGTCATTGGTATTAATAGGTTTTGTAAGCGCAATATATTTTCGGTCATCAGACATTCCGCCAAACTGCATTCCATCTATATTTTTATATATAATTTTGGACTTGAAGTTTTCAAGATTCATTTCGTAATGATCCATAAATTTTGGATCACGCTCATTACTACCATAAAAGAAACTCTTACCATCTTTGGCCCATCCTCTAAATAAAGCTCTTACCTTTTTTTCTGGTGTAAGGCGTTTGATACCAGAACTATCTTTCATGAAAATCTTGAAGATTTCATTCCCATTGCCATCCATTCTAAACAGAATTCTGTCATCTTCTGGAAAGTAAGATATTCCGAATACAGAAGAACTGTCTGAAGCTGTAACTGGAGCAAACTCACCTCCTTTTACAGGAGTGGTATAAATATTATAAATTCCTGACCTGTTGCTAGTCATTAATACAGTCGATTTATCAGGAGAAAAACCATTAGAAAATGCATTTTCATTATCCATAAATTGCTCGATAGAGTATTGTTCTATCTCTACAATTTTAGCCGTCTCTTCTTTTTTTTCTTGTTTACAAGAGTAAAAAAGGAAAATGCTTAAACTAAATATTACTAGTTGTTTCATAAGTGTATTTGTGTGTTAATTATTCTAAATTAAAGCTTTTTGTTTCCTTAAAGGGAGAAGCTTTTAATTTTTCAATTTCTTCTCGATAGGATTTCCAATCCTCGATAAAAAACTCATTGGTTTTATTCAACGCATCTTGTAATGCTTCTTTTGCTTGCTGTATCAATGTGTTTTCTGTAGCTGTTAATCCATTCTGGCGACTTTGTACATACCTAAGGGCAGTTCCCATGCGCTGCATAACGTTAACTTCGGGATTACGTGTGATGCCTTGCCGCTTATCTTCTTTTCCAATATAAATGGCAATGACGCTGTCTATTTTTTTGGTAATATCTTTAGAGCGCTTAATCTGATCCTTGAATTTCTTTTTATCCAATTCTTTGAGCTCTTTTTGATATTTTGAGGCAATCTCTTTACTTTCTACAAGTTGTTTTACGGCATCTGCAGCTGTTTGTCTCATTTTTTCGAGATTTTTTGAAGCAGTATACACTTCATTTATGCTTTTCTGAGACACTTGTAATCTTGGATCTGATTTTACTTCTATCATGGTCTCAGAAGTTTGATCTCCATATTGCATCACTAATTTATATTTGCCTGGTTTTACAGTTACTCCACCTGGCTCTTTATCCTGCTTTTTAATTTTTCGTAAAGGACGATCAGCTCCTTTTTCATCCATAAACCATTTTGTTTTATGAAATCCAGTAGAATCAGGTATTTTTTGTTTTAAAGTTCTTATCAATCGATCTCCATCATATACTTTAAGATAAATAGAATCCCATTTTATCTTTGCTTCATCTTTTTCGTCTTCTTCTGTAATGTCATTTTCTTCTTCTTCTTCATCCGTTTCTTTTTCGGTATCTTCCTTTTTCTTTTCTTCAACTTTTAGATAATATGTTATGAGTGCTCCATAATCACGGTTTTCTCCATTATATAAAGCATCTCCTCCAAAGCGACTCCCTGTGGGTTGTTGATATGCTGATTGATAAGCAGTGGGAGGCGTAAAAAGCTTCAATTTCTGATTTAAAATAGCGCTATTTTTTGCTAAAGCCCTTAAAGGTCTTATATCATCCAGTACCCACGCAGCTCTACCAAATGTTCCAATTACTAAATCATGTTCTCTAGGTTGAATTACCAAATCTTTTACAGGGACTGTAGGGAATCCTTTTGTCCACTTGGTCCACTTGTTACCAGCATTCATAGAAATATATAATCCATCATCGGTACCTAAGAACAAAAGATTTTTTTCAATAGGATCTTCAACAATACAAAGTGCATAACTTTTTACA
The DNA here is from genome assembly GCF_042682765.1 of Aquimarina celericrescens. NCBI lineage: Bacteria > Pseudomonadati > Bacteroidota > Flavobacteriia > Flavobacteriales > Flavobacteriaceae > Aquimarina > Aquimarina celericrescens. The sequence goes on along the minus strand of NZ_JBHUHY010000002.1, from coordinate 854,541 downwards.
TCGTTTTGGTCTACAATTCGGTTCCATGTTTTACCATAATCGCTAGTTCTATAGGCATAGGGAGTATAGTTAAATCTTCTATAGTCATTAGCAACAAGTAACGCTTCACCTTTTTTCTTATTTGAGGCTTTGATCTGTACAATCCAACTACCTTGAGGTAATCCTTTTATGTTTTTAGAAACATCTGTCCAATTTGCACCTCCATTTTGCGTTAAATGTACTCGACCATCATCTGTACCGGCCCAAAGCATATTTTGTTCCAGAGGTGAAGGTTCTAAGACCAGAACGGTACAGTGGTTTTCTGCCCCAGTTGCATCCATTGTTAATCCACCACTTTCAGACTGCTTTAATTTTTCTGGATCATTGGTAGTTAAATCTGGTGAGATAATCTCCCAGGTAAGTCCTTTATCTGTGCTTTTATGTACAAACTGGCTTCCAAAATAAATAGTATTATTATTAAAAGGATCTATATTAATAGCAGCATTCCAGTTAAAACGTAGTTTTACTTTTGGATCGGGATGTGTTGGGCGCACGGTATAATTATTTCCTGTCATCCAATCATATCGGCTTACGAATCCTTGTTGACTCATAGACCAACCATATCGAGAATCATCTTTATCGGGAACGACATCAAAACCATCTCCAAAAGAGATTTCTTGCCAATAAGAGTTTCTTATTCCCTGAGCCTTCCAAACGTAAGCAGGCCCTCGCCAACTACCATTGTCCTGCATGCCCCCATATACATTGTATGGGAACTCATTGTCAATATTTATATGATAGAATTGTGCTACTGGAAGGTTTCCAATAAATCGCCAGGTTTTACCACCGTCGCGGGTTATATTTAAACCTCCGTCATTACCATCGATCATATAATTACCATCATTGGGATGAATCCACCAGGCATGATGATCTGGATGTACACCATTATCAACACCATAAGCGGGCATTAATTGTGAAAAGTTTTTTCCTCCGTCCTGGGAAACATTTACGTAGGTAAAAACAGAATATACCCTATTTTCATTTTGAGGATCTACAAATATATCTGAGTAATAAAAAGGACGATTCCCTATGTCATTTTTATCATTAACTTTTTTCCACTTAAAACCTCCATCGGTTGATTTGTAAAGGGCATTCTTTTTGGCTTCGACCAAGGCATAAATAATATCTGGTTTATTAGCAGCAATTGCCAAACCGATTCGACCTAAATCACCTTTTGGCAAACCGTCCTTGTCTGTACGCTTTTCCCAGGAATCACCTCCATCATGACTAATATAAAGACCAGATCCTTCGCCTCCTGATTTAAAGAACCAGGGATCACGCTTATGTTCCCACATAGCCGCTATTAATTTATTTGGGTTGGTGGGGTCCATGATTAAATCTGCTGCTCCGGTCTTATTGTTTGCAAACAGAATCTTATTCCATGTTTTTCCGCCGTCTGTAGTTTTAAATACTCCTCTTTCTGGATGTTCTCCCCATGGAGAACCTATGGCAGCTACATATACAATATTAGGATTGGTTGGGTCGACAATGACCCTATGAATATGTCGAGTTTTTTCTAAACCCATGTTTTTCCAACTTTTACCACCATCTAAGGATTTATAAATTCCATATCCACCATTGAGGCTGTTTCTTGGATTACCTTCACCGGTTCCTACCCAAATCACAGAGGGATTAGATTGTTGTATGGCCACTGCACCAATAGATGCAGTTGTTTCTTTATCAAAAATAGGTTCCCATTTTATACCCCCTGAAGTTGATTTCCATAAACCACCCGATGCTGTTCCGGCATAGATAATATTTGGATTAGAAGTTACTACATCAATTGCAGTAACGCGACCGCTCATTCCACCAGGACCTATATTGCGTGGGGTAAGATCTTTAATAAGATCCATAGAAAATTGTTGCTGCGAGAAAAGTGTCCCTGTAATTAATAATAGCAGTAGTGATATGACTTTTTTCATTTTTTTGGGTGTGAGTTAATTATTATAGTTGTATTTGTTTTTCCAGCGTCTTTAAAAAGTAAATTTTGGGATACTTTTTCTTCAAATCTAAAAGTTCTTGTTCTATAATTCTTGGAGAAATATGAGTAGCGATTACGTGTTCGGGGTTAATATACTTTTGTATTAAAACTGATGCATTATCATGTAAAAGCATCCAATAGGGTAGAATGGCAATATCTATGGCTTCGTCAGAGAGTTTTAATTGAGGAAACAGATTTAACTCTACTAGCCAATCGGTATCTCCTACATGGAGAATTTTCTTGTTATCTATATTGAGTATGTATCCAACATTTTCTACACTAAGATGTTTTTTTCCTGCATGATCGATTTTTAGACCGGTGATTCGGGTATTTCCCAGATTGAAGTTTTGTTTTATATAGTCTTTGGTACCTATAGTGTAAATATTATTTTTAAGATTACCAATGCTTTTTGTTACTTGTTCAGGTCCAAAAAGAACAGATTTATGATTTGTTTTTAGATATTTTTCTGATAATTCGCTATTATAATGGTCACCATGATAATGAGTAAATAATATAGCATCAGGCCTTAGCTGAGTAGTGATTTTATTTACCAAACTGTCTGTTGGAAACAAATAATCATCTCCATACTTTGTATGTAATCCATCTATAAGAACAGAAAATTGACTTCCAGAAATATATACACCCATATTTCCTGTATATGTAATAGAAATGTTTTCTTGAGCCCTGTAAAAAAAACTTAGAACAACAGTAGTGAGAAGAAAGAGTATTTTTAACACTTTTTGATGGGTTGACAATAAGGTATCTAAAGTAAATAAAATGAAAATGCCAAAGTCTTAAAGGCGTGTTAAGGTAAAATGAGATAATTTAGATGCTCGAAATATAATAGCTATGAAAACGTTTATAGCACTTATTTTCAAGAACGATACAATTGTTTATGATTTTGATACTCGCAACCAGGAGATCATAGAAAAAGTTGAAGTAACAGAGGCTTCTAAGAAATTGGTAGCTACAAATATGATTTAATTTGTGAGCGAAAATCATATAGTGGTACGTTATGCTCATAACAGGGTTATATATTGGGAATGTCTTGAGGATTATGGTACAGTAAAACGATTATTTTCTTAATAATCTAGGGTGTCATTATTTTAGAATTATTTCCATCTCTTGCAGAAATAAGACGAAAGTCTTTATCTACTTTGATTATGATTTTTTTACCGGTATGTAAATTGACCATTTTCCATCTAAACCCATAAGTGGTCTCAAAGATTGCCGATCTGGCCATATTTCGCATATCAATATCGTCTATTTTTTCAACAATTTGATTCACTAGAAGGTCAATACCTCTTTGTTTAACTTCTTCTGGTGAGAGTTTACGATCAATTTGATTTTGAACTTGATCAATTGTAGCTAAAGATTGATCTTGTTTATTCAAATTTGGGTATAATAAAAAGGAAGAAAATACCAATAACGGGAGTATGTAATTTTTCATAATCTTGGGGTTTTAAAATTAGAACTACATACTATACTATCCAGATACTATGTAATTACTCTGAGTTTTTGTTCGTAATCATATTGTATTAGTACTATTGCTTTTAACAATTATCTTAAAATAGGGGTAATGCTAAATTTACCAATTATTAAACTGTTTTATGATATGGTTTTGTTAAAAAAGCCTTAACTTTTCTTAAAAATTGGGATATTCACGTAAATATTTGGTCTTTTACCGATTAAATATTAAAAAGATATAGAGAGAATTAGTTTTGCTGTTCTTTTTCTATAGTATAGATTTTTCTACCTAATTCTGCTAGAAAAGGAATGCCGATCTCATGGTATTCATAATGATCATCATTGAAAATACCGTTTTTATTCACATGAATAGTGGCCGAGAGTATAAATTCTATATCATTTTTAATATCCCTTATGTAGGCGCAATCGGTAAGGTATCCGTATGCATAACCAACCTTGTTATATATCTTCAAATGTTTGGGGATATCATTTTTATTATCACCAAAAATGAAAAACTTTCCATAAGAATCATAATATGTTTTTTTGTCATACCCAGCTTCACCAGGTAACGTACCCATGGTTTCTATTACAAAACTTCGATCATCATCATTAATATCGAAACGGTCAGATTCTGTAAATGACTCAGGGAAGTGAACGCGTTTCATCATACTATGCAAAGATCTAATCGGGAGATAGTTTTTTTTAGAAAAGTCTTTGGGATGTAGAAGCAATGTATCGTTATAAATATAACCTTTACCCTTTACAATTTTTTTCAATTCTAATTTGGGTTGGAAAGAGTTTTCTATACTCGCCTGTACATATATGGGAATACTATCTTGGATGTTTTCCTTGAAAAGAATAGATTGGGTTTTCAAATTTTGAGAATGAAAAGCAGACAACCGATGAAAAATCCGTCCTTTTATATTTTTGGATTGTAAGTTTTGATTGATGTAATCTTGACCAAGAAACTCGAATAAACGATTATATGCTTGATTATCGCTTACAGCAAAAATTTGAGTAATCGCTTCTTCAATAGAAGTATACAGCGTATCATTTTGTGTTTTAAAAATTGTTTTTCTATTAATGTTAATTCCTTTTTCTTGTAATCTTTTCATTTTTTCCAAAGCCATTAAAGCTACAGGAAATTTTACTGAACTAGCAGGATAGAAATAGGTGCTGTCGTTTACATTAAATTCAAAATCCTCGAAACTGATCTCACCATTTTTACTTCGATTAATCTGCGTGTATATGATTTGAACCTCATAATCATTATAATTTTGCATTACTTTGTTGATACTATCTGAATCAGAATCAAGGGCAATTTCTAATGGATTTTGTTTTGAACAAGAGATAATAGCCAGCACTAGTAGGGTTACGAGGAAAGTTTTTATTTGCATGTGTCTATTTTTGATATAACCTCTTTCCCGCTTCATAATACTTATCACCTTCTATCCAGAAAGGAGTGTTAGGATTGTTGGCAATATTTCTGCAGGCCAGTACATAAGACTGGAAAAACTTGTACAAATAATCATAATCTACAGAGTCTGGATTGTCTGTAACTTGATGATAATATTTTGTTATTTCTTCGTCAAAAGCGGTGAATCCCATACTAAAAGTTGGAGCGGGGATTCCTTTTGCTGCAAAATTCACGTTATCTGATCTATCAAATAAACCTTGTTCTGGAGCTGGGTCGTCTATTGCTTCGAGTCCAAATTGAGTAGTAGCATCCGTAATATCCTTTTTGGCTGTAGTCCTACCTAAACCTATGATCGTAGCTTTGGAAGTGTCATTATATCCACCATTATCGCTATTAAAACAATAAACCATGTTTTTTAATGGAATTACAGGATTTTCTACATACCATTTGCTTCCTAAAAGTCCTTTCTCTTCTCCGGTGAAAAGAATAAAAAGTGCAGATCTTTTAGTTGGATACCGGGCAATATTTTTTGCCGCCGAAAGTACTGTTACGGTTCCTACTGCATTGTCTCTTGCTCCATTATAAATGGAATCATTTTCTATAGCTTTACCAATACCAACATGATCATAGTGGGCAGAATAAATAATATATTCATTTTTTAGTTCAGGATCTGAACCTTCTACAATACCAACCACATTTTGTGAGTTTATGGTGCTGTTTTCAATTCCTTCAACTATAATTTCTATTTTAGCTTCTTTTTTCTCTATAAATGATTTACTAACACTCTCGTTAGTGTCATTAATCCATAAGTAAGTAAAATCACTTGTATCCTGTTCTTTGTTTGCAACGCTCATTTTGGTTCCATTAAAATAGTGTTCCATTTGCATTGCGGTTTTATGATCAAGATTACACATCTCTATAACGCCCAGGGCACCATTTTTTTTGGCAAATTCTTTTTTTTCTTCAGTTAATGAAAAAGCCTGTCTTAATTCTTTATTTTTGCTAGATCCAACAATACATATTACAAATTTTCCTTTTACGTCTACGTTGTTATAATCTTCTTCAAGGCCATAATTTAGAAATACTGCATTTCCGTTATAGTTAACATTATCACTATTGATAGTAAAAATCTGTTCAAGTTTTATAGAATCCAGCTTAAACACTGTCTTTGTAGCGCCAGAAATGCTTTTTAAAGTCACGGGCTGCAGATAGCTTTTAGTTTCTGGGATTGGTTTTACACCATAACTTCTTAACATATTCGCTAAGTATTGTGCGGCAATTTTGTTTTCTGATGTGCCAGTCTGCCTACCTTTTAACTCATCAGAGGCTAAAAAATAAATATGACCTTCTATTTCGCTTTTTGAAACAGTAGACATGACTTTTTCAATATCATTTTGCGCATGAATAGAAGAAATGAAAACAAAAAACAGCGAGAGTAATAGTAGTTTTTTCATAATATGATATAAGTTAAGATGTGGATATGCTATAAGTTTTTCAAAATAACAGAAAACAAAGTACCAATTTAGATTCTTTTCAAAGATAAGAATTGTAGATAATTTTGTGTTTGAAATGCAGAGCGCACTTTTTTTGACCTAAAATTCTGTAAAACAAATGTTAATTGTTGTTTCTTAACTCTTGTTTAGGTTCCTATCTTTTATAAAATGTGCTAACTTTATCTAATGAAAAAGAAAAAGAAAATTTTCAAAAAAGGCTTTGCTTTCAAACCTTTTGTTGCAAAAGAACAATCTCCGTTCGAAAGGCTTTTTGATATTTTTCAGGAAATCATTACTCATACTTCTGGGGATTTAGATGAAGCCCTGGACTGGATGAAAGAACTTGATAAAGAATATCAATTAACCGACGACAACTATACCTTGGATGATTTTGTCGAAGATCTTAAAAAGAAAGGGTACATTCGAGAAGAGCTCAAACCTAATGGAAAAGGAGGAATGTCTATCACTGCCAAAACAGAACAAGCTATACGTAAAAGAGCTTTAGATCAAATTTTTGGTAAATTAAAGCGTAGCAGAGCCGGAAATCATCGAACAAATTATGTAGGTAGAGGTGATGAACACGCGGGAGAATTTAGAAATTATCAATATGGAGATTCTTTAGAACGTATTTCAATTACCGAGAGCCTAAAAAATGCACAGATTAATCATGGTATTGGAGATCTTAACCTGACCGAAGACGATCTGATTGTTGAAGAAACTCAATACAAAGCTCAGATGAGTACTGTTTTAATGATCGATATTAGTCATAGCATGATCTTGTATGGAGAAGATCGTATTACCCCAGCCAAAAAAGTAGCAATGGCGCTGGCTGAACTTATTACAACAAGATATCCAAAGGATACACTTGATATTTTAGTATTCGGGAATGATGCATGGCCAATTGCCATAAAAGATTTACCATATCTGCAAGTTGGTCCTTATCATACCAATACCGTTGCTGGTTTGCAATTAGGAATGGATATGTTGCGAAGAAAGCGTAATACTAATAAGCAAATTTTTATGATTACCGATGGTAAGCCTAGTTGCCTTAGAATGCCTGATGGACAATATTATAAGAACAGCAATGGACTTGATAGGCACATTGTGAATAAGTGTTATATGATGGCACAACAAGCCAGAAAATTACATATACCTATTACCACATTTATGATTGCGCAAGACCCCTATTTGATGCAGTTTGTTCGTGAGTTTACTTATGCAAATCAAGGCAAAGCATTTTATACCGGGCTTAAAGGATTAGGAGAGATGATTTTTGAGGATTACGAAACCAACAGAAAAAAAAGAATCAAAGGATAACTTAATAAAAATTAATTGTTTTTGAGAAAAGAAAAATATGAAAATAGAGACGATAAAGACACTTGGCGATTTAAAAAAAGCCGGATACGAAAGTAAATCTATAAAAGATGAACTTAGACATAATTTAAGAAGTAGAATAAGTAATAAAGAAGAGACATTCACAGGAATTCATGGATATGAAAACACAGTAATCCCAGAACTGGAGAGAGCAATTCTATCCAGACATAATATTAACCTATTAGGATTGAGAGGTCAAGCCAAAACACGTCTGGCAAGGCAAATGATAAACCTATTAGATGAGTGGATTCCTGTAGTTGATGGATCAGAAATCAACGATGATCCTTTTCATCCCATATCTAGATATGCATCTAATTTAATAGAAGAGAAGGGAGATGATACGCCTATTAACTGGTTGCATAGGTCAGAACGTTTTGCAGAAAAATTGGCTACGCCAGATGTTACCGTCGCAGATATTATAGGAGATGTTGATCCCATCAAAGCAGCAAACTTAAAACTAAGTTATGCAGATGACCGTGTTATACATTTTGGGATGATTCCCAGAGCTAACAGAAGTATTTTTGTTATCAATGAATTGCCTGATTTACAGGCTCGCATACAGGTAGCACTTTTTAACATATTACAAGAAGGGGATATACAAATCAGGGGATTTAAATTGAGATTACCGCTTGATATACAGTTTGTATTTACCGCAAATCCAGAGGATTATACAAATCGGGGAAGCATCGTTACTCCATTAAAAGATAGAATAGGTTCTCAAATCCTTACCCACTATCCCGAAACGATTGAAATAGCAAAGACTATTACTCAGCAAGAAGCAAGATTGGACACAAGACAAAGTGATTTGGTTTATGTCCCTGATATTGCAAAAAATCTTTTGGAGCAAATTAGTTTTCAGGCACGACAGAGCGAATTTATTGATCATAAAAGTGGAATAAGTGCCAGGATGAGTATCACAGCATACGAAAACTTGTTAAGTACGGCAGAGTATCGTGCATTGCGTTCTGGTGATAACAAAACTTTATTACGATTAAGTGATTTTATAGGAGTTATTCCGGCGATTACGGGTAAAGTAGAATTGGTTTATGAAGGAGAACAAGAAGGAGCAGCATCAGTTGCAAATTCATTGATTGCAGAAGCCATCAAAGAATTGTTTCCCGATTATTTTCCGGCCATAGAAAAGTTAGAGAAAGAGGATTATGAAAGTCCGTATCAAGAATTAATCAATTGGTTTTTTGAAGAGAGCGGATTCGAATTACTAGATGAAATCCCGGATGCAGCATATAAATCAAAATTAGATGCTGTTAAACCTCTTAATGATTTGATCAAAGAATATCAATCTGATCTCGATAAAGATGATCATTATTTTATGAAAGAATTCTTATTATGGGGATTGGTAGAATATAAAAAATTGAGTAAACATCGATTATCCGAAGGTTTTCAGTTCAATGATCTTTACGGAAGCTATATTAGTGGATTGTAAGAGTTACCACCAAACAATAAAAAATCGTGTATAAGAATCTTCATTACTCTTTACCCAGAGTAATGGAGATTTTTTTTGATTAAGTTTTTCGTTAAGAGGCTTTAAAATATCAGTAAACGAAAACCAGTTTTGATTATATTTTGGATCTACGACCCAATCTTTTTTTTCGGGCATATAAAAATGAAAGGATTCAAATAGCCCAGAAGCAAATTCCTCAATATTCATCCAATACCCAACAATACAGTTGTGATCCAGTTGTTGTGGTTGAATTTTTTTTCGAGAAAAAGGAATAAACAGATTGGCTAAATAACAGACTTGCTGCTCAATTTTTGCCGAATACAACTGAAAATCTTCTAAAATAGCTTCAACTTCTTCATCATATAATAAAGAGAACTGTTTGTTTTTTAGTTTTTCTACTTTCTGAAGTAGTGAGTCTTTGCGATTTGGACCTATCCAGCGATGAAATTCAGGATTTATATCTGGATCATACAGATAAAATTTGTAGACTAGCTCTACATGAATTGTTTTTTTATGATATAAGTCTTTAATAATAAAATCCAGTTCGCCAATAGTAATTTTACCCTTAAAAACCTGAATGTTTTTTGCAATCATTTGGTATCGATCAGAGTTTTCGATACCATATTCGAAGAAACGTTCAATGCGTTTACCCAATACTTCATTATCCTTCATAAAAATTTCAATACCAGTTGCAGGCAATAAACTTCTGGACAACTCTTCGAAATCAAAGGCGGGTATTCCTAGTTGCGGTGTTATATTTGTTAAGGGTTTACTTCGTAAAAAACCTAAATATTGATTTCTAAAAGACATTAACCTTATTTGATGATTTTGGTTCCATCTGGATACAGAGCAAACCTTCCTTCAGATTTATCATGTACATGATCGTGACTTGGCCATGGCCATCCCCCAAATTCTGTTTGTTGATATTCAGAGATAGCTTCTCTGATTTCTATTTGACTATTCATGACAAATGGACCATGTTTAACAATAGGTTCATTAATAGGTTTACCTTGTAATACTAAGAAATGGGCTTCAGTATTTCCATTTGAAAGTTCAACTTCTTCATTTGCATTAAGAATAATTTCTTGATGTACCGGGATTGTGTAGTCTTCAGAGGTAATTTCATCACCTTTAAAAAAATATATGGATCTATTGATTCCCGATGAAGCTTTTGGAAATTTGTAAACAGCGTTTGGTTCCATTTTAATAGTACATATAAGAACCTCATTCGCTGGATTAGCGGCCCAAGAGTCTGGAGCAGGAGTAGGAGCTTTAGTGTCATGAAGTTCTCCGGCTATCAAGGTTATTTCAATGCTGTTTTCATTACTATCTTTTAAGTGTAGTTGTGGTATTTCTTCATTCCAAAGCATTTTGAAATGAGGTTCGACCATTTTTTTATCTTTTGGAAGATTAAGCCAAATTTGAAATAATAAAAAAGGATTTTCTTTTTCTGTATTTAACAAGGGGAACATTTCTGAATGCTGAACACCTTTACCTGCAGTCATCCATTGAACATCTCCATTGCCAAACCGGCCTGCAGCTCCTAAAGAGTCAGAATGATCCACCAACCCTTTTTGAACAATGGTTACGGTTTCAAAACCTTTATGTGGATGTGCTGGAAATCCGGGAACCCTCGTGCCATGATACATGCGCCAACCATCTTTTGTATTGAAATCTTGACCTAGGTTATGACCTTCTAATAAAGCATCGGGACCAAGTTTTCCGTTTCCTTTGGGGTATTGATCTTCGTGATACGCACAAAATAAAAAGGGATCACTAGTTTCCCATACAAAGTCTAAGGGTTTAATCTTTATGATTGCAGACATGAAGAAAAATTTATGTAGTGAAATTTATAGCTTTTGCATAAGAAATTATGATAATAAATGGTTAAAACCCAATTCGTGCCTTAGATTGATTTGCGGTTCATTTCATTGTATAGAACCAATTCATACTGAGCCAAAGATCATTTTCTGAACCAGATTTCAATAGCCCATCCAAACGGTAGTCTAACCCTAACTCTATCTTATTCTTTTTGTTAATTTCATACCCTAAAAACGGTAATATCCTAGTTTCCAAATCCGATTCTGAATCTTGAAACTTTAAAAGATACTCATTACTTAATTTAAAATAAAATTCACCCGGGTCTATGGTACTACCCGAAAGTGGTTTTTCTACAGCTATTCGGTAACGTAGTCTAAATTCTGGTGCTTCATTTCGGCTAAATGTTTGGTCACTGACAAGGCGATGCCCCAATCGTATCAGATCATAATTTTGTACGATAGTAAATTGTTGAATAGCCCTATGAATTATTTCTTCACCTTCAATTCTTAATAAATAACCCCAGTTGATTGCTCCATGAGCTCCAATCTTCAAAGCGAGCAATGACGATATGTCTGTGAGCACATATTCATAGTCAAGAGATTCGTCCTTTATATCATCAACAAAGAGTTGTCTTGATTCTATACCGTTCACCCATTTTAATTTTTCTGTTACTTTGGTCGAAACTCGTACTCGAGGTAAAATACCTGTTGAAAAAGAAGATTGAGCATTGATAGAATAACCAAAAACCAGAAATAAAAATACGACTAAAACCTTTCTCATATGACGAGCATTCTTTCCCTTTAAAATTCCAGATTATCGGTAGGCCGTTGAGTGATCTCAAGTACTTTTTGCGTTTTTCCATTAATGTCAAAAAGTATTTCATACATTTTGAAGACAGTATCTTTTTTTGCTTTTACTACTATCTCATAAAGCTGATACGGCAAGTTATTTTTATCTTGCTTTTTTATAGATTGTAATAACTCTTCTGGATTTCCTTTCCATTGGATTTGAGTTTTTATAATCTTATGTTTTGTAAAGAGATTGTCAAGCGTTGATATTATTTTATTCTTCAATTCTCTTTCTAGGGATTTAAACTTAATTTTTCGTTCGACATCGATTAGATGACCAAGTATGTCAAATTCAATGCTATGTTTAATCTTTAAATAACAGATTTTGGCTTCAAAGGTTTTGCCATCCTGACTTTCTTCGGCATACCATTTCACTTTTTGTGCATCAAAAGCATCATTTATAAATGTAACTGCAGCTTTGGGAGCTTCTTCAGCATTAATGCGATATTCTCTTTCAAATTTTGTCTGTGCCTTTACAGCAGAAACCCCAATAAGATAGAAACAAAAGAAAATCACCTTAATCTTACGTAATCGGAGTGTTCTTTTTTTACTTGGTATTCGTTTCATAGTTTTTCAAATCTTCAATAGAGTACTTACTTTTAAATGTAAATGCATAAGGGGTTTCCCCATGTTTTCTTATGTAATGTAATCTTTCTTTGGCTTCTTCAGGCGTTGGATCATGCCCTTTTTCGATATACCAAAATGCCATATGCATCTTTTTCATGTTATGAAACCATTCTTTTTTACGTTTCAGTATCTCTACATGTGCTGTTTTGTATGTAAAATCAAATAAAGTATCGATATTCTCCCAAACAGACATATTGATGATTAAGAAATCGTATTCAAAAACTCGTATCGCTGTAGCGTTGCCTTCATCTCCTTTGAGGCGCCAAACAAATCCGGGACTTTCTTCGGCTAAAGCATTAATTCTGTCAAGATTATTAACAAAATCAATCATCAGGGGATCATTAATAGGAGCAATCATTTCGGCAATGTTTACTTGTGCTAGGTGCATAACGTTTTAGTTTTTATGGTAGTATAGTAAAGCACTCAGTGCAATCATATTGTTTAGCAATTTCTTTCGGATCATATATTTTATTTCCTTTGATGACCTGATAAATATCACGTGTATTTTTGATTTCTTGCAGGGGATTACTATTCAGGATTACGAGATCAGCTACTTTGTTTACTTCAATGACACCCACCTCTTTATCTTTTTGTAAATATCTGGATCCGTTGTAAGATGAAGTTTGCAGAGCTTCTAGCGGATCCAAACCCGCCGCTACCATAGCCTCTAACTCTTTATGCAACGATATTCCTGGATAAGTATACGAGTTATAAGCCCCGCTATCAGATCCCGCAAGCAATTTTACATTAGCATTATTTAGTGACTTCGTTAGCTTTTTAAAAAATGAGTTTAATGCTTTTCTTGATTTTCGAGCCTCTGGCGATGCACTAATAGCACGTTTAATTCTTCCGTTATAAGTTTTTACAATACCTTTCCCTATAATATCTAAATAGGGATCATTTGTATGATCAACTTCATCCAAATAGCTTAGCACATTGCCAATATGAAGGGTAGGGACTACATAAGTATTGTGATTATTTAATAATTGAAATGTTTTTTGTGCCGTACTGTCATGATAAGTAGTCGTTAATTGATCCATAGAATCCCAAAAGCTTAATTCTTTATTGATAATTGCTTGGGTGATCTCTTTTTCTTTTGAAGAACATCCTTTTAGGATATAATATAAATGTTCAACCGCTCCAATTCCCGAAGTAACAGCTTCATTAAGTTCTACTGTAAAAGGCATATGACCTGATGAAATTAAGCCTCTTTCTTTGGCTTGTTTAAGAACTTCGAGATAGTTTTCTCTTGAAATTCGACTGTCATAGATTTTTACAAAATCGGAAGGTATTTTTTCCAGAGAATCCAGAGCTTTAGTAACATCCTCCTGAGACGCTACAACCAAAGAGCCTGCCCAAGTTGCTTGATCTCCATCTAGTTTTGGTCCTGATGTATAGATGGTAGGCCCTATTATTGTGTTATTTTTAATTTCTTTTCTCCATCGTAATATTTCAGAAGTTAAATCTCCTCCTGCGTCTCGCACTGTCGTAATACCGTTTGCAATAAACAATGGTAGCAGATTTTTATTTTCTTCAATTAGAGAATCACCCCCTCTAAGATGAATATGATTATCCCAAAATCCAGGAAGCAGGAACTTACCCAAACCATCCATATGTTTTTCAGAAATATAATCGTTTAGACTATCTGTAACTTTAAGATCTACGATCTTTCCACCGCTGATACAAACAGTTTTTTTCGAAATGCTTCCATCTTCTAAATCAATAATATTAATATTGGAAATTACAATATCGTATTTTATTGTTTCCTTATTCGAACAACTTTGAAGTAGTAGCAAAAGGAAAAAAACGAAGAATGTAGTCTTTTTTACATTGAATGAATAAGCAAAATTTAGGTTGTGCATGGTGAGCGATTTTTATAAATCGAAAATAAAGATTTACATGGATATTTATCTTAAAGTGGTGTTAATGGAATATGTACGGTAAGATAGGTTTGAAAATAAGTTTTAGCCCCAGTCACCACGACTTTTCTGATTGGCCTCACAAAGTTTGAGGATCTCTAAAATTCTTTTATCGCGTGTTTCTTGCCGTTTTGCCTGATTAAGCCAGTAGAGGTAGCTCTTTCGGTATCCTCGGGAAAAGTTTTGGTAATTCTGAAAGGCCTTGGGGTTGTGGTCAAATGCATTTTGGAGGTCTTCAGGAATAACTCCGTTTTCTACGTCATCTAGAGCAGTCCAGGAGCCATTCTTTTTTGCAATTTCAACACTCTTCAAACCACTTTGATGCATAAGATCATTTTTAATAAGATCAGCGATATAGTTTTTATTCACTTTGCTCCAAACGCTCTTTTGCTTGCGGGGACAGAAATATTGTCTACGACGTTCTTTATCTAGTTTTTTTACAGTAGAATCGATCCAGCCGTAGCACAAGGCTACTTTTACAGCTTCTTCCCATCGCATACTAGGCTTTTTTGTGTCTACTTTGTAGAAGATAAGATATACACCATCAGAGGTATTATGGTTTTGATGTAACCAAATTCTCCAGTCCTTATCATTTTTGAAGTATAACTCGGGTTTATCAGACATCAAATCTTAGATATTCATAATTATGGTTTCAAGATACTAATTTGAGATTTGCTAAGTTCATTTATCAAAATGGTAAAAACAAGAATCCTAAAAAGATATTATTGAGTTTTATACCTTTTTATGATTTTATAAATTATCTATGCATGTCTATTTATTCTTACTCCTTTTACCAGTAATTAAATATTCTACAAGATCGTCATTTAATTGATCGCCCGTATTACTATTGGTGAATACCACAAATCCCATGTCTAAATCCTGATACATTAGTGCGAGGCATTTAAAGTCTCCGTTATTGCCGCCATGGCCAAAAGCTAATCCAAATGGTGATTTTTGAATACTGATACTTAACCCAAAGTAATTTTTATATTCATCGGGTACCGGATCGTTATCTCCTTTTGGAATTTCAGTCTGGGTGGTAAACAATTCTTTATAGGTTTCTGATTTAAGGCCTTTTTTATCAGATAAACCCAGTAAGAAATTGCTAAATGCTTTAGCTTCAGTGTGCATACTCCAGGCCATACCAGGTTCTTCGGGCAAAGAAACTTGGGTTGGCATACTATCAAAATGTCCATTGGCAACCACCTTGGCCAAATAATCATTTTTTGAAAAATATGTGTTTTCTAGCCCTAATGGTAGAAGGACTTCATCTTTCAAGAGATCATTAATATCTTTTTGAGTAATATGGGCAACAACTCTTTTTAGATACTCAAATCCTTCTCCTGAATATCCGTATTTCGTACCAGGGGTAAATTTTATATCAATTTTTCCATCTTCGTTCATATACGCCCAATTAGGAAATCCTGTTTTATGTGTTAAGACATGTCTTGCGGTAATCAATTGATAACGTTCATCATGTGCGATTTCTTCAAATGGGAGATATTGGTGTAAAGGTTTATCCAAATCAATCAAGCCACGTTCTACTAATCGCATAACAGCAAATCCAAATACAGGTTTTGTTATTGAAGCAGCTTCAAATAATGTGTTCTCATCTACTTCTTCTTTTGTAAATGTGTTTTTGACGCCATAGGTTTTATGATACATCATTTTTCCATTTTTGATAAGAGCCAGTGATACTCCAGGAATTTCATAATAATCCTGATATGTTTTGATGAAATTATCTATAGCTTCAGGTTTTTGAGGATCAAAATCTTTTAATATGCCTTTTTCCCCAATCAAATTTGGATTAGCTTTTTTGACTAATTCTAAATCATAACTTTCTTTTTTAGTTTTGGCATCTACCGTGATTTTTGTTTCTACATTTTCTTTATTAATTTTTATAATATCTCGATCCAGATATATAATACTGTTTGCTAGAGATACGCTGTATTCACCAAAAGGGAGCTCTGTTTTGTAATTTCCTATAGAATCGATCACGACCTGTGTCCAGAGCATTGGATGATCAATATTTGTAAAACGAATTTTATTAGGGAACTTTTTAAGGGTATCATTTTTCCATCTTAATTGACCAGTTATAGTTGCCGAATTTTTCTTTTCTTTCATTAGGATCACATCTCCTAATCTTCCTGGTCCAGAGCTTTTTCCTCCACCATTACCCCAAGCTATAAAAGAATTATCACCTTCAGCATCATCTACATCTTTATCGATAAAGACATAATCAATTCCAATTGTTTTATTTACAGCTAGTTTATTATTTCCTTTCACTTTACATTCGTAAATAGTGGTAGTACCTTTTCTTTTAGAAACTATTTCTATATTATTCCAGTTGGTTTTAGTTTTTGAGGGATCCCAACTTATAGATTGATTATTGGTGTCTTTATAGTTTTCACCATACTGGTATAAGTCTATTCCAGATCCATCTGGTGAATGTTCCAGGTCTACATAGAAATTAAAGGTGTCTTGGGTATTCCAATCTGATTCTTCTGAAGTATCTACTACATATGAATCATCTGTGACTATAACTAAAATATATAAAGACTGTTCAGAAGTATTATAGCCAACATGAAAATAAGCATTAAAATCATTTTGATCCTTTGGGCCCCGCCCATATGGTAGTTTATTTATTGAATATTTGGTAAGATTTTTTGGCCAGTCTGATGTGTCACCATCAATTTTGATATTAGACATCGGGTAGGCAAAAGCTATTGCCCCATTCGATATAATATCGATAATATTCGAATGTTTTTCTGAAATCCGAGCATTGCTTAAAATTGGAGAAGCAATAAATAAGGCCATAAAGAAGGATGTTGCAAAACATTTTAAAGAGATAGAAGAATTAAATAGCTGCATAACAATTAGTTTTAAGGTAATAAATAAACAAATCTATAGATAAGAAAATGTAGCTACATTTTCTTATCTATAGATATAGTTTTCAAACTATTGTTGCAGTATTTTGTTTAATTTTGATTTTTTATTTAATACAGTCCCCCAGATCTGAGTTTGCAAGTAAATAAAATTTCTGAAAGAGCTGATCACTGGTTTTTATAAGTTTTCTGGGCTAAGAATTTTGTGCATTCTTTTTTTCTTGTTGTAATACGTTTCATTTAGTTTTTTGGTAAAACTATCTAACTCATCTGAAACTAACTCGATGTATTTTGAGTATTTTTTCAACGATTTTGCATCGATCTCTTCATTTTTTATAAGTCTGGTTAATCCTAACATGGTACAAACCGGCTTGCGTAACACATGCGAAATATCAAATGAAATTTGTTCGATAGTTTGCTCATATTCTTTCTGAATATTAATATCCTGAAGAATTCCATACCATATTGTCTTTCCGTTACGTTTTACTTCAGGTTTGGCGATCCCTTTCATCCAAATAATCTTATGATCTGCATCCATGATCCTAAATTCGGCTTGCCAGGTAGATTCTTTCACGAACGAATCCCAAATACCATTTTTGACATCCTGAAGATCGTCTTGGTAAATAACATTGAAAAGAAGTTCTGGATTTTCAATAGTTTCCCGTAAATCAAAACCCAATTTCATTCTATTTATTTCTTCGCTCACAAATGAAACGGAGATTTTTTTACGAGTAGTAGTTTCACATTGAAATATGATAGCAGGCACCTGATCTGTTAGCTTTTTTAATCGTGTAGCATCAAACTTTATTTTTTTTGCCTGTTGAATCATTAGCTTACGAGTATCAAGGAAATCCATTACCTTTTTTGCTAGTAATTGCAAGGCTCTTTTTTGATTGTCAGAAATACGCCTTGGTTTTTTATCTATGATACATAATGTGCCTAAAACATTACCTTTAGGAGTTACCAAGGGTGCTCCGGCATAAAACCTAATGTTTGGGTCCCCTATGACTAAAGGATTTTCTTTAAATCTATCATCGAGCCATGAATCTTCGACAACAAGAACTTCTTCAGGATGATCAAGAGTAAATCTACAAAATGCTTGTTCAATGGGTGTGTGTGTCACTTCTAATCCTTTTACTGCCTTGAACCATTGACGCGTATCATCCAATAAAGAAATTAAGGATATCGGGGTATCGCAAATAGCAGATGCAATTTGTGCTAACTCATCCAACTCTTTTTCGGGTGGAGTATCCATGATAAGATACTCTTCTAAATCCTTAAGTCTATTGTGTTTGTCTACCATTTTTTTTATATAATTCGAAAAGAATTTTTCAGATAAGGAAGTTACTACAATAGTTTTGATATTTATTACGGGTAACCGTAATAAAGCTTATATGCTTAGATGCATTGCGGACAAATAAGAATTTTCATTAGATATTTTCATTCATCATCTTTTCTTTCATTTCAATAATTTCTAACAAAGTTTGTACTTCACGCTTTATACTTTTTCTAATAATCGGGATAAAAATACAAGCAGCAATAATATAAGAGACGTCAATAAAAATCATTTGCCATATAGTGAAGTAAAGACTAAACTCTGGTGTAATCATAAAAAAACCAATGGTATATAAGGCTAAAATGATAATCGTCACCGGTCCATGGATTTTTTTTCTATATGTATAGTAGGCAATAATGTCTTCGGTGGTTTTTAATACGCTGTCTACTAGAATTACCTTTTTTGATTTTAAAACACTAGTCAATTCAATTGCTATTCTTATTAATAATCCACCAATCATTAAACCTACTCCAATTCTACTTAGTATTTCCTTAACAGGGGCCACATAATAGAAAAAAGCAGAAATTCCTAACATAGTAATGAGAAGTACAACAATATTTCCATATTGAAAACGAACTGTAATATTTTTTTTCTTCTTTATTGAAGATAAGATATTGTTCATTATTCCTGGTGTATGTTCTATGTTTTCTTTGTCCTTTTGCCATTCGTTTTGCAATTCTTTGAAATCTTTACTCATGGTCTAATATTTTTTTAAGTCGTTTTTTTACTCTATGAATTTTTACTCTAACGTTAGTAGGTTTGATCCCTAAAACACGAGATATATTTTCATAATCTTGGTCCTCTAGTACCATCATGATTAGTAATCGATCCAATTCTTCTAACTTACCTATGGCACGATATAAACTTTTATTATGATCGTTATCTACACTTTTTGATTCGTCTATCAATACATGAGATATTTTTTCTATAGACAATTTGTTTTTCTTCTTTTCTTTTCTGATATACTGAAGACAAGTATTTACTGTGATTCGATATACCCAGGTTTTATGAGTGGATTGACCTTTGAAGCGATCGATAGCATTCCAGATATTAATAAACACTTCTTGAGACAAGTCGTTGGCCAAATCTTTATCACCTTTCATAAAACCCAGGCACATTTGCAATACCATAGGAAAGCACTGCTTATATATGCTTTCAAAAAGTTGTTGGTTCTTTTTACTCATGGGTTAGGAAATCATTTATTTGGGCGTAATACCACTCTGGCTGATCGAACATAATAAAATGTTTACTTTCTGAAGCCATTGAAATAGTTTTGTTCGCCAACTTGGCGTATTGTTTTTCATAATTTGATTTTGCAACTTCCACGGTAGGAAATGATGCTCCTAAAATTAAAGTTTTCGCAGTCACTTTATCCAATACTGGCCGCAGATCCAGTTTTAATAAATCTGTGTAGCCATAAACATAGGTTTTACGATCAGCCTCGAGAATCCAATTGATTAAAGTTTCTACTTTATCTTTATTATTAGTCATATTTTGTGACATCATGGTAGCAGTTTGCTTGAATTGAGCGTCTTCCATAGCTATCATTTGCATATTGTACGGACTTTCATAGTGTAAAGTACTAGCAGGTACCCCTGGCATCATGAGTTCTCTCATGCATGGGATGGCATCGATAATGATGAGGTTGGTTATTGTATCAGGTAATATCGCGGCAAGATCGGTTGCCAGATTGCCTCCCATACTGTGACCTATAATAGTAACGTTTTCAAGGTTATTGTTTTTGATGTATGCGACTAGTTCTTCTCTAATAGTATTATACCAGGGTGTTTTGTCTGTAATAGGTATAGCTGCGTTACCATTAAAACCGGCATACGAAATAAAGTGTGCCTCATTTTTTATGGTTAAGCGATCTGCCGTTTCGTTGAAGATAGATCCCGGAGTAGTAAAACCTGGTAAAAATAATATTGGAGTTCCCTTTCCGATAACTTGAGATATGATAGCAGGCGTCTGACTATATCCTAAACTTACAATTGCTAATAGTACAAGGGTGATCTTAAACGTTTTCATGTTCTATTTTTTTGATTTAATTTTTCCTTTGATGCAGAAGTTTATGAATTGTTACACGCAAGTGAAAAAAAATCAAAAAAAAGTAATAATCGTTTAAGAAGTGTTGAAAAACAGAAAGGAAACGAATAAAATATAGTACTCAATACATAATGCATTTACAATAGAACTGATACAAATGTCTCTTGTATACCATCTAAAATTATTCTTTCGAGCCTTCAATTTTAGAAGCTATTTCTTTCATATGTTCCGTATAGTATTGAAGGTGTCCATTATCGTATTGTTTAGCCAACGCTATTGCCTTCTTGTGTATAACTAATGCTTCTTCAAGATTGTTATTGGCCTCAAGGGCAGAGGCTAGCATACTATGTGCCTGAGCTGATTTTGGTCGATATGT
The DNA here is from genome assembly GCF_042682765.1 of Aquimarina celericrescens. Lineage (NCBI taxonomy): Bacteria > Pseudomonadati > Bacteroidota > Flavobacteriia > Flavobacteriales > Flavobacteriaceae > Aquimarina > Aquimarina celericrescens. The sequence goes on along the minus strand of NZ_JBHUHY010000002.1, from coordinate 833,450 downwards.
CACTAAGCGGCGATAAACCTGTATAGATTCTTCGTACCTCTTTTGCCTTAATAATCTATTCGCGCTGGCTTGCAAACTATTTCCACTGTTCCAGCGTTCTGCTTTGGGCAATATGGTATATCCATATTCTTCAGATAATTCATGGTAATAAGTGTCCATACTAGTAAGCATATTTCCTGGTTCCTTTTCAAAATCTCTGAAATCCGGATTCCATCGTTCTTTCGGGAAAAATGTTTCCATGGCAGAAATAAAGGCGGGTAGTACGACCCCATAATGGCTTTCGTTGGGAAAGACTTCTGCCTTTAATTTTAAGTTTGACGTTGTAAAAGCAGACATTTGCCGTTCTAGCTCCTCTAAGTTTTTTCCAATAGTCGCATCATAGTCTGCATCATCATCTGCAGAAGTAATATAAAGGTGTGCTTTATAACCTTGGTTGTTATTAATACTTTCAATGATGGCATCTATAAATGTTTCTCCAGGTTGATATCCCATACCCAATATATCTCCTGCAGCAATGGCAACATGTGCCTGAAACAGTTTGGGAGCTTTACAAAAAGCATGTAATGGAAATGCAGAAGTGGGAGAGGTGCCAACAATCATTTTATAGTCTGCAATTCGATATTGCTCTGACATATATTTAAAAAGCTCTTCTTTAAAAAAATCAACAAATTTATCAGGAGCTCCATCAAAAGGCATTTGTTTCCAGCTCTTTGGCCAAAAATTACTATTATTGGTATACACCTTTGGGGCATAAAATTTTTCAAAACCTTTGGGAAAGCCCACCACAATAGCTTCAGGCATACTGCTTACAGAACTAAGGTGTTTTACCACCCCGGTTATTTGATAGAAGAATTCATTTTCTAACAATACAATCAAGGGATAGGTGTGTAAATTAGAATCTTCAGCATAGGTTTTAGGAAGGTAGATGTCTATAGCTACCTCTTGCTCAAGAAATTTAGAAGTAAGCGTATGTTGTTGTATAAACGCCAAAGGCGTTGATTTGGTCTTAGAGGATTTATTACTAATCCCGTTTGTTTGTGCGGTAATGCCCTGTATCATAATGAGCATTAGGATAATTGACGATAGTGTGTGTTTGGGTAACATGAGTTGTGGGGTAATTAAATTGGTTAACTAGTGGCTGAGGCTAAAATATTACCACTAAAATACAGTATATCTGTTAATTAAGTTTGAATATTTTCTTAAATGTTACGCCAGAAGTATAAAAATAAGCTTTGGGATGAATAATAATCGATTAAGTTTTTGGTTTAAAGCAAAATACCCAAAAGTATGATGATGTCATCCTGAACTCGATTCAGGATCTCATCAACACTTGTTTTTAATCTAGTGAGATTGCTAAGTAAGCTTAGAAAGGCACTTTTAATACGTTTTTTTTTGTCAATATATTGTCAAGAAGTGAGTCACGCAGTACAGCGGATTAATTTTTTTTACGGAGAACAGGAAAGAATCTAAAACTTTTTAAAAAACCGAGAAGTTCAGGCCATTAAGCTTTCCTGCTAGTAGCATATTGTTTGGTGTGTTTTTTGTTTAATTACTCATTCTCAGGTAGTCCATTTCTTTTCACAATCAACCAGATACTTAGTGAAAGTTCGGCAATGGCCATTATTGACATAATACTCAGCATAATTGTTTTGGATAGATTAGTGTCAATAAAAAAAATAATATACGTTAGAGATGCAAAGATCAATAATATGCCAAGGCTTTTCGGTATGTATCCTGACTTAAAAACCGAATAACCGAGTACAAGGATATGTATGGCAAAAAAAATATATCCCAAAAGTTTTATAAATGCATAGCTGTAGACATCGATAATATAAAATGCCAGAGCAAAAACTCCAATTGCCAAAGTAAAAGCATATAGCAGCCTAAGAACTCCTGTAAGCAACGCTAGGTTCTTATTGGCAGGCTTAAGCACTATATAGAGTGCCAAACCAATAATAGAATCAAGGGCAAGTACAAGAAGATAACCAACAACGGCAAAACCAAATAGCTTTCCGATAGCCTCAATATCGGCTGATAATGCTGCTGTATCTCCAGGCACAACAAAATTTGCTAAAAGAAAATCATCGATTAGGGTTAAGATAAGAACCGAGGTTATAAATGCAACACCGACAACCATCGCAGCTTTTCCTGAAGATAGGTTAGAGATAAAATTCTTCATATAAAATTTCTCTAATTGAATCGAAGATAGATATTTTTAGGCTTTCAATTTCCATTGTACAAAATGTACGTTAATATACATAGTTTACACAAGTTAAAGATTAGGTATTTACACTAAATTAGTTTCTATTCTTGTTGTTTGTTGCTTGTTGTTTCTTTCTTAGGTTTCTTTGATCAAAGAAACCTAAAAATACATTTCTATAATAGACTTTCCAAATACCGTTTCCCAGCTCTTCAATTGCTACATATTTTCCTTTTAAAGCTGCTGTTAAATATACCCAGTAATAGGATTTCCATCTAATAGCTCCACTTTTGGTTACTTTAAGTACTTTTTGCCCTATTTTTTATATACATGTTAGCCAACGTATTTTTTGATTATCATTGCTGAACAATGACCTCCAAATCCAAAACTGTTGCTTAAAGCATAATTCACCTTTTTCGAAGACTTTTCTCCTAATGACAGGTTTAATTCCTTCAGAATATTTTCATCAATTTTTGTTGTATTGATTGTTGGTGGTATCAAATCTGTTTTCACGGATAAACAAGTCGATATTGCTTCTATAGCACCTGTTCCGCCTAATAAATGTCCTGTCATAGATTTGGACGCACTAATTTGTACTTTGTCAATATTCGATTTAAATAGTTTTTCGATTGCTTTAATTTCAGATAAATCTCCTAAGCCTGTAGATGTGGCGTGTGCATTTATATAATCAATTTCATTTGGTGTTATTTTGGCTTCTTTTATTCCGTTTTCCATGGCTAAATATGCTCCAAGTCCTTCGGGATGCGTTCCAGTTATATGATAAGCATCCGAACTTTCTCCACCACCAATAATTTCGGCATAAATTTTCGCATTTCTTTTTAATGCCGAATCAAGACTTTCTATAATTAAAGCTCCTGCACCTTCTCCAACAACAAAACCATCTCTATTTGTATCGAATGGTTTTGAAGCTGAACTATAATTTTCATTATTGGTGGACATTGCCTTCATAGCGTTAAATCCTCCAATCGAAGATTCTGTAATTGGTGCTTCTGAACCACCAGCTATAATAATATCTGCTTTTCCTAATCTGATATAATTAAAGGATTGAATTATGCTTTGTGTTGATGAAGCACATGCGGTAACTGGGCAATAGTTTACACCTCTTAGTCCATTATTAATTGATATTATACCAGACAAGGCATTAGATATTATTTTTGTTATAAAAAACGGATTAAAACGTGGATTAAAGTTGTTATTTGTATAATCGATTATTTCCTTTTCAAAGGTTTCAAAGCCTCCAATTCCGCTCGAAAAGATTACGCCAATTCTATTAGTGTCCAATTTTGAAAAATCGAGTTTAGCATCTTTGATGGCTTCTTCAGCTGAAATTAATCCATATTGACTAAACCTATCTAATTTTCTAGCTTCTTTACGGTCAAAATAGTTTAAAGCGTCATAGTCTTTTATTTCACAAGCGAATTGAGTTTTAAATTTACTCGCATCAAAACGGGTTATTTTATTTGCTCCAGAAACTCCTTTCAACAAATTTTCCCAATACTGTTCTACATTTTTTCCAATAGGTGTAATTGCCCCTAGTCCTGTTATTACTACTCTTTTCATGTTTATAGTTTTGTCATATACCGTAAGGTATATGGATGATTAAATTTTTTTTACTCCTGTTTTAATTGTAGAATTTCTGTCTCTAGATATTCTAAGTTATTTAATAAAATCTCTGGTTTGTTCAATGTCTTTGCCAATAAAATGCTACCCTCAATTATAGAAATCATTCGATACGAAAATAGGTCGATATCTATTTCTTTGAGTTCGTTTTTATTAACTCCTTCAATTAAAATTGATACAATTTTTTTATGCCAGTTATGAATTGTTTTTATAACTTCTTCTTTTAATAATTCATTTCCATCATCAGTATCAACCGCAGTATTTAATATTGCACAACCTCCATTTTTAAAAATTGGCTTAAATGATGTTTTATAATGATTTAGAAATGCAATTAATTTATTTGCTGAATTATTTTCTTTTTCAATTTTGTTAATTATTTGGCGAGTCTGAAATTTATAATTAAATTTAAAAGCTTCTAAAGCGACTTCGTTTTTATCTTTGAAATTGCCATAAATACTGCCTTTTGTCAATCCAGTAGCATTAGTCAAATCGGACAAATAAGTTCCTGTATATCCCTTTTTATTGAATATAGAAGCAGTTTTTTCAATTATTAATTGTCTTGTTTTTTCTGACCTTATCATTGCACTAATATACTCTACGGTATATGAGTTTCCAAATTTTTGTATTGATTTTGCTTTTTTCTATGATTTTCGTTGGTTGCTTGATATGTTGGCTAACAATTAAATATACTTACCAGTAGATGTACTCATAATATATAACTACTTAAAAACATTTAGAGTATATACTAAAAGCTTAATTCATACTTATTAGCTCAAAAATGCAATAAACATGAATAGTAATTAACATAATCCCCTTTCAAAAAGGATACTTATAATTTATTGCTATACATATTTTGAACGTATCATCTCACAAAAATCTACAACTTTCTTTACATTTCCCTCTCTCGCATTATAAAAATTAAGAATGCTCATCTCAAAGGGTAAATCTGCAGAATAAAGATACAGCGGCAGTACAGTATCACCACCTTCTTGTATATACTTTAAATTACAAAAAGAATATTCGTATTTACATACTTTGGATTGTACATACGTATCAGACAAGCAGACAATAAAACGTTTTGAGCTCGCCATTGCCATGTTTATTTTATCCAGCCAGTTAGTGCCTACATCGATGTCTTGAGTGTCGATAAACAGATTAAAAGTGTCACCAAGTTCTTTTCTAATGATCTCGACCTCTTGTTCATTTTTTCTACTATAGCTTATGAAAAAGTCGTAGTCATTAAAGATTTTGGCCTTATGATAGCGCTTATGTTTTTCCTTAAAAGCAGCTTTTAACAAAGCGACTTTCTCGTCACTGATTTCTACAATTTTGATCGTCTCAAAAGGCTCTTTTTCTAACCATAATAAGCAGGTATTTACCAGTTCTTTAATTACTTTGTCTACATCATAGTTTTGTTCACCGGTCATTAATAGTGGCAGAGCAATGGTTTTGATCGAATGACTTTTAGAGATTAGCGTAAGGCTCTGGAATATTTCTGCAATTTGTGAATACGGATTGGCTGCCGGATCTGGCTCGGGTTCAAAACATAAGATTCTCTCAATATTTGGATATTTAAACTTCCTGGAAATCCAGCAATGTGAGTAGGCCCTTAAATCTATTTCTTTATTTTGCGATAACATATCCACCGATAGCCCTTTACGGTGCAGTGCCCCTATCAATGATGTGGTAATAGGAGCATAATTATCAGGAAATGCTGAAAGTACCAAAAAATCAATTTTGTGTTCGTCTGGGATGCTGGTTAAGTCCCCTTTAAATAATTGAAGTGATTTTTTCTCAGATATCTTTACTTCAGAAATCAGTTGCATAGAGCTACGGTCTTATTCTGGTTGGTTTTAATTTTAGAATAAAGATAGCATCTTTATTGAAACAATGAGTATAAGAATATACAGTGATCATCATTTTATTTCACCATCATGAAATCCCGCCCGTTTCCACATTTTTTCTTGTTTTACCCAAATGTTAGTCATTCTATATTCTTTTTTACTTTTTTGGGCATTTGCAAATTGAATAAGTAAAAAAGAAAGAAATAAAAACGAGAATAGCGTTTGAAAGCAAGTTCTACTTTCTGTTTTTATTTTGAAAAGTTTTTAACCGCGAATATGATATTATCTTCATTTTCATTGTCCTTTCTATCAAGAATAAGAACAAAATTATTTTTGATCAATAGTTTTTTTGAAGATTCATTTTCCCTGTGAGTATACGCTTCAATTTGATCAAGATTAAGCGTTTCAAATCCGTAATTTAGGATGCAACGTAAAGCTTCATTCATGATTCCTTGTCTTTGAAACTTTGGATGCAAATCATATCCTACTTCTGCTACTTTCCTATCATCAAAGAAATTCCATAAACAAATAGTACCAATAAGCTCTGGATTACCTATTGTAGAGATTCCCCAGAAAAGCCAATCTTGTTTGTTAATTCCGTTATTAATCTTATCTATAAAATCAATTGCTTCTTGTAGTGTTTGCGTTTCAGGTCGTTTTACATAATGATTAACCGTTTTGTTTGATCTTAAGAAACGAATTGCTTTACTGTCATTTTGGTCAATTTTGCGTAACCATAGTCTTTTGGTTTTTAATTGAGGAAGGTCGTCGGTCATTGTTTACCTTGGTGTTGTTTAATTATATGTTCTGTTGATTATAAAAAGATTCATAGTTTCAGTTTTTGGTATTCATTTGATCCACCAGATAATTCTTGTAGGTAAGTAAATCATTATTCAACATTCTTACTACGGCCTCACTAGTTATGGTGGCGCCAGATATACCGTCTATCTTTTGATTTCCTTTAATTATCATCTTTTTGTCTTGTGTTAAACCAAATGTATTCGAAGTAAAAGATATTTTCGAGCCTGTAAATTTATTTTCAAACGAACTTAGAACCACATCAGCGCCGTATCCTTCTGATTCACTTTGATGATCAAATTGAACTTTTTGAATTTCTAATGTGGTTTTATCTATGAGTATTTTTGCCCAAATAGGTCCCGAATACCCACTACTTGTGGCTAGAAGTATGATCTTATTTGAATTTGCAACTTCAAAAAAGGGTGCATCTTGAGATTCTCCCGATTTCATGACTTCTTTAACCATATTACCCCCCTTTTTTAAACTGATATCTGTTACAACTCCACTGGTATCGATTTTTTTGGCTTGAAGTAATTGATTCATATCCGAATCTTTGTTATAGGTAATCTGAGCAAATTCAATCAGCTCTTTTACCATAGAAGATACTTTACCCTGGGTTTTGATTTCTTTCTTTGATTCTTCAGCTGTTGATATTATAGTATTTGATTTTTGCTTACAACTACTCACAAAAACAAGTATTATTAAAAATGAGATTGCCTTCATAACTTTTACATTTTTGTATTATTATTTTCAACTTTTGTTTCAGGTTGATTTTCGATATCTAAATTAAAAATATCATTTCTGGCATAGTGGCCAATCACATCAAAATCTAGTTTGCTATGCTTAATTTCTTCCAGATCCAGTTCTGCAGTTAAAACACCGGATTCTCCAAAAAGCGGTCCTGCAATAATTTTGCCTAGCGGAGAGATGACAACGCTGCCGCCTGGACACATGTCTTCGAGTTCATTTTTGACAAAGGGCTGATATTTATCTGGGTACATAGATTTTGTATAGTATTGATTGCAGCCTAATACAAAACATCTTCCTTCTAAAGCAATATGCTTCATGGTTGCAGTCCATTCTTCACGTGAGTCTGCGGTTGGAGCAATATAAACTTCAACACCTTTTTGATACATTGCCATTCTGGCAAGCGGCATATAATTTTCCCAGCAAATAAGACCTCCTAACCTTCCAATTTTAGTAGTAAAAGTAACTAATGATTCGCCTGCAGCTTCTCCCCAAATAAGGCGTTCTGTTCCGGTAGGTTTAATTTTTCTATGAACTCCCAGTAAACCTAGTTTGGGAGAAATGTAAAGCATAGAGCAATACAAACTTCCATTTATCTCTTGTTTTTCAGTTACTCCTATGACTAAGTAGACATTCTGTGACTTAGATAGCTTCTCTAACCTTTTTAGATCCTTACCTTCAAGATCGATACTATTATTATAATATTCTGAAAATAATTTTCTTCCTTCTTCGGTTCTGCTTCCAACAGTTGCCCCAAAAGAGAAACCTCTTGGATATCCAGGTATAAATGATTCTGGGAAAACAAGTAGTTCGCAGCCTTCTTTAGTATATTTCTTTGTAAGACGTTCTAGTTTTTTGATAGTCTGTTCCTTATCAAAGAATACAGGACTGTCTTGTACTACACCTACTTTTACTTTCATATCCTAGTTTTTCATTAACAAATTAATGATGTTATGTATCGGCCTCAATTCTGAAGGAATAGTAGCTATAGATTCTAGTACGCTACTCCCTACTACATTAAAGTTATCTTTTAAAGCTTCAATGCATGCTTCGGCAGCTTTTATTTTTAATCCGTTATCAACGTGATAATACGTTTTGTCATACTCATAGGGTTCTAGGCAATCAAAATCGAAATGGAGATATAGGTGTGAAATTTTTTTTGATTTTAAGGTAGTGATCAGATCTTGGATGTTGATATTAGCCGGAGCATAAATATTTCCTTGATCAATTCTATCTTTTTCAGCATTATCAATATCTCTTAGTCCTACATAATGAATTTGTGACGCATCAATAGTTGAAAACAAAAGATCGTTCATTTGTTCTTCTCCTTCACCTAATAATGTACGTAAAGGCATTCCGTGAAAATTACAACTGGGGGAGTCGCATGGTTTGTTAATATCGGCATGGGCATCAAACCAAATCACGCCAAGGTTAGGATATTTTTGATTTAGATAAGAAACAGGAACGATTTCTAAACCACAATCACCACCTATAATCTTTAGGGTTTTAGGTTCGCTATCGCTAATTTGTTTTTTTAAACGCAATAATTGCCCGAAAATGGCATCATAATTATTGATACAGTACTTTTGGATTCCGTTTTCTCCGGCTTCAATTGTTGAAAGAGGAATTTTGATAAACTCGGGGTCATCTATATTATCTAAAATTGCTTTTGCACCCGATGCTATAGATTTTCCTTTACCAGAACCTTGCCATTGTGGGAAATATATTTTCATGGTAGCGATTTTATATGAATATAAAAGTTAGGATCTACCCTTAATTCATTGCCTTTGAGATCTATAGTTTGCCACGCTGCATTAGGTCGTATCCATTTTGTTTCGTCATCTATAAAAATACGGACAGGCATGTCAAATTTTTCTATAATATTGGTATACCTGTATCTTAATTTTCCTTCACTGAAACTATATTCTAGAGTAGGTATTTTGGTAGTTCTAAGATATTGGTTGAAAAACTCTGTAAGATCAATTTGTGTAGCTGTACTAATATAATCTTCTATTTGTTTTGTGGTTACGGTTTGATGATAAAAACTTTTATTAAGCCCTCTCAAGATGGATCGCCATTTTTCATCATCTTCTAAAAGTTGTCTTAGCGTATGCAGCATATTTGCTCCTTTATAATACATATCGCTAGATCCTTCATGATTAACGTTGTACGTACCAATAATCGGTTTGTCATTTTGAATATTTCTTCTAGTACCGATAACGTATTCTGAGGCAGCCTTTTTCCCGTAGTAATAATCAAGAAATAAATTTTCAGAATAAGCAGTAAACCCTTCATGGATCCACATATCTGCAGCATCTTTATACGTGATATTATTGGCGAACCATTCATGTCCGGCTTCATGAATAATAATAAAATCGAATTTCATGCCCCATCCTGAACCAGAAAGGTCATTCCCTAGATACCCATTAAGATATTTGTTGCCATAAGTTACTGAGCTTTGATGTTCCATTCCCAGGTATGGCACTTCAACCAGCTTAAAACTATCTTCGTAAAAGGGGTAGGGACCAAACCAATGCTCAAAAGCTTTCATCATTTTGGGAACATCTTTGAACTGTTTTTTTGCTTTCTCCAGATTATCTCTTAATACATAATAATCCATGTCCAGCGTTCCTTTTTCTCCTTCATATTTTTCTCCAAAGTGTACATAGTCCCCTATATTGACATTCACACCATAATTATTGATGGGATTACTTACAAACCAATGAAATGTTTTAGTATGATCATCATGCTCTTCTACTTCACGTAGCCTGCCATTAGAAACGTTTATCAGGTTTTTGGGTACATTTACGCTAATGAGTAAGCTATCAACCTCGTCATACATATGGTCTTTATTCGGCCACCAAATACTGGCACCTAATCCCTGGCACGAAGAGGCGACAAAATGGTTGCCGTTACTATCCTTTTTCCAGGAAATTCCGCCATCCCATGGTGCACGAACTGCTTCTCTTGGATTTCCGCTGTAGTAAACTTCAATGCTGTTGTGTTTTCCTTTTTTTTGTGCTTTTGAAAGTGTGATAAAATGTGCATTACCCTCTGATTTCACTTCTAGTTTTCTACCATCTTGTAGTACTTTTTCAATTTTTAAAGGTGGCTGCAGATCTATTTGTATGACATCATGTTTTTTTAGGACCTCGTAGTGAATCGTGTTTTTACCAGAGATATATTTGCGATCAGGATCTATTTTAATATCCAAATGATAATAAGTTAGATCCCACCATTCACGTTCAGGAGTGATTGATCCCCGTAACGTATCTTGTCGTGTAAATAGTTGCTCCTGGCCAGCCAAGAATAAAGTTTGAAACACGAATAGTGAAAATAATATAGATTTATTCATTATTTGTAAGCTTAAAACTTACAAAATAGTGGTTTTAATTTTCTTCCACAACTTACTTAAAATATAAGTAGCTGCGATCACCACAATGGTTAAAATAATGGCAAGAGTATATCTGCCATAGATCCAATATCCGGTAGCAAAAAGTACTCCATAGATCAAAACACAACCCACTAACATGGCCAAAATACCTGAAGGAACGCTCCATGTACTGAAATCGGATTGTATATTTTCTTTTTGTGCTTTAGCAGCTTTGATCGTAGTTTTCCAACCCGGTCCTCCAGGTTGTGTTTTTTTATAAAAATTGAATAAGACTTTATTGTCTTCTGGTTTTGTAAAAAAAGTTACCGCTAACCAGATGACTGTTGTGATACCAACGACGAGAAGATATTTGGACCATCCCGGTAGGATTCCTTCTTCAAATAAAGCAAGGTTAACCGATTCTAAACTGAAAATAACAGAAACAATACCAGACGCAAACATACCAGAGATTTCACTCCAGGCATTAATACGCCACCAAAACCAACGCAAAATAAATATTAATCCGGTACCGGCACCAAACATAATGATATAGTCAAAAATTTGTTTAGCATTGGTTAGTTTGAGAGCTAAAATTGTACTTATGATCATTAAAACGGCTGTAGAAATTCTTCCAACTCTTACCAATTCTTTTTCTGAGGCATTTTTATTGACCTGTTGCGTATAAAAATCGTTAACGATATAAGAAGATCCCCAATTAAGGTGTGTTGATATTGTCGACATAAAAGCAGCGATTAGAGAAGCTAATACCAGACCCAATAAACCAGAGGGCAATCTCGTAAGCATAGCCGAATACGCCAAATCGTGACCGATTTTATCCTTTTGTACCTTATCTTCGGGAAAAGCTTGCCGTATAGCTGTTAATCCTTCAGAAGCAAAGTAATACGTATCCATTTGTTCTTTTTCTTCATCTGTTAATGTTCTGGTACTTTCTAACTTTTGCATTTCTACATAATTATGTTTTGCGGCTTCCATAGTATTGATATCATCTTTAGGATATAGTACCAAAGAAGCTAAAGCAACTAAAATCCATGGCCATGGACGTATTGCATAATGCATAATGTTAAAGAAAAAAGTTGCACCTATCGCATGGTTTTCATCTTTTGCAGCAAGCATACGTTGTGCAATGTATCCGCCCCCACCAGGTTCTCCACCAGGGTACCATGAACTCCACCATTGTACTGCAAGTGGGATAATCAATAATGTGATTAATAATTCTGTATTATCAAAATCGGGTAGTAGGGAGATTTTATCGATAACTTGCGGATGCGCAATTAAGTTTGTGATACCATCTACTTCAGGAAGGTTAATACAATAATAAGCAGCGCCAATGGCTCCCACCATTGCTGTAAAGAATAACACGAAGTCTGTATACACTACTCCTCTAAAACCACCGACAGCACTAAAAACAACAGTGATTAATGCTGCAATTCCTACGGTATATAAAGGATCAAGTCCAAGCATTACCTGGCTAATCTTTATAGCGGCCAAGGTAACTCCAGACATAGCGAGAACATTAAAAATAACACCAAGATACAAGGCCCGAAAACCCCTTAAAAAGTGAGCGGGTTTTCCTCCATATCTGAGATCATAAAACTCGATGTCGGTGTTTACATTAGATTTTCTCCATAGCTTGGCATATACAAATACAGTAAGTAGTCCTGTGATCAAAAATGCCCACCAGGCCCAGTTACCTGATACACCTCCTTTTCTAACGATATCGGTTACCAAATTGGGAGTATCTGTCGAGAACGTAGTAGCAACCATTGATAATCCCAAAAGCCACCAGGGCATGTTGCGCCCGGAAAGAAAAAATTCGCTGGTATTTTTTCCCGATTTTTTTGAAACTACAATTCCAATTACCAGGGTAAGTGTAAAAAAAGAAAATATTAGAATAAGGTCAAGCGTTGATAATGTGATCATTTAAATGATTTTTTAGACGTGTAAGTCTTTATTGTTATTAAAAATGGTTTCTTTTACATGCTTTACATAGTTACGGCCAATAGGAATCTTTTTTGTTCCAATCTCAACCAAATTTCCTTCAACCGACTTTATTTTATCTATGGCTATGGTATAAGACCTGTGAACACGTATAAAATTAGAGTTAGGTAATTCTTCTGTAATTCCTGTAAGAGATTTATGAACTAGATAATTACCTTGTACAGTAATAACTTTGATGTAGTCTTTTAGGCTTTCAATAAATAGAATATCTTTTAATAAAATTTTCACCAGTTTTTTATCGACCTTTAAGAAAATAAACGGATCCTTGTTTCCGATATAATCATCGTTTTTAGCTTGATTTTGATTAAGAGCTTGATTTAACTTATTAATCGTTTTCAAAAATCGATTAAAGGGAATAGGTTTTACCAAATAATCGAGAACATCTAATTCAAAACTTTCTACTGCATATTCACGATAAGCAGTAGTAATAATGATTTGGTAATCATGTCGACTGTTTTTGATAAAGTCCAATCCACTCATTCCGGGCATATTAATGTCTAAAAAAACTGCGTCTATGTTTCCACTTTCAATAGTTTGTAAAGCATCTAATGGATTATCAAAAGAATTAACTAATTCTATATTTTTAAATTCAGCCAAATGCGATTCTATTACCTTTATGGCTAATGGCTCGTCATCTATTATTATGCATCTAATGATCATAAAATGGGGATTTTTAATAATACATTATATGTATCATCTATAATTTTGGTTTCTAATAAATATTTATTTTTATATAGTAATTCTAACCGTCTTTTAATGTTTTCAATCCCAATGCCATGCTTTTTAATGATCTCATTATGTAGATTAAAATTGTTTTTTGCTTTGAAGATAAGCTGTTCATCTTCGGAATTTTCAAAATAAATACTTAAAGCAATATCGTCATTATTTTTTGCTCCATGCTTAAAACAATTTTCAATGAACGGAAGAAGTAATAGCGGTGGAATCTTAACATCATCGATATCTCCTTTAATTTCAATTTTTGAAGTTACTTTATTTCCATGCCTTAGCTCTTCTAATTCTAAATAGCTATGGATATAATTTATTTCACTAAGTAGACCTATTCTTGATTCTTTAACATCATAAAGTACATATTGCATGATTTCTGATAATTTTAAAACAACATCAGAAGCTTTTTCAGACTTCTCTATAATTAAAGCATAAAGATTATTTAATGTATTAAAGAAAAAATGAGGTTGAATTTGAGATTTTAAATATTTTAATTCTGTTTGTAATTGAAGCTCTCTAAGTGATTCATTCTTTTTACGTTCGGTAATCCAGTCTGCAGTTAGCTTTATAGCAGTGACCAGTGCTACTACATAAAGTTCTCCTATGATTACTGCCAAAATGTGATTAAAGCTGAATGCTTTTTGACTTCCAATAGCTTCAGGCCAAATGTTTTTGGTAACTAAAAAGAAATTGAGTCCAGTTCTTACCACATAAACCATAACTAGCGCAAGCGATAAGAAAATTACATATAGCAAGAATTTTCTCTTTAGAATAAATTTTGGGATTAAGTAGAAAATATTGAAATAAACTAATAGTATATGAATAGGAAATTCTACTAGGTTGGATTTTAAGGAATAGGTATAATCCCCAAAATAGCTTCCCCAGCGTATAAAATTGATCATAAAATAAGATACCCAAAATAGGAGATGATATTTCAAAGAAATTGGATTGCTATACGCTCTAGATATACCGGTAAGCATTTTGTTTTTATTATGATTTTGTGAAAAAGTGTTAAAAAACGTGAAAAAATTATGTGTTTTTTTGTTCAAAAACAAAATAGTTGGCAGATTATTTTAAAAAGTGTAAATCTCGAAAACACTGGTGTCCAAAAAAGTGTTGTTTGTTGTTTTTTTTGTGCTGTTTGGATATTTAATTTCCTTTTTAATTTTATTCAGATATACCTTTAGAAAAGAATAAACGAACAAATTCAATCTTAATTTCATGAAAAAAACTATTTTGATTTTTTCTATGTTTTTATCCTTGTTCATTATTGAGCAGGCAAAAGCACAAGAAAAAACAATATCGGGGACAGTAACTTCTAAAGGTGAAAATTCAATGCCGCTTCCAGGAGTAAATGTTATTGTAAAAGGAACAACAAAAGGAGTACAAACAGATTTTGATGGTAACTACTCAATAGAAGCGTCTCCAGGCGATGTACTGGAATTTAGCTACTTAGGATTTGCATCGACTTCTGTAACCGTTGGTGCATCTAACGTAATTGATGTAGCCATGGAAGAGAGCTTAGAACAACTTGAGGATGTAGTGGTAACCGCATTGGGAATCCAAAAAAGCAGAAAATCATTAACTTATGCGGCACAAGATATTAACGCTGATGAATTACAAAAGGTAAGACAAACTAATCCAGTAAATAGTCTATCAGGAAAAGTTTCTGGTTTGGTTATTAATCGTAGTTCTTCTGGCGCAGGGGGATCAGTAAAAGTCACTTTAAGAGGTAACGCATCACTAGGAAACAATCAACCTTTGTATGTAGTTGATGGAGTTCCTTTGTCAAACCCGACAGGTGGACAACCTATCGATACCTTTGGAGATCTCAATGGAGGTAATAAAGATGGAGGTGATGTTTTAGCACTTATTAACCCAGACGATATTGAATCGTTAACAGTTTTAAAAGGAGCTTCAGCATCTGCTTTATATGGTAGTGCAGGTTTAAATGGAGTAATACTAATTACTACAAAAAAGGGGAGAGCAGGTAGTTTTAAAGTAGACTTTTCATCAAATGTGCTTGTTGAAAATGCAGCGTATTATATAGATTTAAATGATGAGGCAGAAAATAATATTGAAGATTTTTTCAGCTCTGGAGTTACTTCTATAACCTCTGTATCAGCTTCTGGCGGTACAGAGAATGCGCAAACGTATTTTTCATACTCTAACACATTTGCATCAGGAATATTACCAACCAATGATTTGAAACAACATACAATAAATATTCGGGAGACGGCAAAGTTCTTTGATGGAGTTCTCACCGCTAACGCAAGTGTGTTGGCCACAACTCAAACTATAGATAATCGTCCAGTTTCAGGATTGTATTTTAATCCATTGGTTGGAGCTTACAATTTTGATTCGCCTGGAGAAGAGCTTTCAGATTATGAAAATTTTGAAGTATTTGATCCAAACAGAAATATTCAAAGTCAACGTTGGTTTAGAGCTACTTCAGACATAGAACAAAATCCCTATTGGATATTGAATAGAAACGCCAGTGAGGATATGAATAGAAAGTTACTAGCCTCTATGAATCTAAAATTTAGAATTAGTGATTGGTTATCAGTGCAAACTCGAGGGACGTACGATCAAAGTTTTTTAAGTTATGATAAACAAGTGTTTGCAACTACAGAAGCAACTTTGGCTCCTGCAAATGGTCGATATATTTTTAATGAGCAGGATATACGACAAATTTACGGAGATGTAATTGTGAATATAAATACGCAGTTCAATAAAATTAGTTTATCTGCAAATGTCGGCGCAACTACTACAAGGAATACTGTAGAAATTTTAAATGCAGATTCTGGTACTAACGGCGGGCTACAATTTGCAAATGTATTTTCAATACAGAATTTTAATGCTAATCCCGGGGTATCCTTTTCTCAGACCTCATTAGAGAAAAAAGTAAATTCTATTTTTGGAAGCGCAACGGTAGGATTTGATGAAAAAGTTTTTATTGATCTCACCGCTCGTAACGACTGGTCATCTTCTTTACCCTCTAGCAATAACTCTTATTTTTATCCTTCAGTCGGTGTAACAGGTATTATAAGCGAAATATTTGATATCGGTGATGTCTTATTTGGTAAAATCAGAGCCTCGTATGCCGAAGTAGGTAATGATGTACCGGCAAATACAGTATTTCCGGAAAGACAAATTCTATTTGGAGGAGGTTTAAGTCCATTGGATCCGGTAAGACCACTTGGAGAAGTTCGTCCAGAACAGCAAGAATCATTTGAAATCGGAACTGAGTGGCGATTTTTCCAGGATCGATTCGGATTTGATGTTGGATATTATAGAACCAATACAATAGATCAGTATTTTCAGGTTGCGGTGTCAACCGGTGCAGGATCAGTCACAGTAGGGGTCAACTCTGGTGATATAGTCAATGAAGGTGTTGAAGCTTCGGTTTTTGTAGTGCCCGTACAAACAGAAAATTTTAAATGGACCTCAAATATCAACTTTGCAGCTAATGACAATGAGGTTGAAAAAATTAGTAATCCTTCAGATGAGGTACAGATCGATAATCAAGTAATTTCACCTCCCGGTGTTAATACCTTTGCCTCTTATTTGGTAGAAGGGGGTTCATATGGTGATATCTATGCACAGGTTGTAAAGCGAGATGCCAGTGGAAGACCTGTTGTCGAAGGAGGAGCTATAGTTATCAATGATCAAAATCCTGAAAATACGATTGCAGGTCTTGAGAAAGTAGGTAATGCGAATCCAGATTTTGCATTAGGTTGGAATAATTCTATCACCTACAAAAATATAAATATTGATTTTTTGATTGATGGAAGATTTGGTGGGGAAACGATAAGTATGACAGAGGCAATTGTTGAAGGATTAAGTAATAATACACAAAGAGAAACAGAAAATGCCGCTATTGAGGTTGTTAATGAAGCTGGAGAAGTATCAACTCTTACTGCCCAGGAATATTATGGGTTAGCCGGAGGAAGAAACGGATTCACTGGTGAATATGTTTACAGTGCAACCAATATTCGATTGGCAGAATTAGCAGTAGGATATAACTTTAAATTATCTGAATCTTCTTTCTTTAGAAATATAAAAGCTTCTTTAATTGGGAATAACTTGTTCTTTTTCTATAAAGATGCTCCGCATGATCCTAATGTATCATTGAGTACAGGCAACGCATTACAGGGCGTTGATATTTTAGGACTTCCCTCGACAAGAAGTTGGGGACTGAATATTAATTTAAGTTTTTAAAAAAAATAAAATGAAAAACACTAGCAATATTTTATTATCGGGCATAGTTGTCTTTTCGATGATATTTTCATCTTGTTCAGAAGGGTTAGATGATATTGATGGAAATCCAAGAAATATAACTCAAGAGCAATTAGAGGTAGATTTTCAGAATGTTGGCTCACTATACAAACCGATGTTTGAAAACATTTATCAATACACACCGCCATGGTCTTTTCAGTTACAGCAGAATTTAAATGCAGATGTGTTTTCTGGATATATGACTAATCCACGACCGTTTGTAGCAGGGGCTAATAATACAACGTATAATTTGGTAAGCGGTTGGAATAATTTTATCTGGAGCGTTCCATATTCTAATGTAATGAACAATGCTAAAACAATAGAAAATGAAACAAAAGATGAGTTTCCAGAATTGTTTGCAGTATCACAAATTCTTAAGGTAACCGCAATGCATAGAGTATCAGATGTTTTTGGTCCGATAGTGTATACAAAGTTTGGAGAATCGGCAACCACTAGTGAATACGATTCTCAAGAAGAAGCATATAGTGCATTTTTTAATGATCTTGATGAAGCTGTTCAGATATTATCTGATAACATAGATAGTCCAAGATTTACAGCTTTTGATTTATCGTACGGGGGTAATTATGAAAATTGGATAAAATATGCTAATTCTCTTCGTTTGCGGTTAGCAATTCGTATTTCAAAGGCAGATCCCATAAAGGCAAAAACCGAGGCCGAGAAATCCCTAAGCCATCCTAACGGAGTTATAGAAACTAATACAGAAAGTTTTTTTGTGAATGGAACATTAGATCATCCTGTAAAAACAATAAATAATTCTTGGGGCGATATCCGTATGAATGCTTCAATGGAATCCATTTTGGTAGGGTATGAAGACCCCAGAATTAATAGCTATTTTGACCCTTCTGAAGTAAGCGAAGGGGAGTTTAAAGGAGTTAGAAATGGACTTCCTTTATTATCTGGTTATGATGATGAGCTGGCACAAAAAGCAGATTATGTTACTTTTTCACTGCTTGCAGATGACGTTTTAACTCCTCGAGTGCAACTAATGACAGCTGCCGAAGTATTTTTCTTAAAGGCTGAAGCCGCATTAAGAGGATGGTCAGGAGCTGGTACCGCTCAGGCAAATTATGAACAAGGTATAATCACATCGTTTCAGCAGTACAGTTTAGGTGGATCGAATAACTATATAACTAATGCTACGCTAACACCTAATGATTATGTAGATCCAGTTAATGCTGCAAATAGCATTACAGCTTTAAGCAACATCACCATTGCTTGGGATGAAGCTGCTTCGAACGAGGAAAAATTAGAACGAATTATCACACAAAAGTGGATCGCTATGTTTCCAGAAGGACAGGAAGCATGGAGCGAATATAGACGTACAGGATACCCAAAGATATTTCCAGTAGTAAGTAACCAAAGCGGAGGAGTTATTGATACGGATCTTCAGATTCGTAGGATACCTTTTGTTGACAGTGAGTTACAGACCAATCCTGATGGAGTAGCAGATGCTGTTACTAAACTAGGTGGTCCCGATAATGCAGGTACACGACTTTGGTGGGATGTGCCCGGAGGAAATTTTTAATTTGAATTGCTATAAATCCCGAAAAGAGGGAAGTTAGAATATCAATCTGGTTTCTCTCTTTTTATCAATTGAAAGGACATATGAGGAGACAATTACCTAACACAAACATCCATTTAGATTATGAAACTACTTAAAAAACTTACCGCAGTCATTCTATTGCAGCTTTGCTTATTTTCATGTACCCATGAAAATTTTTTAGATCAAACACTCGAGGCCGAAAATCCCAATGAGTCCCTGAGTATTAATAAAGCACTTACCGAGCCCATTGTTCTAGGATACTTTCCCTCTTGGTCAGAAAGTTGGACAACTACAGGTCAGGGATCTAAATTAAGAGACATCCCTAAACACGTAACTCATGTCTTTTTAGCCTTTGCCAAACCTAATCTGAGATATCAAAAAGGTTCTTTAGATATTACGAATACAGGTATTCAAACACCATATGGGGGAGCTACATTAAAAGAATCTGTTGCTGTTTTAAAATCCAAAGGTATCAAAGTGATTTTATCGGTAGGAGGAGAGACCTATTGGGGATCTAATGCCGCTTATGATATCAATTATCAGCAAATAAAAGATCTGGTGGATGATATGGGGTTCGAAGGAATCGACTGGGATTTTGAACCTAACGGAAGTTTTGCAACTATCGGAGATCCAATTAACGTTCAACGTTTTATTGATTTTTTCAATAACTCCAGGGCTATCATGCCAAAAGGTCAATATTTGCTAGCGTGTGCGCCTGCTGGTGTTGGCGCTTTGGGAGGATTAAACAATGATGATGCTGCGTCGCCCTATGCATATAGCAGAAGAAATGTAGTTACAGGAGAATCTGACGCAAATTTGTACAATGCTACTTCACCAAACCAGGCGATTAGCTTGTTTGGTTTTGCTACGACCGGGCATATGATACCTGTTATGAAGGCCGTTGGTGATAAAATTGATTTAATTGCCTATCAAGGATACAATACAGGTGCCGCAAGTAATCGGAAAATTATGTATGATGCCTATAAGCATTATGCAAATCAATATGGATTTTCTATTGCGGCAGGAACCCATTATCCTAACGAACCCTGGGGTCCCTATTACACCTACACCTACCAGACAATTGCAGATCTTTCAGGTCACATTGCGGCGAATAATTCTAACAATGATGGTATCATGATCTGGCAATTGTTATTGGGTGATGGTGCATCATCGGCTTATGGATATTTGCATGTAGCCAGTCAAGTTTTGGGAGGGGCATCACAATCACAAGCAATAGCTAATGCAGAGAATTACCCAGAATCACCTTACTCCGGAGGAGGAGATGGAGGTGGAGGCGGTAGTGGTACCGGTTGTGATTCAGCATCATGGGCTGCTACCAATACCTATACCGCTGGTCAGGAAGCTGTATATCAAAGCAGCTTGTACAAAGCAAAATGGTGGACAAGAGGAGACATTCCTTCAGCCAATACAGATCCTAACCCTTGGGAATTTATAAGAAATTGCGATGGAGGTGGAGGAACTGGTAATCAAGCTCCTTCGGTAACCATAACGGCTCCGTCGAACAATTCTACCATAACTGTAGGTCAACCTATCACCATATCTGCAACTGCTTCTGATAGTGATGGAAGTGTAGCTAAAGTTGAATTTTTTCAAGGAAGTACCAAGCTAGGAGAAGATAACTTAAGTCCGTATTCGTATAATTGGTCTAATGTGGCTGTAGGGAATTACAACATTACAGCAGTAGCTACAGATAATTTAGGAGCAACCAATACTTCGGCTACAGTCGCAATTACCGTTCAATCCTCTGGTGGAGGAGGCGGATCTTGCAGCACAGTTCCAGCATGGCAACCCTATCCTACTATATATAATCAAGGAGATCGAGCGGTTTACCAAGGAACGCTATACGAAGCACAAACAGGTCCTCTTTGGGTAACCCCTGGCAGTGGAGAACACTGGTGGAAAACTATCGGAACTTGTAATTAATAAAATTATTGAAATAAGTTAGTTTTTAATTGTTGGAAACCCTAATATAATAGCTTTGTGGCTGCTATTTATTGGGGTTTTCTTTATTGAAGTTCCATTCTATAAATTTTAATCTGTCATTTTTGCTTAAGAGAATGATATATTCTTTTCCGTTTATTTTTATAAACTCCATAGCCTTGGTTTGCAAGCGGTTTAGAACATTAGGAAGCTTTAATGACGAAGCTATTTGATCTTTTACTCCATTTCCAAAAATAAAATACCCTTTAGCAGCGTCGTATCTTATGGTTTCAACTTCGGCTTCATATAGCGAGCCGATTCCAAAAATATCTTTGTTTCCGTCAGCATTAAAATCTGCGACTAGAAAATCTGTGGTTGGGCCGAATTGTGCAGCTTTAGGTAACTCCTGTATGTCAAAAGTTCCGTTTCCGTTATTTATCATTACCATACTACTGAAATCGGTAACAATATAATGAGTAGCCTCTTTTAAGTCTTTATCTCCATAGATATCTCTTAAAGAAGCTGAAGCAAATTCTCTATATGTTTTGAATTTTTGTGCTAATTCTGGGATCTGTTCTGATGAACATTCTTTTCCACGAATGGGTAATAACAATCCTCCTTTAGATTCCTTGCTAAGGATGACATCAAAACTATCGTTGTCATCAAAATCTTTTGCATAAATATGTAGCGGTTTTTCCTGATTTGGATGAAATTTATTGTTTTGACCTAAATTTCCAATCAGGTAATCTGTATCACCATCTTGATCGAGGTCAGAGGGATGAATTTTAAAATACCAGCCCTTGTAATTATGTAATTCAGGAATTTCTGACTTTTTAAAAGAACCATCGTTATTTTCAAAAATATGAATTGACATCCACTCACCAACGACCAAAAGATCTTGATCACCGTCTTGATCATAATCTGAAAAAACAGCGTCATTCACAATTTTTAAAGTATCAAAACCTACAATGTCTTTATTTGCCATTTTGGTAAAAGTCCCATTGTTGTTTTTTAATAGAAATGAGGGAAACGACAATGGATATTTTCCGGGTATAATGCCACCACCTACAAAAAGGTCTTGATCCCCATCTTGATCAACATCTGCAGCGGCAATTGCATTTGAGTTTGAGAGTATTTTTGGCAGCACATTCGTTCTTTTGAAGTTTCCTTTGCCGTCATTCTCATAAATTCTATCCTGAAGCAAAGAACTATTTATAACGTCTTCATAACTTCCTGAAGTAACATACAAATCTAGATCATTGTCATTGTCCATGTCAAAAAATATCGCTTTTTTATCCTCATAATCACTGTCATTTTGGAAAGCTTCACGACTTGATAATCTAAAGCTTCCATCTTCATTTTGAATGTTGAGAGTAGCAGAGACACCTTTGCCATTACCTACAAAAAAGTCATCTCTTCCATCCTTATTAACATCGGCTACAGCCAATGCAGCTCCTTTCTCACTTTGTTTTTGGGGTAACAGGAGTTGCAGCGCATAATCATCAAATGGTTGTTCATAATTTTTGTAGTTAATTCCGAATTTTGAAGCGTCATGTACCGATAAAAATTGAGATTGCTTTTTGATAGCTGAGATGAAATCATTTTTGTTATTTGGATAGTCTATAACTAGATTTTGGTTAGCCGGAATATTATTAAATTTGCTAATATTACCTTTGGGCCATTGGATCAGGATGCTATCAATACGATTAGTTTTTCCTAATCCGAAATGAATTTTATTGGTAACCGATGACTGGAACCCTCTACTGGTGTATAATTCTTTTACTTGATGTGAACTTTTTGTATATACGGTTACGTTGACCCCGATTCCGTTTGGATTATGATGCTGCCCTTTGATCGTAATTGAGATAAAATTATTGGACTGGTTGTTTCTATAAATAGTGGCGACTTCAGATTGATTATTAAGAACAAGATCCAGATCGCCATCATTATCAAGATCAGAATAGACAACACCATTTGAATTCACTTTTTCTGATAATCCCCAGTTTTCAGATTTTGGTAAAAAAGTATGGTCCCCTTGATTAGCGAACATTTTGTTTTGCAATTTGGATGAAGGCATCATACTAATGGCTTGCTCTAGCGTTACTTTTTTTCGATTACGGATATTGTCTTTCATTTGATTCCTAAAATCCTGATTAGATAAATCATGTTGTATTCCATTGGTAACGAAGAGATCATTTAAGCCATCATTATTAAAATCAGCTATTAGTGGAGCCCAGCTCCAATCGGTTTTCGCAATTCCTGAAACTTGTCCTATTTCGCTATAAACACCGTTACCAAGATTTAACTGCAGCATATTGGACATGTACTGGTGATGGTATCCCAAATTCACCAAATAGTTAAAATTTTCGGTACTCATCGTAGCCATATTCTCTTTACTTCTTTGATGGTCATCGGCAAGCATATCAAGAGTTATCAGGTCAGGTCTCAAGTCATTATTGATATCTGCATAATCAGAACCCATGCTATTAGCCGGAATGTGATCGAATATTTCAAGAATTCTGTCTGTAAAAGTTCCGTCTTGGTTATTGATATAAAGAAAGTCTGGTTCCAAAAAGTCATTAGCAACATAAATGTCAGGCCAACCATCTTCATTGAAATCACCAATAGCCGCACTTAACCCCCAGGCTTTATTAAGAATCCCTGAAGTAGTGGTAATATCTTTGAAAGTGCCGTTTATATTTTCAAAAAGTTGATCTGTACTATCTTGGCGAAAATCAAGCTGAATCTTAAGATCAATAGCAACATTATTATTAAAATCTGGTCTATGGTTCACAAGATAAATATCTAAATCCCCATCTTTATCAAAATCAAAATAATATGCCTGAGTTGAGTACGCCTTAGAATCTAAGCCGTACGCCTTTGCCTGCTCCAAAAAAGTACCATTTTTTTGGTTGATATAAAGTTTGTTCTTTCTTAATCCTTCATTTTGAAGAGAACCTGACTTGCAAACATAGATATCTAACCATCCATCGGCATTGATATCTATCATAGAAACCCCTGTGGTCCATCCAGAGTCATCAGTAACATTTGTTTTTGTAGTAATATCTTCAAAAACAAAATCTCCTTTATTTAGATATAGTTTATTACTTTCTTGATTCGAACCGAAATACAAATCCTCTAGTCCGTCATTGTTGATGTCTCCAACTGCAATACCACCGCCATTATAAATGTATGAATAATTAAGAAAATTGAAATACAATGTTTCGGTCACTGTATTTTTAAAATCAACCTTGGTATGTGATTCAGGGAGTTTTTCGAATATTTTTTTTTGAGTAAGAGTTATTGATTCATGATTATCTTTTTTCTCATTATTACAACCGAGTAGTACTACTGTTATAAATAGTATGTAAATTCTGTTAAGCATTATGTTTTGTTGGTTTTATTGATAACTTGATATAGAACTCATCTTGACTTTTTCTATTTCCTAAAAAATGTCTGAAATTCAACCACATTTTGTCACTTTTCTTACCTGTAGCGCTGCTATAGTTTTCAAAAAGTGCCTCATCGGGACAAATTTCTTTGCCATCGCTACTTCTGGCTTCTCCCTTTTGGTCGACCCTGGTTAAAAACAAAAAGTCAAGATGAGTTCATAATCACATTAATGGAATAACAGCTGAACAATTCAAATTAGTGAACATTTTTTTTGATTTTCAATTTATCCTCTAGACAACCTGCTTTTATAGACGAACAACTTGATTTTGACTATGACCACACGATACTGATTTTAAGGAGTTTTGAGTCTTAGAGCCTTCAATATTTTGTAAACATTATTATGAATTGTTTATAGAACCATATAATCGATATTTTGAGTCATTTGTAATTCCTTTTATGTCATCTGTCGAAAAACTTTTCATAAAAACGAGATAGGTGATAGCTTCATTTTTTATAAGTTATTAATGAACTAATTTAATTTAAAAATGAATTCAGAAACCCAGTATGATAGTACATTAAATAAAAATAATACTGTGCCATATTACAAAGATATTAGCTATCGAGAAGCGGGTAAGTTTGAAGATACTCGATTCGAAAAAATTCATAACGTCATTTTTAAAAGTTCAGACTATGCCTCTGTTATTATTGCTCAGGAAATTGCGGGATTAATTAAAGAAAAGCAAGATAAACAAGAATTTTGTGTTTTGGGCCTTGCTACAGGTTCTTCGCCAATTAAAGTTTATGAAGAACTTGTACGAATGCATAAAGAAGAGGGATTAAGTTTTGCCAATGTTGTAACTTTTAATTTAGACGAATACTATCCCATGGATAAAAATAATGTACAGAGCTATCATTATTTTATGAATCAACATTTGTTTGACCATATAGACATTTTACCCGAGAATATTCATATACCAAACGGAACTATACCGCAAGATAATCTTCATCAGTACTGTATAGATTACGAACTGAAAATTAATTCATTTGGCGGACTGGATTTTCAATTATTAGGAATTGGAAGAACCGGCCATATTGGATTCAATGAACCGGGCTCGCATTATAATTCTGTAACCCGAAGCATAAGTTTAGACCACCTAACGCGATCTGATGCGGCTCCTGCCTTTTTTGGTATAGATAATGTTCCAAAGAGGGCTATTACTATGGGAATAGGAACAATTAAAAAAGCAAATCGTATTGTAATTATGGCTTGGGGGCATAAGAAAGCAGAGATCGTAAAACAAACCATTGAAGGACCTGTTTCTCCAAATATCCCCGCAACTTATCTTCAGCATCATAGCAATACTACTTTTGTTTTAGACCAGGAAGCATCAGAAGAACTTACCCGAATCAAAACACCCTGGTTGGTAGGACCTTGTCGCTGGAATGAGAAACTGAAAAGTAAAGCAATTATTTGGTTAAGTCATCAGGTACAAAAACCAATTTTAAAACTAACTGAGAAAGATTACAACGATTATGGGATGTCTAGTCTCCTGGCAGATGAAGGGTCTTCATATGACCTAAATATTAGAATGTTTAATACGTTACAACATACCATTACAGGGTGGCCTGGAGGGAAACCAAATGCAGATGATACTCATAGACCAGAGCGAAATACGCCTCATAAAAAAAGAGTGCTGATTTTAAGTCCGCACCCAGATGATGATGTCATCTCTATGGGAGGAACATTTCTTCGTTTGGTAGAACAGGGCCATATAGTGCATATCGCATATCAGACTTCTGGTAATATTGCGGTGTCTGATGAAGAGGCTATTAAGTATGCTGAGGTGATAAAGAATATAGAGTCACAAGCAGAAATAGATAACAAAGCAACTTCTATTCTAAATGATTTAAAAACAAAACAAGAAAATACTATAGACTCGGTTGATGTAAGAAATCTTAAAGGTTTAATAAGAAGAGGCGAGTCTTTGGGAGCAACCCGTTTTTTTGGACTTCCAGACGCTTATGTACATTTTCTAGACCTACCTTTTTATGAAACAGGAACGGTAAAAAAGAAACCTTTTTCGAAAGAAGATGTATCGATGACCGTAAAATTAATCAAAGAAATAAAACCACATCAGATTTTTGCTGCAGGAGACTTGGCAGACCCTCATGGTACTCACAAAGTATGTCTTGATATTTTATTTAAAGCCTTAGAAACGTTAAAAGAAGAGGATTTTATGAAAGATTGCTGGGTTTGGCTCTATCGGGGAGCATGGCAAGAATGGGATATTCATGATATTGAAATGGCTGTCCCCTTAAGCCCCGATGAAGTGTTAAAGAAGAGAAAAGCTATCTTTTTTCATCAATCGCAAAAAGATGGAGTTATGTTTCAAGGCGATGATTCACGAGAATTTTGGGTTAGAGCGGAAGAGCGTAATCAACAAACAGCTAAAAAATACCACCAATTAGGACTGGCAGATTATGCCGCGATAGAAGCATTTAAACGACATCAATTTTAAAGATTTTTGATGAGAAGAATTTTTTTTATTTTACTATTCAGTTTATTCATAATTCAATTAGGTTTTGGCCAGTACAAAGATAAAGATCTAAGCAATTTAATGCCCTTACCCAAGAAAATAGAGCTCTATGATGGGAAATTTATAATAGATAAGGATTTCGTTGTAAGTATTCAGAACAACTCTAGTAAAAGGATTGAGAAAGCAGTAACACGTTTTGTTAGGAAACTTAGTAATGAAACCGGTGTATTTTTTAAACATGGTTTTCCTGTAAAGCAAAAGGATCATATATCACCTTTTAAGATAGCTTATAAACGAGAAGGTAAACTAAAATTATTTGAAGATGAATCGTATATCCTTAATGTTAGTTCTAAGAATATTGAACTTAGTGCACCAACAGATATAGGGGTTCTTAGAGGATTAGAGACGCTACTGCAATTAGTTCGTTCAAATGCTGAACACTTTTATGTACCTTCTATAAACATTATTGATTCACCTAGATATCCGTGGCGAGGATTAATGATTGATGTGGCCAGGCATTTTCAACCCTTAGATGTTATTAAGCGAAACCTGGATGCCATGGCTGCTGTTAAACTAAATGTCTTTCATTGGCACTTAACAGATGATCAGGGTTTCAGGGTAGAATCAAAAACGTATCCAAAACTTCATGAACTCGGCTCTGATGGGCAATACTATACTCATGAACAAATAAGAGAAGTGATTCAATATGCTTCAGACAGAGGTATACGTGTATTGCCAGAATTTGATGTTCCAGGTCATGCAACAGCAATTTTAACCGCTTATCCAGAGATTGCCAGTAAAGACACTACATATCAAATTGAAAGAAATGCTGGGATTTTCCATCCTACATTGGATCCTACTAACGAAAAAACTTATGAGCTCCTGTCCTCACTTTTTGAAGAAATGGCAAGTTTATTTCCTGATGAATATTTTCACATCGGGGGCGACGAAAATGAGGGTAAGCATTGGGATGAGAATCAAAAAATCAAAAAATTTAAAGAGCAGCATGGTATGAAAACAAATCATGAACTGCAAACCCATTTTAATATTAGATTACAGAAAATTCTTAAGGAATACAATAAAAAAATCGTGGGTTGGGAAGAGATCATGAGCCCCGAAATAGAAAAATCGGCAATAATCCATTCTTGGCGAGGAGTGAATGAAGGATTACCCGCAGGAGAATCTCTTATACAGGCTATCAAATTAGGTTACCAAACTATCCTCTCAAATGGGTATTATGTAGATTTGATGTTACCAGTAGAAGACCATTACCTGGTAGACCCACATCCAAAAGGAGTTAATTTGACAAAGGAACAAGAAAAAATGATTTTGGGTGGAGAGGTGACTATGTGGAGCGAGCTGGTAACTCCGGTCACTATTGACTCCAGAATTTGGCCAAGAACAGCTGCTGTTGCAGAAAGATTTTGGTCACCCAGAGAAGTAACTGATATTGAAAGTATGAATGTAAGACTCGAAAATGTTAGCTTACAACTCGAAAAACTGGGAATAACGCATATTAGAAACAAAGAGGTTATACTTAGAAATATTACTAAAAGTAATGACATTAGAGCAATTTTAGCCTTATCAAAGGTATGCGAGCCTTTAAAAAAATATACTCGAAATAAAGGAGGTATGGAATACCAGACCTATGCTCCCTTTACTTTGTTCGCAGATGCCTGTACCAGCGATGCTAAAGATGCTAAAGCATTTGGAAAACTCGTATCACAATTAATTGAACAACCAAACGATAAAAAAATACGAATCCAACTAAATCAATATTTACAAAGATGGAGTTTATTGTCCAGTAATTTAGATGATTTTGATAATCCTATCATAAATCAAATAAAACCTATGGCAGAAAACCTTTCAAAAATATCATATATCCTAAATTATTATGTCAAGAATAATAAGATTACTTCTGCTCAATTAGAAGTCCTTGATAAATATATCGAAATGGCAAAAGTACCTGTTGTAGATGTCGAATTAGTGTTGGTTCCTTCTTTTGAAAAGTTAATTAAACATCTTAAGAAACAAGAAAAAGTTATGAATAAATAAAACAAGTATTGTATTGGTTAAACTACAAAACCACTTAGAATTCTACCCTTAACTTCTTTGACATAATTTCGGCCAATGGGTATCATTTTATCACGAATTTGAACACAATTTCCTTCTATGGCATTTACTTTGTTCAATGCAATTGTAAAAGACCGGTGTATTCGCATAAATTCATACTCAGGCACCAATTTGGTAATCGCCGAAAGATTATAGTGAGTAATATAATCTTTGGTAGCTGTTTTGATAGAAACATAGTCTTTTAGACTTTCGATATACAAAATGTCATTGAAATAAATTTTGACCATTTTCTTATTTACTTTTACAAAGAAATGATTACTGTGTTTATAATTTGTGTTAGCTGAAGAATTATGGTGGCTATTTTTTAAAGATTCTGATCGTAGGTTGATCTGTTGGGAAACCTTATTTAATGCTTTCATTAATCTTTTTAAGGATATCGGTTTCACCAAATAATCTATAACATCAAGTTCAAAACCTTCAACGGCATATTCTCTATAAGCGGTGGTAATGATAATAAAGGGAGATATTGTAAGGTTCTTTATAAATTCAATACCGTTTAATCTTGGCATATTGATATCCAGAAAAACCAGATCTACAGGCTCTTTTGAGATCATGTTAAAAGCGTCAACTGGATTGCTGAAGGTATGAGTTACCTCAAAATTGTCAAAACTTTCTAAATGTTTTTGAATAATTTTTATAGCTAATGGTTCATCATCGAGTACTAGGCATTTTATTTTCATGAGTTGGGGGTATTATGATTATTTGTGTTACACTAAGTGCTATCGGGACTAATGTATTCTAATCTTAACAGTTGAAATAGGTCAAATAGTGCAAAACCTAATACAAATAATTCAAAGCCCTATTTTTTGATCATTCATGAAGAAAATGCTCTAATAAAAATTTCTAAATTCTTTTTTATATGGGAAGTCATTTAGTCTTTTCTCAATTGGCTGCAAAATGATCTTTTTCACTTACTTTTTATCATTTTTAAGTTCCGTAGCTACGGCTATGCCACTAAAAAATGTCCTGAACTAAGCAAAAAAAAGCTATTTTTCGCTTGAATCAGAAAAGTCTAAATGACTTCTGGATTACAATAGTTTTTTGTTCTTTTTTTGAGATCGATATTCAGATGGTAAACATTTAAAATGTTCTTTAAAGGAGTTTTTGAAGTAGTTATAATCGTTAAAGCCAACTTCATATGCGATATGACTCAATTTGGCATTACTACTTAAAATCATTTGACTTGCCGCTTTTAACCGAACAGAACGAATAAATCCCGTAAGAGAAAGCCCGGTTAACGATTTCATTTTTCTATACAATGAAGATTGACTCATGTGTAACTGGTCTACCATTTCATCAATACCAAACTCGTTATTTTGTAAGTTGGCCTCTACAAGTGCTATGGCTTGACGTACAAATTCTTCTTCTTCATTGAATTGAAGTATTTTATCATCCTTAGGTTCAAACCTTACTTTGTTTTGTAAATAAGCTCTCAATTTTTTACGATTCGATAATATTGAGGCAATTTTAGTTTTTACAATCACAGGATTAAAAGGTTTGGTGATGTAGTCATCGGCTCCTGTTTCTAATCCTTCGAGCTCAAAGAAGACAGAGCTACGGGCGGTTAATAAAATGATCGGAATATGAGAGGTTTCCATTCTTTTTTTGAGATCATTACAAACAGATAGACCATCCTTTACTGGCATCATAACATCACAGATAATCAAATCAGGATGTTTTTGTAATGCCTTTTTATATCCAATTTCTCCGTTTTTCGCTTCATCTATGCTGTATTTGTCAGATAATAAGGTATGAAGATATTTTCGTATATCACTATTATCATCAATAATCAGTATAGAGTCTCTATTCGAGTTTTCTTCTATACCTTCTTCTGCTAGGGGATCAGTTATTTCATTAAATTCAGAGAGAGTCTCAGCTTTGGAAACAAAATCGGTATGCGTTTTTTGTTGATTTGGATAAACGGGAAATAAAGACATTGTTATTATAAATTCTGACCCGATATTGATCTTGCTGTTCACGGTTATAGAACCTTGATGAAGTTCTATAATTTTTTTAGAAAAAGCCAGTCCAATACCACTACCAATAATTTTTGCCGATTCACTAGTCTTGATTTGATAAAAACGGTCGAAAATCTTTTCAAGATCTTTTTTCTCAATTCCTTTTCCGGTATCTTTTATAATGATAACACAATGATTTTTATCTTTTTTTATCTCTAATGAAATACAGTCTCCATCGGCAGTGTTTTTAAATGCGTTGAACAATAGATTACACAAAACGATTTCCATATTATTTCTGTCGAATGGAAAAAAAATTTCATCATAGCTGGATTGAAAAGTATAACTTATGTTTCTAGAATCAGCAAGCTCCTTAAAATAAATAAAAACTTCTTTGGCAAAACTTACAAAATTGTCAGTTTCTACCGTAAGTGTAAGGAGATTATGATCTGCTTTTCTGAAATCTAATAATTGGTTTACTAGATTCAATAAGCGATTTGCATTTTTTTGTACTACTGTCAATTTTTCTATCGCAACCGGGCTGAGACTTTTGTCTTCAAGTATTTCGATCAACGGACTAACAATTAGAGTAAGTGGGGTGCGGAATTCATGAGAAATATTGGTAAAAAAATTGAGCTTGGCTTCAGTTAATTCTGTTTCCTTTTCTTTATCGATCCGTGCAATCTCCAGGGTGTTTTTTAGTTTATCCTGCCGTGTTTTGATGAAATATAGTAACCACAAAAAGCCGAAACAGAGTATGATATAAAAAACATACGCCCAAATGCTTAAAAAAGGAGAAGGTCTTATCACTAAGCTAAGGGTCCTTGGCTCGCTCCATTCTTGATTATCTCTAGAACCGATGATGTGTAAATTATATGTTCCACTGGGTAGGCCTGTAAAACTAATTTGGTTTCTGTTTTTAAGGTCGATCCATGTATCCTGAAATCCTTCTAGTTTATATTTATATTTAGCATTTAGTTCTCCTAAATAATCATTTAAACCAAAGTTGATTAGAATTGCTTTTTCTCTATGGGTAAGAACAATTTCACGAGTTGAATTAATATTTTTATCCAATATAATCCGGCCGTTTAGCATTTGTCCGGGAGTTATATGCTGATTGTCTATGACCGTTTTAGAGATGACCACTTCAGGTTTTATTGAAATAGTTGTAATATTTTCTGGATCGAAATAAGTAACATTATCGATACCTCCAAAATATATATAGTCACCATCATTGAATACTGATTTTTGATTGAACGAAGAGGTCTCAATACCGTCGACTTCTCCGTAATTAATGAACGTGTTTTTCTCTACTTCAAATTTTACAATTTCTGTGGTCGTACTCAACCACAAATTATTATTCTTATCATTGGTTATCGAAGAAATAAAATCGTTATTAAGTCCGTCAGCGGTAGTATATCTTTTTTTGAGAATCAATTTGTTATTTTCAAATGTCAACTTTAATAAACCATTAGCTGTTCCTACCCAGGAGATATTATCTGTAAAATGAATATTATTTACTATGGTACTCGGTAAATCCTCATCCATTAATAAGGTATTGTGTATAAATGATTGTGAGTTTTCATCAAATAGATGGAAACCATTATGGGTTCCAACCCAAACATTGCCTAGTTTATCTAATTTTATATCTGTTATCCTATCGGTATTATTAAGCCTGAAATTTCCAGAACCACCGTCATGAAAATACCTATAACTTTTTGAATCAGAAATATCTTTTAAAGGTACCATAGCGATACCATCATGTTCTGTACCGATCCATAAACGTTCTTTTTTGTCTATCAAAAATGAATTAACTCTCTCTATGGTTGGATATCTAAAGATTTCTTCCTGATTTTCAGTATTGTATATTCTAAACCCTTCTAGAAAACCTACAAACAGTTTATTTTTATATGTGTACGAAGCACTTTTATGGTGTTGTAATTCTACGTTTTTCAAAGAAGAAAAGCTATCACCCATGAAAAGACCATTTTCGAAAGTTCCAACCCAAAGTTTATTAGCATCTTTATATATAGATTGAACATTAAAATCTCTTTGAAGCATACTGTTCTCTAATTGATGATAAGCATTCATGAATTTTTTGTTAGGGATTATTTGAATAACCCCGCCACCGTATGCCATAGATAACCATATAATATTGTTCTTATCGATATGTATGTCTAAAACAGTTTCAAAATTAATGTTGTCTTTTCGAGTATTTGTTTTTTGAATATTGACTTCTGTAAAGGTTTTTAAATCGGCATCACTTACATATAAACCGTTACTCCAGGTTCCAATCCATAATTTATTTTCTTGATCCATTGCCAGGTAACGAGCAAAACTAGTTTGCACACCGGTTTTCAAAGGATTTATTTTTTGAGTAGTATAATCAAAATTGTAAATATTAGTACTAGGGTTGAGAGCCGTTCCTATCCAAATTTTATTTCGAAAGGGATCATTAATTAAATCGGTTATTTCTGTATCGAGAGGAAATTCTTTTAATTCTTTCGATACTGGATTATATCTGGTTAGTATATTATAATTACCCCACCACATATTTCCGTAAATGTCTTTTAAGATTGTATAAACAAGACAGGTCGTATTAAAATGGTTTAAAAGCGTTTCATTTTCAGGATTAATTACAAAAATTCCATTACCCCAGGTACCGATCCAAATATTTCCTTGTGCATCTTGAGCAATGCTTAGAATGCGCTGGTCACTTTTATTATAAGGATCTATAAGGTAGTTGTAATTTTTGATTGCATTTTTTTCAATGTTAAACATAGAAACTCCGCCGCCTTTTGTTCCGATCCATAGGTTGTTTTTACTATCTGTAAATAATACTCCTATATTTTCGTTTTTTAATTCGGCATATTTTTTATTGAGTCGTATGTAGTCAAATTCAGAGCCATTATATTTGGTAATTCCGTTTTCTGTTCCAATCCATTTTATATTTTGTTGATCACTTACAATAGCATTCACATGACCATGAGATAACCCTTGTCTGCTTCCAAAATGTGTAATCACATGGTTGGTGTGCTCTCTTTGAGCCCACATAGATTGAGATGCAATGAGTAGTACGATAACTATATACGCTTTAGATTTGGTCATTGTGTATGATGATATTTGTAAGAAAATGATTATGAATAGCTAAATAAACATTCAAAATTTATTCTTCATGATTTCCT
This sequence comes from Aquimarina celericrescens, assembly GCF_042682765.1. Classification (NCBI taxonomy): domain Bacteria; kingdom Pseudomonadati; phylum Bacteroidota; class Flavobacteriia; order Flavobacteriales; family Flavobacteriaceae; genus Aquimarina; species Aquimarina celericrescens. The sequence goes on along the minus strand of NZ_JBHUHY010000002.1, from coordinate 799,116 downwards.
TCAAGTGGAATTCTTAAGGTGATTGTATAATAAGTTTCATTTTCATTAATGATTAAATCATAATTGGATTCATATAATAATTTCAATCTTCGTGTAGTATTTTTTAAACCTATACCTTTTGTTTTAAGTTCGGAAATGCCGTTACGTTTTTTGTTTTTGGTCTTGAAAATTAACCAAGACTGCTTGACTTCAAGATTAAAGGACAATGTTACTTTTCCCAATTTATGATCGGTACCATGCTTAAAGGAATTTTCAACAAATTGCAAAAGAAGTAAAGGTGGGATAGTTTGACCTTCTATATTACCTGTGATAGAAAATTCAACCTGCACGCGATCTCCAAATCGTAAACGTTCCAGATCAATATAATTTTGAATATATTTTATCTCGTCCATTAATGAAACTCTTTTCTTATTTCCCTGATAAATAACATAACTCATAAACTCAGAAAGTTTGACAACTGTTTCAGGCGCTTGATCTGATTTTTCAAGAGTTAAAGAATACAAATTGTTAAGAGTATTAAAGAAAAAGTGAGGTTGAAGCTGCGATTTAAGCAGAGAAAGTTCGTTTTTTAGGCTTTGTTTTTCTAATTCTTCTGTTTTACGTAAGTTTTTCACGTAGTCAATAGTAATCTTAATCGCGGTAGTAAAACCAATAACATAAATTTCACCTATAAATGCAGCCGTAATGTAATTAATATCAAAAATTGAATCTTCAGATCTTTCAGATTCTGGAAAAACATCTGTGGTTACATATTCATAAGTAAATAATATACGTACCAATGTCATGGTTAAGACTGCGATCAGAAGTATAAATATATATTCAAGATATTTATTAGGGATTAACCTTGGCAATAAGAAATATAGATTAAAGTATACCAGAATAATATGCACAGAGAATTCAACTAGATTTGATTGAAAAGAATAGGAATAGTCATCAAAATAGCTACCCCATCTTAATGTGTTTAACGTAAAATAAATAAGCCAGAATAGGCAATGATGTAATATTTCTTTATTGAGTTTGATTTTGACGAAAGTTTATACATTATAAATATGTAATGAAAATACCTATTTTTTGTTAAACATTACTGTTTTTTAGCTAAACAACGATGTTCTTAGTATTACAAACAATATTACGTTAACAATACCTTTATTGTATTTTAAACCCTAAACAGCTACGATTTTGAGTCATTCAGCTAATTAGTTTTTAGAGATTAACACTTCTTTATAATTTTCATATCGAGAAAAGATCCCAGAAAATCTTTTCTGTTGAACACAAAACAAATTCTTTTAAAACTTAACACAGTCGATTATGAAAGACTCAAAATTTACTCTCAAAGAGTGGTGGTGTTGTTGGAAATCGTTTCCCATGTCACTTCTCTTTTTAATTCTTGTATGTATTACAAGTTCTACTTATGCACAAGTTAATACTGGTGGTAGTGCAACCACTTCGAACCATAACAAGCAGGTGATTGGTTATATCACAAACTGGGATGCATGGAAAGCAGCCAGCGCTGGAGTTCCTGCACAAGGAGCTTTGAATCATTTAAACATTGATTATAGTAAGTATACTATATTAAATTACTCCTTTTTTGGCGTAGCGGTCGATGGATCCTTGCATAGTGGAGATCACAGGAATAAAGATATTTGGCAATCCGGTCAAATACAACAACCCGATGAGCTTATTCACGGTAATGTTTATGATAGTTGGGATTTACATCTTTTGCTCGGAGAAATTGAGGCTTTTAGCTATATCAGTGACGCGACCAAACAAAGAGCAGAAGCTTTCGGATACGTAATAAATGGTAATCAATGGTCTCATCCACAATGGCGAATTAGTAACAATAGTGGTTCGGGAAATGCACCGCTTCCTCTTCCGAAAGAAGGGGGTGCTCCAGGTCTATTAGAACTGGCTCATCAAAAAGGAGTTAAAGTTATGGCTTCTATTGGTGGTTGGAGTATGTGTAAACATTTTCCTGAAATGGCCGCAGATCCTGTTAAAAGAGCACGTTTTATAGAGGACTGTAAAACTCTTATAGATATGGGATTTGATGGTATCGATCTGGATTGGGAATATCCCGGACCATTTCCAGGAATGAATTTTACAGGTAGTAATGCCGATTTCACGAATTTTGCAACACTTGTTCAAGAAATCAGGGCTGCTATTGGTGCAGATAAGTTAATCACTGCGGCTATGGCCGCGGATCCTAAAAAATTAGAAGGATTTAACTGGTCTCAATTGGCAAGCACCATGGATTATTTTAATATGATGACTTACGATTTTAATGGTGGTTGGTCAAATATTGCGGGACATAATGCTCCCGTATATCCTTACGAGGGAGCCGAAGCACCTGACTTCAACTGGCAGTCAACTTTAAATAAATTACTCTCACTGGGTGTGCCTGCCAATAAAATTAATATGGGGGCTCCATTTTATGGTCGGGGAGTGGTTACCAATGGAACTGCATCTTTGAATGCACCCACGACAAAAGTAAATGTTACCATTCAACCGGATGGTCCTATTAGTACAGCTGCAGATTATACCAATTGGCCCCGTGAGGTATACGATGGCACACCAAATCACTTTTATATCAAACAAAAAACAGGATCGGGTAGTGGTTGGACCAGAAAGTGGGACGATCAGGCAAAAGTGCCATATATGACCAAAGGTAATTTCTTCTTAAGTTATGACGATGAAGAATCTATAGGTATTAAAGCAGCTTTTATAAATGATAACAATTTGGCAGGAACCATTGTCTGGACAGTTTTTGGGGACTTAGAATTTTCTGGCTCTGCCCAATCGTTTGGCACAAAATTAAAAAGATGGTCCAATGTTAAATCTCCTTTAGTAAATAAACTAAACGAAGTATTTGCAAGTGGTGGTAATCCTCCAAATAATCAGAACCCAAACATTTCTATTACTTCACCACAAACAGGTGCAACTTTTGAAGCTGGGAATACTATTACGATTACTGCAAATGCAAGTGATACTGATGGTACCGTTACCAAAGTTGAGTTTTATAATGGAGGGACATTACTAGGACAAGACTCATCAAGTCCTTATAGTTTTACCTGGAACAATGTTTCTGCTGGAAACTATACTATTTCTGCAAAAGCAATTGACGACAAAGGGGGTACAGCTACTACTTCAATAGCCATAACAGTTACAGGAACGGGAGGAAATGTGCCTCCAATAGTAACTATCTCCTCGCCCCAACCAGGAGAGACTTTTACTGCAGGTAATACTATCAACATCACAGCAAATGCATCAGATAGTGATGGTTCAGTAAATAGGGTAGAGTTCTACAATGGTACAACAATGCTGGGTGAAGATACGAGTGCTCCATACAGCTATAGCTGGTCAAATGTATCAGCAGGAAGCTATACCATTACTGTAAAAGCTTTCGATAATGAAAATGGAGAAGGATCTTCTTCCGTTTCAATCACTGTAAATGGCGGTGGAAGCGGATCTTGTACGGCACCGGCCTGGGTTTCGGGACAAGCGTACACCGGAGGACAAATAGTATCTTATCAAGGGCGTGAATATAAAGCCAAATGGTGGACACAATCAACTCCGGGAGGTTCTGAGTGGCAAGATCTTGGGGCATGTGATGGAGGTGGTAATCCTCCAACCGGATCTTGTACTGCTCCTGCTTGGGAATCTGGCCGAGCCTATAACGGAGGAGATATTGTATCTCTAGAGGGTCGAGAATATAAAGCCAAATGGTGGACGCAACAAAATCCTGTCGGAAGTTCTGAGTGGGAAGATCTCGGAGTGTGCGATGGTGGAGGAAATCCTCCAAACGGAGCACCACAAGTTTCAGTTACTTCTCCAGGTAGTGGACAGTCTTTTGTAGCCGGTAATACGGTAACGATTAATGCTAATGCTTCAGATGCAGATGGTTCTATTGCCAAGGTAGAATTTTATGTCGATGGTAGTATGATTGGGCAAGATACTTCTGTCCCGTATACTAGCAATTGGACTGCAACTTTAGGAAATCATACGATTACAGCCAAAGCCACAGATAATGCTAATAAATCTACTACATCAACAGCTGTAACTATCACAGTTACCTCTGATGGTGGCGGTGGCTGCCAGGGTAATAGTTTCAAAGTAGTTGGGTATAGCCCCAGCTGGCAAGGAGATGCAAATAACATTCAATATGATAAATTAACACATATCAATTATGCTTTTGCAATTCCAAGAGGTGATGGTAGTTTAGAACCTCTGGCAAATGCAGGGAAATTACGCCAAATAGTATCTTTAGGGCACGCTCAAGGAGTAAAAGTATTGATCGCTGTCGGCGGATGGGAACTTGGTGATGGTGGTGGAGTTGATACGCGTTTTGTGCAACTAGCCTCAAACCCTTCGACCAGAACAACATTTGTGAATAATATGATCAGTTTTGTGAATGAATATAATCTTGATGGTGTTGATATGGATTGGGAGTATCCCGATAATGGTAGTGAGCCCCAAAATTATGAATTATTGATGCGAGAACTTGCACAAGCCTTGCATAGTAGAGGAAAATTATTAACTGCTGCTGTGGTAGCACAAGGATGGGCAGGAAATGGAATTCTGAGTGGCGTCTTTAACGATGTAGACTTTTTAAATCTTATGGCATATGATGGAGGAGACGGTGCAAGTCATTCACCATACAGTTATGCAGAGAGTTCTTTAAACTATTGGTTAGGTAGAGGATTACCCAAAGAAAAAGCTGTTCTAGGAGTTCCTTTCTACGGAAGACCTCAATGGAAAAGTTATGCTGCACTTGTTGCTGAAGGTGCAGATCCAAATAGTGATGTACATCAAGGGGTGTATTATAACGGAATTCAAACCATTAAAAGAAAAACAGAATTAGCACAGCAAAGAGGTGGTGGTATCATGATGTGGGAGCTATCTCACGATACCAGCAGTCAGGTTACTTCGTTACTTACTGCCATAAATCAAGTGACAGGTAATCCTTGTGGTCCTGATAATGTACCTCCTACAGTAGCTGTCTCTTCACCAACAGGTGGAGCTACATTCACGGCCGGAAACACGGTAAGTATCAGGGCGAATGCTTCTGATAGTGATGGAAATGTGACTAAAGTTTCTTTTTATGTAGATGGAAATATGATCAGTGAAGATACTACTTCACCTTATTCCGCCAATTGGACAGCAACTTCGGGAAATCATACAATCACTGCAAGAGCCACAGATAATGATGGTGCGGTAACAACTTCAACTTCGGTTTCGATTTCAGTAAATGGAGACACAACTAATCAAGCCCCAACAGTTTCAATAACCAGTCCCGGTAATGATTCATCATTTACTACGGGACAGAATGTAGCGATTACTGCAAATGCCAACGATACGGATGGAAATGTGAGCAAAGTTGTATTTTACGTAGATGGAAACATGATTAGTGAAGATACTTCGGCTCCGTATTCCGCAAATTGGACTTCAACAGTAGGCAGCCATAGCTTAACTGCAATGGCAACCGACAATGATAATGAAAGTACTACTTCTGTAGCAATTAGTATCACAGTTCAAAATGACACTGGAGGAGGTTGTGATGCCCCGCAATATGTCGATGGATCACAGTATAATACTGGTGATAAAGTGCAAAACTTTGGTAAAGAGTACGAATGTATTGTAGGTGGATGGTGTACTGTAGGTGGTCCCTACGCTCCTGGTGATCCAAATGGATGGGCTTGGCCTAATGCCTGGAAAGAGCTGGGTAATTGTAGCGGTGGAAATCCTCCTGGAGGAAATCAATCTCCTACTGTTTCAATAACTCAACCAGGAAGCGGACAGTCTTTTACCACAGGAAGTACGATTACTATCAATGCATCAGCATCAGATAGCGATGGAAACGTTACTAAAGTCGAGTTCTTTAGAAATGGAACTAAAATAGGAGAAGACCTTTCGAGTCCATATAGTTTTACCTGGAACAACGCATCATCTGGTAGTTATTCATTAATTGCCAAGGCTATCGATGATGATAATGCAATTGGGGAGTCTACTGCTGTAAATATCTCAGTAGGAGCAACTAACCCGCCTAATCCAGGAGGAGATCTTCCTAACAGATTACTTGTAGGATACTGGCATAATTTTGATAATCAATCTACTGTCATAAAATTAAGAGATGTATCTGATAAGTGGGATGTGATTAATGTATCTTTTGCTATACCAACAGTTCTTGGCGGTTCTAATATGACATTTACTCCGGATCCTGCCATTTATTCTAGTATACAAGAGTTTAAAGATGACGTTGCATTATTAAAAAGTAGAGGCAAGAAGGTATTGATCTCTATGGGTGGTGCTACGGGAGCGGTAGATGTAAGTTCTCCTGCTGATGCCCAGGAATTCAGTAATTCGATGATTAACATCATAAGAGAATACGGGTTTAGCGGAATGGATATAGATTTTGAAGGAAGCTCTGTTAGTTTATCAGGAGATACAGATTTTAGAAATCCTGTAGGACCAAAAGTGGTGAATTTAATTACTGCCTTTAAAACAATCTTGTCACAATTCGGACCAGATTTTGTTTTATCCATGGCTCCAGAAACGTTATTTGTGCAAGGCGGAATAAGCGGTTATGGAGGAGCAACAGGTGCTTACTTACCTATTATTTATGCTCTAAGAGACGATTTGGATTATATCCATGTGCAGCATTATAATACCGGAAATATGACCGCACTCGATGGTCAGAATTATTTCCAGGGAACAGCAGATTTTCAAGTTGCCATGGCAGAAATGTTATTACATGGTTTTCCAGTTCGAGGGGGTGGAGGAGACTTCCCACCTTTACGTCCGGATCAGGTTGCAATTGGGTTACCGGCCAATAATTCTGCGGCACCTAATGGTGGATTTACACCAGCAGCAGAAGTACATAAAGCATTAGATTATTTGATCAAAGGTCAGTCTTTCGGAGGACGATATACGCTTCGAAATCCTTCTGGATACAGAGACTTTAGAGGATTAATGACATGGTCTATTAATTGGGATATAGTTGCAGGCTTTGGTTTCTCAAATCCTCATAGAGCATATCTTGATGGTTTAGACAGTAGAGCGGCTCTTGTTCAAGATCAAAGTGTTATAGATGCTACGGTGTCCCCTAACCCGGTAAGCGGAGACGTAATTAATTTAAATGTTGAAAGTGATATGTTGAATTCAACATTCGATCTTCAGATATTTAATGCAACCGGTATTCAGGTATTGGATTATAGAAATACCAAAATTCAAAAAGGGAATAACCTTAGAACTTTTGATGTGAGTAAATTAGAGGAAGGATTATACTTCTACACAATTTCTACACCAAAAGGTAAAACTACAGGAAAGCTTATTAAACGTTAAGCCTCTATTTTTAAACCATCCGGTGATCATTTCAACCACATCATCGGATGGTTTTATTTTTTAAGCCTCTTTTACCTCTTCATCTTAAAACCTAAGCTATGAAAGCAAAATCTACACTACTAAAAATATTATGTTGTTGTTTCTTCACTGTAAGTGCTCTCTTTCAATCTTATGCGCAAAACAGACCTTTTCCACAGCAAATAGATTGGAATGGTTGTATAAAGCCAAACAATGTCTCTCAGCAACAAATGAATACTTCTGTACAGAATATGTACAATTACTGGAAATCTAATTTCTTAAAACCTACAAATCTTCCTGGCGGGTATTATGTAAAAGGAGGATGTACAGGATGTACTGTACCTAGTAAAGGAACCTCTGAAGGCCATGGGTACGGAATGATTATTACCGCTCTTATGGGGGGGTATGATACTCAGGCTAAAATCTATTTCGATGGTTTGTATAAATTTTTTGATACACATCGAAGTACAATCAACGCTGAATTGATGGGGTGGAACGTTGCAGTAGATGAGCGCACTAATTCCTTCAGTTCTGCTGCAGACGGCGATATGGATATTGCATATGCCTTACTACTCGCTCATTATCAATGGGGATCTGGCGGGTCTATTAACTATTTACAAGAAGCAAAAGATATGATTACCAGAGGAATCAAAGTCTCTTTAATACATCCGTCATCACTTCGTGTAATGATGGGAGATTGGGATAATAATGCTTTAGAGACTCGGTCATCAGATTGGATGACTGCTCATCTTAGAGCGTATCAAAAAGCAACAGGGGATGTTTTCTGGGATAATGTAGCAAATAGGGTATATCAAATGATCGATCAGCTCAACACAAATAACCTTGGAATTTTGCCTGACTTCGTTGATGGTAATCCCGCAAGACCGGATGCCAACAATGCCACTGGTGAACCAAATTCTCAGGATTACTATTGGAATGCTTGTAGAACTCCAATGCGAATCTCCACCGATTTTGCTCATTATGGAACAGAAGCTGCAAAAACACAATCAAACAGGTTTGTGAACTGGGCCAAAACTGACATAGGTACTAATTTTGGGCGCTTTGCTTCAGGATACAATGTGAACGGACAAGTAGTGGGAAGCCGTTATGGACCAGCGGCATTTGTAGCTCCGCTAGTAGTGGCATCGATAACCAATAGCGCTAACCAAAACTTTTTAAATGTCGGTTGGAATTACATTAAAAATAAACAGGAAGACTATTATGGAGCGAGTATTAATTTACTAAGTATGTTGGTGATTTCAGGTAACTGGTGGGTACCAGAGCCTGAAACTGTAAATAATCAACCTCCAACAGTAAATATAACCGCTCCCACAAACGGTAGTACTTATAATGCACCGGCAAGTATTCAGATAAACGTTACTGCTTCAGACCAGGATGGTTCTATATCTAAAGTAGAATTCTATAATGGTAGTACCAAAATAGGTCAGGACGTTACTGCTCCCTACACCTATAATTGGAAAAACATTGCATCTGGATCATACACTCTTACAGCAAAAGCAACAGATAACCAGGGTGCCTCAAAAACGTCATCACCAATATTCATAACCGTAAATACGACTTCTCAACAAGCTCCCTATGAAGGTACTCTTTGGAGTATTCCCGGTAAAATCGAAGCTGAAAATTATGATCTTGGGGGTCAGAATGTAGCTTTTAATGATGTTACCGACGCTAATGAAGGAGGCTCTTATCGAAATGATTTAGTAGATATAGAGCCTTGTTCAGAAGGCGGATACAATGTAGGCTGGATAAAATCTGGTGAATGGTTAGAATATACAGTCAATGTAGCCGAATCAAAAACCTACATTTTAGAATCCAGAGTGGCTGCAATTTCAGAAGGGCGAAGGTTTCATGTTGAAATAGACGGTCAAGATGTAAGTGGTCTTATCAATGTTCCCAATACGAACGGATGGCAAAATTGGCAGACAGTAACTTCTAATGTGTTTTTAAACAAAGGACAACAAGTTCTACGTATAGTAATGGATTCAAATGATTTCAATTTAAATCGATTGGAATTTTTTAATGCCGATACACCTGTTAATCAACTGCCAGTCTGTAGTATTACAAATCCTTTAGATAATCAAATTTTTGAAGAGGGAAGCCAGGTGGCAATTAAAGCAAATGCTACAGATAGTGATGGGCGTATTACAAAAGTAGAGTTTTTTAGAAATAGTACATTAATTAGTACCGATTCTTCAGTTCCTTATGAATATACAATCTCTTCTATACAGGAAGGAACCTATTCTTTGACAATCAAAGCCTATGATGACCAAGGGGCTTTCACCGTTTCTTCACCAGTTTCCATTACAGTCAATCGGCCAGGAGGAGGTAGTACTTGTAGCGCTGCACAGTATGTAGATGGTAATGCATATACTACGGGTGAAAAAGTTCAAAATCAAGGCAAAGAATATGAATGCCAGGTGGGAGGATGGTGTAGTCTTGGCGGACCCTACGAACCGGGTAGAGGCTGGGCTTGGCCAAATGCATGGAAAGAAATAGGTAATTGTGGCACTAGTTTCAGTTCTTTAGACAGCATAAAACAATCTTACAAAGCTACTTGTGATGTAGCCCCTTATCAGGATGGAGCTGCGTATCAGGCTGGTGATGAAGTGCAAAATTTTGGTAAAAAATATAGGTGTAAAGTAGCAGGATGGTGTTCTTTAGGAGGCCCGTATACTCCTGGTACACCAAACGATTGGGCTTGGCCCAGTGCCTGGGATGAAATAGGTCCTTGTGACGGAGGTTCTGATAATCAGCTACCTCAAGTAAATATAACCAGTCCTGAAAAAGGAACCCAATATCAATTTGGGGATGAGGTTGTTATAAAAGTTGATGCTTCAGATCCAGATGGAAGCATAGCCAAAGTAACCTTTGTCGTTGATGGTATCATAGTTGGAGAAGATACTTCGGCACCCTATGAGTTTAGTTTTGTTCCAGACAGTAGTGGTAATCATAATTTATTGGCTGAAGCTGTGGATGATAAAGGTTCATTAAACAACTCATCCAGTGTTGGTATTTTTGTTATTGAAGCAGGAGACTGTGATGCTGAACCTTATCAAGATGGAAATACATATCAAACAGGTGACGAAGTAGCCAATCTAGGGTATAAATATCGCTGTTTAGTTGGTGGATGGTGTTCGGTAGGCGGCGCCTACACTCCGGGTGGACCTGAGGATTGGGCATGGCCTTTAGCCTGGGAAAAACTAGGCCCATGTGCAGGTGGCAACACACCGCCAGAGGTCACCGTGCTTACACCAACCATTGTATATGCAGATGCGCTACCGGTTACTGTACCTTTTAGAATACGTGCTAAAGATCCCGATGGTCTGGAGTTTCCGATTTATATGAATGTTCCCGGGGGAGCGCTGCCTTTATTGGCTCAGGGAAATGATGAATATGAAGCTGACTGGTCATTCTATGAGTATAAAGCCTATACATATAGCGGAACAGCAGTTGATATCAAAGGTGCAGTTACACAATTCGAGATAGAAATCACGATAAAAGAACGAACCCAAGGAGGAGATTTCTTAATTTCAAAACAAGAATATAATGATTTATTTCCACATCGATATGGTGTCGATCTAGAAACTTTAGAGATAGATCCGGCAAAGGATTTCTTCACTTACGAGGCTTTTGTAGAAGCTATAGAACGTATGAAAAACATCGAAGTGACTTTCGAAAGAAGAAAAGGAACCAATTTATATCGATTAACCAGAAAGGATAAAACAACCGATCAAACGATAGTGATAAGAACAGATCAGGATTTTGACGCTAGCTGGAATCAATCAAAGCCTATCATGACACAAATCGTAGACTATGGGATGTTTAGTAATGAAGGCAGTGAGGTGATTCGTAAACGAGAGTTAGCCGCATTTTTTGCCAATATTGCACAAGAAACTACGGGTGGTTGGGATACTGCACCAGGAGGAAGATATGCCTGGGGATTATATTTTAGAGAAGAAGTTAATCCCGGTAGTTCTTACACCGTAGGAAGTACTACTTATCCGGCAGTACCCGGACAATCATATCATGGCCGTGGCCCGATTCAACTTAGCTACAATTATAATTACGGACAAGTAAGTGAATTTCTATTTGGCGATAAGAATGTACTACTTAGCAACCCAGAAAGGGTATTACAAGATGGTGCACTCGCATTTCAAACTGCAATCTGGTTCTGGATGACACCTCAATATCCAAAGCCTTCGGCTCACGATGTGATGGTGGGTAACTGGACTCCAACAGCGTATGATCTGGAGCGTAACAGGAAACCCGGGTTCGGTATGACCATCAATATTATTAACGGTGGTGTGGAATGTGGAGAAGGTTATGAAGAACTAAAACCAACACATCGTATTGGACATTACAAAAAATTTACAGGGATTTTTAATGTATCTACAGATCTTGATAATAATGATTGTTCTGAATGTGGTTGCGGGCTAATGGAACCTATGACAGGTATAGAACCCGAAGTACTCGCTCGAACTTCGCAAACTATAGAATCAACAAAAATGAATATGTTCCCTAATCCTTTTGAAGATAAGGTGTCTATTACATTCGAGTTAAAACAAAATGAAATAGTATCGATTCATGCTTCGGATCTTATAGGCAATCAATTTGAAAAAGAAATAAAAAATAAAAGGTTAACAGAAGGAACGTACACATTTTCTTGGGATACTTCGAAGTATCCTAAAGGAATATACTTTTATAAAGTAATGATAGGAAAAAATACAAAAGTATTTAAGCTGGTTAAACGATAGGGTGAACTATTTGAAAAAATTCAAAATGAATTAAAATATAGATATTATGAAACCCCATAATGGGCATTTGGCAGCCAATAACCGTTACCAACTGATATCGGTAACTGATTTATCAATGATTATTTAAATTTTATATAAATGAAAATACTAAATATACAACTCATCAAGAATCCAATTGGATGGTATGATCTGATCGTATTATTCTTATTGACCGCATTATCGCAGCAACTCAGTGCATCTACAGCCTTAGTAAAGATTACTGAAGATATTGAAGTTATCGTATGTACTGCACCAGCGTGGGTGTCTGATCAGGTGTACACTAAAGGAGATAGAGTTGCTTATCAGGGAACTGAATATGAAGCATTCTATTGGACCCAGAATCAAAATCCGGCAACCAATAATTCACAATGGGGTCCGTGGATCGTAATTGGACCGTGTGGCGGCGTTAATACAGCTCCTATAGTATCAATAACTTCTCCATTAAGCGGAACAGCTTTTACAGTGGGAAACAATGTAACTATTAATGCTAATGCTTCAGATACAGATGGCGCTGTAACTACAGTTGAATTTCTTGTTGATGGTACTATAATAGCATCAGATACTTCCGCACCATATTCAACCATTTGGACGGCTACCGAGGGTAATCGTATGTTAACTGCAAGAGCTACAGATAATGCCGGAGCAGTAACATTGTCAACGGCAGTTTCTATTTCAGTTAGTCAAGATACGGGAAATCAGCCTCCCTCGGTAACCATCACAAATCCATCAAGCGGTTCAACATTTACGATAGGTCAAAATGTAAGTATTGCTGCAGAGGCAAATGATGTAGATGGTACGGTGAGCAAGGTTGAATTTTATGCAAATGGAAATTTGATTGGTGAAGATCCCTCTGCGCCCTATACTACAAATTGGACGGCTACTCAAGGCAGTTTTACGCTTACCGCTACAGCAATTGATAATGATAACGCAAATACTACCTCAAATACCGTATCAATTACAGTCTCTGGCGGTGGCGGTAATTGCGATGCCGATCAATATGTAGAGGATGGAGGATACGTAGCAGGTAGCCAGGTACAGAACCAGGGGAATATATACGAGTGCAAACCCTGGCCTTTTACAGGATGGTGTAATGGCAGTGCCGCGGCATATGCACCGGGAACAGGAACCAATTGGGAGGATGCATGGACCTTTGTGGGAGAATGTGGCCCCGATGGTAATGGCGAACCTACCATATCAATAACTTCACCGGGGAGCGGACAAAGCTTTGTTGAGGGAAGTGCTATTGTTATTAATGCTACTGCCTCAGATAGCGACGGGAATGTTACCAAAGTAGAATTTTTTAGCAATGGGAATAAAGTAGGTGAAGATACTTCAAGTCCTTATAGTTTTGCTATAAATGGATTAGAAATAGGCAACTATTCACTTACAGCCAAAGCTACAGATAATGATAATTTGTCTACCATATCAAGCCCCGTTACTATTCGAGTGACAAGTTCTGGGGGAGGACCAGATCCACTCCCGGCAAGAATCATGAACGGATATTGGCACAATTTCCAAAACGGTACAGGGCTTATTCCGTTACGTGAAGTTTCACCCAATTGGGATGTTATCAATGTTTCTTTTGCCGTACCAAAATTCTCTCCTGCCGATGGTGAAATAGGATTCGAGTTATCCTCAGATTTTGATGCCATAAATTATACCGAGGCAGCGTTCAGATCTGATATACAATTGCTACAAAGCCAGGGTAAAAAAATTATAGTCTCAATTGGAGGTCAGGATGGCCAGGTACAATTAAACTCTACTTCGGCAAGAGACAAATTTATCACTTCTATGATTGCTATTATCGAAGACTATGGATTTGACGGGATGGATATAGATTTTGAAGGACAATCACTTTCTTTTGCATTGGGAGATACCGATTTTAGAAACCCAACCACTCCACTTATTGTAAATACTATAGAGGCTGTACGAAGCGTTTGTAATCACTTTGGCAATGATTTTATTTTAACCATGGCGCCAGAAACCTTCTTTGTACAATTAGGATATACATTCTACGGTGGGATCTCTCCTGGTGCAGATAGAAGAGCAGGAGCCTATCTACCCCTGATACATGCGTTACGAGACAAGCTCACCTTTTTACAGGTACAATATTATAATTCTGGTTTTATTACTGCCTTGGATAATCAAGGGTATATACCAGGATCAGGACCAGATTTTTATGTTTCGCTGGTTGATATGTTGCTAAAAGGATTTCCGATTACAGGAGATTCATCAAAGTTTTTTCCTGCGCTAAGACAAGATCAGGTATTAATTGGTGTTCCTGCCACCGTAGGAGCAGGAGGTGGACATATAGGAACTCAAAGTGTCATCAACTCTTTGGATTACCTAATTAATGGAAATTCTTTTGGAGGACAATATCAATTGTCACAAACGTATCCAAATTTACGAGGTGTGATGAGCTGGTCTATAAATTGGGATGCCTTCGAAAATCTCCAATTTTCTAATGCGGTTAGAACCTATTTGGATGGATTAGGAGGAAGAAGTACTTCAGTACTGGAAACTGTTGAAGTACCACAAAAAAAATCAACCATAAAAATGTATCCAAATCCTATAAAAAATGAACTGTATTTGGATGTCGATCTTCCCGGGACATCCTATACTATCACAATTTACAACAGAGTGGGTACTCAGGTTTTTAAAGACAAAGTTTCAAATACTAAAAAGATGCCTGCGAATACTAAAATAGACCTACACCATTTGCAACCTGGTCTTTATTTTTACAAAATTGAGACCAACAACCAGGACTTTTTAGGAAAGATCATTAAACAGTAAACTACAAACCTAAATAAATAAATGTAACACAAATCTAATTATGATGAAAAAAATGAAAATCACACAGTTGTCAATCATGGGGCTCTTATTAGTCGCATGTAGCACAGAACAATTTGATGAATCAGCCACAGCTGTAGATCAAACCCTAGAGAGTGATATTGTCGAAAAGGCATATCCTGATGACACCGGTAAGGTGACAGAGATGTATCATGCAGGTGAAAAACTTGCCATCGAAGAGGTAAACGGTGAATTTATCTACGAAGGTGACATCATCTTCGAAAAAGATATGCTCTCTAAAACGCCACAGAGATTGGTTTTTGAAGAAGGAGAATCCTCTACAACCAAAAGTGTAGGTAGAACAGGCGGAAGATGGCCTAATAACACGGTATATTATACCATAGATAGTGGTTTGCCAAAACAATATCGGGTGAGTGATGCTATTGCACATTGGGAAGCCAACACTTCACTAAAATTTGTAAGAAGAACGAATCAACGTAACTATATTCGCTTTAGAAAAGGATCGGGTTGTTCTTCTAGTGTTGGTATGATTGGCGGTCGCCAAAATATCAATCTGGCCGATGGATGCTCTACAGGTAGCACCATTCACGAGATCGGTCATGCAGTAGGATTATGGCACGAGCAAAGCCGTGCAGACAGGGATAACTGGATCACAATACAGTGGCAAAACATTCAGGCTGGTAAAGAACACAATTTTCAGACCTATGTACAAAGAGGTCGTGACGGTGATGAATATACCAATAGTCTCGATTTTGGATCGATTATGATGTATAGCTCCAGAGCGTTCTCAACTAATAGACAACGTACAATTACCAGAAAAGATGGTAGTGGTTATAGCACCCAACGTAGCGGTTTATCCTCTGGAGATCTTTCGGGGATCAGTCAAATGTATCCTGGTGATGGCGGTGGAGAAGTTTATGAAAATGGAAACTACTATACCATTCATGGCGTAAGAGTGTATCGTTGGAGTAATGATTGGTGGTATTATGATAACAACCAAAGCCGTTGGAGACGAGTAGAATTGAGAGGAACCACCTGGTATTATATAAGCTAGATTAATCTTCTCGAGAGTAATCTCAAAGTTTCGAATTATCATTCCCATAAAAGCGGAATATAATTTGTTTTTGAATTGGGGAGAACCCTGGGCCATAATGGCTCGGGGTTTTTTATGAGCTGTAGTGATATGTTAGTTTGTATATTAAATGGTCCGCTTTGTTTTTCTATTTTAAAGGTTCAAGAGATTTAATTATCTTGTTGAAGATATAAGCACTATTCAATATATAAAATGAGTTACCTAGTTAATATTATCCCTTTCGTCATACTTGGAGTTGTTTTATTCTTTATACTGAAAAAACAAAAAAGAAAAGAAGATAAATATTTTGGAAAAAAAGTTTCCTTTACCAAAAAAGAATTAAAAACGTTAGAAAAATATAAGGCAGAATATACAGAAATAGAATTCGACTCTCGCCTTCCTTCATTTAAAAACAACGGATTTGAGTTAGTGGATATTGCCAGATCTGCTACAGAAATGATTTATGATAATCCAATTCCTAATCAACGAGAAAAGGAGAACATCGAAAGTGGAGATGATGTGAAATTGAAATTTATGGATAAAGATCAAAATGTTGAACGAATG
This sequence comes from Aquimarina celericrescens, assembly GCF_042682765.1. NCBI lineage: Bacteria > Pseudomonadati > Bacteroidota > Flavobacteriia > Flavobacteriales > Flavobacteriaceae > Aquimarina > Aquimarina celericrescens. The sequence continues at coordinate 782,499 of NZ_JBHUHY010000002.1, read as the reverse complement.
TGGGTAGAAGTAGCTGAGAGGGATAGAAATGTTTTTAAAGGAATTTTGAAAAATGATTCTTTTTCTATCCATAACTTAGTGAATGAAAAGGAAGTATGGTTTCATTCTAATCATATTTTTGAAATTAGGGATAAGTGATCTATTGGCTCAATATTTAGTGTAGTATTTTTGTTTGCCGTCATTTATTAATAAATATTTAAAACGAAAACAGTAAACTTAACTAATCACTTACATTTGTATAATTAGCTATGAGAAGCCAGTACCAGTGATTTATACAAAAAGCATTGCACCCCACCTGAAAAAACAATACATTTAAGTATTAAAAATTCAACAACGTAAAGCTTACTCCATGACCGATTTACAAATTGCAAAAAAAGTCACTCTTCAACCTATTTCGACTATTGCAGAAAAATTTGGGATAGATTCAGATCAGATTGAAATGTATGGCAAGTATAAAGCCAAATTACCTTTACAGGCGATCAACAAACAAAATGCAAGTAAAAGTAATTTGATACTTGTTTCTGCTATTTCTCCAACACCCGCTGGCGAGGGAAAAACTACGATGTCAATTGGTTTGTCTGAAGGTTTAAACCGTTTAGAAAAAAAGACGACAGTTGTACTTAGAGAACCTTCTTTAGGCCCTGTTTTTGGTATAAAAGGGGGTGCTACCGGTGGCGGATACGCGCAAGTGTTGCCCATGGAAGATATTAATCTTCACTTCACAGGTGATTTTGCAGCTATCGAAAAAGCGCATAATTTACTGGCTGCGATTATCGATAACAATATTCAAAGTAAGACTGCATCCTTATCACTAGACCCAAGAACCATAAGCTGGAAACGAGTAGTCGATTTAAATGATCGTGCATTGCGACGTGTTATTGTAGGTCTGGGCGGAACCACCTCGGGAGTACCAAGAGAAACCGGTTTCGATATCACAGCAGCTTCAGAAATTATGGCCATTCTTTGCCTGGCAGAGAACTTAAGCGATTTAAAAAACAGATTGGGTCATATTTTTATTGGATATACCTATGATAAAAATCCTATTTATGCCAAAGACCTAAAAGCTGAAGGTGCCATGACGGCTTTACTCAAGGATGCCATAAAGCCTAATTTGGTTCAAACTATAGAAGGTAATCCGGCTATAATTCATGGTGGACCCTTTGCCAATATTGCCCAGGGAACCAATACTGTTATTGCTACACTTATGGGAATGTCGTATTCAGAATATACGGTGACCGAAGCAGGTTTTGGATTTGATCTGGGGGCAGAAAAATTCTTTGATATCAAATGTCAAAGTGCGGGATTAAAGCCAAAAGCCGTAGTGCTTACTGCAACCATACGTGCTTTAAAATATCATGGAGGGGCAGATTTAAATTCTTTAACTACTCCTGATACAGAAGCGCTTAAGAAAGGTCTCCCCAATTTAGAAAAACACCTCGAAAATATTGCTAAATTTAAGGTAGCACCGGTGATCGCAATTAATAAATTTACCTCAGATAGTGACGATGAAATCAAAATGATTCGTGATTTTGCAGCCTCTAAAGGTGTAAAAGTGGCATTGGCAGAAGTTTGGGAAAAAGGAGGAGAAGGTGCCATCGAATTGGCTCAATGTGTTATTGATGTCATAGCTTCAGATACTTCTGATTTTAAACCGCTATATCGATGGGAAGCTAGTGTTACCGATAAAATAGAAACCATAGCTACAGAAATTTATGGGGCCGAGTATGTTGATTATACCTCAAAAGCAAAACTTCATCTAAAGAAAATTTCTGATTTAGGTTTGGATCACTTACCTGTATGCATTGCAAAAACTCAAAAATCATTATCTGATAATCCCAAACTACTGGGGCGTCCAAAAGACTTCATTATCACAGTGAGAGAGATCGAAATAGCAGCTGGAGCAGGGTTTTTAATTCCGATAACAGGTGATATCATGCGAATGCCGGGATTGCCTGCACATCCTGCATCAGAAGGTATCGATGTCAATGACGAAGGAGAAATTACAGGATTGTTTTAAATCTGGAGAGGCCAAGTGCTTAAAAAAATCAGACGCTATACTTATTTTGAATAATAGGATTAACAGGATCAGTGAGCTAAACACTAAATTTAAATTACGTTCAACATAATCTATAAAATATGAACAAATCAACAATACTGGTAGTAATTGGGCTTTTTCTTCTATCATGTAATCAAAAGGGAACTTCAAATAAAGAACCAGAAAAGGAAATATCTGCTGTGGCAGACTCTTTAACATTAGCCCTGCAAAAAATTCAGAAAGAAGGGCAAATCAATGGTTTTGGGGTGGCTATCGTGGATAAGGATACGGTGCTTTATGAAAACGGAATTGGATACGCAGATCTGGATAATGAAGTAGCGTATACTCAAAATACACTTCAAAATATCGCATCTATATCGAAAACGTTTATCGGGATTGCACTGCTCAAGGCACAGGAAATGGGGAAGCTAAAACTGGATGACCCTATTCAAAAACATTTACCCTTTACAGTCGAAAATCCCTTTTTTCCTGAAAAACCGATTACCATCCGACATTTAGCTACACATACGTCAACTATTGTGGATACCGATGTTTATGACGAAGAATCCTATATATTAAAGACAGAGCGAGATAGCGTAAATGCAAAGTCAATAGAGATTCCCGAAAACTTCAATGCTCCCGAGAAGAAGACATCGATGAGCGATTTCTTACAAAGCGTACTTAGTGAAAATGGAAAGTGGTACTCTAAAGAAGGTTTTTTAGATAAAAAACCTGGTGAACTCTTCGAATATACTAATGTAGGAGCAACTCTGGCAGCATTGATTATTGAAAATGCTACAGGAGAAAAATTTAATGAGTTTACTACCAAATACATTCTTAAACCTTTAGAGATGAATGCTTCAGGTTGGTCTTTTGATGCGATAGATGTTTCTATGCATTCAAAATTATATAAAACCCCGACCACAGAATTACCATTATATTCATTGATCACTTATCCTGATGGAGGATTTATCACTTCAAGTCACGATATGAATACATATCTCATCGAATTGATCAACGGATATTCAGAAAATGGAACAGTGCTGACTAATGAGAGTTACAAAGAGTTGTTCACAAAACAATTGGATGCTAATCACTTTACCGAACGAAACGAAGAAAATCCATATAACGACGAATATAATTCAGGAATTTTTATGGGATTTTCTGCAAAAGGTTATGTAGGTCATACCGGAGGAGATCCCGGCGTGTCTACTTTTATGTTTTTTGATTCAAAGAAAAAGATAGGAAGGGTACTCTTGATCAATACCGATTTAAACAATAAGGAGGGGGTTGAACAGTTTTTTTCAATATGGGATACCTTAGAAGAATACCAGGAAAAGTTGAATTGAAAAGCTTTAACCATTAAATCATATAATATATCATCTGGTCGAGTGATTTTTTGGAATGACCTCTCGACTAAGCCTGTACTGAGCTTTGTCGAAGTGCTCGAGATGACGTTGAGAAAAATAAGCCTGTCCCCAACTCGATTGGGGGAATCCGGACCTAATCAATAAGAATTAATTTGTTTACATCTCGATACATTTTTTTACTACGCTACGTAATAGAACACTACCATTGATGTATTGGTTAATGGTTTGATTTTCAGTTAGTAAACATCCCTATAAACCTACCTGCCCACCGCAAGACAGGCAGGTCTCCATTCCTTACGAAGACTATACCGCATGTATACAAAATAATTGTATTCCCCTCTCCTAAATCCCTGCCTGACGGCAAGGCAGGCTCTCCCCAAAGGGGAAAAGGACTTTAAGCTTCCCTCCTTAGGAGGGATTGAGGGAGGATAGAATCATAAAATGGCACTCACAAGATGTGTACATACGGTAGCCTTTGAAGGAAAGACTAGGGATGCCTGCCTGCTAGCCTTAAGGCAGGCAGGGATGTAATAACGTCAGTTCAATCACTGGATAAAATTTTTATTGGATGTCTCGATGAAACGAAAATATAGCTATCCATGTAATCAAACAATAGTATAATGCTCCAATAACAGTGTTTTTGCGTTAGTAAAATGTATATCAGCAAGCTATTAGAGCTATCTAAAACCTGCTTACCTTACGAAGGGCTGGTAATGAATTTTCTGCTATAGAATTCATATTAAATTATAGTATCGTGTAACAATTTGCATTATTTGTCATCATATTGTAGGGTATTAATGTTATAAAACCAGCCTGTAATTAATGAAGATACTTACCAAAGGGAATTACTACGGGACACAACGATCAGAGCTGTCATTTAATGGCATTGTAGTGTCCAAGTATCATTATACAGAACCTCAAACCGCCTGGCATTATCATGAGAATCCATATTTTATGTATGTTTTGCAGGGTAATATGATTGACGGCAATGCCAGGACAAAAACCTTATGTCCAATAGGAAGCCTGATGTATAATAACTGGCAAGAGGTGCATTACGGGGTAAAAGAATCCAAAGAGGCGAGTGGTTTTCATTTGGAGTTTGAAAGAGATTGGCTCAAACAAAAAGGAATAGATCATCATGTACTCGAAGGTAGCCAGCTCATCGAAGATCCACAAATTCATGTTCTTTTTGGCAAACTGTACAGTGAACTCATGTTTCCGGATCCGGATAACGAAATTTCTGTAGAGCTGTTGGTGTTACAAATTTGTGATAGATTATCACATCGCAAAGAAATGGAAACGACTGGAACTCCGGGATGGATTTCGAGCTTAAAGGAACTACTGCATTATGACTCAAATGACCTTACGTTACAATACTTGTCTGATCAGCTACAGGTTCATCCTGTGCATATTTCCCGAGCAGTTCCCAAATATCTATCCTCAAGCCTTGGGGAATATATGAGACAACAACGATTAAAAAAAGCGATTCCCTTCTTACTGGATCCTAATTTTTCTCTTACCGAAGTCGCCTATATTGCGGGTTTTTATGACCAAAGCCATTTTCATAGAGTATTCAAAGAATATTTTAGAATGACGCCAAGTATGTATAGAAAGCGTATCTTAAAAAATGGTATATGTTAATTTGATACAATTTTAGCATGTATACAAACCAGATATTTGTCCTTCACTTATACGATAATCATGACAAAACTATGTAGAGCATTTACAATTTTAATATCATCGGTATTGGTATGCTGCGCGCAACAGGGCATAAACACATACGAAGGAAACTGGGAGGGGACATTACCCGCCAAGAGTGCCTTCAGTTTTACGGTAGCTTTAGAAATTTTAGAAAGTAATGATGTAAAGTATCAATTACAAATACTAAATGACGATTTTAGGTTTTCTAAAACGATGGCTTCAAGAAGCACGGGGCATATTACATTCGATATTGATGAAAACACAACATTTAAAGGGATATTCACCGAAGATAAAAACCAAATTGACGGATTTATTACTTCCGGGATACTTATGTATCATCTTAGCCTTAAAAAAAACCAGGATAATGTCTATAGGGGTACATGGAATCCTATCATGATCGATACCTTACAATCAAAAAAGATATATCTGGCTGTTGAAAATGTAAAAGGGGAGCGTTTTGAAGCTTATCCTTTTTTTGGGGATCAAAGATTTACAGGAACGTGGTGCGGCGATTTTAGTAAAGAAAACGATACGTTATTGTTTAGAGATTATAAAACCGGGCTGCGCTTCAAAGGAAAATTGCTGGACGATAAAATTGCACTAGAACTATGGTTTGCAGGTAAGCCCTTTGCCAAAACTCTGCTGGAACGCTCTACCACCGAGTGGGATTTTAGAACTTCTATTCCTATAACACGTCAAAAAGTAACCGTACCCAAACAGCGTAATGACGGTTGGGATATTGCCGGACCCGATAGTCATAGGGTTAATATGAAAAAGCTTCAACAACTTATTGATGCTGTTGAAGCAAAGTCTTTACAAAATATTCATAGCATACTAATAGCAAAAGAAGGAAAATTAGCATTCGAAGCTTATTTTGAGGGATATAATGCTTCAATACCACACGATCAACGCTCTGCGTCAAAGAGCATATCATCTGCTATGATTGGTATTGCCATAGATGATAAGATTATCGAAAGTACCGACCAAAAACTGTATAGTTGTATCCCCGCAACCTACCAATACACCAAAGATCCTTTAAAATCTAAAATAAGAATAAAGGATTTACTGACCATGAGTTCTGGATTGGCTGTAGACGGAGCAGCATCAGAAGGAAATTATCAGGAAACAGAGCACTGGTTAAAAACTGTATTAGAAGCTCCTATGGTCAACGAACCAGGAACCCATGCCAATTACGGCTCTGCAAATCCATTTTTGTTGGGGGTTTGTTTAAATGAACGTTTATCACAGCCTATGGAATTATATATGGATCAAAAGCTTTTATCTCCCTTAGGAATTACCAAGTATATGATCCAGACAGAAAATACAGGAACCACACCCTATTTTGGAGGAGGGATGTATTTGACCCCGAGAGATATGCTCAAATTCGGACAATTATATGCGAACAAAGGAACGTGGAAAGGGAAACAGATCGTTTCGGAAACCTGGGTAGAAGATTCTTTCAAAAAACATACGCGATTAGAAGATGCAAAAAACAAAAATGAATACGGGTATCAGTGGTGGCACAGAACTTATAAAGCAGGAGGTAGAGAAATACAATCTATAGAAGCCAGAGGGGCAGGAGGGCAGTTTATTTTTGTGCTACCCGAGATGAAAGCTGTGGCGGTGATCACTTCAGGAAATTATAGAAACAGGAAATTAAATGAGCAACCCGAAAATATAGTAGAACACTACATACTTCCGGCATTGTTAGAGTAGTAACTTTAAAATGTATTGACCTGTTGTACGTTTAAGAAAATTACTCTCAAAAAAGTGTTTAGATGACAAACACACCGTCATTACGAGGCCTGAAAGGGCGAAGTAATCTTTGAGCTATGAAAAAACCAGGTAACTTTTAGTAAAAAGATGGCTTCATTATACTATCCTGCCGTCAAGCAGATTCGCAATGACAAACACACAATCATTACGAGGATTGAAAGGACGAAGTAATCTTTTTCTACACGCGCTAAATACTCATAACATCAAAAAATACAAACCCACTTCGGAAATCCGCAAAGAAGGATAAAAGTTATTGTCGAATTTTGTAGAAAGAGGTATTTGTAAGCATTTATAAACGTTTATAAATGCTTGCAAATGTTTTTAAGTATTTTTATATGATAATAATAGCAATTGCTATACTTAAAATATGTTTACTTTTATACATATATAATTGTTGTAGCACATCTAAAAAACTAAATGGGAATATTCAATAAAAAGAAGAAATGGGGAAATTTTAATGGGAACATTAATATCTACGATGACTTAAAACCTTCAGATATTCCTAAACTGATTCAAGAAAAAAACATTCATTCACTCCAATTTTTTCAATTTAAAAACCCCAAAAAGGTAACTTGGGACACTTTGAATGAATTCTATCAAAAATACCCAGAAATTGGACTAAGAATAGTATGGTATAACCAAATGAACTTTGACTTTTATTCTCAATTACCTGCTCTAAGAAATTTTGATGTTTCTTCTTACAATACATCTGACTACACGCCTCTGTTACAAAATAAGAATTTAACGGATTTAGGAATAGGGGAAACTAAGTCAACTGCCGTTAATTTAGGTTTCATAAAGGAATTTAAAGACTTAACAACTTTATGGATTGACGGAATGAAAAAAGGATTAGAAAATGCCTCAGAACTTTCAAATCTTGAACGCCTTACATTTCGTGGAGTGAAAATGAATGACATTGATTTAATCAACAATCTTAATAATCTCAAACAATTACGTTTACTATTTGGGAGTTATAAAAATCTTGATGCAATTGCCAATGTAAAAAGTATTAAAACTCTTGAAATAAGCAGAACAAGACAAATTCCGAACTACGGTTTTTTGAAAGGTATGGACAATTTAAATTCTCTTTATTTTGAGGGAATGTCGCAAATGGAAAGTCTTCCCGACTTGAGTGGATTAACAAATTTAAAACGAATTCAAATTGAAAATAATAGTAGGTTAACTGACATAACCAACCTGAATCAATTATCAAATTTGGATATTTTTTTATTGTTCTTCCCAGAAAACTTCAAAGCTGCTTACCGCAAAGAATTATTAAAACAGGCGACTGACTTTCTTTTAAATTCAAAAACGGTAAAGTATACAAACCTATTTTTTTGGCTTGAAGATGATATGAAAGAAAGGTTAAAAGAAAAAGGGATACAAAAGTGGGATTACGGAATGAATATATAACAACGTGCTACAACAATTTGTATATTGCATATACCGCCTTTGGCAGGCAAACGCACCATACAAGAGACGTTGTGCAACATTAGAACAACTCGTCAAACTTATTCTACAAATTGATGAAAGAAAAGTTGTAAAGGCTAAGAAAAGCTTATATTTAAATCGGTTCTGACTTCTAAATTAAAACTCAATGAAACTAAAAATTTATGCCGTAACTGGACTGGTCTTTTTAATCCTGAATCAAATATTGTTACTTCAAGGAACAGAATTCATCCAATCCCAAAAGCCAATTGATTATGTCCATTGGTTACTATTTTTAGGAGTATTACTATGTTCATCCGTGAACTACATATTTTCAGATGGTATTTTTAATAATACTGCCACTGTTCTCACTTCAATAGGAATTATCGCCCTTATAGGACAAGCTGTTATAGATTTTCTTTGGTGGAGTTATGGAACTGATTACGAAGGAATGAACAATTTGATAAATCAAATAATGAGCAGACCATCTATCAGAATTCCATTTATAACCATAGGGCCAGCTTTATTTTATCTTGGTTTGGCAATACACGCTGGAAAACTCATAAGAAAACAGACTCTATTCTCTGCAGTAACGATTTTAGGAGTACTCATAACAGGATTGGGCTCGTTTGTCTTTGATAATAATAGATACATTGTGATTTTAGGGCATATCGTTTTGACAATAGGAATTATTGGCTTACTATTCAAAAACAACACATTGAACAATAAATCAATTGAACTCGAAAAACAATAACGTTGCACAATAACGGTAACCGTTGCGGCGGAGTTGGTTAAGACGAACATCAATTCCTACAAATCAAAATCCGGCTAGCGGAAAAAAATGGTAACTTCCAGACCGCAACGATGGTTATACAAACCCGTTGGCAGTAATTAAAAAACGAAATGAAAAAAGTACTTTTAGCTTTTCTGATTTTACTAATGAATTTGAGTTTGTTCGCTCAGGCTCCTAAAGGAAGATATTTCAATGATATTGAGGGGACAATATGGCAATCTTCAAAACAAGTTGACAAAGAGACCATTTCTGACTTGAAAGATTTTGGATTATCAATAGTTGAAATAGACGCAGATTCTCTCAAATCCAACTCAATTATTTGGACTTTTAATGAGACTTTAAAGATTGAATATCTTGATATTAATACTAAGAAAAGAACTTTAGTTCTCGACTGTAAATACGTTCATAACGAAGAGAACAAAACTTTAGAATTACTAATTGAAAATCAAAAAGTAGAATTCTCCTATGTACCAGTATCAACTGGAGCATATATAGGACTCACAAAAAAGAAAAAATGAACTACTGCCAAGAATGGCAATAAAGTATAGGCCCAACCAACCAAACCGTTCCTACGCTTCATAGCCGGAACGTTACCGAACATTGAGAAATTTCGTAAATGGCAAGAGTATACGGAACAATAGAGTCACTGAAATCCTTAAAATCTGAATTAGATAATAATGGTATTTCCAGATTTAATTCTGTTAAAGAGATTAATGATTTCTTATCAAATTATAACACCGAAAAACTCACTATTCTCGATAATGAATCTGACAAGTTAGAAAGAGAATACTTTGAAACTTGCAATAGCCTAAAACAAAGAAAACAACACAAGGCTGAAATAATCAATTTAGAGACAGAAAAAATAGATAATCGAATTTCTGATTTAAAGACAAAAATCGATTCCATTATTACCAAGGACAAAAACTTTCTAAAAAAACTAATATCAAGTATAAAACTATATTCACTAAAAAAACAATCAAATTACTACGTTAAGAATAAAACTCAACTGATAAGTTCAGCAGTAAAAAGCCTTAACCGAAATATTGAAAATGATGAACTTTTCATAAAAGAATACGAAACTGACAAACAAAACATAATTGAAAATAGAGCAAAATCTAAAATTGAAAAATTAGAATATATACGAAATGTTTTAGAAAGCTCTAGAAATCTAATTTCTGGAGCAATAGGAGAAAATTTAGTCGTAAAAGAAGTCGCAAAGCTCTCAGATGATTATGTTTTAATTAATGACTTTAATCTAAGATTTTCTCGTCCAATTTTTTACAAAAAGTATAATCAGAGAATTTATTCCATCCAAATTGACCATCTTTTAATATCAAAAGCAGGAATTTTTATATTGGAAACTAAAAACTGGAGCAAGTCATCTGTTAATTCTCTTAGTCTAAGGTCACCAATCGAACAAATTGAAAGGTCAAATTTTGCTTTGTATGTATACATTTCGAAAAACATAACTTTACACGAACATCATTGGGGAGAACAAAGAGTCCCGATTCGTAATCTTATTGTAATGATTAATAATAAACCAAGGGGTAAATTTAAATATGTAAGTATAAAACTGCTGAGAGAATTGAATGATTACATAAAATATTTCGAACCTGTGTTAACAGATAAACAATTTGATAGAATAGTAAAAGAATTAATTTGAATAAAAATTAAGGTCAATAACGATAACCATCGCACAAGTCCTTAAAAAGTAATTATCAAATTCCACAGCTTCAATATAAGCGATGATTTGTTTAGGGTATATTATAATATGTTAAGAACATAAAGTTGTTCTAAAGGCCCGTAAAAACTGTTCCCAGGAACACGAATATTCAAACGAAAATCATTGAAGAGTTTTTCTTCATCAACCTTTTTGCCTTGTATACCATTATGTTATCAACCTCATACAAGAAAAAACATTCTTAATGTTATCTTTTTGCTACCTTGTTAAGGGTACGAGATGTTCGGGTTTATAGTAGCTGAATTTCCTTAATGGAAATTCACGAGCATTAATTATCTTTAACAACGGCAGAAAGTCTTCATAAACTTTCTCGCAACTAATCATACAGAAAACAATGTGTGTAATCTAAGAAACGATGGAAGTACTTGAACAAATAAATCAATGGATTAATGATCATCCTGTTTCTTCCAATATTATAAAATATATAGTTTGGGCTGTTTTTATATTGCTTACCATCGCGTTTCTTCGACGATTTTTAAGAAAAAAGCTTCCGGATACCAGGATTAGATATAGATCTCAAAAAGGGGTAGAATTTTTTGGCTACGTGCTGCTTATTATAATCACAATTTCATTTTTTACAGGAAGTATAAAAGACTTTGCGTTAGCTATAGGATTGCTAACAGCCGGAATTACAATAACATTACAAGAGTTAATTTTAAGCGTTGCAGGCTCATTTTATATATTTTTTGTGGGGGTCTATAAACCCGGAGATAGAATTGAAATTAATAATATAAAAGGTGATGTAATCGATATTGACAGTATATATACTACGATGATGGAAATTGGTGAATGGGTTTCCAGTGATAATTATAGTGGAAGAATCGTAAAGTTAAGTAACGCTTTTGTTTTCAAAGGTCCTGTTTATAATTATTCAAAGGATTTTCCGTTTGTTTGGGACGAATTTAATATTCCTATTAGATATGAATCTGATATAGAATTAGCTAAAACCATTGTAGTTAAGGCTGCCTCTGAAACTTTATCTGAATATGTCTCTAAATCTATCTCTGAATGGAAACAGGTGGTAAATAAATACTATATCGAAAATGCTCAAGTCGAACCAACTTTGGCAATAACTATGACTGACAATTGGGTACAATTCAATCTGCGCTATATCGTAGACTACAAGAAAAGAAGATACACAAAACACGTATTGAATGAACTTATTGGCAAAGAAATTCAAAAGACTGATGGTAAAGTACAATTAGCCTCTACCACAGTTGAGATTGTTAGAATCCCAAATATCAATATTGAAAAAGAATGACAAACAGAATAAATGGCAGAAAAAACAGACAAATTAGATGATTATTTAGCACCTCATTACATACATCGGAGTAATTGGTTGAGAGCGGCTGTACTTGGAGCTAACGATGGTATTTTATCAACTGCAAGTATTGCGATTGGTGTTGCTGCTGCGAATGATATGAGAGAGCCTGTTATTTTGGCAACTTTAGCTGGGCTGGTTGCTGGTGCTTTATCTATGGCAGCCGGAGAGTACGTTTCAGTAAGTTCGCAAACAGATGTTGAAAAAGCTGATATAGAGCGTGAAAAGCAAGAATTGAATGAAATGCCTGAAATTGAATTACAACGACTAGCAGAAATTTATGAAAAAAGAGGCCTGAAAAAAGAGACTGCTAGAACAGTAGCTCAAGAATTAACGAAACACGACGCGTTAGGCGCACATATTAGAGACGAATTAGGAATTAATGAAATTAGTCAAGCTAAACCTATACAAGCGGCATTTGCATCTGGTGCTGCATTCACAGTAGGAGGATTACTTCCTTTTTTAGTAACACTATTTCTTCCTTTAAAGAGTATGGAATATTCACTTTACGGCTTTGCCCTATTTTTTCTAATAGTTTTAGGAGCTCTAGCGGCTAAAACAGGCGGTTCTAGTATTGGGAAAGCAATTCTACGAATTACTTTCTGGGGAACTGTGGCAATGGGGCTGACTGCTCTGGTTGGTTATTTGTTCAATGTGAATGTTGGATAAAAAACTACACACAACACCAGTAATCGTTGCACAAGCCTATAAAAAAGGTTGATTAGAAAATCGATGATGTAAGCTCTGGTTTTTGTGAGTAATATTACCCTTTCTAATTCAAGGCATTATTTGTAACAATTTGTCTGGAAAGATTCAGACTATAGTGTGTGATGGTTACCTAAATATTATATTGATCGTTTTCTTTACCGCCTCTAACAATAGCATTATGGAATATGAGATCTGGCTATAGTGGTAAATAAACAAAGGCATACAGTAACTTTTCCAATAATTCATTTGCTTGTGCAAGCCTTTCTGCGAATCCCAAAGCGTCGGGACTCCCGATATTTCTATTCGGTTTGTATTTGCTAAATCCTGTATTGTAAACACACAACGAAATCATACACAAAAACATTGGGCAAAGCCGAGTAACGAAATCAATTTTAAATCGTCTCTAATGAAAAGGTTTAAAAATATGGGGTTAAAAAAATTTCAAAAGTTAGGTGGAGTATGTGCAATTCTTGAGGCTCTTATTTATATCGCTGCTTTCCTTGTCTATGGCGGTGTATTGGTTTACCCTAATGCCAACGCTAGCATAGTAGCCGAATTGAATTTTCTATCTGACAACTATATCACCTTAGCCATCTTAAATTTTGTGAGCTATGTATTATTTGGAATATTATTAGCAGTATTAGTTTTAGCAATACACCAAAGATTGAAAAACTATTCACCAAGCTTTTCAAAATTAGCATTTGTGTTTGGGATAATTTGGGTCGGACTGGTTATCGCAAGTGGAATGATAACGAATATAGGTCTTAAATATGTAATCGAGACCGGAATTAGAGAACCAGAAAATGCAATGCAAATTTGGTCAAGTATAAGTATCATTTCTGAAGGACTCGGTGGAGGAAATGAAATCGTAGGCGGAATTTGGGTGTTATTAATAAGTATAATCGCTCTGAAAGGACAATTATTTTCAAAGCCTTTGATTTTTCTAAGTATTATTGTTGGAATAGCAGGAATTTTAACTATCTATCCATTAGATTTTTTTACAGAGATTTTTGGAATTAGTCAAATAATTTGGTTTCTATGGATTGGGATATTTATGATGCGTAATCCGTCAGTAGTAATGAGAGAATAAACAACATTTGCCAGTAACAATTGCCGCTGCACAAGCCTCTAATAAAAGGTTGATTAGAAAATCGATGATCTAAGCTCTGGTTTTTGTGAGCAATATTATAATATCTTAGGGATGTAAATATCTTCTAAACGCCTTCTTTGAAGCCTTAGAAAGGATTTTCATGATAAAATACACGAAAGCATCGCCTCTGCCTGACTTTGTAAAGTGTTTTTATTGAATTTTAAGTACTTTTTAAGTTGATAAGCAATAGCCGCCAGGTGCGTTACTGTGTTAGCCTCCCCAATGCCAATGGTATTTATTTTTTGAAGTCCCATAAATTGGGTAAGGATTCCAAATACTGGTTCCATAGTAGCCTATCGTTTGGTTTACATAGTTCAGCTTTCTGGCCTTGCCCGGTTTGACACCAATCCTTGCCTCTGTATCGATACTTTGCTGACCATTACTACCATAAAATTCCTTTGTACTAGTGTACAAATAATCCAAAGGAGCTAGTTCTTTTGAACGCCCGTAAAAATTGTTCCCAGGAACACGAACACTCAAACGAAAATCATTGAAGAGTTCTTCTTTATCAACCATTTTACCTTACATGTCATTAAGTTAAAGCAATAACTCAAAAATAGCATTAAGACAATAGTAATTTTTTGCTAACTTGTACAACAGGCAGAAGGTATACCATAAAGGTAATAGCGGTTTAATTATGAAGGAAAAAGTATCAGACGCTGATAGTGAGCTACGTTAAGCCGAAAACGTGGCGTTTCAAAATCCGATACTATTCTTATACCAGATCGTGGCAAAACATATCAGAATTAATAAAATATGAATTTATTGAACAAATTATATCAAATTTTTCTGTCTGAATATGCCAAAAAGCGAATTGAAAAAATTATACTATATATTGCACTAATAGGATTTTCCATTCACTTAATTTTAATTTACCTATCTAAATTTAGCATCATTAATTTTCTTACGGAATCAGAATTTTTTAGTAATCCTATATCTGCAATTTACACCCCGTTCTCTTTTATTCTTATCTATGAAGTTTATTTACTTATATATTACTTGCCAAAGTCATTTACCACCTACATAACCAAACAGTATGAAATAATAACACTTATAATTATTCGAAAATTATTCAAGGATTTATCTGCAATAGAACTTTCGTCTGATTGGTTTGATATAAAAGGGGATATACAATTTACATATGATATTTTGGCATCAATCATTCTTTTCTACCTTATTTTTCACTTTCAAAAACAAGGAATGCGTAAATTAAAGCAACAAAGTAACTCCAAACCAAAAATTGAAAAGTTCATATATACAAAGAAAATTATAGCCGTTCTTTTAGTTCCCATATTTTTTACAATGGCTCTAGTTACTCTTTTTAATTGGATATTAGGTGTTTCTTTAACTTCAACTGGTTATCCTAGTTATGAAACCATTAATAATCTGTTTTTTGACAAATTTTTTACAGTTTTGATTCTAGTGGATGTAGTTCTTCTTTTAATTTCCTTCTTTTACACTGATAAATTTCACAAAATAATAAGAAATTCTGGATTTGTAGTTTCAACGATTTTAATCCGTATGTCATTCGGAGTAAGCGGATTAATAAGTACGATCTTAATAGTGCTAGCTGTTCTTTTCGGATTGGCTATAATCCTAATTCATAACAAATATGAAGAAAATACTTTGATTAATAATGATAACCGTTTTACAAGCCCTTAAAAAGAACAAGATGGATTAGAAAATTAATGATCTAAACCCTGCTTTTTGTAAGCGATATTATAGTCTGCCAAATCCTTTTGGTTTGATTTTATAAATAAAAAGATAAGACAAAATAAAAAGTTTTGGCTAAGTGCTTAATCAAAAGTTCACTACTTTTTAATTCGAGTACCAACCATAACCTGAACACTAGAAGTAATACAGTGAAATACTTGATCGAAACAGAAAGATTATTATTAAGAGAAATCACTTTGGATGACAAAGAGGAACTATTTAAGTTGTATTCTGATCCAGAAGTACAAAAGTATACAGGAGAACCTGTAGTTGAATCAATAGAAGAAATAGAAAAGGCAATACAGACAAGAATTAGCAACTATAAGAAGTACGGATTTGGCAGGTGGGCCACTATTTTAAAGAATGGAATGCATTTTGTAGGCTGGGCAGGTTTGGAGTATCTACCAGAATTTGATGAAATTGATCTTGGGTACAGATTTTTGCCAGAATATTGGGGATCAGGTATCGCAACTGAGGCAGCTGATGCCATTTTAGCTTACGGATTTTATCAACTCCAATTAAAGAAGATAATTGCTATTGCAATGACAGAAAATAATGCATCGATCAGGGTGATGCAAAAAATTGGAATGGAATTCGACAAATTTGCTCCCTACGAAGCTGGGAGTAAAGAAGCTATCTGGTATTGGTGTGACCAACAACTTATAACAAAAAATAAACGTCATTAAATTAAAACGAGCGTTTATTCGAACCGTTATAGCTAATTGACGAAAACAATATAATTACATTAAGACTATCCCAAGATAACTTCAGTATCAATGATACTACTTTGTGTTTTCAAATTGAAATAAAGGTTTTAGAAAATGTTTTATTGGTTCCAAAAAAAATTACTAAGAAAAAGTATAACACAATCTACGCTTGGGATCAATTAGGAATCTTGGCCTATTCAAAAAAATGGTAAAGTAATAGAAAGTCTGGTGCTCAAGCTTAAAGAAGAAGGTTCTGACTTTAGCCCTGAATAGGTTTTTAAAGGAGATTTTTATTTTAATGATCGGAAAGCTACAACCTATTATGGAGCAAATAAAAACAAGAGGATTAAACGTTTTGACCTTGATTCATAAGAAGCTTTAGTGTTCAATAATATTAGCCGTCTGTTTTGACTTACATGAAAATAAAATTGAAACAATTGAAATAACTACTTTTAAAGACTCCTCAATCAAAGAAATACCAAAAAACAAGTATATTGTAAAAGAGATAGATGAAGAACAAGTTGAGTTTTTAGATTTTGGCTTTAAATTATGCATAATTCAAGAACTTATGTATTGTAAGAAATTGATTTCACCAAAATTTGATCTGTTTGAATTTGTTATTTGGTATACCCAAAGGGATATTGATCTTGAGAAAGAAGGTTATGATCCAACACTAAGCCCTACTTTTTGTGAGTAATGTTATGTAATCTGGGAATGTAATTATACTCTACATGGCTTATTGGTGGTAGAAAAGATTTCTAAAGGTAAAACTTGAACACAATTACCCGGTAGAATTCGTGGGTATGAATTAAAACTACGTCTTGACCTTATATGCCGAATCTTCATGAAAAGTAGTAATTAACGCAAAGTCTTTCTTAACGGGTAAATCTATTTCACAAAGGTGCTTTACAGCAAAAAGATTGCCAGAACGAAGCAACCGGTTTAAGAAGGGAGTTTTTGGTGCAAAAAACCGTTCATAACCTAATTCCTTTAAAATATCTAGAACTCCATCTTTTTCGGTATAGTTATACTCAAAAGATATGACCGGCTTATATTTCTGAATAGTATTCTTCATCCCTTTGATCACCTCTAACTCATTACCTTCCACATCAATTTTTACAAAAGAAATTTGCTCGTCGAATTCATCATCATAAACACGCAATTGTATTTGTTCAGAATAGAATTTATTTTTAGATGATGTTGGTACTACATGAGAAGCACCACCACTATTTCCATAAGGAATGTTGATTACTGCTTCTTCATTTTTAGAAGACAATCCATAGTTATAAGCACTTATAGAATCATAAGGGTCAGTATTTAATTTTAGGATTTTAAAATTTCTTACTTGAGGCTCGAATGCAATTACTTTATTAAAATAATTGTTAAACTGAACGGAATGATTTCCAATATTGGCTCCTATATCTAAACAGGTATTTTTCTGAGGATCAAAATCCAAAGAACTCATAATGGTATTGACTATATCAATTTCATAAAAACCATTAGATACGATACTCATACCAATTCTATCATTAACAATTACCATAGGTAGTTGATTCGTATTTTGAGTCCTCATTTTCTGGAATAATTTCCTGACGATATGCTTTATTAAAGATTTCATAGGGGTAAAAGTATCAAATTTTAAAGAAGTTGAATACGATCTCATTTAAAATTTTTACTCGATAATCATAATTTAAAAACTCTCTGGCTAGTCGCGAAGTAGTTTGCCTACAATGAAATTATATTCTCTTCTTTTAGTAAAAAGATTGCTTCTTCGCTTGAGGTGAATCGCAATGACGAATACACCGTCACTACGAGGAGGTACGACGAAGTAATCTTTTTATTCAATTACTAAACACTTACTACACCCAAAAATACAAGCCTATTATAGAAACCCGTAAAGAACTATCAAAGTCATTATTGATTTTTGTAAAAGACTTATTTGTAGAAGTTTATAAATATTCGTAGAAGTGATTTTATCCAATTGTTGGAGGCGATTCTTACCTCGAACTGTAACATTAAACAAATTTACACATCTGTACTGGGAGAATCCTATCAAAGTTATATCATAACAATAGCGGTAATTGAAAAAATAGTACTAGAAAATGAAAAGAATTACTGTAATAACAATGGTAGTACTGATTGTCACTAATTTGAAAGCTCAAAGCAATAGACAAATTTTGGACTTTGAATTTGAGGGAGTAGTGTTGAACGGGGTATTGAATCTTCCAAAAGATCAAAAGCCCAAGGGAATTGTGCTTATAGTACATGGATCTGGAAAAACCAATGCCGTAGCTCAGGAATGGTATTCAGATATAAGAGAAACCATCGTAAAAACAGGTTATGCTACATATATGTGGGATAAAATGGGATGTGGAAAAAGTGCTGGTACTTTCAATTATCATCAGTCTGTTCAAAATAGCGCATCTGAGGCTATAGCAGCAATCAATACTTTGAAAGAAAAGCAAATAACTGAATCAAATACTATTGGTTTATATGGGGTTAGTAGGGCTGGTTGGATAAATCCAATTGTAATAAACCAATACAAAGATATTGCATTTTGGATTTCAGTAAGTGGCGTAGATGATAAAGAAAACTTCGGTTATCTTCTCAAAGAAAACCTAAGAATTGATAGGTTACCTAAAGATTCAATCAACTTAATTGTTGATCAATGGTTAAAAGGAATAAAAATTGCTCACTCTGGTGGAAGTTTCGAAACCTATATGAGTGTGACTAAAGATCTCCAAAACAACGCATTTTGGTTACGGTTTGTTCGCGAGAATATGGGTGAGATGAATGAAGAAGCATACTCTGGTTTTCAAGTACCTCTCATGAAAAAAACTCTTGATGAAGAAACAAGCTTACCGGTATACATTGAGAATTTAGATGAGATCTTATCAAATTTAAAATCTCCGGTTTTGGCGTTATTTGGAGAAACTGATATGAACGTAGACTGGAAAAAAACCAGATTATTATATGAAAAAACATTAGGACAAAATACAGATTTAACAATAAAATCTTTTCCAAATTGTAACCATAATATTTTCGAATGCAAGACTGGAGGTTTCTATGAATTCCAAGATAACAAGTTACCTTACAAGAGATGCGATGGTTTTCTTAATACTATTGAAGATTGGTTAATTAAAAGATAAAAAACTATCTCTAAAAATGTTTCCTATAATTAGTTGCTACCAAACTCTCTCTCAGTTTAACGAATCTGAAAATTATCAAATAGAATCAAAGTTTGACACTGTATATTTAATATTTGACAGAGTATCTTTAATAACTGATTTTGATACCAAAGTCTTAAGAGTAAAATGAAAAGAGGCACACAACAACGGTAACTGGATTACACAAACATCTAAAAAATCTATACTCGTTTAGGAAATCAAAGATCTAAGCCCCGCTTTTTACATTCAAAAATATCTACCCCAAGGGAATTGTGTTCAAACGTAATCAAGTAATCGCAGAGGGTGAGCCGTATTGCGATTTCAGATATTTTATAGATGAATTAGATACTACTTGTCTATAAAAACTATTAGCATGAAGGAAATATATGTATTTTTACATTTAAATATTTGATACATACGATATTTAGATCTAAAATATGAAAGTAATCATTCTCTCTATATGCTTATTCTTCTTTGCTAGTTCAAATGCTCAAAAAACAGCACCTGATCAACTAAAATCAAGAAGTAAAGAATTACCTGTTACCTCTTTGGAAAAAGCTGGTTTTCAAAGAGATTCTATTGAAAACCTATTGAATACTATATATAAGACTCCTCACAAAGACTTTAGAGGACTGGTTGTAATTAAAGATAATCACATTGTTATCGAAGAATATTTTAATACATTTTGGCGAAAGACGATTCATGATATTCGATCGGCAGGAAAAAGTGTTACCTCTTTGCTTTTGGGAATAGCAATCAAGGAGGGCCTAATTAAAAATTTAGATCAGACCGTTTACGCTCTCTTTTCCAAAAATAAGTATTACTCTGTTAATGAGGATTATAAAAAAATCAAACTCAAACATGTTCTTGACATGTCTTCGGGATTGGACGCAGATACAGACAAACCAAAAACTGCAGGCCACGTAGGGAAATGGATTACCAAAGATGATTGGAAAGAGTATCTTCTCAATGTTCCCCTAAAATCTCAGCCGGGGAAAGAGTGGGTGTATGCCGATATTAATGCTTTATTAATTGGTTTCGCAATCGAAGAGGCATCAGGAATGAGTTTAAAAGACTATGCCCAGAAAAAATTGTTTAATCCTTTGGGAATTGAACAGGTTTATTGGTATACTAATGCTTCTAATCAGACTGGAGCTGCTGGTAATTTGTACCTTTCAACGTTAGATTTTGCTAAACTGGGTTTGCTAGTTGTGAATGAAGGAAAGTGGAACAACATCCAAATCATTGATCCAAATTTTATAAAAGAACTGATAACGCATAAGAACTTCAATATTTCTGAGTATTTTTCACTTGCCGATTCATACGGTATGTTTTGGTATAAAACCTCAAGAACTTTTGGTAACAAGAACATCGATTATCTATTTGCATCGGGAAATGGGGGCAATCATCTGGTCGTGGTACCCAAAGAAAATATGATTATCGCACTTACATCAAGCGCTTACGGCCCAGGATATGGGCAACGAAGGTCGTATACCATTATGAGCAAAATTCTTAATGCATTGGATTAAACTTATAATGAGAAATTCTGTAAGTTCGTAAGAGAAACAGCACTTTATGATTAATCAGGCCCAATGTACTTCTACTATATCTGTTATACCAAACAATACTACCACTCTTATAATTATTAAATTTACATGATAAAGAAACTACTCTTAACTCCGTTTCAAAAGTTCATTAAAATCGAAAGCTTTGCTGGAATGTTGCTATTTGGGGCAACAATCGTGGCTCTTATTTGGGCGAATTCTCCATATGGTGAATATTATGAAAACCTTTGGCAGTATAAAATCGGAATATCGTTTCAAAGTTTTGAGTTAAAGAAACCGTTGATTTTGTGGATAAACGACGGCTTAATGGCTATTTTTTTCTTTTTAATTGGTTTAGAACTAAAAAGAGAACTACTGGTTGGAGAAATTAACACCTTAAAAAAGGCAACATTTCCATTTGTTGCCGCATTAGGGGGTGTTCTGGTTCCTGTAGGTTTATATTTACTTTTAAATCAAAACCCAGATACCACAAAAGGCTGGGGGATCGCAATGGCCACAGATATTGCTTTTGCATTGGCGATTTTAAGTACGTTGGGTAAAAGAGTTCCGTTAAGTCTTAAGATATTTCTAACGGCTTTTGCCATTATAGATGATATTGCGGCAGTACTAGTTATTGCTATCTTTTATAGTACAAACATAAATTGGATGTTTATTCTGTATGGTGTTATTCTTATTGCCTTTTTAGGACTGTTGTATTATACCAGAAAATATTCATTCGCTATAGGTATTGTGTTGGCCATTATTATCTGGTTCTTGTTTCTGAAATCTGGAGTACACCCTACCATTGCAGGAGTCCTTTTGGCATTTACCATTCCGATAAAAAGAAGGATTAATATAAAACTGTTTTCAGATCATATTCGTGACATCTTGAGTACACTCATGAATGCAACAGACGACGATGATCAGCATTTACTAACAAAAGATGAAATGAAATCTATTGATAATTTAGACGATCTGGCTTTTGAAGTTCGCTCACCCTTACAGCATCTCGAACACAAGCTTCATAGTTTGGTCGCTTATTTTATCCTTCCTGTCTTTGCTTTTGCAAACGCTGGTGTAGTCATTAGTTTAGATTATGATTTCGATTTTGCCCTAATGATGAATATTGCTATTAGTTTGTTTGTTGGCAAATTTGTGGGTGTTGCATTATTCTCGTACGTAGGATATAAAATGAAAATTACTGAATTGCCAACGGGTGTAAATTTCAAACAAATTTTGGGGATTTCAGCGATTGCGGGAGTTGGGTTTACGATGTCGATTTTTATCGATAACTTGGCTTTTTACGAAGATTTAATAAGTATTAACTCGGCAAAGGTTGGGATTATCATAGGTTCGTTTACTGCGGGAATCGTTGGATATACTATTCTAAGACTAACCAGTAAAAGAGTGGAAAAACATTAAAAACTAATGAAAAATTGGATTCTTCTTATTCTCGTTTCAATTTTAATAAGCTGTACTTCAAAAAAGGAAAAGATACGTTCGAAAAATCAGAATCAAAGCTCCACAAAAGAGGTTAATAAAAAACTATCCGGTAAGGAAATCATCGATAGCTTAGAAAAGCTTGGTTTTTTCGCACTCACAGACAAAAACGAACTACAGGAAGTTAAAATTGATTTTGAAAAATCATATGTAGAGTCAAACTTCTTTCAAGGTAAATTGCGAGGTGAAACGACAGATTTTAAGGATAATCGCTTTTACTGGATTGATTGTGAAGAACTTTTTGAAGTTGGTGGATTAACCGAATATTTGAGTCACGTCCAAAGATCCTTTAAAAAATTGGGATTAAAATTAGAGTTTAACAAAGAAAAAAGTGAACAAAATCAAAACAGTTGGAAACATACGATAGAACTGAACGGAAATGAATATGTAGCCTTCGATGGACAATTTTCTGATCTGGACTGGGGAATTGCTTACGTGAATTTTATCGAGATGCTCAATTCAGAACTAAGAAAACAAGGTTCTAATGAACAATTCTATCCGATTAGCTGTGGTAATAATGGATCTTTTGTCTTACTCACGACAAAGCAATTTGACTTTGTTAGCAAGAATTATCCAAACGACAATGAACACCCAAGCGAAATAAGCTCATGGAAACGTATCAACGGCCTGTAAATTTGTGAATTACCATCACGTCCTTAAGTTACTAATGAATGCACTATAAATGTATTGTCCTGATATGTCTGAATAGCATACTTATCTTAGCAGTAGATGATGCTTGTTTACCAACATAATTAGCATAAATAGTATATACAATTTGCAGGCGCAATTGGAAATCATTAAAAAATTAGATTTATAGTGTTACTTCGAGAGGAGTTTAGCAGAGTTAAAAAGGGTATGATTACCTGAATTGACTAATATCATAGAAATTTCAAGAACTTCTATTGAAATTATCAAAGATTTTTTAACTCAAAAAACGAAGTATCATGAATGAAGAGCATCCCAATATCGCTGTTTTAAAGCGATTTAATCCAACGAACATTGCTGTAGCCGCTGAAGTTCTGGCAGAAGATGCGGTCTGGCATTATTTTAATCCTAAACTACCCGATGTGCATGGAGACTACAAGGGCCTTGAAGGTTTTAAGACGTTTTTCGAAAAAATGGCGAGACGTACTAAAGGTACTTTTAAGGTAAATCCTATTTCTGCAACTGCTATTGGAGATGAACTGGTTGTTGTTCAAACTAAAAACACCCTGAATCTTGAAGATCAACAGCTAGAAGTTGACGTGGTAGTGGTATGGCGTATTGTTGACGGTAGGATTAAAGAGGTCTGGGATATACCGGCAGTATATGTTGCAAAATGAATTGAGAAATAAAAAAAATAATATTGTTGTCATGAAAAAATACCCTCGTTTCCAACGGTAAGAGATTAAAGTCACGATAAACTCGAATTATATGCATTCCCCGTTGTGCATTTTGGATCCATAAAGCTATTTTCGATAGCCCTGCTGAGTATGTTGAAATACAATTTTTCTCCGTTACACTATGAAAAACCGCTTGACTTGATACTTTTTTAGAGTATGAGCTTAAAAATGCACAACAGGTTGGTAGATAATTTCCTGATTAAAATATGTATCTTTAAACCATTGCTCAATAAATATGTAATAGTCGCTGTAGAATTTTCCACAACAAACTATCACCAAGCTGGTAGTTATAGCTCTCATAAATGAAAATACCAAAAATTAAAGGAATAATTGACCGTAGGATTCTCATAAATTATCAGATAGATAGGGTAGTTTTGGAGAATTATCTGCCAAAGCCTTTTAAGCCTAAGTTAGTTGATGGAAAAGGTATTGCAGGGATATGTTTGATAAGATTGAAAGAAATAAGACCTAAAGGATTACCCAAGGAAATTGGAATTTCTTCAGAAAATGGAGCACACAGAATCGCGATAGAATGGACGGAAAACGGAAAATTAAAAGAAGGAGTTTACATTCCAAGACGCGACACTTCTTCAAAATTAAATGCATTCGCTGGGGGAACAATCTTCCCTGGAGTCCATCATCTTGCAGAGTTTTCTGTTCATGAATCCGATGGAAACTATGACGTCGCTTTTGTAAGCGACGATAAAACTTCGCTATCTATAAAAGCTAAAGAAACGAAGGATTGGAATGAAGAAAGTGTATTTGAAAACCTAAACTGCGTTTCTGATTTTTTTGAAAACGGTTCGATTGGATACTCTCCCCACAAAAATGAATTTGATGGATTAGAACTCAAAGTTTATAATTGGAAAGTATCTCCTTTAAAAGTAAAAGAAGTACGATCAAGCTTTTTTGAGAATGAAGATATCTTTCCAAAAGGTTCTGTAAAGTTCGATAATGCTCTTTTGATGAGAACTATCGAACATGAATGGATTGGATTGAAACCAATGAAAGCATAATTATTAGGTAAAAAAAGATCAACCTGATTTAAGGATGCACTGGATATATCTACTAAATTATCTAAAGTTTTTTGAAGGAAAAGTTACCGGACTTTCAAATCCATTTTTTCCAACGGTGCTTAATCCAAACAGATAATTATCGATTACAATACCTTTTAAAACGAAATTATCTACGTCTCCAACGAAACGGCTATGGTCCCAGGTAGGAGAAGTAGTATCACGCCAATATATTTTATATCCTTTAATATTGGGATCGTCTATTTTTTTCCATCTAAATTTAACTGAAGGCTCTACGATACCTCCAATTTCTACTTCTTTAACTGCTGGAGGTGCCCATGCGATACTTGCCAAATTGATAGCATTAACTGAGGTGAGTTTTGCTGCGTAATCGAAATTAACATGTTCAACCACATCTCCATATTTAATTCCATTATCTTCTCGAATGTCTTGGTGCTGCTGTGTATAGTTTTCATGTGCTTCCATAATTCTGATTCCTGCAAATCCAGCATCATTAAACGGTCTATGATGACCACCACGACCAAAACGATCTAGCCTGTATACTAACATAGGGTTCATCTCTGGCATGTAGGTTTTTACATTTTTATGGATATAACGAGCCAATTGGCGGGAGATCCCATCTACTTCACCACCATAAAAACGTCTGGACTTACGTTGCTCTTCAGTTTCTGTTGGAGGGACCGGTTCAGAAAAAATTCTAAAGGTACGGTTATCAATAACACCATCAACGCCTTTGATATTTCCAATCATATCGTTATTCATGATCCCAACGATCTCCCAATTCTTTTCTTTTGCATATTTCGTTAGACCCTTACCACCAAACAGTCCTTGTTCTTCTCCAGATAGTCCAACGTAAATGATACTGCTTTCAAACTGATACTTGGATAACACTCTTGCGGCTTCAATAGCCCCGGCCATACCACTGGCATTATCGTTAGCGCCCGGAGCATCATCGGTATAATTGGTAGGGTCTGAGATACGAGAATCTATATCCCCGCTCATGATAATAAAGCGATTTGGATATTTGGTTCCGCGTTGTATAGCTACCACATTCACTACCCAAACGTCTTTAACGATACGTTGATTTGCTCCTTTTTTAACTAAATCTTTCTGGTAAAAAACTTCAAGACAATCATTACAAGCTGCAGAAATTTTATCGAATTCTGATTTGATCCATCTTCGGGCAGCACCAATTCCTCTGGTTTGAGAAACCGTGTCACTTAAGGTATGACGAGTACCAAAACCCGCAAGGGTTTTAATATCCTTTTCAATTCTATTGGCAGAGACATTATCTATAATATCATAAATTTTTTGATCTGTTTGTGCTATTAAAAAAGTTGTTATTAAAAGGAATGCTGAGGTAAATACTATTTTCATTTGTGCTAATTTGATCGCCTAATTTAAGTAAAAGGGATTACTACTTATCTTATCTTAACAAATTTATAAGATTCATTACAAAATACATTTAATAAAATGAATTGTTAAAATTTAATTACATTTAGATGGTAAATTTGGACTTATGAGAATTTCTATTGCAGTATTATTTTTTTTCGTGTCTACTTTTTTTTACAGCCAAAACTCATCAAAAATAGATTCTTTAAAAAATGTCTTACAAGAATCTAATAATGAACAAGGAAAATTCGAAACACTAACTTCTATTTTTGAATATTACTTATATAGGAATCTTGATTCTGCAGGATCTTATGAAAAATATATAAATGACTTCGCGGGGAGAGCTCCCGAATATTTAATCAATTCACATAGTTTATCAGCCAAATATCATTATTTTAGGTTTCAGCTGGATAGTGCCTTATATCATACAAATATTATTCTTGAAATAGCGAAGAGGAAACAGGATGACAGTTTGATCTCTGATTCGTATAGAAGGATAGCTATTCTAGAGAGTAAACAAGGTAATCTCAAAGCAGCCGAAGCAACGGGAAAGTTAGCTCTGAAAAGTGCTAACAATTCTGGAAAATGGCTATTAATAGCTTCGGCCAATACAATGTTGGGAAATCAGTTTTATAAAAAAGATAATTATGAAACGGCAATTAAGTATTACTTGATAGCTGATTCTATTTACAAAGCCAATAATGAAAGAAGCAGAAATGTTGCTTTGATCTACGATAATATTAGTAATATTTATATAAATTTTAATGATAGGAAAGCGTTGGATTATACCAATGAATCCGAATCGATTTATGCGTCTCTAGGCGATAAAGAAGGAATAGCATATACTCATAATCTTAGGGGAACATATTATCAAGCAATCAAGCAGTATAGAAAGTCTATAAAAGAATATCTTAAGTCTGTTGAATTTTATGACAACTATGGAAACGATTACAGTAAAAATGAAGTATACGTAAAATTGTTAAATAGTTACTCGGCATTAGGGGAATATGAAAACGCAGAGAAGTATCTGAGAAAATCCGAAAAACTAATAACTAAAGAAACTTCTGCAGATTTGAAATTTGAAACATACTTGTATGCTATCCAATTCTATATAGATCAGGGAAAAAATGAAGAAGCTTTGTTGTATCTAAATAAGACTGAGGATTTATTAAAGGATCAAAGTGGTAGCCTATATCTTCATACTTTAAGAGGGCTAAGTGAAGGTTACGCTAAGGCCTTTGAAGGATTAGGTAAATATGATTTAGCATTAAAATATAGTAAAAAGTGGCGAGTTCTTAATGACAGTATTAATAAGCTGAATAATCTAGAACTATCTAAAAATCTAGAAACGAAATATCAGACAGAAAAGAAAGAAAAAGAAATAGTTCTTTTAGAGGCTGAAAAGAAAACCATTGAAATTCAAAAGTCCAATCAACGTAATTTATTTCTTGCGGGTATAGGAGTTTTTTCATTAGCAGGTATCTTTCTATTTCTGGCATTACGTAACCGTCAAAAAACCAATAAAAAGCTGAAAGAATTAGATACTGCCAAGTCAAGATTCTTTGAAAATATTTCTCACGAATTCAGAACACCTCTGTCCTTGATCAACGGACCCATTGAAGAACAACTGAAAAAAGAAGCATTAACTTCTCAGGAAAAGCGGAACCTTACGATTGCTAAAAATAATTCATCTAGATTACTTACGCTGGTTGATCAAATTCTGGATCTTTCAAAATTAGAATCGCATCAGTATAGTTTAAAGGTTCGGCAGTCGAATTTATCTCAGTTCTTGAAAGCGGCCCTATCTTCTTTTAGGTACCAGGCCGAGACCAATCACCAAAAATTTATAGCTCATATAGACTTAGATGATACTATGTATTGGTTTGATCGCGATGTGCTGGAAAAAATAATCAATAACCTGGTAGGAAATGCCTTAAAATACACTCCTAAACATCATAAAATTTCTGTATTAGCGCAAAAAACAAACGCATCTCTTCATTTGGAGGTAAAGAATACAGGCACTGCCTTATCTAAAGAAGAGCTTACCAATATCTTTAGCAGATTTCATCGTGCTCACGAAAATAAAA
The DNA here is from genome assembly GCF_042682765.1 of Aquimarina celericrescens. NCBI lineage: Bacteria > Pseudomonadati > Bacteroidota > Flavobacteriia > Flavobacteriales > Flavobacteriaceae > Aquimarina > Aquimarina celericrescens. The sequence continues at coordinate 753,950 of NZ_JBHUHY010000002.1, read as the reverse complement.
CAGGCACGGGAATCGGTTTGGCACTAACCAGAGAATTGATAGAATTACACAAAGGATCTATAACGGCAAAGAGTGATGAAACATCTACCAGCTTTCAGGTAACCCTTCCTATAGAAGAAAAAGCTTTTAGTAAAGAAGAAATTGATGTAAGAGATATATCAAAAAGTAATGATACCGAAACAGAAGGAGAAAAATTGGATAGGATTTTAAATGAGAGCATTACTGATAACCATAAGGAAGAAGGTGCCGATGATCCTATACTATTGATTGTAGATGATAATGCTGAGCTTAGAGAATATCTTTCCTCATTATTCACAGATGATTTTACGATCAAAACGGCAAAAGATGGTAAAGAAGGCTTTGAAAAGGCCATCAAATACGTTCCCGATGTAATAATTACCGATTTGATGATGCCCAACGAGGATGGACTGCAATTGACCGAAAAGAGCAAGACACATCAAACAACATCACATATCCCAATCATGATGCTTACGGCCAAAGCAGGCGACGCGGATAAGTTAGAAGGTATAGAGATCGGTGCAGACGCCTATGTAACTAAACCCTTTAACACCGAAATTTTAAAAGCCACGGTGCATAACTTACTGGAATCCCGAAAGAAGCTGCAGGAACGTTTTAGCCAGGAAGTGATATTGACCCCAAAAGAAATTTCTGTAAGTTCTTATGATGAACAGTTTTTAAGCAGCCTTCAGGATGTTATGGATGCGAACCTGGTAGAGAGTGATTTTAGTGCCGAGAATTTTGCTGCTACCTTAGGAATGAGCAGAATGCAACTACATCGTAAATTAAAAGCACTTACGGGTTTATCAACCACAGAATTCATACGAAGCCAACGTTTAAAACTAGCTGCTCAATTACTAAAAAAATCAGAAATCAACATTTCACAGGTAGGTTACGCAGTAGGATTTAATAACCATTCGTATTTTACAAAATGTTTTAAAGAACAATTTGGTGTATCTCCATCAGATTTTGCTAAGTCATAATCATTAAATAGGTTATTTCAGTTTTTCTTCCAAAGTTTAAAAACCCTTTATTATAGAGGGTTTTACCCCTTTCTATTAGTCTGTTACATATGTTACAGGCTTTGTTACATTTCTGATAATCCTTTCTCTCTACCCCATATAGTTTTGTGATTAATAATTGAAGTTAGTCCCTCTCTTTATTAACGTTTTGATGAAAAAAAATCCTTTTATCCTCGAAGGAGATATTCCTAAGATGCCAAGTCATGAGATTTACTTAAATGTGAATGCACTGGAGAAAGGTAATTATGAATTGAAAATTATAAGTAAAAATAAACTCATTAAGAAGACAACATTTAGGAAAAAATAATGAAAAAAATCACTTTAAAATTTAGAAATCTAAAATAGTAACATCAGAAAAAATGTAACTCATAAATAATTAACAAGCTAATGAAAACAATAAGATTTTACACAACCATCATCTTCTTAGGATTTATCTTTTCTGGAAATGCTCAGTTTTTTGAAAAACTAGCAAAAAAAGCAGAAAAAGCAGCTGAAAGAACTGTAGAAAGAAGGGTAGAAAAGGAAAGTCAGAAAAAAACAGATAAAGCGCTTGACGAAGTCCTTGAAGGAAAAAAGAAGAAAAAAAAGAAAAAGAAAAAAGCAAAAGGCCCAGTAATTGGTTCTTCAGATTCAACAGAAAGTGAAAATAGTAGCAATAGCGGTGTTACAGTAGAAAGAGCTCCCGATTTTGAACCCGGACCTGTCACCATCTTTGAAGATAATTTTAGCAGAGATAATAAAGGAGATTTTCCTGCAAAATGGGATACTAATGGCAGTGGAGAAGTAGTTGTTATTGAAGGAAAGAAATGGCTGAGATTAGGTGGTAAGTCTCTATATATACCAATGATCAAAGGATCATTACCCGAAAATTATACTATAGAATTTGATATGTACGTGACCGGCCTGGATAGACAAACAAGTTCTCAGGCGTGGATCAAATTATTTCTGCAGGATGCTAAGCTGTTTGAAAGTCCGAGATCGTTCGTTATGGTTGAACTGTCTCCTTGTCCCTGGATATCTTCACCAGGGGTTTTAGAGAAAAAAGAAAATGGTAAAAGGATTATTCGCAATAATATAGGAAAGGATTACAGAGATGTAATTAATGGCAAATCACATATTGCTATTGCTGTAAATGGCCCGAGAATGCGAGTATGGATGAATGATAATAAATTGGTTGATATACCAAGGTTAGTTCCGGCTTCGGCCAATACGTTTAAACTTTTTGTTCAAGGATTAAGAGATGATCCTGATAAAGATGAAGTCTATATCACCAATTTTAGAGTAGGAAAGGCGGGCGTAGATAATCGAAGTAAACTAATTACCGAGGGTAGACTAAGCACGAATGCTATTCAGTTCAAATCTGGTAGTGATGCACTTCTTTCAGAGTCTTTTAAAATAATCAGAGAAATAGCTAACGTCCTTGAAGAAAATGCTGACGTAAGAATTAAAATCATTGGCCATACCGATGCCGATGGCTCAGAAGCAAGTAATCTGGAACTTTCAAAAAAAAGAGCTGTTGCTGTTATGAATTCACTAGTGAACCAATATGGTATTGATAAAAACAGAATGGTTACTGATGGAAAAGGAGAATCGAACCCAGTAGCGTCTAATACTACAAGCAGTGGCAAAGCTAAAAACAGGAGGGTGGAATTTATTAAACTGTAAAAACGAAAACAATCAAAACAATAACATTATGAAACACGCAATGAAAATTAGTATCGGAATGATTATTATTCTATTAGGAGTTTTATTAATTGGTTGTTCTGCAGAGGATGGTGCAGATGGAGCCATTGGCCCACAAGGCGAGCAAGGTCCCGCTGGACAAGACGGGCAAGATGGCCAGGATGGAAATGCCAATGTAATTGTCTCGGAATGGTTCGGACCGGATGGGCAAGTAATAATAAATAATAGTTATACTATATATACAGAATTCGAAAGGGATATAACCGATATTGATCCTGATATTTTAAATACAGGAACAATTTTGGTTTATGCAAGACTTAGCAATTTTGTTCCCGAAGTATGGCCTGCAGGACATGTGGCTCTCTTACCAATCACAGTAAGTGCTAGTGTTCAAGATCATCATTACACGTACTATTTTTCAGATACTAATCTGAAAATAAGAGTTAGAAGAGATCCTTTAGAGGAACAATTGTTTTCTCCTTCTTCCCGATTTCGATATATGATTATCCCTGCCGGCAATACCAGATCAAGTGAAGCCCAAGCAATCGATTTTCATAAAATGACATACTCCGAAGTCATGGATCATTTTGGGCTTAAATAGTAAACTTTACTATCAGTTGAAAGTTAAGTGCTTTACTCTTAAAGTAAAGTTTACAAAATATACAATTCTAACTCAATTTTATAAATATGGAAAAATATAAAATCTTAATAATAGGGTTTATGGCTTTAATTGCCTCGTATTCTTGTAGTAGCGATGACGCTTCTGATAATAGTAGGGAAACTGCATTTTTTCCATCAAAAATTAACGTAAGTGCCGGAGGTGATGCTGAAGAAGCAACTATACGCTATAACGAAGAAAATCAGTTAGTAGGTATTACTACTACAAATTCGTCAAGTTACGAATACAGTTACCAGGATGATGGACTTATTAACCAGATATTGAATACCAACAATGGTAACAGTTATGAAATTGAATATGACGGAACTCTCATTAGTAATATCACCAGAGTTTCTGATGGAGGAAATATCCCTGTATCCTACGCTGATGGGAGGTATGACCTGGAAGGAGGTTTTGCAATTTTTAATAATCAAAATCAACTCATTCAACGAAATGACATCAACATTGAATATTCAGACCTTGCAGGCCCCTTTCAAGTGTTGGATTTTCAGCCTATACTTTATCTCGACGATTTCGACTTTCTGTTTGTTAATTATATACTTTCTAAGAACGAAATTATACAACTACGGGCTGATATAGGGACCTTCACTTTTACTTCAGAACGAGACGAAAACAACAATATAGTAGATGCACGTGCCGTCGATGAGTCAGGCAATGAAAGATTCGTTTTTACAATCGAATATGAACAAAAAACAATTATAAACTGATATTCTTAAAACTTAAAACTCACTACAATGAAAAATATAATAAAATATGTACTCCTTATTTTGGTTTTGTGTGCATGCCAGAAGGAAACGGATTCAATTCAATCAGAAATACAAAATACCATTTGGGTAGAAAATATCAAATTGGGCGAAAGTAACAAACGCACGTACGGGCCTTTAATAAAGCTCAAAACTGAATATGGTAGCCTTGAATGTGAACGACGATTTACGAATTGTCGCTGCGAAGATACTCATTTAGCTACGTTCTGTAGATGGAAAGTAGATTTTCTTGAAGTACCGCCACTTGAGTTTGAAGAACCACCTGTAGTTTATGACCCTTGCCAGGAAGTGCCATGCGGATGGAATCATACAGATCCATGGGATGTGTATGAAAATATTGATCCTCTAGAATTTGGATCTATAAAAGATCATTTGCAATTAGAGATTGAGCAACCTACCGCCGAAGCATTCATTGTTGCGCTTAATGAAGAACTACTGGTAGCACAATTCTACGAAGAAAACCAAATGATGGGAGAGCCTAGTTCGGAGCCTAATGTTTATTACTTGAATAATGAAATCATATTCGAAGAGTCTCTTGCCGAAGAAATTGGGTTGAATGGAACGATAATAGAACCCGGGGAGTACCCCATATTATACAATGAAGAAAACCAAACCTATAATGTGATATTCAAGGTTCACTAATAAATTTAAATTTAAGAAAATGAAAAAAGTAATATCTGTACTGATAATATTGATTACAATATCAGTAGCTGCTCAGGATAGCTGCTCGCCGTTTTATCCGTCAAAAGAAGGAAAAACTTATATCATTCATCACTATGATAAGAAAGATCGCTTATCTACAGTATCAGAAAATACGATAAGCGATAAAAGCTCCGGATCTATAGAAATCGTTTCTAAAGTAAAAGATAAAAGAGGGAAGGAGATAGTCTCCGGTAATTTTAAAGTAGTATGTAGTGGAGGGACCACAACGCTTACTCCCGAAGCCATTATAGCTCCTGGATTGTTAGAACAATATAGAAATATGGAATATAGTATTACCGGAGACGGTTTGTCCTTTCCTGCAAATCTGTCTGTCGGACAAGAATTGGCTGATGGTCAAATTGTAATGAAAGTAGATGCGGGGATTATGAATATGACTACAACGGTTACTATGACAGACCGCAAGGTCATAGGAAAAGAAAAAATGACTACTCCTGCAGGTACTTTTGATTGTTATGTGATTACCTACACAAATAAATTGGAAATGGGTATGGTACAAACCAACACATCTAAGCAATGGATTGCCAAAGGTATTGGGATGGTAAAAGAAGAAACCCGTAAACAAAACGGAAGATTGGTCACCACAAGCATTTTAAATCAAATCAAATAAACACCTTTTGAAATGAGCATAAATAGATTTCATCATCGCACACCAATCAATATGATTAAATTTTTTATGCGAATTCCTGAGTGTGCGTAAATTTTTAGTTTACTCATTTTCAATAAATTACAAAGCTTTAAACAGATGAAAAACACGATTACATTTTTAGCATTTTTATGGGTTACTGTTACTTTTCAAGCGCAGGACGAAAGTTTTACTGCAAAAACCAAAGGAACTTATTTCGCTAATGGTAGCTTGAATATATTTTCTACCACCAGAAAAGTGAACGATAATAAATCAGACGCTTTTACCATCGAATTTATGCCACGAGCTGGATATTTCATTATGGATCGTTTAGCTGTAGGTTTAGGGCTAGTGGTAAGCAGTAATAAAGAAACTACAGACTCCGGATTAGGAGAAATTGAAACCACGGTAACCGGTTTCGGAATCGCCCCACTGGCAAGATATTATTTTGAAAATAACATATTTGGAGAAGCAGCAGTTGGTTTTGGAACCACTAAAACAAAAATTGAGGGGAGCGGGTTTGGAGATAGCAATGTAAAATCCAATACGTTCGGATTCAGAATAGGAGCTGGATATGCTTTTTTTCTTGGAAATCATATTGCTTTAGAACCTAGTATAAACTACTCTTGGGAAGATATAAATCCCGAGGATGCACCATCTGGCTACGATGAAAGCCTTTCTTCAATTTTTTTAAATATAGGAATAACAGCATTTTTTTAAAACTAAAAATTATGAAAACAATAAAAAATGTTTGGGTAGCACTAGCATTGATTTTAGTATATGCATGTGATGCTGACGATGATACAGGGATTGATGAATCTCAACCGAGATTCAGTTTTAGAATTTCAGGAGATGGTTTTTCAAGAACTTTTACCAACGATGATGATCTGGAAAATATTCAACTTAATTTGAAGCATGATGCTGACTACGAATTCATTTTTTCTGGCGGTGATACCGGTGGGACAAAATTGATCCAAATGCAGTATCCTACAGATTATATAGAGTTTGATACAACACCATTTCCTCCTGCTCCCTGGGAACAAACGTTTCCATCGGGTTCTTTATCGGGAATTATCTTTTGGGAAGGTGATCCCAGTAATCCGATAACAGGAAATATCCTTAATGGAACTTTAAGACCTAATGGAGAATTAGTTTCAATCACCCTGTATTTTAGAGTAGAAGATTTTGGAGGAGAGGCAAGAACATCTAATGTAACCGATGGCTCCTTACAGATTTTGATCGATGATCACCCAACCGAACTTATTAACCTAAATTAATCACTTAAATTATGAAAACTTTAAAATTAATAGGTGCCATATGCATTTGTATGGTCTTTTTTTCTTGTAGCAGTGATGATGATGGTGGAAGTAATCCGCCGGTACTTGAGAGCATTACATTATTACAACCTGTACAGCAAGGAACTACGGTATCTGTACAACCGCTATTTACCTGGGATGCATTTGCCAGTGATGAAGAGGTTATTTATCAAATTCTGTTAGGGACATCAGAAGATAATCTCTCTGTTGTTAATAACGATTGGGACAATACAGATTATGTCTTTGGCGTTGATAATGATATTACTCTGGAAACAAGTACCGTATATTATTGGAGAATTCTTGCCAGCATCAATGGTACTCCTGTAGCAGAGAGTGAAATACAATCTTTTACTACAGAAACGATCAATGCCGTACTTCTAACCGAAAATGCTACATATTCTAAAAGGACCAGAGCCTCTGCAGCCGCTTTTAATAATAAATTATGGATTATAGGGGGTGCTGATGAAGCAGGTAATGATTTGAATGATATCTGGTCCAGCCTCGATGGGATTACCTGGAGTAATGAAGGTACATTTTCGTTTGGGACTGTTTTGGGGCATAAATTAATTGTCTTTAATAACAAACTATGGTTGTATGGAGGAATAATAAACGGATTTACTTCTACCAAAATTTACAGTTCTGATGACGGCGTTAATTGGATAGAAGAAACTGAAAGAACACCGTTCAGCCAATATAATCAAGTACGTATGGCTGTTTTAAATGATAGAATATATAGAATAGCTGGTTATAATGCGAACTTTGATGATCTATCCGACGAACGTGCTGTATATAGCAGCACTGATGGTCTCAATTGGGATTTGTTGGCGTCCAACCACGGTTTTGTTAGCAAATACAGTTTCTGGGTTGAAGGCATCGGAAATCAGTTAATTGCTATCGAACCTTCTACTGATGAAGTATCTATAACTTTATACAGTAGTCAAGATGGAATTACTTGGAATAACCTAAGAAGCTGGGAAACTGCAGAAAGAGGATATTTTTCTGTTAAGCCTTTTAAGATAAACGACAAAATTATTTTGGTGACTCCACCAGCTTCCAACTTTGCTTTGGTTTCGACATTTTATGAATCTGAAAATGGTATTGATTGGACCTTGGCTACATCTTCTAATCAAACATTTTTAGAACCAAGAGATTATGATTTTGTGAATCTAAACGGGAAGCTATATGCTATCGGCGGTACCACAATAACGACACAAACCCTTTCAGCAGATAACCAGGTTTGGATACTTAATTAGCCTTTGATTCCCCATTTTCTAGTAAGAAAGGTTCTGAAGTTTAGGTTTTAGAACCTTTCTCTTACTTAATAAAAGTAACTTTAGAAATTTTTCCATCTTCAACTTCGTAGATCGCTATTACACTTGAATACTTTTCTCCAAATCTAACATATTCTCTGTCTACTACTTTATTGCCTAATACAATCCGGTTTTTTATTTCACAATATAAATTCGGAACTCGATCAAACATATTCTTGAAGTTTTTCTTCATTTGTTCCTTCCCGTCCATAGAAAGTTCTTCCGGAAAATTATAAATTTTAATATCCTCTGCATAGGTACCCATAAAAGCTTCAATATCTCGGGCATTGTACGCATTTACCTGGCGCTGCACGATCTCTTCTGGTGTTTCTTTAATTAATGTTTTGATATTTAAAACTTTACCATCCTTAAGAACTTCAGCAATGTGATTCAGGTTTTGAATATCGACTATCGGGTTTTTATCCAATAGGATTAAATCGGCTAATTTTCCTTCTTCCACAGTACCTAAAAGCTTTTCCAAACCAAATCCAGTAGCGGCATTAATGGTAGATGCTTTTAGGATATCCATATTCGATATACCCGATTTTTGCATGGCTTCCAATTCCTGAATATATGAAGAAGCATGCGTGGTCCCGATATTACCTGCATCTGTTCCCGTTGCAACATTAACTTTCTTGTCTATAAGAATTTTAAGATTACATAGCATAATACTATCCTCTTTTTGGTATCTGTTTTCTAACCATTCACTATCTTTTCTTAGTTTTTGTATTCTTTCAGGAACTTCTTTATCAGAAAGCTTTTTCATATCGGTTAATGATCTGTAAACCATTGGATTTGCAAATACTAGATCTTGAGGATGATTATCGGGTTTTGCGAGAAAAGATTTTCCATAGTTTTTGGAAACTATTAATGTGGGGATGTAGGTCACCTTATTTTTTTTCAGAAGATCTGCAAATTCGTCATCCACGATTTCATCTTGTATACTATGAACTAAAATATCTGCACCAGCCTGTACTGCTAATTTTGCAGTTTTGAGATTCGTAGCATGCACAGTGAGCTTTAAATTATGCTCATGGGCTAATTTTGAAATATATTCAACAACAGGATAGGATTGTTCTGCAGTAATTCCACGACCCGTGATATACCATATTTTAATAAAATCAGGTCGAAACGGTAGCATTTTATTGAACAGCGCAGTGGCGTGTTCTATAGTTGTAATTTTTTCAATAGGAATATCTTTAAGTTTAGAAAATGCTTCCGGCTGATAAGGAGAAAACAAAGGTCCTGTAACGTAAACGTTAGGTGAAAGATTACTTTTTGCAATACTATCCCTGATGTGAAAATTATAAAAAGGGCCTCCTACATCCATTACCGAAGTGATACCTAATCGTAAATATCTTTTAAAACTATCGGGAACCATATCTTTTGCAAACTGAATTTCATCTTCATACGAAACGATATGTTTTAGGTCTAATGCATCTGGACGTGTATACAGGCCTCCGGTCTGGAAAAAGTGTATATGGGTATCGATCATCCCGGGCATTACGTATCTGTCTGTTCCGTCAATGCGTATAGCAGTTTCTTTAGGGGTAATTTTTTTTGAAGATATGGTGACAATTTTATCACCTTCAATTAAGAGGTGCTGTTTTGGTTTTATCTTACCGGTAGTAACATCTATTATATTTGTATTTTCTATAAGAACAGAAGAGGTAGTTTGTGCCTCAATTGTAACTTTGCAAAGCAAGAAAAGGCAAAGTAGCATTAAAATTTGTTTCATTATTTGTGTGTTTAATAAGATAGACTGTTAATTTAATGATTTCCTTCGGATGATCTTTCGGAAACAACAGCCAGTTTGCTCGAATTTGAATTGGAAGCCAAGCGAGTGATCTGTTGCATTTCTGGGTTATCGAAGGTATAAAAAACACTCCAATCGATATCTTTTGAAGGGTTAAATTTATAAATTGTATTTCCTTTTCCCATAAGAATGGTACCATTGATCAACCAACACATATCCTCAGCTTCAGGAATAGTATTTATAATTTTTTTGGTGGCTCCCGAGATGGGATCCAATGACTTTATTTCCCAGGTATCATTTTCTTTACTGATATAACTTATCAATTTTGAATTAGGAATCCTATGTAATGATCTTCCTACTTTTTTCTGAAACGTGTAACTTGTATTATCTTTTATATTTGAAATAACAAGGGACATGGCTTCATCTTCGAGTACGGATGATACGATTATATATTTATTAAACCAAGTGTGATAGCCTACCTTCAGGCTTTCAAGCAAAACTGTTGATTTTCCTGTTTTGTAATCATAGGTATAGAGACGTTGTTTACCATCGTTATCTAATCGTATGGCAGAAACCCGTTTTTGATTGGGGATTTTGATAGGTGAGTATTCACTGCCATCAGGTGTATCAGTTATCCAGTTGGTTTTTTTATCTCTAATGTTATAGGCGGCAATATCAGTTTCACTATCACGTGTAGAAGAAAACAGAACAATATCGTCATTGTAAAATGAAGGTTGATTGTCGTAGCCTTCATTATTCGAAATATTTCTTTGATTACTTAACCCTGGGGTATTATTTTTATTGTTAATGTCAAATAGATAAACTTCAGTATTAGATTGAGAAGAAGCGAATAAAGTGGCCAGTAAAGAAATGACAAGTATATTTCTCATTGTTTTTGTTTTCTAAAGTACATCGAATAGCAATTTGTTTTTCTTAAGAATATGTTAAGACTATTTGGTGTTATTTTCGTAGAGCATATAATCCTATGATCGGTCCTATGCTCAAGAATAGATATAATAAAGTAGGATCAATTTTTTCCAGCAGAAATGACAGCAATTGTATGCTTATGATAGTAATTGCAAATCCAATACTGTTAGTGATGGTCAATGCTGTTCCTCTTAACTCTGGTGGTGAGGTTGCAGCAACCATTGTAGAAAATTGGGGTGAATCTGATATGACCACCATTCCCCAGATACAAAGGGCAATGATGAACCATTGAGGGGGTAATAAAAAAAGTAGAGGAGAGGTTACACAAAACACTCCGGAAATTAACAATGAATTATACGCTACTTTTCGGCTTCCGGTGCGTAAGGAAATTAAACCTCCCAAGATACATGATACCGTTCCAATAGCTATGACAATAAAAGACCAGAATGAAATTTGTAACTCAATCCGGTGTATATCTGCATATGTTTTGAGAATAACGGGTACAAACCCCCAAAACGCATAGAGTTCCCACATATGGCCAAAATAACCAAAAGCAGCCTTTCTAAAGTTGGCAATACCAAATATTTGGGTTATTACGCCAAGTTGTAATTTGGATACAGGCCTGCGATAAGGACCATCTGCTACAAGTAGCCACATACTTAGTCCTCCAACAAAAGCTAAAATAGAGGTGGATATGATCACAGCTTTGTAATCACTGCTCCATGAAAACTCATTGATAAAATGTGGGAAAGCAGTACCTAAAACTAGTGCTCCAACTAAATATCCCAATGCTCTTCCTAATCCACCTTTATAATAATCTGATGCTATTTTCATACCAACGGGATAAATTCCAGCAAGAAAAAAACCAGTACCAAAACGTGCTGTTAATAAATTGAAGATCGTGATATTTGGAATCAGTAATAAAAGGTTACAAATACTACCTAAGAAAGCACAGATCATAAATATTCGAGAAGGAGAAAATCTGTCTGCCAGAGTTAGTAAGGCAAAAGTTAGTGTTCCTGCAATGAATCCAAATTGAACAAAAGATAAAAGATATCCTAGAATATTAAATTCAACATTGAATTGTACAGCTAAATCATCAATGACTGCATTACCTGCAAACCACAAAGAAGTGCAAAAAAATTGCGAAATAATTATTGTCGGAAGTATGTAGAATTTTGGTTTCAGATTTGAATCGTATTTGTATTTGGTTTTAAATTATTTGAAAGCTGATAAAAGTTGATAAACTTGATCAATATCATCTACATAGTATTGTGCTACAGTTTTCTTTATTCCAACTTTTACGGTATGAGCCTCTCTTGGTAATTCTTTAAACATATGCTCGTCTGTCCAGTCATCCCCAATGGCAAATATAAAATCATAAGTGGTATCTAATAGCATTTTTGACGCAGATTTTCCTTTGCTTACTCCACTCACTTTGATTTCTAAAACTTTATCTCCTTCCAAAATTTCAAGATTATGATTGGCAATTAATTGTTGGATGGTGGTTTTTAACTCAGTTGACCTTTTCTTTCCCAAATCGGGATCTACATTTCTAAAATGCCAGGCTAACGAATATCTTTTTTCTTCTACAAGGGAGCCAGGAGTACGATCGGTGAAAGATTCGAGAATAGGACAGATAGATTCAAACCATTTGTTATCTACTCTTTCCATGAGTTCCCAATCTTTACCATTTTCTTTTAACCAAGCTCCATGTTCGGTTATTAGTGTATAATCCTTATGACCAAACCATTTTTGAATGGTATCGCGATCTCTTCCTGTGATGATAATCACTTTGGTGTCAGGTTGTTGGTGTAATGTATCTAAAGTATCAAAGACTCTTTGCGTTGGTTTTGCATTTTCTGGTAATTTTTCAAAAGGCACCATAGTCCCGTCATAATCAAGGAATAATATTTTCTTTGAAGATGCTTTATATTTGTTAGCGATTTCTTCTCGTAGAGTACTATTAATTTTCTTCAAAATATACTTTTTGGTATCATTTTTAGTTGCTTCCAAAGCTTCAAAAAAATCACTGGCCCATTTTTCAACATTGTACCTTTTTAGGCGTTTTTGTAGAGCATTATTACGTTTTATTTGTTCTTCTTCTGGCATTTCCAAAGCAAATTTCAGCGTATCTGCTATTTCTTCAAAGTTATTCGGATTAATAATAAGTGCTTCTCCCATTTCGTTTGAAGCTCCTGTCATTTCACTCAGTATTAAAACCCCTTTTTTATCAACTCTCGAAGCGATATATTCTTTAGCCACCAGATTCATTCCATCTCGAATAGGTGTTAAAAGGGCGACTTCGCTCGATGTATATAGATCGATAAGGTTTTCAAAGGGCATAGAACGATAAAAATACCAAATAGGAGTCCAGCTTACCTCGGCAAATTTTCCGTTAATTCGGCCTACCAATTGATCGATTTCATTTTTTAGTTTTTGATATTGAGGTACATTGGCGCGAGAAGGAACAGCGAGCATTACAAGCCGAGCTTTTCCTTTAAACTGCGGGTATTTATCTAAAAAATATTCAAAAGCCCTTAGGCGATTGGCAATCCCTTTGGTATAATCAAGCCGATCTATAGAAAGGATTAGTTTCGCTTGATTGCTACCTTCTTTGAGATGTTTGTTTATTTCCTGTTGTATTTCGGTTTGCTCTTTATTCGATTTCTGATCGTGAGTTTTTGCGGCATTATGAAATTTATCATAATCAATACCCATCGGGAAGGAGTCCACCTTTACCATTCGGTTATCTAAATGAATATTATTAAAATTTATCTCATGTCCAAGAATTCTCTGTACTGCGCTTAAAAAATGCCTTTCATAGTCATACGTGTGAAAACCAATTAAATCTGCACCTAACATTCCTTTTAACAAATCTTCTCGACAGGGAATAGTTCTAAAAACTTCGTAAGAAGGGAAGGGGATATGTAAAAAGAATCCAATAGATGTATCAGGTTTTTTCTTGCGTATTAAATCGGGTAAGAGTAATAGTTGATAATCATGTACCCAAACGGTATCTCCATCTTCTATATGTTGTAACACAACGTCGGCAAATTTTTGGTTTACCATTTTGTAGGTTTCCCAGGTACTTTTTTCAAACTCTGTATATTCCATAAAATAATGAAATAACGGCCAGAGCGTATTATTACTAAAACCGTAATAAAAACCTTCAATATCGTCTTCGGTTAGTGGTACTCCAACACACTGATGCTTTTTTAATGCTGCATTTACTTGAGTTTTTAAATCTAGATTAAATTCTTCTTCTGTCAGTCCACTCCAACCAATCCATAAACTGTCGCTCTGCGAGTGTACCGATTTCATACCCGTTGCCAATCCTCCAACACTTGGTACTGTTTCGATAGTATTATCATGGATTTTTAATTGTAAGGGTAGTCTATTTGAGATTATGATAGTTTTACTCATAAAGTGGGTTAAAGTTGGTTGATTTTTTTCGAATTTTGTTAAATTTCGGAAAAAGAAGATTAAAAAACGGCTATTTAAAGGAAATTTATGAAATGGTGTGACGATACATTTCGATTAGACTAAAAATGAATTGTCATGCGATTTCCTTCTGACCTTAAAACGCACTAATAAATTAATGGATGAATAATCTTGACTATGGTATTATTGGGAACTGCCAAAGTGCAGCTCTAATTTCAAAATATGGTTCTCTAGACTGGTGTTGTCTGCCAAATTTCGATTCATATTCTGTTTTCGCAAAAATATTAGATGAAAATAAAGGAGGAAGCTTTGAAATAGAAGTAAGTGACGACTATGTTATTTCTCAGAAATATATTCATAAAACTAATATTTTGGTGACAGAGTTTAGTAACGGAGAGGATATTTTTGAATGTATTGATTTTATGCCCAGGTATAAAAACGATGACGGAACATATTATGCACCGTCGGATATTGTTCGATACATAAAATTAGTTTCGGGTGCGCCAAAATTTAAAATTAAATATGACCCCAAGTTGGAATATGCTATGGGGACAACTAATCATGAAATAAAGGAGGAGTATATAAAAAGCGTTACCAACGAAGAAAAATATGATACCCTGTATCTATATTCTGATCTTGACCTTGTTTCTGTTCTGGCCGGGGAAGAAATTGTTTTACAGGACCACGCTTTTTTCTTAATTAGTTATCATGAAAAAATATTAAAACAATCTTTGGAGCGGTGTTATTTGAAACTACAGCGCACAAGGGTATATTGGCTAAACTGGAGCGAGAATACCACTTCATACAAAATATATAATGATCAAATCCTGCGAAGTGCATTAGTATTGAAGCTTCTAAGTTATGATAAGTCAGGAGCTGTACTGGCCGCAGCAACTACATCGCTTCCGGAAACCATAGGAGAGGTGCGTAATTGGGATTATCGTTTTTGTTGGATCCGTGATGCATCCATGGTAATTAAAGTAATTTCTAATCTTGGGCACAAAAGATTGGCCCAACGCTTTCTTCAGTTCATTATTGATATTATCCCTGATAAAGATGAGAAAATTCAGATTATGTACGGGATTAATGGTGAGAAAAGATTAACTGAAAAGACTCTGGACCATCTTGAAGGGTACAAAAAATCAAGTCCAGTAAGAATTGGTAATGCCGCTTATCACCAGAAGCAAAATGATATATATGGAATTTTGATGGATGTTATCTATCAACAATTTATGAAATTTGACTGTAATTTGGATAATAGTGAAGGGTTGTGGACAATCTGTAAAAGTATTGTGCATATTGTAAATGTTAATTGGGAAAAACCTGATAAAGGAATTTGGGAATTCAGGACCGAAGAAAGACATTTTACCTTCTCAAAATTATTATGCTGGGTAGCTGTAGATAGAGCTATAAAAATTGGTAAATTGATCAATAAAACCAATAAAAATGAAAGGTGGATAGTTTTAAGGGATCGTATACATAATGACATCTATCAAAACGCCTGGAACGAAGAAAAGCAAGCATATACCCAATCTTACGGCTCACCTGATCTGGATGCTTCAACATTATTGATGGAGCCCTATGGATTTATTGAGGCAACAGATCCACGTTTTGTGAGTACGGTTATGGCGACAGAAAAAGAGCTCTGTAATGATGGCCTCATGTACCGATACAAAAATAAAGATGATTTTGGATTGCCATCTTCATCCTTTACCATCTGTAGTTTTTGGTTTATTAATAGCTTGTACAAAATAGGAGAGCAGGAGAAGGCTAAGAAGCTATTTGATCAATTATTAGGCTATAGCAATCATTTGGGACTTTTTAGCGAGGATATCGATTTTAAAACCAAAAGATTGCTGGGTAATTTTCCCCAGGCATATTCTCACTTGGCACTAATTGAGACTGCTGCTAATTTTTCGGGAGGTGTAACTAAAGAGGAGAAGCTCATGGAAACTATACATTAATCTGGATATAAATCATATAAAGTTTCTGAGGTGGTCTGGGTGTAAAGCTTATTCTTTTAGTACAATAGTGCCAAAAACATCAGCATTGATCCAACCCAAATTTTTTTCTTCACCAGGAATAAAAACAGAACCAATAAAGTTTTCTCGTTCTTTACTACCATCATTATCGTTATATGCTAGTGCAAAACCAAGTTTCTGATCTTTTTTAAGTATAATTGGATCGTTTATTTTGCCTTCTTCATAAGTGTCATCATAAACAATGATCTCAAATTCCCATATAGACACGTCGTCATTAGTAACTCTTTTTGTGGTTACATGGTTGTTATAAAGTAATGGTTTTTTATCAGTACCCAGATCGACTACGTTCCCATCTAAAGCGACATGATATGCAAAAGCATTATTTGAATATTGATGATCCCCACCAGAATTGTCTGCATCGATAAAAATTTCAACACAATCATCATCCCACCATAATTTTAAAGGATCTTTATGCTGATCGAATAGGAGGTTGTCTTTAACTTCTACCAAAATATAGAGAGCTTCGGGAGTCCAGACCAATTTATAGCGCCCAAAAAAGTCACCAAAAGTATAAGGATCTCCTATCCATCTTTGATCTAGACCATACCAAAGAGCCTCTTTCCAGGCGGGATCATCCATCTTTCCGTCTAGCTTAGGCACAATAACAGCTTTTTCTACTTCTCTAATCTGATGATCTTTTTTGATGTTAGATTGAAAAGCATCCATAGGGGCTATACTAGAACTTTGTGAGATATTATAAATGACTTTCTTTTTGCAGGATATTACAAATAATAAAGCGATACTAAACAGAATAGCTATTCGGTTCATAAGTAGAGTTTGATGCATGATTTAGTATAAATGTAAGAAACAAAATTTAAAAAGCGGTTGCTACCAATGTATAAGTAACAACCGCTTTTGATTCTAACAGTAGAATTACTGAAAGTAAAAAACAAGAGGGCAAAAAAATTATTGTTTGATCACTTTTAGTTGGTTAATAGTACTTCCATTAAGGCGTATAGTATAAAAATATATTCCTGGCCTTTTTAAACTCATATTTCCAAGGTCAATGGTTTGGTTTCCTGAAGACACGTTTTTACTGTAAATGGTTTTGGTTTTTCCAATAATATCAGAAACAGTTACTTGCAATACTCCTTTTTCCATGGTAGCAACATATAATTTACTTTGATTAGAAATAGGATTTGGAGAAATTATTGCTGAGCTTTTAAGTAAAACAAGTTTCTTTTGATTATCAATACTTTCTAAGATACTTCTTGAAGGACATCCCGTTGTACAATCATTAGACCAGGCTCCCGTTCTTTTACCGCTAGTACTACCTGTTACACTAAACCATCCATTAGTGCCTCTGGTAAGATCTACGGTCTGTTGATTTCCTCCATTATTGAAAACTACACCAACGTTATTTGCAGATACCTCACTTGGTAAGGTAAAGGTATTTCTACACCACGAAGTACCGCTAACATTAGCCATAGACTGGCCGGGCCATCCGGGAGTTCCAGAGAGCGTTTGGTTGGTGGCTTTGTTGTATAAATAAACATTGGTAGTATTACCCCAGCCACCACCTGGTTTTCTAAAGTTAAGAGTAACTTGATTAGAATTTGAAGATCCACTACATGCTGTTGCGCACGTATCAGACCATGTTCCATTGGTATACCATCCTGTGGTGCTTCGCGATAAATTATTGGTTTGATTACCTCCATCATTAAAAATGACTCTAATATTATTTGCTGAGGTTCCTGCTTGTGGAGTTATTGTAAAAGAATACCAATCGGTTCCAGAAATGTTTGTCATTTGCTGTCCTGGCCATCCTGATGTTCCGGGCAAGGTTACATTCGCCGAAGCATCAAAGAAATATGCATTTACGTTGTTTCCCCATCCGTTCGGTTTTTTATAGTTTACCGTAAAAGGAGCGACAGTTTCTCCACCTGGATTGCTTCCACCCTGAGTCCATACTGCATAATCACTACCTGAAGTCTGCAATACCCATCCGTTTCCATTAGGGGACCAATTACCACTACCTAATTTCATTGCAATTGTTCCACTTCTACCATCTATATACGCTGCATATAGATCATTTCTTGCTTCAGCAATATTTATTGTAGAACCTGCATAGACTCTAACACTTTTTCTTACCGCAATAAGATCCTTGATTGCGTTACGAACTCCTGATCCACCATCAAAAAAATGTGTCCAGAACACGGCAGGGTTACCAGGGTGTGTTAAGATATATGCATACCCTTTTCTTAAGTTGGTTTCACCTCCCGGAAAAACATAGTTTGATCCACAACATTGTTGTGCAAATCCAGTATCATGATTATCTAAAAATGTAACAGATTTAGTAGGATTTATACCAATCATGCCAGATGGTCTACCTTGTCCGTCCCTTAAATAGGAAAGATTATTATCTCTAATGGCATTTTGCAAACTAACTTTAGTATTAAAATCAAATGCAGAAGAAGATTGTTGAGCAAAATTAACGAAGTTGTTGGTCTGTACTCTACTGCTTTCCAACAATTCTCCAACCGCAAAATACGGATTGGTAGCATCGTTATACTCTTTATTATAAATAGGATCATAGCCATGAACAAAATCATATCTCCAACCATCAAAGCCAATATCATTTTTCAAGAAATTCATCCATTTAATAATTTCTGCTCTTACAGCCGGATTTTTATGATCTAAATCTCTGGCGGCTGCAAAAGTACCGTTAGAGCCGTCAGATTTTAAGGCGGTTCCGGGTACATAATCTCCATTAATACTAAATTCTACAGGGCCAGGTACAAAATTTCTTCCTTCATCATCTGCGGTGATGTAAAAAGTTGGCCAGGCGGGATTAGTGAATGTTACGGCATCATTGGTGCCTACACGATGATTAATGACAATATCACTTAATACTTTTATATCCAGAGCATGATATTGATTGATAAGGTTCCTAAGTTGAGCTTCTGTACCATAAGCACTATTAAAATTATATAATTCTCTGGGCAAATATCCTTGGGGAGCGGCAGAATTACTTGGAGGTGGCATCCAAATCATATCGATACCGGCATCTTTAATAAGGTTTCTATTTTGTGATACAACATCATACCATGTTTGACCTGTGGGTTGATTTTGTACATTCCAGTCGAACGCCTGAAAAAGTACATCTTCATCTTGTGCCTTACTGTTGATGCAAAAGATTAGCATTAGCAATGCTACTAAAACTGGTTTTAAGTTTTTTCGTTTCATTTGTACGATTTTTTTAGGTTTAGATCAATTAAGATCTAGGTTTTATAATGAGTTTGTGTTTAATGTGAAGCTATCTTCACAAATTGGTAATCAATAAACTAAGTGTGTGAATTACATAAAATGATTGATGTTAAGGCTACAAAGAGGTATAACCTCTTCATTAGCAATACAGTTATATGCTGCAGGATTTGATAAAAGGAAAAATTCTAAATGTTTGTTGCATGCTACTATTGATAAAAACGGGCACCAGAGTAAAGTTTCCTCATAGATAAATCAAAAAATGAATATTACTTATTGTTGTTAAATAAACGTGGCTCAGACATACTCACAATATTAGTTGGAGGAGAGGATGATTTCATAATTAGCAAAATTTTAATTAGTAAAGTGTTTTTTGTGTTATATTTTCACTAAGTTATTACGAAATAGTCAATATGGTAAGCGTTATTATACACTACAACGTTTTCGTGTTGATAAATAAATAATTTTTTAAAGAAAAGACAGTATTCTAAACGATGTATTGAAGTATTCCGTTTTTTTAGACGAATAAATTCATAAAAAAACCGCTTTACCCAATGAAAAGCGGTTTTTTAAATCAAAATTAAACAACTCCCTAGTTTAGTGCCATAGGGAGGGCAATATTAGAACCGATTATCCTAGAAAATATCCATTTTCCTCGGCGATTTTATCAGCAATTTTAGTTCTTAATGCAACTACATTGGGTTGATTAGCATACTTTGTGAAACGTTTAAGTCCCATAAGCATCATTCGTTGCTCATCACCTTCGGCAAAAGAAACGATAGCTTCTTTTCCTTTTTTAATTGCGATATCAACAGCATTATAGAGATACAATTGAGACATTGCTATTTGCGTCTCTTGAGCTGCTTCACCAAAACGTTTTGCATTTTTCTCTGTTCGCAAAATTGCAGATTCAGCCATGTATATTTCAATTAAAATATCTGAGGCAGCCAAAAGCAACTGCTGGTGTTCTTCTAATTTAGGTCCAAATTTCTGGACTGCTGATCCTGCCACCATCAAGAATACTTTCTTAAGTTTAGCAATAATTTCTTTCTCTTCAGAAAATAAAACTGAATAATCTGGAGTATCAAAAGATGGAATACCGGTAAGCTCATCGGCAACTTTCATGGCAGGTCCTAAAAGATCTACATGGCCTTTCATAGCTTTCTTAACCAGCATTCCTACGGCTAGCATACGGTTAATTTCGTTCGTTCCTTCATAGATACGTGCAATTCTAGCATCTCTCCAAGCAGATTCCATAGGTGTATCCGCAGAGAATCCCATACCTCCAAAAATTTGTATTCCTTCATCTGTAGTATTTTGGACATCTTCAGAAACTGCTACTTTCAAGATAGAACATTCGATCGCATATTCTTCTACACCTTTAAGTTCTGCTTCCTGATGAGAATTTCCTTCCGCTTGACGGATAGCTATTCTATCTTCTATATTCTTGGCAGCTCTATATGAAGCCGCTTCATCGGCATAGGTATTGGTTGCCATTTCGGCAATCTTAGCTTTAATTGCACCAAAATTGATAATTGGTGTTTTAAACTGAATACGTTCGTTGGCATATTTAGTTGCTTCTCCGATCACTCTTCTTTGTGCATCTAAACAAGCAGCCGCTAGTTTTATACGACCTACGTTTAACGCATTCATTGCGATTTTGAATCCGTTTCCTCTTTCCGATAACATATTCTCAACCGGTACTTTGGTGTCACTAAAAAATACCTGACGCGTAGAAGAGGAATGAATACCTAATTTCTTTTCTTCATCTCCTAAAGTTATACCATTGGAAGGATCATTTTCAACAATAAATCCAGTAATGTTTTTATCGTCTTCAATACGAGCAAAAACGATAAATAGATTACAGAATCCCGCATTCGAGATCCACATTTTTTGTCCAGAAATTAAATAATGCTTACCATCATCAGAAAGTACGGCTTTTGTCTTACCAGAATTTGCATCGGATCCAGCTCCGGGCTCAGTTAAACAATATGCTCCAAACCATTCTCCTGTAGCCAGTTTCGGGACATATTTTTTCTTCTGCTCTTCATTACCATATAAGGTAATGGGCATTGTACCAATACCAGTATGTGCGCCAAAGGCAGTACTAAATGATCCTGTAGCTCCAGAGATATAGTCACAAACCAACATCGTTGATACAAATCCCATTCCTAAACCATCATACTCTTCTGGAACAGCAACACCTAGAAGACCAAGTTCACCTGCCTTTTTCATACACTCTTCTGTGAAAGCATAGTCTTTCGATTCAAATCTTTCCCAGTGAGCCCATAATTCACGGTCAACAAATTCTTTTGTGCTGTCGCGCATCATTTTTTGCTCCTCAGAAAAATCTTCTGGAGTAAATACATCTTCACAGTTCGTTTCTTTGACAAGGAATTGTCCTCCTCTAAGAATTTCTTTGTTTACAGTTTCTGTACTCATTTTATTAGTATTATTTTCTTTTTATTATTCTTTATATTAATTCAAAAATTCATAAATACCGGCGGCGCCTTGTCCTGTTCCTACACACATGGTCACCATACCGTATTTTCCTTTCATGTCACGCTTACGCATTTCATCAAACAATTGTACTGATAGTTTACCTCCTGTGCATCCTAGCGGATGTCCTAGTGCAATGGCACCACCATTTACATTTACAATATCTTGGTTAAGGTCTAATTCTCTTATCACTGCAAGAGATTGAGATGCAAAAGCCTCGTTAAGTTCTATTAATTCAATATCATTTTGTTTTAGACCTGCTTGCTTTAAAGCTTTTGGAATAGCTTTAACAGGACCGATTCCCATTATTCTAGGTTCAACTCCTGCAGCAGCATAATTTACCATGCGGGCGATAGGTTCAAGATTTAGTTCTTTCACCATTTCTTCACTCATTACCATTACAAAAGCAGCTCCATCGCTCATCTGAGAAGAATTACCTGCCGTTACGCTACCTCCTGCAGCAAAAACGGGCCTTAGTTTGGCAAGAACCTCTTTACTGGTTCCTGCACGAGGGCCTTCATCCTTGGTAACTGTATATGATCTGGTTGCTTTTTTTCCGTTCTCATCTACATATACTTGTTCTACGTGAATAGGTACAATTTGATCCTGAAAACGATCTTCAGCCTGCGCTTTTAAAGCTTTCATATGAGAATGATAAGCAAACTCATCCTGATCTTCGCGGGATACTTTATACTGATCTGCAACAGCTTCAGCAGTATTACCCATTCCCCAATAATAATCTTCATGTCCAGATTTGGCCAAATCATAGTTTAGTTCGGTCTTATAACCTGTCATAGGCACTGCGCTCATACTTTCTGCACCACCTGCAATGATACAATCTGCCATTCCTGCCTGTATCTTTGCAGTAGCCATACCAATAGTTTCAATTCCTGAAGAGCAGAATCTATTTACGGTTACACCAGGAACATCAATAGATTCTAAGCCCATTAACGAAATCAAACGTGCCATGTTTAACCCTTGAGATCCTTCTGGCATTGCATTACCTACAATTACATCATCAATGCGTGCTTTATCAAGTTGAGGAAGCTCTTTCATCATATGCTGAATAGTTTCGGCAGCCAACTCATCTGTTCTTTTAAATCTAAATACTCCGCGAGGTGCTTTTCCCACGGCTGTTCTATATGCTTTTACTATATATGCTGTTTTCATTTTTAATTAATAGATTTTAGATATTAGTATTGAGTACTGAGGTTTTATTTTCTATGCTTTTCTGAAATGAATAATTCATTTTTTGGATTTCAGTAAGCATATCAATACTTGGTTGTACTTTTTCCTTTGACAAGAGATTTAGCTCTATAGTTAATATTAATTGTGTTTGAAGCTCATAAGCTGAACCATTGGCAATACTCAAAAAATGTTTAAATTCTTTATTCGAATTTCTTCCGGCTCCTTCTGCAATATTGGAAGAAATTGAAACCACACTACGTTTAATTTGAGAAATTATACCGTATTTTTCATTAGAAGGTAGTGCACTGGTTAATTTATAAACTGATTTGGCCAAATCGATTGACTTTTTCCATATTTTTAAATCTTCAACTTTATGCATTATCTTTTTTCTAAATACTCAATACTAAATTCTCAATACTAATTACGTAACGGTTTTCCTTTTTTCAACATGTGCTCGATACGTTCTAACGTTTTACGCTCGGTACAAAGTGATAAGAAAGCTTCTCTTTCAAGATCTAATAGGTATTGTTCTGTAACAAGCGTAGGTTCAGATAAATCTCCACCAGCCATTACATATCCTAATTTATTAGCAATTTTATGATCGTGTTCAGAAATATATCTACTAGCTTCCATAGAATCTGTACCTACCAGAAACATCCCTAGAGCCTGCTTACCAAGTACTTTAATATCTTTACGGCGAGGAGGTTGTGTATATCCCTGTTCTGCCATTAGTTTAGCGTATGCTTTTGCAGTTGCGATTTGGCGATCTTTATTTACAACAACGATATCCTTTCCTTTTTGGAGAAGATTTGTGTCAAAAGCCTCATAAGCCGAGGTTGATACTTTTGCCATACCAATGGTTAAGAAATGCTCCTGAAGGATATTAAGTTCTACATCATCTTTCTTGAAAAGATCTGAAGCTCGTAATGCCATTTCTTTAGATCCACCACCTCCAGGGATTACGCCAACACCAAATTCTACAAGTCCCATATAGGTTTCGGCAGCAGCTACTACCTTATCAGCATGAAGTGAAATTTCACAACCACCACCAAGAGTCATACCGTGAGGCGCAACAACTGTTGGTATAGATGAATAACGCATACGCATCATAGAATCCTGGAAATATTTTATCGCCATGTTCAGCTCGTCATATTCTTGCTCTACAGCCATCATAAAAATCATTCCGATATTAGCTCCTACAGAAAAATTTGCTGCCTGATTACCAACTACCAATCCCTGGAAGTCTTTTTCGGCCATATCTATTGCTTTATTGAGTCCTGCAAGGACATCTCCGCCAATAGTGTTCATTTTACTTTGGAATTCTACATTTAAAATTCCGTCACCAAGATCTTCAACGACAACACCACTATTTTTGAAGACTTCAGAAGATTTACGGATATTATCAAGAATAATAAATGCATCTTGTCCGGGAACTTTAACTTGCTCTTTCTTTGGAATATCATAGTAATATGTAGCGCCTTCTTTAACCGTATAAAAGGAAGTGATCCCAGAAGCTATCATTTCATGTACCCAGGCTGCAGGTTCATGACCTTCAGTTTTCATCATTTCGATACCTTTCTCAACACCTACAGCATCCCAAATCTGGAACGGGCCATGTTCCCATCCAAATCCAGCTTTCATAGCATCATCTATTTTATAAAGGTCATCAGTAATTTCTGGAATGCGATTAGACACATAGGCAAACAGTGCTGAAAGATTTTTACGATAAAATTCTCCCGCTTTGTCTTTACCCGATACCAAAATTTTAAAACGATCCACTACTTTATCAATCGTTTTTGTCATTTCCAGAGTGGGGAAGGAAGCTCTTTTATTGCCTCTGTATTCCATGGTATCCAGATCCAAAGAAAGTATATCTTTTTTTCCTTCTGCAGAAACATTCTTCTTATAGAATCCCTGACCGGTCTTACTTCCCAACCATTTATTTTCCATCATGGTATTGATAAAATCTGGAAGTTTGAACAATTCATGTCGTTCATCATCCGGGCAGTTTTCTGCAATACCATTGGCAACATGCACTAAAGTATCTAGACCAACAACGTCTACAGTACGAAAAGTTGCAGATTTAGGTCGTCCTATTACAGGACCTGTTAACTTGTCAACTTCTTCGATAGTTAATCCCATATCTTTTACCATATGGAATAAACTCATAATACTAAAAATACCAATTCTGTTACCTATAAAAGCGGGAGTATCTTTGGCTATTACAGATGTTTTTCCTAAAAACTGTTCACCATATCCGTTGAGGAAATCCAAGACTTCTTGAGAAGTTTGTGGTCCTGGAATGATCTCAAATAATTTCAAATACCGCGCAGGGTTAAAAAAGTGTGTTCCACAGAAATGCTTCTGGAAATCCTCGCTTCGTCCTTCGCTCATGAATTTTATAGGAATACCAGAGGTGTTTGAAGTAATTAGGGTACCTGGTGTTCTATGTTTTTCAAGATTTTCAAAAACAATTTTTTTGATATCAAGTCTTTCCACAACAACCTCTATGATCCAATCAACATCGGCGACTTTTGCGATATCATCTTCAAGGTTACCTGTAGTAATTCTACTTGCAAATTTTTGATGATAAATAGGTGAAGGTTTAGACTTAAGCGCTGCGGTAAGTGAATCATTTACCAGTCGATTACGTACCACTTTATCTTCAAGAGTAAGCCCTTTTGCTTTTTCCTTGTCGTTTAGTTCTCTGGGAACTATATCTAATAATAGCACTTCGGCACCAATATTAGCGAAATGACATGCTATACCGGATCCCATAATTCCTGATCCGACGACTGCAACTTTTTTAATGGTTCTTTTCATTTTTTAACTTAAAGTTGTTAAGGTGTTATAGATTCTTGTTTTGTGTACACTTTTTTGGAAGCGATAAGATCGTTGATCATTTGAAATACCTCTAAGAAGATATCCAATTTCTCTTTTGGAATATGTTTTTTGACAGCATTATCAAAAGCGAAAACTACCTCTTTTGAAAAATCTCTCATTTCTACACCAAAAGGGGTCAAATATATTAATACACCACGACCGTCCTGAGGATTTTTTTTCCTGAAAATCAATCCTTTTTCTTCCATGGTTTTCAAAGTACGCGATAGACTTGTAGCTTCCATTCCCATTTTGGGGCCTAACGAAGTAGATGGAGTACCGTTTTCTGGATCGATACTCAATAAAGCGAATCCAGTAGCCATCGTACTTCCTTTTTTGCTCGCTTCTTCATTATACATTTTTGCTACTGCCATCCAAGTGGCTCTGAGCGCATAATCAATTGTTTTTTCCCTCATTCAAAAAATATTGTGAGGTAAAGGTAAGAAAATTTATTATGCACGCATAATAAAATAAGATAAAATATTTGAGACTATTCGAAGTAAGTTACGTTTTTCTAATGAATTAATAAAAAAACTCCCCATAAAATGAGGAGTTTACTGATTTATAGTTAAGCCTATACGCATATGCTATGTAATCAGTGAATTGAATTAGCCATAAATCTTGGAGTATAATGTTGCGTATTTTTCTTTTATTATTTTCCTTCTCAATTTCATAGTTGGGGTAAGATGACCAGCATCTATACTCCACTCGTCTGCGGTGAGTTCGAATTTTTTAACACGTTCCCATTTACCAAACTTTTCGTTATGCTCGTCTACCTCTTCCTGGTAACGATCAATTACCTTTTGGTTAGAAATTATTGTTTCAAAAGAGTCACCTACTTCCAGACCTTTTCGTTCTGCCCAATCTTTTAAAAATTCAAAATTTGGTTGTATTAAAGCGGCAGGCATTTTTTCTCCTTCACCAATAACCATTATCTGCTCAATAAAACGGGATTGTTTCATTGCGTTCTCAATTAATTGCGGTGCTACATATTTGCCTCCAGAAGTTTTGAACATTTCTTTTTTGCGGTCGGTGATACGTAAGAAACCTTCGCTATCTATTTCACCGATATCACCAGTATGAAAATATCCATCTTTCAGGGCTTCTTTAGTTTTTTCTTCATCTTTATAATATCCTTGCATTACCTGAGGACCCTTCACCAAAATTTCACCATCTTCGGCAATTTTCACTTCTGTATTAGGGAGCATTTTCCCAACTGTTCCTATCTTAAACCCTCTATTTCTTACATCGTTAACAGAAATTACAGGAGAAGTTTCGGTAAGACCATAGCCCTCCATTACAGGAAGTCCAGCGGCATTAAATACTCTTGCTAACCTAGGTTGTAAGGCAGCACTTCCTGAGGCAATTACTTTCATATTGTTTCCTAGTGCTTCTTGCCATTTGCTAAAAATAAGTTTTCTGGCGATACCTAATTTCTTTTCATATAACCATCCATTGGCACCATAAGGTTCATACTTTAATCCTAGCTCTACGGCCCAAAAGAAAAGCTTCTTTTTGATTCCGGTAAGATCTGCACCTTTGGCAATAATCTTATCATAGACTTTTTCTAGTAATCTTGGTACGGCTGTCATTACATCTGGTTTAACCTCTTTTAGATTATCACTTATGGTCTCCAGAGATTCAGCAAAATAAATAGACACACCACAATATTGATAAAAGTACATAGTCATCCTTTCATAAATGTGACAAACCGGTAAGAAACTAAGGGCTTTACTATTTCCACTTTCCAAGGGAAATCTCGTAGAACTTGCTATTGCGTTACTCACAATATTTTTATGACTAAGCATTACACCTTTTGGTCTTCCTGTAGTACCAGATGTATATATTAAGGTAGCCAGATCTTCTTCTTTAATAGAGGCCATGATCTTTTCTACCTCTTCTTGAGTACTATTATCTTTACCAAGTTCTAAAACTTCATTCCAGCTTTTACATCCTGGGATGTCATTAAAGGAATACACATCTTTCAGGGATGGTACATTGGCTTGTATGTTTTTAACTTTTTGATATACTTCTTCATCAGAAACAAAACAGTAAACGGACTCTGAGTGATTTAAAACATATTCATAATCTTCCTGGGATATGGTGGGGTAAATAGGTACATCCTGAGCACCAATTTGAAGAACGCCAATATCAATAATATTCCATTCTGTTCTGTTAGTGGAAGATATAATTGCTACTTTATCATTAGGTTTTACTCCTAGTTTTAATAATCCACGACTAATTTGGTTTGCTTTTTCTACATATTCTGCTGATGATGTTGCGACCCATTCGCCATCATATTTGGTGACTAAAGCCTTGTCTAAATTAAATTTTTCTAGTTGATAGTGTGGAAAATCAAATAGTCTAGTAATTGTCGTCATAAGTTGTTTTAAATTTTTTTTAGCAGTTTTAGATGCTTTAAAAACTACTATGCGTGCATAGTTTTGCAAATTATAAAAAATCTAATAATACGCAACTCTAATATATAAAAAAAGGCGATGTATTTTGATAACTCTTTAATATTTTATTGTTTTTATTGACGATTAAGGGTTAAGGGGTAAAAACAAAGCATATTTTCGTATCTAACGTATTTTTTCCGGTATGGTTTAATTTTGGATACAGGATTTTGAAGAAGAGACTTAAATATCGTGTGCTCTATCAAGTTTTAATATTTTATGATTTCTTATTTTTTCTCTATATTTTTTATTTTTTCTTAACAAATCACTTCGAATACTGTTGTTTATTGATACTATCTGAGTGACATATATAATAAAATCGTTAAAAAGATATTAAACTACGGATAGCATTAATGATGCTAATAAGATGAAGGTAATTTTGGTTAAAATTAAAACCTTTACGTTATGAAAACGAAACACTTATTATTTTTGACAGGACTACTGGTGTTTACTTTGTTTGGCTGTGGGCCTGCAGTTCAAACGGTTAAAATGTCAGATGAAGATCTTAGCAAGTATAGCACATTTGCATATTTGCCCAATAGTAATTTCGACGATTCGAATATCGGATATAACGATAAAACGGTAGGATCCAAAGTCATAGAAAGAGTAAATTCTAATCTTTCTAAAGCAGGGTATACTCTTGATCGTGAAAACCCAGATCTATTGGTATTGATTAGGACTAAAACTGATACGGAAACAGAAACGTACACAGATCCAATTTACGCTACTTATCCTTATGCTGATCTTACCCCTGCGGTGAGTCCTTATTATGATCCGTTCTATTACACTAATTATTATGATTATAATCAGATTGTGGGTTATGAGACAGATGTTTACAAATATAAGGAAGGCACCCTTATAGTCGATCTGGTTGATAGAAAGTCTAAAAAAGTTATCTGGAGGGGGACAGCTTCAGATCAAATCTATAAAGACAACAATTCTAAAGCGATATCAACTTATGTAGATGATATATTTGATCAATTTCCAAATGTAGCCGGTTACTAGAAGTTATAGGAAGTACTAATAATTCATCATATTTCTTAATGAAATATGATGGATTATTTTTTTTCTAACCATTTTCTTGCATTCACAAAAGCTTCAATCCATGGGGATACTTCATCATGTCTTCCTTTTGGATAATGAGCCCAGTTCCACTGAAAAATAGAGCGTTCGATATGTGGCATCATTACCAAATGGCGTCCTGTCTGATCACTCATCATCGCTGTATTATAATCTGATCCGTTTGGATTAGCTGGATATTCTTTATAACCATATTTGGCTACGATGTTATACTGATCTTCAGAAAGTGGTAGGTTGAACTTTCCTTCTCCATGAGAAATCCATACCCCTAAAGTGCTTCCTGCCATAGAGGATAACATCACAGAATTGTTCTCCTGAATTTTTACAGAAGTAAATCCACTTTCATGTTTATGGGATTGGTTATGAACCAATTTTCCATGTACTTTATGCTCTGGATTAATGACTTCCAGTTCCATAAATAACTGGCAACCATTACAAATTCCAACAGAAAGTGTGTCTTCTCGTTTAAAGAAGTTTTTTAAAGCCGCATTTGCTTTTTCATTGTATAAAAATGCACCTGCCCATCCTTTGGCAGAACCTAAAACGTCACTATTCGAAAAGCCACCAACAGCACCTATAAACTGAATATCTTCTAGAGTTTCACGACCTGAAATTAAATCAGTCATATGTACATCTTTTACATCAAAACCTGCCAGATACATAGCATTGGCCATTTCGCGTTCAGAATTACTTCCTTTTTCACGAATAATAGCTGCTTTTGGCCTTGGTTTAGAATCATCCAACAAAGGTTTTCTTCCCATAAAGTGAATAGGGAATTCAAACTGCAGCGGTTGTTTTGCAAAATTTTCATACCTGTCTTTTGCTAAATTATTGGCCGTTTGCTTCTGATCTAATAAGAAGGACGTTTTAAACCATTTGCTTCTTAATTCTTTAACATCAAGATTGAAAGAATCATCTCCGTTTTTGATCCTTATGGAACCTCCTTCTTTTGCTTTTCCTATATTGAAATATTCAATACCATTTTCAGTAAGCACTGACTCAATATTGGAATTAAGAGAACTCTGAAAAACAATTCCTGAATTTTCTGCAAACAAGAGTTTTATAGAATCAGATTCTTTAATCTGATTTAAATCAAGCTCTGCACCGAGATTGACATCTGCAAAGCATAGTTCTAATAATGTGGTAATCAAACCTCCTGACGCTACGTCATGGCCTGCAACTATTTTATTTTTTCTTATTAAACCTTGAATTACATTGAAAGTTTTCCTGAAATTGGGAGCATTTTGAATGCTCGGAGCTTCAGAACCAATTTTATTCACTATCTGAGCAAACGAAGAACCTCCTAATTTATATTTGTCATTAGATAGGTTAATGTAATAAATATCACCACCATTTTTTTGAAGCACTGGTTCTACTACTTTATTGATGTCATCACAATTAGCTGCAGCAGAAATTATTACCGTCCCCGGAGCAATGACTTCTTCATTGGGATATTTTTGCTTCATCGACAAAGAATCTTTACCCGTAGGTACATTGATCCCCAAATCAATAGCAAAATCTGATATTGCTTTGACCGCCTTATATAGTCTGGCATCTTCGCCTTCATTTTTACACGGCCACATCCAGTTGGCAGATAAAGAAACAGAGGTCAACCCTTCTTTAAGCGGAGCCCAAATAATGTTAGTTAATGCTTCAGAGATAGAATTTTTGCTTCCGGCTTCGGGATCAATCAATCCAGAAATAGGGGAGTGACCAATGCTGGTAGCAATGCCTTCGGTACTTTTATAATCTAAAGCCATGACACCACAATTATTTAGGGGTAATTGTAGTGGCCCCGCACATTGTTGTTTTGCAACACGGCCACCAACACAGCGATCAACCTTATTAGTTAACCAGTCTTTACAGGCGACAGCTTCGAGTTGTAATACACTTTCTAAGTACCCCTGAAAATCTTTAATATCATAACTTAGGCCATCGTAATTGCGAGTAATGGTTTGATCATTCATGATCGTCTTAGGAGAACTGCCAAACATATCTACTAAAGCAAGATCCATGGGTTTGTCACCTTTAGTTTTGGATTCAAACGTAAAGCGATGATCACCTGTTACGTCTCCCACCTGATACATAGGAGAACGCTCACGCGCAGCAATACGCTTAAGAGTATCTATATGTTTTTGTGCAATAACTAACCCCATACGTTCTTGAGATTCGTTACCGATGATTTCTTTTGCAGATAAAGTAGGATCACCTACCGGTAATTTATCAAGGTCGATTTTACCACCGGTTTCTTCAACCAGTTCTGAAAGACAGTTCAAATGGCCACCGGCACCATGATCATGAATGGAAACAATAGTATTTTCTTCACTTTCAACCATACCTCGAATGGCATTAGCAGCACGTTTTTGCATTTCGGGATTAGAGCGTTGAACGGCGTTCAATTCGATACCGCTGCTAAACTCTCCTGTATCAGCAGAAGATACCGCAGCACCACCCATACCAATGCGATAATTTTCTCCGCCAAGAATGACAATTTTGTCTCCGGTTTCGGGAGTGTCTTTTAGAGCTTGCTCGGCTTTTCCGTAGCCAATACCACCGGCTTGCATAATTACTTTATCAAAACCTAGTTTTCTGGCGTGCTCTTCGTGCTCGAAGGTTAAAACAGATCCCGTAATAAGCGGCTGCCCAAATTTGTTGCCAAAATCTGAAGCTCCATTAGAAGCTTTGATCAAAATATCCATCGGAGTTTGATATAACCAATCTCTTTCGTCCATGGCTCGTTCCCAAGGACGATTTTCTTCTAACCTTGAATAAGAAGTCATGTACACTGCGGTTCCTGCAAGAGGTAAAGAACCTTTTCCACCAGCTAACCGATCTCTTATTTCACCGCCAGAACCGGTAGCAGCTCCATTAAATGGCTCTACCGTAGTCGGGAAGTTATGTGTTTCAGCTTTAAGAGAGATTACACTTTCGAACTCACTCTCTTGATAATAATCCGGTTTATCGGCTGTTTTTGGAGCAAACTGAGTAGCTTTTGGCCCTTTTATAAAGGCAACATTGTCTTTATATGCAGAAACTATATCGTTTGGATTCGTTTCAGATGTCTTTTTAATTAATTTGAATAGTGACGATGGTTGTTCTTCTCCATCGATTACAAAAGTTCCATTAAATATTTTGTGACGGCAATGCTCTGAATTTACTTGCGAGAATCCGAACACCTCAGAATCGGTAAGTTTTCTCCCTATTTTTTTGCTTACACCTTCAAGATATTCTATTTCTTCCTCGCTTAGGGCGAGACCTTCACTCTTATTATAGGATGCAATATCATCAATTTCAAGAATTGGATCTGGTTGAATATTAACAGTATAAATATCTTGATCTAGACTATCATATTTTTGCGAAAGCATAGGGTCAAAATCGATAAAATCTTTTGGTACCGCGGTAAACTCTTCAATTCTAATGATACCTTCGATACCCATATTCTGCGTTATTTCAACCGCGTTGGTGCTCCATGGAGTGACCATTGCAGCACGTGGACCAACAAAAAAAGCGTCGATAGACGCCACAAATAATTTAGATTGGTTGCCAAATAGCCAGGTAAGTTTTTCTGTAGTTAAAGGGGATATTTCTTGATTGGTTTGAACCGCAAATACGGTCTCGTTTTGGTTTCCGAAGAAATGAATCATTTTATGGGTACATTGTGTTGTGTTGAACAAGCTGCAAATTTACTATTTTATTAGCAAAGAATAGCATAAAATTAGAATTCAATGGCAGAGTTATTCACCAAATTTTGAACAATACCTGTTAAGATTGTTTTTCTAATAAAGCCATATAAAATCCATCAAAACCGGATTGGTGAGATAATATTTTTTTGTCTTTAACCAATTTAAAATCTGCTCCGGCTTCTTTTGACAGGAAATTGTTCACTTGATCCTGATTTTCTGAAGGTAAAATCGAGCAAGTAGCGTATACCAGCTTACCTCCTGGTTTTACCATTTTGGAATAGCTTTCTAAAATATCGGATTGTGTTTGTCTGATTTTTTCTAAAAATTCGGGTTGTAATTTCCATTTGGCATCTGGATTTCTGCGTAACACTCCCAAACCACTACAAGGTGCATCAATTAATACCCGATCTGCTTTGTCATGAAGTTTTTTGATATCTTTCGTACTTTCGATAACTCTTGGTTCAATATTATGGGCACCGGCTCTTCGCGCTCTTCTTTTTAGCTCTTTCAATTTATTGGCGTAAATATCCATAGCAATGATCTGTCCTTTATTTTGCATCAAAGCTGCAAGGTGAAGTGTTTTACCACCAGCACCTGCACAGGCATCTACTACTCGTTGTCCTGGCTTTACATCAAGGAAATCTGCTACTAATTGTGAAGACGCATCTTGTACTTCAAATAAGCCTTTTTTAAAAGCCTCGGTACTAAAAACATTAGTTCTTTCTACGAGTTGAAGAGCATTAGGATTACCTTTGATAAATTCGGTATCAATGTTTTCATCTTCAAGCGCTCCTCTTAATTTATCCCTTGATATTTTGAGTGTATTCGCACGTAGGATTACAGGAGCTTGTTGATTTAAAGCATGAATCTCTTTATCCCAATGTTTTCCTAGTTCTTTTTGACCTAATTCGTCTAGCCAATCAGGAATAGATTCTTTAAATTTTCTGATATTGCTTAATTCATCAAATCGGCCTTTAATACGCCTGGTAGGGGTAGGGGCGATTTGTTTCCAATCGGGTAATGAAATACCTCTTAACGTCGCCCAGACTGCAAAGACTCTCCATAGATTTTCTCTGGAAAAAGGCTCTTTTACTTCTGCAATCTCTGCATACAACCGCTTCCAACGTACTATTTCATACACTGTTTCTGCGACAAAACTACGATCACGAGATCCCCATCGTTTATCCCGTTTCAGTAATTTTTGCACCACCTTATCAGCATACTCACCCTTGTTGAATATTTTATCCAAACCATCGATTACTGCAAAGACCAGGTTTCTATGTAAGCGCATTGTATTATTTTTTTAGGTCTGCAAAGGTATACCTTTGTTACCAAATACAGTTATATTTGGGTATAATTATTGACTATGAGACTCACTATTATCGCATTATTTGGACTAACGCTAACTTTTTGCAAACCAAAAGACAGGGTAGTGGCTCATGATTTCTCTAAAGTTGATATTGAAGTTATATTAAAGGATTCTTTTAGTATTAGAGCTATCGCAGTATATTATGATACTCTTCTGGGTTTCGGATTTAATAAAGGATATGGTTTTATAAACCTAAAAACTCACAAAACTCATATAATAAATTTTGAAAAAGCTGATCCTAATGAAATAAAAAGTAATGAGATTGCAGAGCAACGCGCGGTAAGTTTTGCGGACAATTCATTTTTCTCTTTGGGGATTGGTTCTCCGGTAAGATTAAGAAAGATTAATTTTGATAATAAAGAAGAAAGGATAGTTTATACAGAGGATCATAAAAAAGCATTTTATGATTCCCTTACTTTTTGGAACGATTCTGAAGGAATTGCCATGGGAGACCCAACCGATGATTGCTTATCTATAATTATTACGCGAGATGGTGGAGACCGTTGGGAGAAAGTTTCCTGCGTTAACCTACCTAAAACAATCGAAGGTGAAGCCGCATTTGCTGCCAGTAATGGCAATATTGCTATAGTCGATGATCATACCTGGATTATATCTGGAGGCATGAAATCCCGAGTGTTTTATTCACCTGATAAAGGTAGGAACTGGGAAGTTTTTGAAACGCCTATTGTGCAGGGTAGTTCAACCACAGGAGGATATTCCATTGATTTTTACGATAAAGAAAATGGAATTATCTACGGGGGTGACTATACAAAACCAGAAAGTAATCTTGCCAACAAGGCTATTACAACAGATGGTGGTAGAAGCTGGCGTCTAATTAAAGATGGATCTGATTATAAAAGTTGTGTTAGATATGTGCCTAATGGTGGGAGTAAAGAAATTGTGGCGATTGGGTTTACGGGTATTTCTATCTCGAATGATTATGGCCAACATTGGAGAGAACTGAGCAAAGAAAGTTTTTATACGCTACGATTTATAAATGATAGCACTGCAATAGCTGCAGGAAAAGGAAGAGTGGCTAGATTGTCTTTTAAATAGAAAAGAGTCTACTGATCGAAAGCCTCTGTTTGTAAACTTCTTTAATCATTTCTTCGGTTCCGCCATTGCCTAATACGTTCTAACAGTCTTTTGTTAAAATCGTTTTCTGCTTTTATAAGTCTTAAAATCTTTTTATTAGATATAACAGTCTGTAGATCTTTGATAAGTGTTTTTCTGGCCTGCGTTTTTTGAGTTTCGGCTTCTAAATAATTACTTAAAAACTCTCCTGCTTGCCGATCGCTTAGCCCATCAGATCCTTCATTAGCATCCTTAAGAGCTCTTATAAGCTTACGCTCTTCTTTTTTAAGTTTTTCTAGCGTTTCTTCATGTGTGTTGTATATTGGCCAAAATTGTTGAGCTTCTTTACTGCTCAAATTTAACTGCTCGGTAATATAAGCCACTTTGAATGCTTTGATCTTTTCTCCCGCAGGATTTTGACCGATGGCATTTAGCGATACAAAAGCTATACCTATACATAGTAATATCTTATTCATCAATTTAAATTTTTATAACCTTCATTTGGATATTAAAAATACCCATTTCATCCATTTTAATCTGTAAGTATGATTTCATCTACCAAATCTTTATCAGATAAATATTCCAATAATTCTTCTTCAGAAATAACTTTTTCTTCAAAAAAATCAGAATATTTAGTTTCTTCATTTATTAAGAAAGCCATATCATCATTACTCAAGTCGATATTACCCTCTATAAAATAATCTTGAATATCAGCTAATTCTATATCATCAATCCCTTGAAGAGGGTCATTTTCTTTGTTCATAAATACTGAAATGATAACGGCAATCATAGCAGCAATCCCTGAAACATACAAAAGGTTTCTTTTGGAGAATAAAGAAATGATCTTTCCTTTATTCTCCCGATCATTTAATTTTTGTCTTAACGTATCCTCTAGAGAATCAAAATAACCATTAGGCACCTTAAAACCCGAGTCATTTTTGATAGATGATGGTTGCTCCTCTTTTATGTCAAAAGCAATTTTTTTTGAAAGTTTTTTTTCTAAACTTTCAAAATAATCTTCTGGCACCTTGAAACCGGCATTATTTTTATGTAAGTTATCTTTTTTCACTGCATATATGACTTATCAAATGTAAAAAGGTTTAATCATTTTTTAAAAACTCTTCTATCTTTTTAGAGGCTAAGTGGTATGATGCTTTTAAGGCACCTTCACTGGTTTCTAAAATTTCGGACATTTCTCTATATTTCAATTCCTGAAAATACTTCATATTAAATACTTGTTGTTGTTTTTGAGGTAATGTCGCGATTGCTTTTTGTAACTGTAGTTGCATTTCATTGCCCTCAAAGTATATATCGGCTTCCAGATTTTGTATAAGCCGAAGACTTAATTCTTCGTTGGTGATGTTATGTTTTTTTGCTTTTTGATTTAGAAATGTAATAGATTCATTAGTAGCAATACGATACAACCAAGAATAAAGTTTACTATCACCTTTAAATTTTTTTATGTTTTTATATACTTTAATGAATACATTTTGCAATACATCATCTGTATCATCGTGGTTTTTGACCATGTTCCTTATATGCCAATATAATCGTTGCTGATATAATGATACCAATTCACTAAATGCCGAATTAATATCGTTATCAGATTGCAGAGAGATGAGTAGGCGTTCTTCTTCTTCTTTATTTATGCTCAAGTAATTATATTTTATACGTTGGATTAATATGTAACCCTGCACATAAGACTAAAGTAAACAAAAAAGGTTTAATGTAGTAATTTAAGAATTATAGATTTACTTTTTTGTAAGAAATTGTAAGAATTTGTGTTAAAATTGATGTTAATTTACTTTTTTTTCGGATAAAATACATTTTATACTTGTCGAATTGAAAAAAAGTAGTATCTTTACAGCGTAATAAAGAATAAATACTTTCATTCTCCCCAAGATGAAAGGTTTTAATAAAAGTGAGTTTTAATTTTAGAGTAAGCCCCTAAATTAAGATGATTTGTGTGAAGAAAAAGAGTGCGTCCAGCACTCTTTTTTTTTATTATATTTTTTGTAAAATCATTTGAAGGACAAATAATCTTGTAAGATAAATACTACATTATAATTTTATTTAACAATTTTATTGTGTTAAAAAACATATTTTTTATGATAAAATACAATTTTTGTTTGGTAGATTAAAAAAAGATAGTATCTTTACATCGTAATAAAGAATAAATACTTTCATTCTCCCCAAGATGAAAGATTTTAATAAAAGTGAGTTTTAATTTTAGAGTAAGCCCCTAAATTAAGATGATTTGTGTGAAGAAAAAGAGTGCGTCCAGCACTCTTTTTTATTTGAAAATGTTTCTAAAATCTGGACTGAATACTTTCGGCTTGAATACATAACCTTATGGTTACGTAAGAATAATATTACAATTTTAGTAATTATTTTTAAAATTTATAGATGAAAAGTATTTTTTTTGGATAAAATAAATATTTTTCTTGCAGGAGTCGATTGTTAGCTTTATATTTGTACTATAATATTAGAATTGATTCTTTCATTTCCCCTAAGATGAAATGATTTTAATAAAAGTGAGTTTTAATTTTAGAGTAAGCCCCTAAATTAAGATGATTTGTGTGAAGAAAAAGAGTGCATCCAGCACTCTTTTTTATTTTAACAAATTGATTATCAGTTAAATATTAATCGAAAGATTGTAAAGTAACTAATCTTTGATAAGCTCCATTCTTGGCTATTAACTCTTCATGACGACCTTTTTCGATGATTTTTCCTTTTTGCATTACAACGATTAAATCTGAATTTTGTATCGTAGATAATCTATGAGCGATTACGATGCTTGTTCGGTTTTTCATCATATTTTCTAATGCCGACTGCACTAATCGTTCACTTTCTGTATCCAAAGCAGAAGTAGCCTCGTCTAATATCATAATCGGCGGATTTTTAAGAACCGCCCTTGCTATCGATAGACGTTGTTTCTGTCCACCACTTAGTTTATTACCACTGTCACCAATATTGGTTTCGATACCTTTTGGTAAGTCTTTCACAAATTCCCAGGCATTGGCAACCTTTAGTGCGTCGATAATTTCTTCTTCTGTAGCATGTTCGTCACCTATCAATAAATTATTTTTTATACTGTCATTAAAAAGAATAGAATCTTGAGTTACAAGACCCATCAGCCCTCGTAAGGATTCTTTAGTTAAATCTCGAATATCTGTATTATCAATTTTAATACTTCCTTTATTTACATCATAAAATCGGGTGACAAGATTAGCAATGGTAGATTTTCCGCTACCAGATTGTCCTACTAAGGCAATCGCACTCCCTTTGGGAACCCTTAACGAAAAATCATCAAGAACATATTCATCTTCATATTTGAAGGATATATTTTCTAAAGTTATGTCAGTATTGAAATCTCTTTTTTCTTGTGCATCTGGTTTGTCCTGTAAAGGAGAGGAGGTGTTCAAAATTTCGAGTACCCTTTCTGCTGCTGCATTTCCACGCTTTACACCATAACTTGCCTTTGAAATTGCTTTAGCAGGGGTAAGGATATTATATGCTAATCCCATATATACAATAAAAAGTCCTGGATCCAATGATTTTTCGACTAAAACCATTTGTCCACCATACCATAGGAGAATGGCAATTACTGTAATTCCTAAAAATTCACTTGTCGGGGAAGCTAAATTTTGCCGATTTAGTAGGGTATTTGAATAATTATAAAATCTAGATGTAGACTCTTTGAATTTTCGATTAAAAATCTTCTCAGCATTGAATCCCTTTATAACTTTGAGTCCACCTAAAGTTTCTTCGACTATGGACAAGAAGAATCCTTGCTCTTTCTGTACTTTGTCCGAGTGTTTTTTTAACCTCTTTCCAATTAATGAAATTAAAAATCCCGATATCGGTATAAATATGAAAACGAATACGGTCAGTTTTACACTAATAAGCAACATGGCACAAATAGTGAATAAGATCATTAGAGGTTCTCTTACAATAAGTTCAAGTATGGATAAAAAGGAATGTTGTATTTCCAGAACATCTGTAGAAATTCTAGCGATAGTATCCCCTTTACGTTTTTCGGAAAAGAAGGAAAGAGGTAAGTCTACGGTTTTTTTATATAATTCATTACGAATATCTTTTAGAACACCATTTCTGAGAAAAGTAATAAAATACATGGCCAGATAACTAAAAATGTTCTTCAGAAAGAACATACTAATAACTAAGGCAACCATAAAGATAAGTACATCGTCATTTCCTTGATCAGCTTTTTGTGTAACATAATAATTTAAATATGCCTCACTATATTCTCGTACCTTTAACAATCCATTCCATTCGGGTTTGATTTTTACCTTATCAGTTTTGCCAAATAATACATTCAGCATCGGAAATAAAGAAACCATAGCCAATGTCCCGAATAGGGCGTAAAAAATATTAGAAATAATATTTAAAATGGCATAAATTCTATAAGGTTTCGCAAAGCGAAGAATTTGTTTAAAATAATTCATTAAGTATGTAGAACAGTTGTACTGCTATTTAAGTTAATTTTAGATCTTTTTTGATAGCCTCAATTTTGCTATCTAATTGTTGCTGTACCTGGTCAAAGTCATTAACCGAGGCAAGAGACTCTTGAATACTGATGTAAAATTTAATTTTTGGTTCAGTCCCACTAGGCCTTGCGGCAATTTTGCTTCCTCCTTCAGTATAGAATATCAGAACATTTGATTTTGGTATGTCGATAGAGCTTTCAGAATGATACTGAAGATTTTTCGCAACACTAGTTTGATAATCTTCAATTAGGATAACTTTTTCATTATTGATATGTGTAGGCGGATCATTTCTTAAGTCTACCATAGTTTGTTTGATCTCTGCCGCCCCATCAATTCCCTTTTTTACTAAAGAAACCAAACTTTCTTTATAAAAACCGTGTTTGGTGTACAATTCTAATAAGGTTTTGTAAAAAGAGCTACCTTTTTCTTTAGTAAAGGCTACAATTTCACATGCAAGCAGGGTAGAGGTGACAGCATCTTTATCCCTCACAAAATCACCAACCATAAACCCAAAACTTTCTTCTCCACCGCCAATAAAATGTTTGTTAGGATAATCCTTGATTAACTTTGCTATCCATTTGAAACCAGTAAGTACCTCTTTATATTCGACACCATAAGCCTGTGAAAGACTTCTCATCATGGGGGTAGATACAATAGTCGAGGCGACAAATTCATTTCCTTTTAATCCTATATTGTTTTTATAGTGCTCTAATAAAAACCAGGTCATTACGATCATGGTCTGGTTGCCATTAAGTAATTGTAAGTCGCCATCGCTATTTCGAACCGCAATTCCTAATCGATCACAATCTGGATCTGTGCCGATAACAATGTCTGCATTCACCTTTTTGGCAAGATCCATTGCCATGGTTAATGCTTCTGGTTCTTCAGGATTTGGAGATTTTACTGTTGGAAAATTACCATCGGGTTCTGCCTGTTCTTCAACTATATGTACATTTTTATAACCAGCTTTTTTTAGTGTTTCTGGTACTGCAGTAATCGATGTACCGTGTAATGATGTAAAAACAATGGTTGTATTATCTTTAGCTTCCTGACTGGCTGCAAAACTTCCGTTTTTTACACATTGATCAATAAAAAGAGCATCAATTTCTTTGTCAATCGTTTGAATAAGATCAGGATTAGCCTTAAATTTTATATCTGAATATTGTAGTGTATT
The DNA here is from genome assembly GCF_042682765.1 of Aquimarina celericrescens. NCBI lineage: Bacteria > Pseudomonadati > Bacteroidota > Flavobacteriia > Flavobacteriales > Flavobacteriaceae > Aquimarina > Aquimarina celericrescens. The sequence continues at coordinate 712,529 of NZ_JBHUHY010000002.1, read as the reverse complement.
TATCTCGGCTATAATTTCACCATCTTGTGGTGGGACTAATTGTCCACCATCTTGCCAGTATACTTTATAGCCATTGTATTCTGGCGGATTATGACTGGCAGTTAATACAATACCACAATGACATCCCAATTCTTTAACGGCAAAAGATAGCTCTGGAGTAGGGCGTAGACTTGAGAACAAGAATACTTGAACTCCGTTAGCCGAAAAAACATCGGCTACCACCTTTGCCAAGGTATCGCTATTATTTCTACAGTCGTAGGCAATTACTGCTTTAGGTTGCTCTCCTGGAAATTGGGAAACAAGATAATTACTCAATCCTTGTGTACTTTTTCCTAACGTATATTTATTAATGCGATTAGTCCCAATACCCATGATGCCACGCATACCACCGGTACCAAATTCCAGATTTTTATAAAAGCTTTCTTTTAGTTCTTCTGGATTATTATGCTGTAAATTTTGAATTTCTTTTTGCGTACCCTGATCAAAAACAGAAGTTAACCATTCATTAACTCTTTTATTGATTTCTGAATCTGTGATTTGCATGTGCTTTAATTTTAATTGCAAAAATACTATTTAATACCATTTTTTACATGAAATTACTGTGTAAAATGGTTCGTCATATTGAACTTGATTCAGGATCTCTCATTGAATAGACGTATTAGATAAGAGAGATACTCAAATAAATTAAGTATGACGTATATATCATATACAAAACGAATTGATAAACTTGTCCCCGTGTTACCTCAGTTTTGTGGAAATTGAAGTATTATTGTTGGTTTTTAGTTTTTCTGTCACCCTTCGAGAGCATTTCGATAAACTCAGCATGCCACCTCAGGGTTCATTGATGTTGGGCTGAGGCCCTCGAAGCCCGTCATAAAAATGCTATCACAAATTAACCCTCTCAGAAATATTATACCGTTCTTTACTTCTTTTGCTGGTAAGGATAATCTCTCCCAAAAATCCGGCAAGAAAAAATTGAGTTCCCAGGATCATCGATGTTAAGGCGACATAAAATTCTGGACGCTGTGCAATGAGTCTTCCTGCAGTTTCTATGAAAAGTTTGTCAATCCCAAGATAAACAGCAAAACAAAAACCAACAATGAATAATAGGGTACCGATCAAACCAAAAAAGTGCATAGGGCGTTTGCCAAATCTCGACATAAACCAAATGGTCACCAGATCCAGAAAACCATTGATAAAACGATTCATCCCAAACTTGGTTTTACCGTATTTTCTAGCTTGATGCATTACAACTTTTTCACCAATTTTGGTAAATCCTGCATTTTTAGATAATACCGGGATATAGCGATGCATTTCGCCATGAACATCGATATTTTTGACCACTATATTTTTATAGGCTTTAAGGCCACAATTGAAATCATGTAATTTTACTCCAGACGTTCTTCTGGCAGCAGCATTAAACAATTTAGAAGGTAGATTTTTTGCAATAACCGAATCGTATCGTTTTTTCTTCCAGCCAGAGATCAAATCATAATCCTCTTGGTTGATCAGATCATACAATTCTGGGATTTCCTCGGGACTATCCTGTAGATCGGCATCCATAGTGATCACTACATCGCCTTTCGCTTCCTTAAATCCGGCATGTAGCGCCTGCGATTTTCCAAAATTTTTAAGGAAACGGATCCCTTTGACGTTGGTGTCTTTTTCAGAAAGTTGCATAATGGTATCCCAGGAACCATCGGTACTCCCGTCATCGATAAAGAGGATTTCATAAGAAAAAGAATTGGATTGCATAACTTTTGCAATCCAATTATATAATTCATTAAGTGACTCCTGCTCATTAAGCAGTGGTATGACCACAGATATATTCATAAAGTATTAAAAGTCTTGTTTCTTTTGCATTGCCAGCCCGGTAAAAAGTGAAATGATAAGTCCTAGAAACAAATTCCATATTAGAGCAAAAGCGCCAATCATGTAGGGCGATGTAAATTTTTTAGCCATTTCCAGGCTTTGATTTAATTGAGCTTCAGACATATCAGGATAACTTTCGATCATCTGTTCGCGTTGCGCTTGATTTATTTGATTCACAATCTCGGGTTCGATAACATTCATGAGCAGAATGGTCCAAATAACTCCTATAATTCCACCAATAAGTGCAATACCTACTCCAATTTTTAGCGCCTCACCCAATTTTAGAAACCCATTGTTGGCTGTTTTAAAGGCTTTAATTCCATAGATGATCACACCGGCAATAATAGCGATACCAATAACAGTATTTATCCAGTTTTGCTTAGCATATCCATCGGTGATATAGATGATCACTCCCATGATCACAGAGAGCATACCTAGAATTATCCCGTAGTTTATAATGATTTTTTTGGTAGAGGTTGTTTCATTTTCCATGTATACAATAGTTTTGGTTATGTATAACCATAAGTATTCAAAGATAGTAAAATGTTACAAGTTGGAGTCGAAATAAATTAAAAGGAAATTAATTGATAGATTTAAAAAAAAATAGTTTAATAATAATAATACAACTTCTAAAATGGATTTCGGTTTTTTTGCATGATGGCTCCTGCGAATAGAGAAATAATTACTCCTAGTACCAAATAAAGAATTAAGGTTATTGACATATTAATAAGATAATCATTTTCTTTATTCACTGTTTTATTTCGTTCTTGTGATTCTTTTGCCGTTAGATAATCGGTTGAATTAAACATCTCTTGAATTGTTTCGGCTGAAATTACCTCTACGAAAAAAATATCACCAATTTTTTGCATAACAATACTGATAAAAGTAATTCCAAATCCAACTTTTAAAGCTTGCCATAAGGTTAAAAAACCATGATTTTGGGATTTGTATTTATAAATACCATAAAATACGAATCCAATATAAAGGAACAATTCAAAAATAGAATAAGCCCAATTAGCAGTATCTCTATTACCAGTAATATGACGAGAAAAACCATATATAACCAAAATAGAACCAAGAATTAATCCATAGACTAATATATTTTTTTTGGTAGAAATAGTAGTTTCTTCCATATAGCAAAATTGTTATAAAATTGTTAATAATCTATATAGCATACAAATATAAAAAATATTGTAACTTCAAATAAATTAGCTTTTCATCGGGTTAATATACATTTTTATCGTATATTTACCAAATTAATTACGGTTTTTCCGTAAACAAAGGATGGCCTGAGATTGCGTTAAATAAGGAGTTTCGGGGATAAATAACTTAAAAATAAAATCGATTGAAATAAGACGATTTAGATCAAAAAGAGAGAAAAAATCCTGAAAAGGGCACTAAAAAATTTATTTTAAATACCCCAATTTTTAAAATTGATTAAATAACAATAAAATCAATGTTTATGAAAAAATTATTACTTTTGACTATCCTTTTTTCTTTAATTGGGATTACATCTTGTACAACGGATGAAGAAAATCTTGAATTTTCCCAAGAAGAGAAGGAACTTTTGGTTAAGCAAGCTTTAATTGAATTGAATAAAAGTGCCGTTAAAACAGGTAAATTTCAGCAATTTATGGAGTCCTTATCTCAAAAAACAGCCAATGATAACCTAAGTAGTTCAGATGTAGAAACTTTGTTTCAAGAGTTTTTGGGTGATCAATCACAGACCTTTTTGGATTTATATTATCAACTTGAGGCAATTAACATGACGGGTGAAGAATTCACACGGATTGCCGATCAATATGAATATCTGAAATCGGGAGTAAATAGTAAACATCAGAAGAGTACAGAGGGTTGTGGTATGAGCTTGGGATGTGCTATACTGGATTGGCTAAAACAAACTTCGGCACCAAACTAACAATCTATTTTGTGCACAACAATCAACAACAAAGATTTTACAAGAATTAAATCCATTTTCAGAAGAATAAAATGAAAATGGATTTCTTTGGTAAAAAACATTTTGCAATTCACAAAATAATTGTAAATTTGCACCTCGAATTTAGAAAAGATAATTAAGATGAGAAAAGATATTCACCCAGAAAATTATAGATTAGTTGCTTTTAAAGATATGTCTAACGATGAAGTTTTCTTAACGAAATCTACAGCAAATACTAAAGAAACTTTAGAAGTAGATGGTGTAGAGTACCCGTTAGTGAAATTAGAAATTTCAAGAGCTTCTCATCCGTTCTATACAGGAAAATCAAAATTGATCGATACTGCAGGACGTATCGACAAGTTCAAGAATAAATATGCCAAATTCAAAAAGTAATTTGGATATACAATATATTGAAAAGCCTTTCTCTACGCAGAAAGGCTTTTTTTGTTGCCCTTCGAGTATCCTCAGGGCCACTTAATAATTCGTTTTCGTGAGCACTGAGGCTCTCAAAGTGCGGATATGAAGCAACTCCACCCTTCCAGTATCCTCAGGGTTCGTTTAGATACTTATTTCAAAATAAAATAGCCAAACAACATTATTTTTAACACGAACGTCTTTATTTTTGCAATGATTCGAATTATTAACTTTTTGAGATCAGCGCATGAATTATATTCTTTTTGACGGAGCGTCACGTGATGCTTTATTACCTTTCACATTTACCAGACCGGTGGCAGAAATTCGGATAGGGATTTTAACTATTCGAGAGAAATGGGAGAAATACTTGGGATATACCACCTCTACGGTTACCGAAGAGTATTTGAGTGAGAAATTTCCTATGGTGGAATTGGCAGAGAATATTATGATTAATAGTTCTTTTTTACCTTCAGAAGATCTTGTAGAGAGAATTAAACATCTTACAGCGAATCAGGCTATCTTTTATCAAGAGGAACCTATTGCATTTCATGTAAAAGAAGATCAGGAAGTTGATTTCAAGTCCTATGAGGTTTTTCAATATGAGCAAAAAGTATTGACAGTCAAAAATACCTGGGATATATTTTCAAAAAATGAGGAAGCCATCAATCAGGATTTTGTTTTATTGACTAGTGGTAGAGAAAGTCAGCCTATCCCTGCAAGTAACAACGTGATCGCTCCAGAGCATATTTTTATTGAAGAAGGAGCGAAGCTGGAGTTTACGACGCTTAATGCCAGTAACGGACCTATTTATATTGGTAAGAATGCTGAAATCATGGAAGGTAGTATTATAAGAGGTCCTTTTGTGCTTTGTGATCATGCAGCGGTTAAAATGGGAGCAAAAATCTATGGGGGAACCACGGTAGGACCCTATTCTAAAGTAGGAGGTGAGGTCACCAATTCTGTCATCTTTGGGTATTCAAACAAAGGGCATGATGGTTATTTAGGTAACTCTGTATTGGGTGAGTGGTGTAATCTGGGTGCAGATACAAACACTTCTAATCTCAAAAATAATTATGCACCGGTACGATTATGGAGTTATGAAACTGAAGGTTTTGCCAAAACAGGATTGCAATTTTGCGGTTTGATGATGGGAGATCACTCCAAATGTGGTATCAATACCATGTTTAATACAGGAACAGTAGTGGGAGTAAGTGCTAATGTTTTTGGAAGTGGTTTTCCGCGTAATTTTATACCGAGCTATAGCTGGGGTGGTAGTGCCGGATTTACGACTTTTTTAACCAAAAAAGCTTTTGAAGTGGCAAAAGTGGTGATGTCTCGAAGAAAACTAGAATTTACTGAGGAAGATGAAAAGATTCTGGAGCATGTTTTCGAACAGACAAAACGATGGCGTAAAGAATAAGGGTTTATTAGCCTCAAAAATAGTTAAAGCTATGCACTTTAGTGCATTTACCTTTCAAGTTCTAAAGACATAATATAGTTTTTGGCAAGCAGTTCGCAGTTTGAGTAACTGCGAACTTCGGATTTGTTTGTCACTACTCAAAGGAGTTTCAATCCTTAAATTGGAAAACTTTTGGTACTTATAGTGTATGGTGGTTTGTTTACTTCGCTTTTTCTTTCCAAACTCGTTTTAAAATCAAGAAATTTTGCGGATTATTGGTAAGTCCCTTTACATTTTTCTGTGTAAATCGTACTACTTCATCATAATACAAAGGAACAATAGGCGCATGTGCAACTATAATCGAATCCATTTTGGCGTATTGTTGTTCTCTTACTTTTGTATCTGTAATCAAAAAACTTTCTTCGTATAATCTGTCAAAGGTTTCGTTTTTGAAATGTGTATAATTGGGTCCGTTCGGAGTATGATTTTTGCTGTAATACGGAGATAGAAAATTCTCGGCATCAGGATAATCGGCAATCCAGCTGGCTCTAAATACTTCAAGTTCACCACTCCATTTCTTTTGCCGTATCGTAGAGGGTGGCATTACGTCAACAATAATAGTTAGCCCTATTTTTTCGAGTTCACGTTGTATAAACTCACAAATGCTCTGGTAATTAGAGTCTGTGGCGATGCGAATGGTGGGATTACGGTCTCCTGTTTGATCTATGTACTTCTTTATGTACTCATATGCTTTTTCCGTATCATATTCGTATCCGGGAATATTGTCAAACCCTGGAATTCCTTTAGGGATAAAACCATTAATAGCAGGGGTACCGATTCCATTTTTAAGATAGGTAATCATCTTTTCCCTATCAAAACCATGATTTATAGCTTTTCTAAGTAATTCTGATTGTATTTCTTTCTTTTCCGTGTCCAGATAAAATCCTAAATACTCAGAGTTAAGATAGGGACCTTTGCTGATGTTGATTTGATCTTGGTATTTTTCACGAAGTTTACCAGTAGGTGTGAGTAGCTCATCTTTGTATGAAGCGTCCAGGCTATTTAACAGATCAATCTTTCCTTGTGCAAACTGCAAAAATTCACTTTGTTTATCTGGCAAAAATGTAATGGCTACTGCTTCTAGATATGGTAGTTGCTTTCCGTTTTCGTCCTTTTCAAAATACAATTCATTTCTGCGGAATACCAATTTCACATTTTCTTCCCAAAGTTTAAATTTAAAAGGGCCGGTACCTATAGGGTTGGATCTAAATTGATTTCCATAATAATCTACCACTTCTTTAGGAACTACAGAACAGTAGCGCATGCTCATTAATCCTAAAAATGCAGGAAAAGGTTTGTTGAGTTTGATCTCAAAAATAGTATCATTTATGGCGTGGTATTTAGAAACATTTTTTAGTACCCAGTTTCCTGGCGAAGCAACTTTTGGATCAACAAGTCTGTTAAAGCTATACGTAAAATCGTGAGCGGTGACTAACCTCGTGCCATTCTTGGTTTTGAATACTTCGTGTTTATGGAATTTAACATCATTTCTAAGAAAAAAGGTATATTTTAAACCATTTTCTGAAATCTCCCACCGCTTGGCAATATCAGGTATGATATGTAAAGAATCATCTAATTGCACAAGACCATTGTATAATTGATTGGTAGACCAAATATTAGGCACATTTCTTGCGAATGCGGGGTCTAGAGAACTAATATTTTCGAATTGATTATATCTAAATACCTCATGGTCTCTATTATTTTGAGAGGATTTTCCACAAGAAATTAGTGAAAAAAATAGATAAGTTATTGTTAAATAGTGAATTATAGAAATGGAATGATTGACTCTCAATTTTAGTAAACGAATTATTGTTGGTATATTTGCACCCTCAAAATTTATCCTTAATTTATTTGCTATTTTGACGGATGTAAGTAAAAGGTAAATATAACGAGATTTCTGTCTTCACGGAAATAAGACATGGTTTTATGAGAAAAAAAGTTGCTTTTTATACACTAGGTTGTAAACTGAATTTTTCGGAGACTTCTACAATTGCCAGAAATTTTACCGATGAAGGCTTTGATCGTGTTGATTTTTCTGAAAACGCAGATATTTATGTGATTAACACTTGTTCGGTTACAGAGAATGCTGATAAAAGATTTAAAACTATTGTCAAACAGGCGCAAAAGATCAATCCTGATGCTTTCGTTGCTGCTGTTGGATGTTATGCCCAATTAAAACCTGAAGAGTTAGCTGCAGTGGATGGGGTAGATCTGGTACTGGGAGCTACCGAGAAGTTTAAAATTACCGATTATATAAATGATCTCTCCAAAAATGATTTTGGCGAAGTGCATTCCTGTGAAATAGAAGAAGCAGATTTTTATGTGGGGAGTTATTCTATCGGAGATCGCACTCGAGCGTTCCTGAAAGTGCAAGATGGTTGCGATTATAAGTGTACTTATTGTACCATCCCATTGGCTAGAGGAATTTCTAGAAGTGATACCTTGGCGAATGTGTTGAAAAACGCAAAAGAGATTTCTGAAAAAGGAATTAAAGAGATCGTCCTTACCGGTGTCAATATCGGTGATTACGGTAAGGGAGAGTTTGGTAATAAAAAACACGAACATACTTTTTTTGAGTTGGTGCAGGCTTTGGATCAAGTCAAAGGCATTGAAAGGCTTAGAATATCGTCTATAGAACCAAATTTATTGAAAAATGAAACTATAGATTTTGTCGCAAATTCTAAAACATTTGTTCCGCATTTTCATATCCCGTTACAGTCTGGGAGTGATGAAATCCTTAAATTAATGCGACGCAGATATTTAAGTGATTTATATGTCGATAGGGTAAGAAAGATTAAAGAAGTGATGCCGCATGCATGTATAGGAGTAGATATAATCGTTGGTTTTCCCGGTGAAACCGAAGATCATTTTTTGGATACTTACAAGCTCTTGTCAGAGCTTGATATCTCATATCTACATGTATTTACCTATTCAGAAAGGGATAATACAATAGCAGCAGATCTTGCAGGTGTTGTTCCTTTAGGTGTTCGTAAAAAAAGAAGTAAAATGTTACGAGGCTTGTCTGCCAAGAAAAGAAGAGCGTTTTATGAGAGCCAATTAGGTGCAGAAAGAACTGTCTTATTTGAATCTGAAAATAAAGAAGGATATATTCATGGGTTTACTGAAAACTATGTAAAGGTACGAACGCCATGGAATCCTGCTTACGTAAATACATTGCATAGCATAAAGCTTAATGAAATTGACGATGACGGCGTGGTAAGATTTGATTTTGTCACAGAAGGAGTAAAAGCATAATGGTAAGACATAAAAAATCTGCATTAATGCAGATTTTTTATGTTTCAATACTATACAAAGAATATACTATATATTGATGCCCACAGGCAGTAAATCTTTATATTTTCTTCTGTTTTTACGCATGAACTTAGCGATAATAGGACTTGTAGGGACCAATCTTATGTTACGATCCTGAATCACATTAAATACAGCTACAATAAAATCCTCTTCGTATCCTTTTTCAATGTGTTCATCACTCATGATAAGTTTGGTTAGGAAAATTTTTCTTTCCTGTAGAGCGTACTCGATCTTTGCTTTTTGACCTTCAATTGTAGTTTCGAATTGTCTTAGAAATTCGTTATCGATGATTTCTAATTCAACATCACTCATGTTCTCCATATTTTTTTAAATTATGAGGTATTTAAATCATACATAAGGGGGGGTGAACCCAATATTCTAACCTGTTCTTATAAACACACAAAAAGTATCCAATCAAATATATTTACAGATTTGGCGTTATCCATTTAGTATGCCTAACTAAGATTTGTTAGTTAAAAATTCCCTTTTTATAAAAATTTAACTCAGTATTTCCTTTTCTAGGAAAAAGGAATACTATAATTTTGATATGCAAAGATACAAAAATTAGTGTTTTAAACGTATAACCCTCTGTTAAAATACCTATGTTGCAGGAAGTTAGCCATGTTTACTTTATTCCCGGAATGGCGGCAGACGTTTCTATTTTTGAACACATCAAGCTACCAGAAGATCAATATAGGATGTATACAATTCCTTGGAAGATCCCCCATAGGACAGAGTCTATCACCGAGTATGCAAAAAGAATGTGTGAAGAAATCAAGCACGATAATGCTGTACTGGTGGGAGTTTCATTTGGAGGAATTATGGTCCAGGAAATGAGTAAACACTTAAATGTAAAAAAATTGATTATAGTTTCCAGCGTAAAAAATAAATATGAACTACCTAAAAGAATTAAAATCGCTAGAAAAACCGGATTTTACAAATTGCTACCCACTTCTTTAGTTTCCAAAATAGATAATTGGGAAAAGTTAGCTTTTGGTGAATTTGCTAAGAAAAGGGCGGCGATGTATCAAAAATATCTTGCTGTTAATGATAAAACATATTTGGATTGGGCTATAGAAAAAATGGTTTGTTGGGATCAGGAAGAATATCCAGAAGAGATTATCCATATCCATGGTGAAAAGGATATTGTTTTTCCTATTTCAAACATTAAAAATTGCATCACAGTCCATAAAGGAACACATGTCATGATTGTGAATCGAGCACGATGGTTTAACAAACATTTACCTGAAATAATCAATGATAACTTGCAATAGTCTAACTTTTTACGTTATATTGTAGTACAAAATTTTATTCCCCCAACAAAACCTACTTGAAATAATGAAGATGATAAAAAAAGTTTTAGTTTTTTTAGGTGTTTTATTCACCTTTGGGATCTTTATCAATGCTACCAAGGACAAACCCCAAAAAACACAAGAACAAAAAATATTGGAAACTAATTTGGTGAATGACTATAACGTCTACGCCATACCAATGCCCGATAATCTCAATTTTGCAGGTGAACTCGTCCCTATTGCGAATCCTGATATCAGAGAAAGAATGGATAGGGAATTATTGGTAAATACTTATTGGCAATCTAATGGGTTGCTTCTCTTCAAAAGAGCAAATAAATACTTTCCAATTATAGAGCCTATTTTAAAAAAACAAGGTGTACCTGATGATTTTAAGTACTTAGCAGTTATTGAGAGTAGTCTGACACAAGCGGTTTCTCCTGCAAAAGCTACTGGGTTTTGGCAGATATTAAAAGGTACTGCCAAAGAATATGGGTTAGAAGTTAACCAAAACATTGATGAAAGATACCATATCGAAAAATCTACAGAAGTTGCTTGTAAATATCTTAAAAGTGCAAAAGAGAAATTTGGTTCCTGGACCCTTGCTGCAGCTGCTTATAACGCCGGACGCGCGGGTATCTTAAGACAAATGGAAAGACAAGAAGCATCCTCATATTATGATCTTTTGTTGGGAGAAGAAACGGGCAGATATGTTTTTAGAATAGTTGCGGTTAAAGAAATCATAAGTAACCCTCAAAAGTATGGCTTTAATTTCAAGGAAGAAGATTTATATAAACATATCCCTACTTTTAATGTATTAGTAGATGAACCTATTACCGATTTTAATGCTTTTGCAAAACAGTATGATATCAATTATAAGATTTTGAAACTTCATAATCCCTGGCTTAGAGAAACAAATTTGAATAATACCACCGGAAAAGAATATCTTATAAAAATTCCCAGAGAAGGCTATTATAAAACAGGAGTAGGGCAGTAGTTATTGGATTTTTGTTTTATTCAAAAATTTTTTTACTTAAGTTAGCTGTTTATAACAAACGGCATGAATATCTCAGTACTTGTTTCTTTAATTTTAATCGGTCTATTAGCGGGTTTTTTCAGTGGAACCTTAGGTATAGGGGGTAGTGTTATAATGATTCCTCTAATGCTTCTGTGGTTGAATTTTTCCCAGCATGAGGCACAAGGAACCAGTTTGGCGGTTCTAGCAGTTCCGGTAACTCTTTTGGCAGCTTATAATTATTACCAAGAAGGACATGTGAATTGGAAATATGCAGCTATAATCGCAATTACCTTTATCATAGGAGGTTACTTAGGTAGCAAATTAGCAATTTCCATTAATCAGACATTACTTAAAAAGATTTTTGGCGGAGTTCTTTTGTTGGTAGCAATAAAGATGATTTTCGGAAAATGATGATAATCTAATTCTTACGTCTCTGATTTTTTAAAGAATCTTTTTCTTGCTTATATTTTTCATATTCTTCATCAATTCTTCGCTCTTCATCGGTTCTTCCATCTTCACCAACTTTATTTTTCTTATTCTTTCTACCTTTTCCTTGATCTTGATTCAATGCGTTATCTAATTCTGCGTTTTCCTCTTCATCTAATAAACCTCTTGCGTCAAGATCGGCAATGATAAGTGAGACCCCTTTTGACAAAGAGTTAAAGTGTATGTTGTAAGAATTACTTAAGGATTCGCTGGAGTGGTGTGTTTCTATTTTTTGAATATTTAAAAGTTTTCTCTCTTCATTGGTGAAATACATCATTGGAAAACCCAGAGCATGTTTCAGTTTATTAACAATATGAGAATCTAAATTGGTTTTTTCGTCTACATATACTAATTTAATGTGCTCGCTGTATTCTTTACTCTTAGCCTTAAGATTTTCTTTTGTATCCCAAAAGAGTACCACAAAATCAATTTGATCATGAAATCGGTCTGCCAGGTCGTTTAAAGCCGGAATTTCTCCAATTCCAGGAACACACCAGGCAGCATAAGTAATAAGAAACAAAGGTTTTTCATATGTTGAGAAAGTAATGGGATCTTCCTTTATGGTATTTACCGTAAAATTATCCAAATAGGTACCATTAAGATGGTTGGTGACTAGAGAATCAAATAAAAATTTTGCTCTCTCCAAGTCATTTTCTCTGTAAGCGGCATCCATTTTTATATTGTATTTTACAATATGTGCCGATATAGCTGTTGAAAATGGAATTTTTACTTCTGGTTGAGCAAATAAATTGCCGTAAAATGAAAAGAGTATTCCTAGAGTTAATAATTTTCTCATTACAAAATAATTACAATCGCTAATGTACTATAAAGTCTTTAAAAAAACAGTATTTGCCGAGAAAACTTAATTTCTCGATAGTTCGTTTTAAAGGCTTTTAAGTGCCAAACTTTTATTAGATAACGTAATATATTAAGCAATTAGTGTGCCTAAATCTTTTTCATTTGCTGCTTCATCATCGTTATCTGATCTTTCAGCATATTATGTTTATCTAATTTTTTGGCTTCAGTAAGTAAAGTTTGTGCTTCTCTTTTTCTGCGCTTGGTCATTGCAATTCCCGCAAGATTTAATTTAGCAACCGCTAAATCCTGATTCATTGATAACCCTAATTTGATAGCTCTTTTCAGATATTTTTCGGCTTGCGTAATATTAGTTTGCGATAGCATAATGCCTAGAAGATAGTTATAGTATCCTTGTTGCTTCCTCGTAAGTGCGCTTTCGGGATTCTTAATTTTGTCTAACCATTTTCTGGCACCTTCAAAATCTTGTTTACGTAACCTCAAAAATGCAAGAAGAATTAGCTCGTTCTTAAAATACAAAAACACAAAAATTAGCGAAAGTAAAATGAGCATGATACCATTGCCAATATACCCTTCTATTATTTGCCACACGGCCCATCCTACAATCAATACTGCAATTACTAATTTTATATTTTTATTATACATCGAATTGTTTTATTTTTAAGTCGCCGCAAAGGTAATAAAAACAAATAAAAATATTTTGATATTTGGGTTTGTCAAAGTAAAAAGTCTTTGTATATTTGCCCGCAGTTTTTGGGGGAGATACTCAAAGATCTAAATAAAGAGATTTTTCAAGAAGATACATAAAGATAGATAGCAATGAAAAGAACGTTTCAACCATCGAAAAGAAAGAGAAAGAACAAACACGGTTTCAGAGAGCGTATGGCATCTGTAAATGGTAGAAAGGTATTAGCTCGTAGAAGAGCTAAGGGAAGAAAGAAGCTATCTGTTTCTTCAGAATTAAGACACAAGCACTAATGATAATGTGCTTTCAAAATATTAAAGGTGTTACTTCATGAGTAACGCCTTTTTTTATATCTAATCACCAAATTGAATAAGAAAAATAGTCCATAATTTTATCATATGCCTAAAAACGAAAAACTCAAAAGTATACTTATCATAGGGTCAGGACCTATTGTCATTGGTCAAGCCTGCGAATTTGATTATTCTGGAACTCAAGCATTAAGATCATTACGTGAAGATGGAATAGAAACCATTCTTATAAATTCTAATCCGGCCACCATTATGACAGATCCGTCTATGGCCGACCACGTATATCTTAAGTCATTAAACACCAAATCGATCATAGAGATTCTCAAAGAACATCCTCAAATTGATGCTGTATTGCCAACAATGGGAGGGCAAACGGCTTTGAATTTATGTATTGAGGCTGATGAAAAAGGTATTTGGGAAGATTTTGATGTAGAAATAATAGGGGTTGATATTGATGCTATAAACATTACTGAGGATCGCGAGCAGTTTAGAGAATTGATGTTAAAGATTGGAATTGGTATGGCTCCTCAGGCTACCGCCAATTCTTATTTAAAAGGTAAGGAAATTGCACAAGAATTTGGTTTTCCCCTAGTGATTAGAGCATCATACACCTTGGGTGGCGCCGGAGCTTCTTTTGTATATAAAGAAGAGGATTTTGACGAATTATTGACGCGTGGACTGGAAGTTTCCCCAATTCATGAGGTAATGATAGATAAGGCATTGATCGGTTGGAAAGAATATGAATTGGAATTACTGAGAGACAATAACGATAATGTAGTCATTATTTGTGCAATTGAAAATATGGACCCAATGGGAATCCATACAGGGGATTCTATTACTGTTGCTCCTGCAATGACGCTTAGTGATAAAACTTATCAACGTATGCGTGATATGGCTATACATATGATGCGTAGTATTGGGGATTTTGCAGGAGGATGTAACGTTCAATTTGCGGTGAGCCCAGATGAAAATGAGGACATTATTGCCATCGAAATAAACCCAAGGGTTTCTCGATCTTCAGCATTGGCATCTAAAGCAACAGGATATCCAATTGCTAAAATAGCTGCAAAATTGGCTATTGGATATACACTTGATGAACTGGATAACCAAATTACAAAATCAACTTCGGCATTATTTGAACCGACGTTGGATTATGTTATTGTAAAAATACCAAGATGGAATTTTGATAAATTCGAAGGATCTGATCGTACACTTGGACTCCAGATGAAATCTGTAGGGGAGGTGATGGCTATCGGTAGATCTTTTCAAGAAGCTTTACATAAAGCGACACAATCTCTGGAAATAAAGAGAAACGGTTTAGGAGCCGATGGTAAAGGATATAAAGATTACGATACCATCATAAAAAAACTTACCTACGCAAGTTGGGATCGCGTATTTGTGATTTATGATGCGATTCAGATGGGAATTCCTTTAAGTAGGATACATGAAATCACAAAAATTGATATGTGGTTCTTGAAACAATATGAAGAACTCTATAATCTGGAAAAAGAAATTTCTACGTATACCATTCAGTCCTTAACCAGGGAACTCATACTAGAAGCAAAGCAAAAAGGTTTTGCAGACAGACAGATTGCACATATGGTAGGGTGTTATGAGAGTGAAGTATACGATAAAAGAGACGAGCTTGGTATTAAGCGTGTATATAAATTAGTGGATACATGTGCAGCTGAGTTTAAAGCACAAACACCATATTTCTATTCTACTTTTGAAGCAGAGATAGAAACTCCTGAAGGAGAAATATACGTTTCAAACGAAAGTGCTGTTACTGATAGAAAGAAGATAGTTGTTTTGGGATCTGGACCTAATAGAATAGGACAGGGAATTGAGTTTGACTATTGTTGTGTGCATGGAGTTTTGGCATCTGCGGAGTGCGGATACGAAACCATCATGATTAATTGTAATCCTGAAACTGTTTCTACCGATTTCGATATTGCCGATAAACTATATTTTGAGCCTGTATTCTGGGAGCATATTTATGATATCATCAGGCACGAAAAACCCGAAGGAGTAATTGTTCAGCTGGGAGGTCAAACGGCTTTAAAACTTGCAGAGAAGCTAGATCGTTACGGAATTAAAATTATTGGAACAAGTTTTCAGTCATTGGATCTTGCAGAGGATAGAGGAAGTTTCTCAAAACTGTTGAAAGATAATAACATTCCATATCCAGAATTTGATACGGCTGAAACTGCAGATGAAGCATTAGAAGTGGCTGATCGACTTGATTTTCCAATTTTGGTAAGACCGTCTTATGTTTTAGGTGGCCAGGGAATGAAAATCGTGATCAATAAGCAGGAATTAGAAGAACATGTTGTTGATTTACTTCGTAAAATCCCAAATAACAAGCTTTTATTAGATCATTATCTGGATGGTGCAATTGAAGCAGAGGCAGACGCAATTTGCGATGGCGAAAACGTATATATTATTGGTATTATGGAGCATATAGAGCCTTGCGGAATTCATTCGGGAGACTCAAACGCTACATTGCCGCCTTTTAATCTGGGTGAATTTGTCATGCAACAGATTAAAGATCATACTCATAAAATTGCTTTGGCATTGAACACAGTGGGATTAATCAACATCCAATTTGCTATAAAAGATGATATGGTCTATATCATTGAAGCGAACCCCAGGGCGTCGCGTACAGTACCTTTTATTGCAAAAGCTTATGGCGAACCTTACGTAAATTATGCAACCAAAGTAATGCTGGGAGAGAAAAAGGTAACAGATTTTGACTTTAAACCCCATTTAGATGGTTATGCCATCAAACAACCGGTATTCTCTTTTAATAAATTTCCTAATGTGAATAAGAAGTTAGGACCAGAAATGAAAAGTACGGGAGAAAGTATCTTATTTATAGATGATCTCAAGGATGACCAGTTTTATGATCTGTATGCAAGACGTAAAATGTATTTGAGCAAATAAGAAGAATACGTTATTTCTCTATAGCTTTATAAAGAGGCTCAAAAGTTGTCATTCCGAGCATAGCGAAGGAATCTGTCAAATGTAAGTTACTGAAAAACAGATTACTTCAAAATTGAAATTTTTCGTAATGACGTTTTTTGAGTCTTTTCAGGCCTCTTTTTCATATTTTTTTCTAAAAAAGTGTTAATTATTTTCCTATTTGTATATTTATTAACTTTTTAAAAGTAAAACTGTTAGTATATTGTAGTAATCATATTAATGTACGATTGTTAATCTATTACCTAAAATATATATTATGAAAAAATTGCTACTAGTTACTTTATTTTTCGCCATAACGATAATATCTTATGGTAATGAAAGAGATACCCATAATCCTTTACCTGTAAATGATGAGATATTTTCTTTTGAAATCAAGCCTTCTATCACTTCAGAGTTTATAAGAATTGAAACTAATAAACCTGCACATTCTTTGCACATTAAAATTATTGATAAAGCAGGATTTATTCGAATGGAAAAAAAGCTTCATCTCAATAGAAACGTAGATGTTTCAGAATTACGAAAAGGATATTATCTGATCAAAATATACTCTGAAAATGACATGGCGATAAAGCGTTTTTATAAAGGTCAGGATGCTGTAAACAATAGATAATTTCTATTGCTCTAAGAAACCATCGGCTTCCCAATCGAGAATAATATCGATAGTTTCCTGTGGTAGTCGACCAGAAGGAGGCATGACATTATTTATACTCGTAGAAGTCATTCTTAAAACAAGATCTCTGTTTACTCCTATAATAGTTTCTGCGTAGGTACGTAAGGGAAAAGGAGCACCTTCTACCGGCGGATCCGTGTGACATCGAACACATTGTGCATCCATAATCGTTTTCACATCTGCGTTATAGGTAGTAATTTTGTTTGGGTTTGGATTGGTATCTGGATTTGGCTCTGGTTCTGGTTCTGTACTGTCATCGCTACCACAGTTAAAAGAAAGTAAGGCAATGAAAATTAACAGCATTTTTTTAAAAAAATTTTTCATAGTTTGGGGTTTTTGCAGAAATATACAAAGATAATAGCAATTATTACTATAACGCGATAACTCAAAATTAATTATAAATCGATCTTTACATTGTATTCCTTAAGGATTTCAAGGTGTGATTCAAGTTCAAATTCTGAAGCTTTAAAACGATCGCGCCTTGCTGTTGCTTCGTCCTTACGAATAATACTTCTAACAAATCTTCGTATCGCGGTTTTATTTTCCAAAATCAAGCCTGGTATCGGGATGCTTTTTCCTTCTTTATTCTTTGCAACCATAGTAAAATAGCTAGAGTTACAATGCTTTATAGTTCCGGTCTGTATATTTTCAGCTTCTACCCGAAGGCCTACCACCATAGAAGTATTTCCAACGTGGTTCACAGAGGCTTTCAAAGTTACTAGTTCACCAACTTCTATCGGTTTTAAAAAATCTACTTTGTCTACACTGGCTGTTACACAATAAGCTTCAGAATGTTTAGAGGCGCATGCAAAAGCAATTTGATCCATAAGCGATAAAATATAACCACCATGTATTTTTCCGCTAAAGTTAGAATGGGAGGGAAGCATTAATTGGGAAATGGTTATTCTCGACTCCCTGTTTGTTTTATACTTTTTGGTACTCATATTATTTATTTCTAAAATGAGGAGATTCTTCTTCTACAACATCAATGATAAAATATTTTGTATCGCCCAGCCAAGAAATTCGCGCAAAACGTTCTTTATATTTCAGTTTTACATATCTTCCCTGTAGCTTCTCAAGCTTATCAATGATATCCTTTTCTTTATCTTCTACAGAAAAGCTAAATATCTGTGCTCCAGAAATACCCTGACTAATCTCGCCTTCCCAAGTCTTAACGATAACACCTTTATTACTAAATTTTATAAGTTCACCGCTTCTGGTTCCTTCACTATAAGATGCGTAATACACAAAGGCGTACCAGGCTGCAAAAAGACCCAGGATTACAAGAATAATTATGACTAATACTTTTTTCATATTTATAATGCTTTATAGATCTTACTCATAAACTTATCAATTTGGTCAGGTTCTAACCATCGCGTAACCACCACCAGGTTTTGTTCCTGGTCAATAACTATAAAATTACCTCCAAATCCTGCGGCATAATACAAGTGTTCTGGTAAACCTTCCCAGTGTCTGTTACCTTTTAGATTCAGCCACCACATAAAACCATAGTTTGGATTTGCCTGAGATGGTTTTATGGCTTCTTTAATCCATTCTTTAGAAAGTAATTGTTTTCCATCCCATTTACCGTAATTTAAAAACAAAAGGCCAAATCGAGCATGATCTAGCGTATTAATAAATAACCCACCACCAGAATGGCCACCACCACTAACAGATTGCATTTTAATTCCGTCAATATTAACCCATGAATTGTCATATCCATACCATCTCCATGTAGTTGATGCACCAATGGGATCCATGATTTTTTCTTTTAAAACCAGCGGTAATGGCTTTCTCCAAACATTCAATAAGCAATAGGCTAGCACATTTACCCGCACGTCATTATATTCAAAAACGGTCCCGGGCGCGTTTAGTTTTCTGTATTTCCAATCATCAATACTTCCTTCTTTTGGTGGGCGATCGGCCCAATCGTAGCCACCCCACAATTGACCTGACCAATCTGAAGATTGTGTCAAGAGATGCCGCCATGTTATTTTTTTATTGTGAGTACCATCAAAAGTATGATCCCAAATATTTTTGTAGGTATAATCATCAACCGATGCTATTAATCCTTTATCTACAGCAAGCCCCGCCATCGTAGACAAATAGCTTTTGGTAACACTAAAAGTCATATCCACACGATCAACATCTCCCCACTTTGCAATGATATAACCGTTCTTAAGAATGACCCCGGCAGGACCTCCTCTCTTTTTGGTGGGACCCAATATGTTATGGTAGGGTTCACGTTCGAAACCTTTTAAAATTGCCTGCCGAAGATCTTTGGCACCAGAGTATTCTGTATCCTTTGCAAATTGAACAGCCTCTTGAAGTTTTTGAGCATCAATATTAAATTCTGAAGGTGTTTTTTCTTTCCAGTTTCCTTGTTTTGGAAAATAGGTTTGTTGTGCTATAAAAATATTAGCAGCGAATAAGCAAAACAGAAATACTACGATATTTTTATTTTTCATAGAATCCTTGTTATAGTTTTGGTAGCGATTACTGTTTTTGCCGTTCCGTACGACCCTAATATAAATAAAACATATCCAATAAAATAAACCATATTCTTCATAATATTCATTGTGGTATTAAAACAGATTTTCTGCTAGATATAGTATAATCACTTTTTCATCAATTTCTAGTATTTTCATGGTAAATCTATTTTTATACTATGAGATTTTGACATTATTCATCTTCTGTTGCTCTTTTTATAATGACTTCGGGGAGCGATTTCTTGGCTTTGGCTCCCATTTTTTTCAGTTTTTCTACGCTAGTGATTAAATTTCCGCGGCCTTCGACTAGCTTGTTCATTGCAGCCGAATAATCTTTTTTAGCGTCATCAATCTTCTTACCCACACCAGTTAGATCTTTTACCAAGCCTTCAAACTTATCGTACAAAGCACCTGCCTGGCGCGCAATTTCGATAGCGTTACGTTGCTGTTTTTCGTTGTTCCACATGGTGTCAATAGTACGCAATGTGGCCAAAAGAGTAGAAGGGGTTACAATGACTATATTTTTTTCAAAAGCTTGATTGTATAATTTATTTTCTTCATTAATTGCAATGGCAAAGGCTGGCTCTATAGGAATGAAAAGCAATACAAAATCCGGGGATTCTATATCATACAAATCCTGATAATTCTTTTCTGAAAGCTGATCAACATGACGTTTAAGAGCAACAATATGCTCTTTAAGGTAGTTCGTTTTTAAATTATCATCATCTTCATTTACATAACGTTCATAAGCAGTAAGTGTCACTTTAGAATCGATGACCATCTTTTTATTATCTGGTAAATAAATAACCACATCTGGTAAAACGCGCTCACCATCTTCTCGTGTAAAGCTTTGCTGAACAAAGTATTCGCGATCTTTTTCTAGTCCAGATTTTTCTAACACACGTTCAAGGACCAATTCGCCCCAGTTACCTTGCATTTTGCTATCCCCTTTTAAAGCTTTAGTAAGATTAGTAGTTTCTTTACTCATCTGTTCATTAAGATCTTTCAGACCTAGAATTTGTTGGCGCAGTGCGGCATGATAATCGATACTTTCTTTATGAGTTTGTTCTACTTTCCTTTCGAATGTATTGATTTTTTCCTGTAACGGGTTCAGAATATTTTTGATATTTTCTTTGTTCTGCTCAGTAAACTTGTTTGATTTTTCATCTAGAATCTTATTGGCAAGGTTTTCAAATTCTTTTGTGAATTTTTCTTGTAATTTCTCTACTTCATCTTTTTGCTCAGCGTTTTTTAGCTGGAGGTTGTCAAATTCGGCATTGCGACGTGTAAGCTCTGTGTTTAAGAAATCTTTTTCTCTACGAATTTCTTCACGCTCAAGAGTTATTTCGGAAAGCTGCTTTTCTGAATATTTTTTATGTTCATCAAATTGAAGTTGAAGCTGATTTGCTCTTTCATTAATAGAACTTTTTTCACTTCTGTTTTTAAGTGAAGCCACGTACTTACCAATAAAAAAGCCAACAATGATTGATATTATAATTACTCCAACAGCAATGATGATCGGTGTGTATTCTGACATGTACTCTAATTGTTTATTCAAAGATAAATATAAGCAACGAGAATGTGTTAAGAAGTTTTATGCTTTGTACTTAATATAATTTATGTCTGAATCAAAAAGTCAATTTTACGCTAAAGCTCATCCATAGAATACAAAAAATAGATAAAATCTAAAGTAGTTATCGTTGATTTCTTATTATCTCTTCTAGAACAGGTCTTACTTCATCATTATTAAGCCCTATCCTCATATCTGGATGATACAGCAACCTAATAAGATCTTTGTCTATTTCTGCGTATTGAGTTGTTGTTGTCCAGTTTTGCTGAAAAATACTGTTGAGATATGTGTAAGAATCTCGAGCAAGCCCTAATGATTGTGTCAACTCTTCTCTTAGTAGATGTCTTTGTTCAATTTCATTTGCTCTTTCAATATCTACGTACATATGTCCTTGTATAATCTCATTAGATTCATTAATGTAAAATCTAAATAGTCCCCAGTTTTCAATAACACGCTCACTATGGTAAGGATAAATGGCAACAAATTCTCTAGCAGAGCCAAAAAACATATGATAATTTGATTGTTCGAGATTGTCTACAATTTCTATTTCAAAACCATCTGATACTAGGTTATTAATTTCTGAGACTATACTGTTTAATGCTCTTTGATTTGCAAGAGTCACTTCACCATCAACAAAAATCCGCATGGTCGATGTCCATTTTCTAGTAATTTTAGAAGCAGTACCATTTTCAGAACCCAAAGCTATTTCTTTGAAGTAATTTATTACATTAAATTCATATTCACTGAATTCAGAAATATTATCGTCATTTACAATCATTTCATCATCTTTGGAACAAGAAGAAAAAAATGAAAAAACGAATAATATTATAAGAAAATAAATTCTGAATTGCATGTAATAGGATTTGCCTTAATTTAAAGGTATTAAAACTTATGTATATATTCAAATTTAATTCCTAACCTTATACCGCCCCGACTTCGCATCAAAAAGAATTAAATCTTCGGGAAAAAGTCCAGAAAATGCTCTGGCTTGAACAAGTTCTTTGGGACGACCAAACTCAAAACCTTCTGTATTCATTACAATCATCTTATCGCATAATTGTATGGCAAAATCAATCTCATGAGTAGAGAAAAGTATAGTTTTTTTGGTTTCGAAAGCAAGACGTTTTAAGAGCTTTAAAATATAAGCCTTATGGTATACATCTAGATGTGTAGTAGGTTCGTCTAGCATGATAAAAGGAGTGTCTTGTGCTATTGCACGTGCAATTAAGACTTTTTGAAGCTGCCCGTCGCTAAGCTCAAAACAACGTTTCGCAACCAGATCTGAAATATGAGTTACTTCGATTGCTTTACGTACCTTTTCGACATCTTGTTCGGTCATTTTACCTACCCAGTTAGTGTATGGTTGTCTACCTAAAGCAACTAGTTCCTGGACTGTTATGTTTTTTGAAGCTATTTGCTCGGTTAATACGATGCTTAATTGTGAAGCGAGTTCTATCGGTTTGTAAGAAGTAAGCTCTTTTTCTGATATAAAAATGTTTCCATGCAACGCCGGTTGAACTCTTGATAGCGTTCGTAATAAAGTTGATTTTCCTATCCCATTGGCGCCTACTAACCCCACCAATTCTCCCTCATATAAATTTAGGTTGATATCTGCAGCAACCACATTTAATTCTTTTTTTGAGTGATAGCCAATCGAAAGATCTTCGGTTTTTAGGACAATATTTATAGTATCGAAATCGATAGTTTTTAGTTTTACGTATGTCAAATATAGAGAATAGTATTTTAAGAATTCTTTCTATACTTTCTTTTCCGAAGGAATGAGAATATAGAACCAAAAACGCCTAGTAAAATTAAGGGTACCATAATATTAATTGCCTGCCAGAGTGTTTTCTCTTTAACCACTTTTTCAATGTTTAAAAAAGGGATATTGATCTCTTTACTGCGAACTCCAATAAGTCCGGAATCATCCAGAAGATAATTTATTGCATTTAATAAGAACTCTTTGTTACCATATTTAAGGTTTAAATAAGGATCATAACCTAATTCTAAAGGTTGTCCTTTTCGTATTCTGTTTTTAATGATATCTCCGTCTGAAACGACAATCATTTTGGTGTTGACACTGGTGTCTCTATGTGATTCGATTTTGACAGGTTTTACTCGGTTTTTGTAGTTTGATTTGAAATTTCCTTCTAGTAATACCGCAAGATTTTGAGGACCTTCATTATAGCTGGCAATGTCGGGTTTTTTTCTAATGATGTCTAATCGTATTTCTTTAGGAACACCTTCCAGCTTAGATTTGTCAGAACTAGTGAGTAAAACGGTCTTTTTGATATCGTTTTTGAGGGTATCTATCTGATTTGAAAACTCAAATTTTACTGATTCAATATTTTTAACAACAGGATGATTACTGTTGCTTTTTGTTAAAGACTCATAAAACCATGGATACGGTGTAAATTGAGTATCATTTCCTTCACCAGATGCTAAAACCAGGGGGGCAGAATATAGGTCGTTCACCAGAACGGGATTTACTCGTATTCCATATGAAAATAAGGCATCGCCCAATCTAAGGTCTTGCATAAGGGCCACTGAAGAACCTTCAGGATTCATTAAGCTATCAATTTCCATTGAGGTAGATTCTAATAGCCATAATGATTTTCCACCGTTCATTATAAACTGATCTAATACGTACTTTTCTTTTTCAGAAAATGGTTCATTGGGTTTAGCATTGATAATCATATCGAACTTTTGAAGATCAGTCAATGTCTTTTGTGGATTATTTGCGACAGAATCTAATGTAAATGCACCTACAAAATAATAATCTTGTAATGTTTTAATAAAGTCTGCAATTTTAATATCAGGTAATTGGCCATTACCTTTTAACACCGCAATTTTATATTTTTTAGGATGTAATAGTTTTGTAAGACCATCTGCAAAAGCATATTCTAGTTGTTGTATAGAATTGTTAACTCGCTCTTCTGAAGTGGCTCCTATTGTATTTTTAACCAGAGGAACTTTTACACTACGATCCTGAAAGCTAAGAATTGCCCAAGGTACAATGGTTTCGATTTCGGCTTTTCCACTTTCCTGCACACTTACCTCCATTGGCGTAAGTCCAAATTGTTGCAGTTGGTTGATGGTTTCAGAGCGCAGCGCTTCTTCTTCTAACGGGTTAGTAAAGATATATTGTATGTTGGGATTTAGCGCATTGAACTCTTCCAGCAGTTGTTTAATTTCAGATTGTAACTTTTTGAATTCTGATGGGAAATCACCTTCGAGAAGGACATCGATCACTAGCTGAGCAGGGGTTTCAAGAATTAGGGTTTTAGTTGATTTTGAGAGTGTGAAACGTTTGTCTTGTGTAAGGTCAAAACGTTTGTAAAAAGAATTCCCAATAAGATTAATGATAATGATAGGCACCAAGATAAAGGCCAGAATTTTTATTTTTTGTTTTTTCACACCTTTACTTAAACCAATAATTGTTAATGCTGCAAAAAGAAAAATACTTCCTAAAAAATAGAATATATCCCTGGTATCCAGTACACCTTGGCTCATGCGTTCGAAGTGTAATTGCATTCCCAATTGTTCGAAAACAACCAAACCATAATTAGCAATCGCATTAAAACCAAAATAAATTACAAAGCATAGAAATAATGAGATTAAAAAGGAAATAACCTGGTTGTTTGTCATTGAAGAAGAAAATATGCCTATAGCATTATAGGTGGCAGCAAGTAATAGTAGTGCCATATAAGACCCAATTGTGCTGCCAACATCAAGGTTCCCCACAGGGTTGCCCAGTTGATAAATAGAAATAACATAAAGCAGACTTGGGAGTAAGGCTATAATGATCAATGCTAAACTTCCTAAATACTTTCCTAAAACCAATTGCCACAATTTTATCGGCTTGGTAAGTAATAACTCTAAAGTACCTTGCTTTTTCTCTTCAGAAAAACTCCTCATAGTGATCGCCGGAATAAGAAAGAATAGTATCCATGGGGTGATCTGAAAAAAAGGAGAAAGGTCTGCAAATCCACTATCCAGTATGTTAAACTGTCCTTTAAAAACCCAAAGAAACAAGCCGCTGAGGATTAAAAATACAGCAATAACGAGATATCCAACTGCAGAGGCAAAAAAGGCATTTATTTCTTTTCGTATTAATGCAAACATAGTGAGTATTGAGTATTAAGTATTGAGTGTTCAGTATTCATAAACGTTTGTATTCAACTTTTATATTTTTATTTTGCATTTAAAATTCAGGTTTTGAGTTTTATATATGACCAACTGCCAATTGCTAACTTTGGCCTTGTTCAACACTCCAGGCCTCGGGTTTTTGATTGAATTTATTTTTGGTATTTGCCCAAACACTTTTGAATAACGTAGAGTTTCTATAGTTATTGAGATGTGCTTCAGATTCCCAGTGACTGTAAGTAAAAAACTGATTAGTCTGATTGATATCTCTTAATAATTCAACGTGATTGCAACCTTCAAAATTTCTGATTTTATCTTTGTTTTGCTCGAAAATTTCTAAAAAGGCATCAATTTGGTCTGGGACGAATCCCATTTTTACAATTCGTACGATCATTTTCTAAGTATAAAAGCAGCAAAGTTACAAAGCTGCAAAATATTTATCCTAAAATATTTATCTCTAATTGAACAAACTTGACAACATGACGAAACGTGACTCATTTGTTTATTCATTTTCTATGTATTACCACCTACGAAAAATGACATTCGCTTATTATTGTGTGCGTTAAGGATAGTAACTCTTCGACTACACTCAGGGCAAACTTATCGTTTTTTTATTGTATCCTGAGGCTCTCAAAGGATACAATAAAAAAAGATATAGTGAATAGCCTGCCCGAATGCCCTGATTATCATTATTTCCTCAAATATTGATGTATTATTCAAAACTTATGGTAACAGTATCTCTATAGTATAATCCAAAAAGGCTAGAAGCGCCTCCAACAGTCTTTGGATTACTTTTATAAATGGCCAACTCCAGATATCCGGAAGAGTTGAAAATCGCTAACTTTTTTCCATCTTCTTCACGTTTACCTTTTTCAATATTAAAATTAATGGCGTCGCTATATCGGTCATATACATTTTCAAATACCGCTGTGCGTGCGGTAATTTTAAATTTTCTTCCTTTCCCTATTTCTTCAAAAAGTTTTCGGGTGATGTTGGTAATCAAATTTCCATAATTATCTATATAGATGATACTGCCTACTATTTGTTTATTTCCAACATTTACGATAGGAGTGATTCCTTTGATAGTTTTTATCTCAGAAACTGTTTTCCCGATTACCTCCAGGGTTCCTCCACGGGCAATATGGCATGCAACGGTCACAAATACATCCATTACCGGGAAATTAGAGACAATAGTATCATGGATATTGATTTCTACAATTTTTTCAGGATTAAATTCAGAAGTAATCAGACATACTAATCCGTTATTGGCACAAATAAAATAGTGATCATCCAGTTTTACAGCGATATGCTTATTCTCAGGATTAAGTTCACTATCAATGCCAATGATGTGTATGCTCCCTTTTGGAAAGCTTTTATATGCATTTTGAATAATATAAGCAGCTTCTGTAATATGAAAAGGTGAAATTTCATGGGATATGTCAACAATTTTGGCATCAGGCAACTCGGTATATATTGCTCCTTTAACCGCAGATACAAAATGATCTTTAATCCCAAAATCTGTAGTTAATGTAATAATCGGCATGTACAATAATTGTTAATATCTTTTAATTGTAAGCGCTTAAAAATATGTAAATTTGTCTTGAAGTTATTAAAAGTTTTTCTTTTGGCTTCAAAATAGAAAATAATACTGTTTTGTATCCTTAGTTTTAATAAATACAGTACAATAATTATACATAAATTTTGGTTTATTTTAAATTTTCTCTTTTGTTTTCCCTTGAAAAATCTAAAAACCATTCCGATCGTTATCGGGATAACAAACTTAGTCAATCCATAAAACAATTCATACTAAAATTCATATAGCTTTTGAACGAACTCATAATTGAACTTACAGAGATTAATCCGAGAGAATTTTTCGGACTTCAGAATAGCAATATTCAATTGTTAAAAAAATACTTCCCAAAGCTAAAGATTGTTGCTCGTGGCAGTAAAATGAAGGTCTATGGAGACGAAGACATGCTTGAAGAGTTTGATTTACGTCTTAATATGCTTCTTGATCATTTTGCTAAATACAATAAGCTTGATGAAAATGTAATCGAACGTGTATTGACCAGTGAAAGCAAAGAAGATTATGAAACATCTGCTATTAGTGGTGAGACATTGGTTCACGGAGTAGGAGGCAGGTTGATCAAGGCACAAACTGCAAATCAGAGAAAACTAGTAGAGTCTTCAAACAAAAACGATATGGTTTTTGCTATAGGCCCTGCGGGAACCGGAAAAACATATACCGGAGTCGCACTGGCTGTAAAAGCTTTGAAAGAAAAACAAGTAAGGAGGATCATTCTTACAAGACCTGCTGTTGAAGCTGGAGAGAATTTGGGTTTCTTACCAGGGGATCTTAAAGAAAAACTTGATCCATATATGCAGCCGTTATATGATGCATTAAGAGATATGATCCCCGCTGAAAAACTGGAGAGCTTTATTGAAAAAGGAATTATTCAAATCGCGCCGATGGCGTTTATGAGAGGTAGAACACTTGATAATGCGTTTGTAATACTCGACGAAGCACAAAATACGACTCGTGCGCAGATGAAAATGTTTCTCACTCGAATGGGTAAAAACGCAAAGTTTATCATTACGGGAGATCCCGGACAAATAGATCTACCAAGAAGGGTGACATCAGGACTGAAAGAAGCATTACTTGTTCTTAAAAATATTCAAGGAATCGGAATGATTTACCTGGACGATAAAGATGTTATTCGCCATAAATTGGTGAAAAAAGTTATTGCGGCCTATAAAGAGATCGAACATAGAAATGAATGATATAAGTGGTGAGAGGTCTAGGGTGCCGCACTTTGAGTGATGAGTGTATAGTTATTCTGAATACTCGCATACTCACTTGCTCAAGAACTCAAACACTCACAAACTCGAACACTCACAAACGAATTAAATGAATACCATAGTAGATACAAACTATCATTTTCCTAGTCAAAAATCGGTTTACAAAGGAAAAGTAAGAGAAGTATATAATATTAATGATGAATTGCTTGTGATGATTGCAACAGATCGCCTATCGGCTTTTGATGTAGTCATGCCAAAAGGAATCCCATTTAAAGGTCAGATCCTTAATCAAATCGCAACCAAAATGATGAAAGCGACTGAAGATTTGGTGCCCAATTGGTTAATTGATACTCCGGACCCTAACGTGGCTGTTGGTCATTTATGTGAGCCATTTAAGGTAGAAATGGTAATTCGAGGATACCTTTCTGGTCATGCAGCAAGAGAATATAAAGCCGGAAAACGTATGCTTTGTGGTGTAGCAATGCCAGAAGGTATGAAAGAAAATGATAAATTTCCTGAACCTATCATTACACCATCTACCAAGGCTGATAGTGGAGAGCACGACCAGGACATCTCACGAGAAGAAATAATATCGAATGGAATAGTTTCTGAAGAAGATTATCTTATTCTTGAAGATTATACTCGTAAACTTTTTCAAAGAGGAACTGAGATTGCAGCTGATCGAGGATTGATTTTGGTGGATACTAAATACGAATTTGGAAAAACAAAAGATGGAAAAATTGTGTTAATTGATGAGATCCATACACCTGATTCTTCACGTTATTTTTATGCCGAAGGATATGACGAAAGACAGGAAAAGGAAGAACCACAAAAACAGTTATCAAAAGAGTTTGTAAGGCAGTGGTTGATCAGCAATGGTTTTCAGGGAAAGGAAGGAGAGCAAATCCCCGAAATGACCGATGATTATATTACTTCAGTTTCTGATCGGTATATTGAGCTTTATGAAAAAATTACCGGTGAAACTTTTCAGAAAGCTGATGTTGCAGAAGTTGAAAAACGTATCGAAAAAAATATACTTTCTTATTTAAACAGCTAAGTTAATTTTTGATTTCGTTTTTTCTCATAGGCATTTGATCTATTAATGCGAAAATATCGGTTGGAGCTATAAAATTTTCCCAGGTCATTTTAATACTGCCATCTAAACCTATAAGAATAATTTTAAATTGAGATTTTTCATTATTAAAAGTGTCAAAAAATTGTTTATCGGTTCTTAGAGATATCGTACTGCCCAATCCAAATCGGTAATTATCGGGTGTAACTTTATATACTATAAGTTTACGGTCTTTGAGTTCATTTGGATACTTATTCAATTCGGATTTTTGTTTCTGAAATTCAGGATTTGAAAAAGAATCTGTGCATATAATGATAATTCTGTTTTTCCATTGGTGCTCTTTAAAATCTTGACTCCAACTCATGGCATAAAATCCTAAAAAGCAGAAATATAAAAATTTGCGCATGATTTTTTCATTTTATTCAGAGATTACTGATAATGACGATTCCAACAATTGAACATTATCTTGCAAACGCTCTTTTACAATATTCATCATTCGCTTGTTGAGCGAAGAAGAATTTTGGGTGTAAGTAAGATATTCTTCTACAGTAAATTGGCCAATAACCATTCCTTTAAGACTATTTCTGAATTTCATGTCTTTCTGGATGGCATTTTCAATAAATGCTAATCTTTTTTCGAGGGATATCTCATAAAAAGTGTTTTTTCTTTTTTTGATGTAGTTTTTAAATACTTCAAGTAACAAATCTCCCTGAAGTTTTATTATCGGTCTAATGGTTCTGTTCTGAAATTGCTCATCATTGCTCATATTTTCAGAAACTCTTGCATTTAATAACTGTGGGCGTATAGCCAATAAATTTGATTCCCTGTTTTCCATATTAAAGAAGGTTTACTCGATAATCGAGATTTAAAAGCTTCGCGGCCTGCCGCGAAATCAAAATTAATCTCAATCTGATGACCCATGGGCTTGCCCTGGGGTAGTTGATTAAAAATACGTAATAGTTCAATTCAAATTTCAGGATCGTAAATTGAGTTTTAAACTACTTATAAACAATCACAATAGTTGCATGACAAAATTCTTAATAATATATATTACATCACAGATCTGTTCTTTTATTTTTATGGAGTACTAAGTTAATAATGTACTTATGTTTATACACTAAAAAAGCTGCCTCAAATTAATGAAACAGCTTCACAGCAAAAAAAAATAGCATTATTTATTTATAAAATTTTCTTTATCCAAAATTTCAGCAGGAGCACCACCAGTTTTTTGTAAGTATTTATTCAATTTAGCGATTTGCTTACTTTCTATTTTTTCATAGGAAGCTTCTGCTTCGTTTAAGCGAGTTTCTAGTACTCCTTGATTTTCTATTTGCGCGTATGAGGGTTTT
Source organism: Aquimarina celericrescens (assembly GCF_042682765.1). Classification (NCBI taxonomy): domain Bacteria; kingdom Pseudomonadati; phylum Bacteroidota; class Flavobacteriia; order Flavobacteriales; family Flavobacteriaceae; genus Aquimarina; species Aquimarina celericrescens. The sequence goes on along the minus strand of NZ_JBHUHY010000002.1, from coordinate 681,857 downwards.
TCAAATTGATCTGCTACTTCGGCATATAATTGTGAGAGCTTTTCACGCAGTTGCGGTTCTGCCTCTGCGACATAATTATCACCTGTAGTAACTACCAATGTTTCTTTTAAAGAAGTTAATGCGGCTATGGCAGGAGAGGTTACTTTCTTTGCAGTCGGATCGTTTTTAGAAAGTTCTTCAGCCTTCTTTATTTGTTGATCGATTTTATAAACCAGATAAGCTAAATCTTCCATGTCATCGAACAATTGCTTTGTTAACTTCTGGTGAGCTGTTCTATCACTTTCTGTTATTAGGGAGGTAGGATCATTTTTGATAGTTATAGAACTTTCGTACTGTTTTTTTCCTTTTTTGAGAACTACTTTATAATCTCCAGCAGCAACTCTTGGCGCCGTAAATCCTCCAAAGGTAAAGGTCTTACCGGCAGCAACTTTTGGTCCTTTTTTTCTAAAATTCCAGTCTACCACATTTATACCTTTGGCTTTTCCTGGTACAAGACTTACAATCTCATTACCTTCCTGATCTTGTATGGTTAGGGTCATTTTACCAAAGGTGTGTCTTTTCTTCAGGTAATAAATGATTTTTGCGTCAGCTTTTGGATTATCTCCTACAAATTGAAGCTCTGTACTTCCGCCCCCAAAACCTCCTTCTTCCTTTATAATAGCAGGTTTACTTTCAAAAAAATGTACGTCTTTGACAAGTACTTCTTGAGTAAGTTGTCGCAGAGGTGAAATATCATCAATAATGATTACACCTCGGCCGTGCGTACCCATCACCAGATCATTTGTCTTTTTTTGCAAATCGATAAAGTGCACAGCGGTTGCCGGCATGTTATTTGTAAATCTTGACCAGTTTTGACCACCATCAATAGTTACAAACAATCCAAACTCGGTTCCCAAAAACAATAAATCTTCATTTACATAATCTTCCTGTATGTTTCTTGCAAAACCTTTAATGTCTTCAGTGACTATGGATTTCCATGTTTTTCCAAAATCTGAGGTTTTATATACGTATGTATTCATATCTCCCGAAGCATGACCATCAAAAACAGCATAGGCTGTACCTTTGTTATGAGAACTAGCTTCAATATGATACACCCAAGTGTTTTTTGGAAGTCCTTCTATGTTGGTAACTGTATTAGTCCACGTCGCTCCACCATCCTGAGTTACCTGTACATTACCATCATCTGTTCCAACCCAAATTACTTTTTCATCTATAGGAGATTCTGCGATCGTAAAAATAGTAGTATGCGTTTCTGCTCCCGATTTATCTGTAGAAATACCACCGGATTCTTTATCTTGTTTAGCAGGATCATTAGTGGTAAGATCTGGAGATATTTTTTTCCAATTATCTCCCATATCTTCACTTACATGCAAAAATTGACTTCCCATATAAAATCTGTCGGGATGATGCTCACTTACTGCCATAGGAGCATTCCAGTTAAAACGAAGGTCTGCTTCACCTTTGATAGGGAGGGGTTGAATATTCTTTGTGTAATTTTTATCCACATCATATCTCCAGACATTTTGAGCTCCTTGCATCTCAGAATAAATGATATTTTTTGTGGGGTGTTTTAATACTCTAAATCCGTCACCAACACCAACACGATTCCAATCCCGTGCCTCGATACCTCCAGGGGAGGAAGAAGGGCCCCACCATGATCCATTATCTTGTAATCCGCCATAGATATTATAAGGCTCTTCATTATCTACACTTATATGATAAAACTGTGATACAGGCAAGTTGTCTACCATATCCATGGTCGCACCGCCATCCCAACTTCTATATACACCCCCATCTGTTCCTACGTACATTGCATCAGGATTATTAATATCAAAAACGATATCGTGAATATCTGCATGCATGTTACCAAGGTTTTTGAAAGTTTTTCCTCCATCTCTGGAGATGCTACCGAACAAACCTCCTTTTACCAAAATATCAGGATTTGTTGGATGCACTACTAACCTAGAGAAGTAAAATGGTCTTACCACAAGTCCAAAATCTTCATTTAACAATTCCCAGTTTGCTCCGGCATTATCAGAACGATAAAGCCCTTTGTCTTCTTTACTTTCTACTACTGCAAAGACAGTTTTTGGGCTGGAAGGAGCTATAGCTATTGCAAATCTACCCAGATCACCTTTTGGAAATCCGTTGTGAATTTTATTCCACGTTTTTCCGGCATCTATCGATTTATATAAGGCACTGTTTGGTCCTCCAGAATTAAATCCCCATGCAGTTCTTCTAAATTCCCACATAGCAGCATATAAAATATTGGGGTTGGAAGGATCCATAATCACATCATTGGCCCCTGTTTTTTCGTTAACATATAATATTTGCTCCCAGTTTTTCCCTCCATTTGTGGTTTTGTAAACTCCTCTATCCTCACTATCTCCCCATAAAGCACCTAGCACACCGACATAGACTTCGTTTGGATTTTTTGGATTGATCTCGATGCTACTGATTCGTTCCGAATTTTCAAAACCCATTTTTTTCCAATTGGCACCGCCATCATTTGATTTATAAAGCCCATCACCAATAGAAACACTGTTTCTGGTCCATATCTCTCCGGTACCTACCCAAACCGTATTATCTGGATCGCTTGGGTCTATTGCCACTACCCCAATCGATTGTGCATGATCATCAAATATAGAAGAAAAGGAAGCTCCTCCATTTTCAGATTTCCAAACACCACCACCAGCGGTACCTGCATATATTATTTTAGCATTTGTTGGGTGATTTTCTAAGTCTATGATCCTACCACTCATTAATGCAGGACCTATTTGTCTAGCTTCTAGATTACCAAAAAGTTCCTTTCCTTTAAGAACAATATCTTGTGAGTATATGCTCATTGATAAAAGTGTACCAAGAGCTACAACTATAATTGTTTTATTCATAATTGTATTGATTGATTTGTTGTGAATGAAAAAATCCCCAATAAGATATTTTTGAGGATTTTATTTTATGTTTACTGTTTTTTTGTCTCAGTTTTCTCAGGAAATGCAAAAAGTGTAGCATCTATTTCTGGATTAAGCTTGATTTCTTTAAAACCCATAGACTGAAATTGATTGCTTATAGAGAATGGAAAATACACTCCGTTTACTTCTTGATAATCGCTAATGGTCGATTTTACAGTTTGGCCTTTCATTGGTCCTTCATTGATCTCTGATTCTACTACAATGGGAACAAAGTTTTCAGTATCAAAATAATAATGAGATATACTTGGCTTAGATTCTCCATTTATCAGTATAGGATCTTTGGTCAATTTTATTTTGAAGGTTTCCGTTCCATCAATGGTTTCTTTACCAATAAGCTCGATAGTATATCCTTTTTCTTTGTAGTTTAGAAAAGGGTCCGGAAAATCTTTAACTTGCTTTTTCATATTCTCGGTAGCCTCATTATCGCTTTTTTCAGCTTCCATAGTCATTTGATTTCTCTGCCAGGAGGTTTCACCATCAAAAGCAGACCATACCATTTTGCTGCCCTGAAGTTCTATAGATACGACTTGTTTTCCATCTTTTGTAGCAACTTGCTCAAAAGGGATTTCCATGTTTTGCATTTTCATTACACCAATCATTTCAATTCCTTCTAACTTTTCCCAATTTTCTTTCCCTCCGGTGTTTTCAAAATAGTTTTCAATGATCTCATCCGCTGTTTGAGCGTAAAAAGAAGTTGATATAGCTAATACAAGAGCTACTAAAATAGATTTTAAAGCGTTCATTATTATATTTTTTATGATGTTTGTATAAAATTAGTCAATCGAATTATATTTTTGTTACACTATCACTAATCTTTTTCAATATAGATATGCAATTTGGCAAAGTAGAATATCCAGAGCAAGTTGATTTTACATTACCTGATGATCATGCAGGTACAGCTAAAATTTTAAAAAAAACCACTAATAATAAGTTATCGGTATTTGTTGGTTGCGCCAAATGGAATAAACAAGATTTAAAAGGATTTTATCCGAGAGGGACAAAGGATGAGCTCGAATACTATTCAAGACAGTTTAATAGTATAGAACTAAACGCTACTTTTTACAGAATATTTCCTGAAGATCAATTCAAAAAATGGTATGATAAAACTCCAGAGGGCTTTAAGTTTTTTCCAAAATTAGTGCAGAATATCTCACACTTAAAAAGATTGAATGATGATGTGCAACCATACGTCGACCAATATTTATCTAATATTATCCACCTTAAGGAAAAATTGGGAACTATATTTTTACAGTTGCATGGTAATTTTGCTCCCAAAAATTTTGACAGGGTGGTAAAATTTATTGAAAAATGGCCAAGCGAAATAAGACTTGCAGTAGAATTTAGACATACAGATTGGTTTAATGATAAGGCTATAGCTAGTGAATTATATAATCTGCTCGAGGAAAATAATATCGCAAATATCATAACTGATACAGCAGGTAGAAGGGATTTGCTTCACATGCGTCTTACCAACGATGAAGCTTTTATAAGATATGTAGGCGCAAATCATCCAACAGATTATTCCAGACTTGACGACTGGGTTGAAAGGTTACATACCTGGAAAAACCTCGGAATCAATCATATCCATTTTTTTGTGCATCAAAATATCGAAAGAGAATCTCCTTTATTATCGGCATACTTGATTAAAAAACTGAATAAACATTTAGGTACAAGTCTTGATCTACCTGGTCATTCTACGGACGACTTGAAGCTATTTTGAATCAATCTCTCTTATACACAAGGTTTTATCTATATTTTAAAGTGTTAAAAAACAAAGTAAAGTTGTTTTTTAACGTGTATTAATGTATTTTAGCGATATTATTCACAATTTTATTGTAGGAAGTTATACAATATTTTGTACGAATTTTAGAATTTCGAATTATGATTAGATTGTCTTAAAAACTTAATATTTTTTATATGATTAAACTTCTACACTCCCCAATTTTATTAGTATTTTTAATGATAGCTGCCATAGGAACTGCACAATCAAGTCCTACCAATACGAATTTTTCTATTTCGTATAATACCGATGATATTTATACTGACCACTCTATTTTATCAGCTAATGATCTTTACTTGAATGAGAAAGATTTTTCTTACAATATGATTAGTCAAGATGATAAATGTGATTTTCTGCATAAAAATCATAAACATACGCATGAATTGTCAACATTAGATGTTATATCCTCAGATGAAGGTACAGATTTCAATTGTTCTGGTGGTTTTTGTATGAATGAATTACACTATCACAAGAAAGGTTTAACCCTAAAACGACAGTTTTTCGGATATTTTATGAGCATCTCTTGCTAATATTTTTGTTTATCCAATAGTTATTTATCAATTAGGTTGAGTTGTTGATATATTCATTTATTTTTGCAGCTTAAATAGGTAGCTATGACATTTGCAGAACTAGGAGTACCCAAGAATATTATTAAAGGTCTCAAGGAGATGGGGATTACGATTCCTACAAAAATTCAAGAACAGACACTACCTGTTCTCCTTCAAAATGAAACTGATTTTATAGGTAAGGCACAAACCGGTACCGGGAAAACAGCTGCTTTTGGTATACCCTTATTAGCTCAGATAGATCCTAGAAAAACTCATACACAAGCACTTATTTTGGCTCCAACAAGAGAGCTTGGTCAGCAAATAGCCAAACAACTCTTTAAGTTTACAAAGTATACAGATAAAATATTCACTGAATCTGTTTATGGTGGCGAAAAAATTGAAAAGCAAATCTCAAGATTAAATAGGCCAACACACATTATCGTTGCTACCCCGGGAAGACTTATAGATCTTATTGAAAGAAATGTAGTAGATATTTCAAAGATTAAGACCATTGTAATGGATGAGGCCGATGAGATGTTGAGTATGGGTTTTAAAAAGGATCTCACCACTATTTTGAGTAAAACAAAAGGACAACGAAATGTTTGGCTTTTTTCTGCAACCATTCCTTCTTCTTTGGATGAGATAATTAACAGATATGTAGATAGTAGAGCTATAAAAGTAACTATAGACAGAAGTGATACGGTCAATAAAGGAATAGAACATCAATTTGTTGTGGGTGATGAAGTGAACAAATTAGATACGTTAACTTATTTTTTGAAAACACAAAATGAGGGTAGGGGGATTATTTTTACAAGAACTAAAGTAGCGGCACGAACACTTTCTAAACAATTAAGAGCTAAAAATTATGATGTTGGGCTTTTGGAAGGTGAAATGACTCAAAAAGAACGGGATAAAGTGATGAGAGCTTTTAGGAAAAAGACGGTGCAATTATTAGTTTCCACAGACGTAGCTGCCAGAGGTATAGATGTTGAGAACCTAAGTTTTGTGATTCATTATCAGCTTCCTGATCAAACTGAATATTATACCCACAGAAGCGGTAGGACAGCAAGAGCTGGAAAAACGGGATTATCTTTGGCACTTATACAAAAATCAGAACTTAAAATCATAAGAGATCTGGAAAAACAACTAGGAATTCGATTCAATCAGGTGAGATAGTATAAAGATTTCTTTTACTATCAATTTAGGTCATTTGTTTAGTATCTAAATTATTCCTTATGGTTGAGATAACATCCAAGAGTTTGTCAAAATTGACTGGTTTAGAAAAATAATTATCAAAACCAATATTTATAAAACGTTGCTTATCACCAGGCATAGCGTAAGCAGTAACTGCGAATACCGGAATGTTGTTTAGTAAATCCAGCTTTTTAAATCTTTGTAATAATTCACAGCCATCCATTTGATTCAGACCCAAATTGATATCTACCAAAATTAAATCAAGACGTTGATCTTTCACAACTTTAAGAGCTTGTGAACCATTTTCTGCAAGGATAACATTAGCATTATTTTTGGATAACATTTTATCCATTACCATTGCATTAATTTTGTTGTCTTCAACATAAAGAATATTCATAGGCATTCTGGAATTATTATAGTAAAATTTGTTCCCTTTCCAATTTTGCTATTTACCTCTATTCTTCCACCTAGTATTTCTATATATCGTTTTGATAAACTTAATCCTATACCTGTACCTTCATATTTACGATTCATGCCAATACTTTCTTGTACAAAAGGATCAAAAACCTTCTTCAGATTTTCTTTATCGATACCTATACCAGTGTCTCCAACCGAAATATAAACATTATTTTTTGATTTCTTAGAATTCACTTTAACAATTATATTTCCCTTTCTTGTATATTTAATCGCATTATGTATAATATTATTTAACGCAGTTCTAAAAAGGTCGTCATCAATATTTATCTGAGGACACTTTGGATCTAGCTCTAAATGATAACTAAGATTTTTAGCCTCGGCCATATGTTTGTATTCTCTAAAAGAAGTTTCTACAGTAAAATTAGTATCCACTTCTCTCATATTAAGGTTATTCTTTATTACATCGAGATCGCTAAAATTTGACAGGTTATTTATCGTCTCCAGAAGTCTGTCTTTGCTTTCTTCTAAATATGCTATGAGCTTTTTCCTCTCTTTAGGTTTGTTTTCATCTAATAAAAGTTTACTCACTGTCATTATACCATTTAAGGGGGTTCTTATTTCATGGCTGAAATTAGAAAGTATATTAGACTTTAGGCTGTTTAGTTCTTGTTCTTTTAAATGTGATTCTTTTATAGCGATTTCTGCTAATTTCCGTTCTGTGATATCATGAAAGCTAATAAGCACAGAATTTACATTTCTTTCTTGATCAAAAATTGGAGTATATTTAGATTCAAGCCATTGTAAATTGCCTTTATTTGTGATACGTTCAATCTCTTTTTTAATCGTATTACCTTTAAGAGCTTCATTAAATTCATGAGCAAATGTATTCTTAAAATTTAGAGGCATAACATCTATAAAGCGAGATTTTGTTTTTATAGGATCTACCTTAAAATCCCTTTTTATAATTCTAAGGGACTTTTCGTCAGTCATTAATATTTCACCCTTTAAATTGAGCAATACAGTATAGGCAAATCCATTGTTAACCATAGCCTGTAATCTGTTTTTGCTTTCTGCGATCGTTTTTTCATTTAATTTTCTTTGATGAACGTTAATGAGATTACCGATCATTCTTACAGTATTTCCTTTTTCATTTTTTCTTCTAAAGCCATATACTTCAAAATGACGATATTCTCCTTTTTTATTTCTTAAACGGTAATAATTATAATAATGGTTTCCTTCTTTTTTAAGATTTTTCAAATGCCTGTCAATCGCAGATACAACATCTTCTGGATGTATCATTTTTCTAAACACTTTCTCAGACACATAATCTTGATCTAATGGTAATCCTAACATTTTTCTAAAATCCAAGCTATAAAAAACCTCGTTTTTTTCGATATGATGGTCAAACAAACCAGATTGTATGCCTTTTAAAGCTAAACGCTTGGTTTCTTCGTTTTCTTTTAGTTGTTCTATATAATTATGACGATCGGTTACATCTGCTATGGTACCGTTTACAAACACTACCTCACCCTTGTAAAGTACTGGATGTGCAACTACTTTTATCCATTTTTCATTTCCTTTTTGTGTAATGATCTTCTCAGTGTACTTGTAAGGTTTTTTTGTTTGAATAAGCGTATCTAAATAACTTTCGATTCTGGCTCTATTTTCTTTTGGGTAGAAACTTGCTCCTAATTCCCTGGTGATTTTCACATCCAGATCTAGATCTTTAATCGCATAACATCCTTTAGACCAATACATGTCCCTATTTTTTGGGTTATAATACCATGCTCCCGTCTTCGTTAATTTTGAGATTGTTTTTAGTGCTCGATGTTCTTTATACTCTTCTGTAGTATCTATTCCGGCAGCATAGATTAATCCTTTATGGTACGTCATATCAAATTTTAGAGATAGGACTCCATATTTTTCAGTCGCAAAACTGAAGGACTTACTAAGGATCGCATTTTTGTTATTTAAAAAAGAGAGAGACTTTTTAAAGGCCTTTACATCGCTATCTATAATATAGTTGGTAATGTACTTTACCATTTTGTCACCTTCATCTATCGGAAAAAGAATCCCACAACGATTATTATAGGTAACTATTCGTCCATTTTTTTTCAGAATAAGAAGAAAATGAGACGTTTTTTCGGCTAAAATTCCAAGTTGTTCAGCAGTAAAAGGCATAATATGAAGGTCGGTTTAATTAGGATTAAGAGGTATTTTCTTCTAAAGTTACAAAATGATTTATGAAGAAAGACTATATGATTTTAGATTATTACCAGCTTCCTTGTTACAAAATGTGATATTCAGACTTCTGCAATATTTGGAGTTTGAATTACCAAAATATTCTTTTAATCAGACGCTTATTTTGTCATAGTACTTACCATATTTTTTAGGCCAAAAAGGATTTTTTTTTCTGAAATGACCAAAATAGTAGTTCTGGTGAAGTCAAAACTTCAAGCTTCGACAAGGAGGTTGCTTTCGGGAAAAATATCTGTTTGTCCTTTATTTTAAGGTATATTCACTCTGATTGTAGTGCTGAAAAATTTTGTAATAAATACAAATTAGAGGTGCCAAATTATAATCTGACACTCTTTTCTTAACATTCTTTTATAATTTTCCATTTTAAAACTCGAAAAACCGAACCAACGTCTTTTCAGCAGTTGCACTACCTACTCAAAGAAGCCTATGAAGTGGTTTCGAGTTTTCTTTTGTCACATAAATCGTAATTGTCCCATGAAAATGAAATTACTCATAATTATAACCTTAATTCTGCCCATAGCTCTTTATTGTTCAGAAGGTGATTCATTAATAATTAAAAAATCTAATAGCACCAAAATCTTCAATAAAGAAAAACTGGTTTCACAATCTTTTCATTTTCCTGAACTTGATAAAAAGTTTCCTTTAAAGAGCAACATAAATAGTATAAGTAGTCCAGAATTTACTTTCGATAATATAGCCAAAGAATTTCCTCGAATGCCAGAAAGTGTTGTTGATGCGAGATCAGAGGCTGAAAGAGGTTTTAAGGAGATTGACAGTACAGGAAAATGGATTTCCTCTTTTTCTAATGAGGATATTCAGGTTTTGCCTGTTGGGATCAAGCACAAAATCAATGAAGTCGAATACCAACTAGGTTTTATGAAAGCTAGTTTTACCAAAGATTATACTGAGCTATTGGTCTTTGCGAAGCTTATCCTTCCTCAGACTGACGAAGAAGGATTACCTGTAGAACTATTTTTTGGGGCAAGTAATATCAAGCTTTCCCATCAAGGAGGTATTATCGATGGGGGTGATTTGGTACTGTTGGGAGATATATTTATTCCATTTGGAGGTGGCAAATCACTTTTATTGTTAAAAGGAGGTTTTGATTACGATACGGCAGATGTCGAAAACAAGACTTATGTAAAAATTACTTGTGAAGGGTTCGAAGAAATGCAAATTCAAGGTGAAGTACAATTTTCTAGGAATGTTGTGCTTCCATTGAAAGAGAATGGAGAATTAGATGAGAGACCAACAATCGAGTATACGGGAGCTCTTAAAAACCCTATACAAATACCCAATAGAGTACGAGGAGAATTTAAGGCAGTAGGGTCTGATTGGGGTGATATGATCGTCGAGATCGGTCTTACACCTTTTGTAATCAAAGGTCAGGAAGAGCTATTTACATTTGAAGTGAATAATGCAGTTTTTGATTTTAGTACGCTACGTACAGAAGGAGTAAGTTTTCCTAGTATTTATCAAGAAAATGGCTGGTTGCATGGAGACGAAAGGACTTGGCAAGGGGTATACATAGCCTCTCTGGAAATAGGACTTCCAAAACCATTTAAAAGTAAAGCAAAAAAAGGGGAAGAACGCGTCTCTTTTGAGGCCGAAGATATGATACTGGATAGTCATGGAGTATCTGGAAGTTTTTCTGTCAATAATATAATTAGGATCGATAAGGGAATTACTTCTGAGACCAACGGATGGGCGTATTCTGTAGATAAAATGACCATAGACCTAGCTGCCAATAATTTGGTAGGAGCTGGTTTTGAAGGACAGATTGTGCTACCAATTTCTGATGAGCTAGCAAGCCAGATGCAGAATCAAGAAGAAAAAGATGAAGAAGAAGAAAATGATGAAGAAGAAGAAAATAAGCCAGGGCTCAAATACAAAGGCCTCATCTCTGAAGAAGAATTTATGATGTCTGTTGAGACTGGTAAAACGATAGAATTTGATGTATTTAAGGCTAAGGCACAATTATTAGACAACTCTGCCATAGAGCTCAATGTAGTTGATGGCAGTTTTAGACCCAAAGCGATTCTAAATGGAAGAATGGCGATTTCTGCCAATCAAAAAAAATCATTGGCAAACGAAGGTGTTGATGTTGTAGATGCTCAAGGTCAAAATGTACTCGATGATGATGGAAATAAAAAAACTGTAGAGTTCAAAGGAATTACCTTTGAGCGTTTGGTGCTACAAACAGAGTCTCCCTTGATTTCTGTGGATCGCTTTGGTTATGAAGATACCGTAGAACTAGCCGGTTTCCCAGTATCAATAAGAGATATCGATTTTAGTGTAAACGATACCAAAATGCAATTAGACTTTAATCTTAAAGTCAATCTGATGAGTAAAGAAGATAAAGGCTTTAGTGCAGATGCACGTTTGGAGATTAAAGGTAAAAATGATGCTTCAGAAGGAAAGCAAAAATGGAAATATGATGGCTTAGCTGTATCTGAAATGATTTTGGATGTTAATATCGGTGTGGTAGACTTTTATGGCGAATTATTCCTTCGAGAAAATGATTCAGTTTATGGAAAAGGGTTTGCGGGTACTATTAATGCTTCATTTGGACCATTAAAAGGTATCGAGTCTAAGGCAGTTTTTGGTAAAAAAGACTTTAGATATTGGTATGTAGATGCAGTAGTCGAGGGATTCAAAATTCCTGTAGGACCAATGACGATTACAGGAGTAGCAGGCGGTGCTTATTATAAAATGACAAGAAAACCAGGTAATGTAGAGGTGTTTTCACCCTCTGGTCTGTCTTATGAACCCAACAAAAAAACTCGATTAGGCGTTAAGACGATGGTCTTTGGTGAAGTGGGAAGTGATAGAGTGGTCAATTTTGGTGCTGGATATGAAATAGAGTTTAGTTCTAGTGGCGGTGTTCGCAGAATGGGATTATATGGTGAAGCGCAGTTTTTTGAAGCTTTTGAGATGATGAATCCTGAAGCAAAATTAAGGAATAAACTAGCAGAGCTAGCTGATACAGATCTAATGAATCAAGTTGCAGATAGTAATGGAGGTAAGGTCTGGTTGGACAAGGCCAAAGAAGACTATAAAACAGAAATAGTAGGTGGTAAAGGTCATGTAACAGCATATTTGGGGATGGATTTTGATTTTGTCAATGATACTTTTCATGCCCAACTCAATGTATTTGTTGATACGCCAGGAGGCTTTCTTACAGGGGTAGGAGATAAAGGTAGAGCCGGCTGGGGCGAGATGTTTGTAGGAAAAGATGATTGGTTTATCTATATAGGAATTCCCGATAATAGAGTTGGACTCAAATTGGGCGTAGGACCTGCTTTTGTAAAGTTTGATGGGTATTTTATGACGGGGACCAAAATACTAGGCAGTCCGCCGCCGCCTGCTGCTGTAGCTGATATTATGGGAGTCGATGCAACAACTTTGGATTATATGCGAGATGAGAATGCATTAGGTACGGGTCGTGGCTTTGCGTTTGGAGCAGACTTGAGTTTTGATACCAAGGAGGTGCGATTTCTGATGCTATATGCGAGACTTAGGGCGGGTGTTGGATTTGATTTGATGATGAAGAATTATGGAGATGCACGCTGTGCCAATACAGGAGACGCAGTAGGAATTCATGGCTGGTACACCAACGGTCAGGCGTATGCTTATATGGAGGGTGAGATCGGGATCAAGATTAAGTTATTTTTTAAAAAGAAAAAGGTCTCTATTTTCAAAGGGGGTGCCGCTGTATTGATGCAAGCCAAATTACCTAACCCTTTTTGGATGCGGGGCTATATGACTGGCAAATATTCCATTCTTAATGGATGGATCAGCGGACGTTTTAGACTTCGTGTGACCCTTGGTAAGGAGTGTGAGTTCGAAAATGAAGGTCCTCTTAATGGAATCAAGATGATTGCTGATGTGACTCCTGAAGATAATGATACTGGCGTAGATGTATTTGCCGCACCACAGGCTACTTTTTCTTTAAAAGTAAACCAACCTATCATAATTCCTGAAGATAGTGGAGATAACACATACAAAGTGGTATTAGAAAAGTTTACAGTAACCAATGAAGCCGAAGAAGAAATCAAAGGAACATTAGAATGGGCCTCAGGAAATAGTCGGGTTACTTTTATCCCAGAAGATATTTTACCACCCGCCACCAAATTGAAAGCTGTAGTATCGGTAAGTTTTCAAGAAAAAGTAGGAGGAGTGTTCAAAACTATTTTAGAAGATGGTCAAAAAGCATTAGAAACAGAAGAACGAAATTTCACTACAGGTACAGCACCAGATCATATTCCGCTGCAGAATATTCAATATGCATATCCAGTGGTTAATCAGCAGTATTTTTATACAGATGAATACAAAACAGGATACATCAAACTGAAACAAGGACAAGATTACCTTTTTGATAATGCACAATGGCAGAGTGTGGTAAAATATATTGGCAAAAACTTTGAAGAACAAGAAGCTGCTCCTACTTACAATGCGGCAGAAAATAAATTGTATTACCAAATTCCGGATATCGCAAAATCCTCATCATACAAGATGACACTTGCCAGCTTTACTAAGGCCTCGGGCCAGACAGGTAGTGCAAAAACTGAAATCAAGGAACAAGACTATGGAGAAGAGAATGTTGTGAGAATTAAGAAGAATACGGCGCAAGATGTTGTAAAAGAAGGGACAATAGAGCGACTAGCGTATAATTTTAGTACTAGTAACTACAAAACTTTTGCTGCAAAAGTCAAGAATATTGATACCCAGGAGAACAATTGGGGTATCATTGGTAACGCTTCAGAAGTTATGTATTTATCCTCTAAGGTCAAAAGTGATGAAGGTTTTGATTTGGCAGAATTACAGGGGACAGCGTATACCGAAAATCAAGCACTTATTTTGGCAGAATCTGATTTAAAAGATGCTTATTTCACAACCGATATTGACCCCATAATTTATCAAAAATATGCCTTGGGGACAAAATACAGCATCAGTCGAAACACGACATTATTAGGATTCAGGCCCAAAAGAGCCTTGCCAATTTTTAGTAATTATATAACCAGTTTAGAAAATCGTACCAATTTGAGCTTTGTAGCTACGCAATTTCCGTATCGCTATAATCTACCTAAGACATATCATGCAGATTATATGGATATCCGAACTCGGGTAATCAACGATTTTGTGAGTGCTCTTATCGCTCCTGATGCACCAGAGTTAAGTATTATAGAAACTACTTTCAAATTAATGTCTTATGGAAAGTATACGATAAAGTTACACTACAATTTGCCGGGAGGCATTCCAGGAACTTCGGCAAATTATCAGTTTAAGAACCCAATGAAATTTTAAGTAGAATCACACACAGAAAAAGAAAAATTTTGTTAAAAAAAGAAAAAATAGTTCGCATATTTTCTCAGCTAGGTTTAGTCTTGGTTATGCTCTGTGGTGTTTCCTCTGCACTAGTAGCTCAAGAGACTACAATAGTACCAGAAGTAAAAGTTATAGCCAAGGTGCAAGATAACAAAATACTATTAAGGTGGGGAGTAACCACACCTTCTGGTTGGTTAAAGGCAAATACCTATGGCTATCGTATTGAGCGTTATACAATAGCACGTGGCGGAGTATTGCTACCAACTCCAGAAAGACAATTATTGACACCTACACCGATGTTGCCAAAACCTTTAGAGGCTTGGGAGGGTATTGCAGACCGGGATGACTATGCCGCTATTTTGGCACAAGCATTATATGGAGATACTTTTGAGGTAGAGGGTATGCAAGAAGCGGGAGCAATAGCACAAATTGTAAATAAATCTAAGGTAATAGAACAGCGTTTTTCTTTTGGGCTATTTGCTGCAGATATGAGTTTTGAAGCAGCAAAAATGGCTG
Organism: Aquimarina celericrescens; assembly: GCF_042682765.1. Classification (NCBI taxonomy): domain Bacteria; kingdom Pseudomonadati; phylum Bacteroidota; class Flavobacteriia; order Flavobacteriales; family Flavobacteriaceae; genus Aquimarina; species Aquimarina celericrescens. The sequence continues at coordinate 666,843 of NZ_JBHUHY010000002.1, read as the reverse complement.
CCTTAGGATATGAAGATAACACCATACGCCCTAGAGAAGAATATTTATACAAGGTGATGACTGCGGTTCCTGAAGAATTGTTAAAGGTAGGACCAGGTGCTGTAGTAATTAAATCTGCAAAAGCAGCAGTATTACCCTCACCAATTGATCTGATTGCTGTACCAGACGACAAGATTGTTATACTTACTTGGGATTACGAAATGTTCAGCTCTTTATATACAACCTATTTTGTAGAAAAATCAGAAAATGGTACTGATTTTATCCGATTGGGTGATAAACCAATAGTCAATTTTAATGGTGCATCAAAATCTGCGGCTAAAAGAATGCGGTATGTGGATACCTTATCTCAAAATGACAAAGCCTACTATTACCGGGTTAAGGGGATTTCGCCTTTTGGAGAAGAAAGTCCACCTTCTGAAATCATTGAAGCAAGAGGAATCAAAAAATTAAAGGCACATCCTCAGATCATAAATCATACACTAGAATCTTCTGGTAGAGTTATATTAGAATGGGAGTTTTTAAAGGAAGCCGAAAAACAAATTAAAGGCTTCGAATTAAACTGGGCTCCAAAACAAGATGGGCCTTATAAGGTCGTAAAAAGTGATTTACCACCCAGTTCTCGTAAAACTTCGTATGATGCGCTTTCAGCTTCTAATTACTTTACCATCACAGCCATTGGGAAAAACGAACAAAAAAGTAAATCCCTGGCTACTTTTGTTCAAACGGTCGATTCAATACCTCCAGCGGCTCCTGTTGGAATAGTAGGCGTTATAGACACCTTGGGTATTGTAACACTCCAATGGCAAGCTAATGTAGAAAATGATATGCTGGGGTACCGCGTTTTTAGAGGTAATATCGAAAAAGAAGAAGTATCTCAAATAACCAATACTCCCGTGCAAAAAAATGCATTTAAGGATACGGTACAAATCAATTCACTAAATCGAGAAGTCTTTTACCAAGTAGTTGCAGTAGATAAGCGTCATAACATGTCGGATTATTCAGAAAAAGTGAAGCTCACAAAACCTGATGTAGTACCGCCTTCGTCACCTATATTTTTGGATTATAAAACGAGAAAAGATGGCGTTTTTCTAAAATGGATTAATAGTACCAGTGATGATATAGATACTCACCAATTGTATCGGCAAAACACTGCAACACCCGAAAAAGGATGGGTGTTACTTTTTAAAACAGATACAGTAACCTCTTTTGTGGATAAAAAAGTACAGCCAAAACTCAAATACCGCTATGCGATTTTTGCGCAAGATAAGAACAAATTAATGTCTGAACCCTCAACACCTATAACTGTGGTAACACAAAATTCGGTACTACAAAAAAACCTCATCAAAGGATTTACAGCGGTTGCAGATAGAAACGCCAATAAAGTAATACTGAATTGGAGAAAAATGCCAGCAGAAGTGGTGGAGGTATTGATTTACAAATCAAAAAAAGAAGAAAAACCGGTGTTATGGAAACAACTTTCAGGAACCATTCACGCTGTAGAAGATCAATCGGTATCCCCCAATAATATATATGTATATCAAATAAAAGCAATGACGGCAAATGGGAGTCATTCAAATTTGATTACCAAAGAAATAACGTATTAGATTATGGAAAGATATAGTAAAGTTTTAGTCTCGTTGATTTTTATACTATGTTCTTGTGCCTTATTTGCCCAAGAAACGGTTATTAACATAAGTAACTACCAATACAACTCCACATTTAAAGATAGGAAATGTAGTGAACGGTTTAGGGTAACTGCCCATTTTACAAGAGGACAAGCTCCCAGAACCTTTATTGATTATCGTGATGGCAGTACGAGTGCGGCAGATCAGAGCTATATCTTACAAGGCACTGTGAGTAAACTTGTGGTAGCCGTATATGCAAAAGATAGCAGGAGTAGATCTGGTTTTGGATGTCTTCCTTTTGGCGAACAGGAGGAAGTAAACGAAACATACGAAATACCGATTGACTCAAACACTTGCGAAATTAACGCTACAGGTAATAGTTATTCATTTGAAGATGAGGTCAGTGTAGATTTTTCCTTTGATTATCAAGTGACTACAAAAACTGGAATTGACTTAAGAACGGCTTATAACATGAGTAACGAAAATCTAGGATATGAAGAATTTTTTACACTTTCACCTAAAAGAGGACGTTTTTTTCGACCTCGCGGCAATTATCAATGGCAATACCGCATAGGTTATACAGGTCAGTGGATTAATGTTCCAAGACCCCCAAGTCGTCGATTGCGTATTCGATTAATCGATTTTTTAGATCGATCTGTTATTGATCAAAAGGTATTTTTTAGAATTGAGAGTTGCGACGATACCGATACAGATTTTACGGTGGTGGGTAGAAATGTTGTAGAGTATGGGCAGTTGACTAAGATTGATATTAGTAATTGGTATTATGATGCTGATTTTGATGATGGTAGGTGTAAAGAAGATGTCATACTAACGGCCCATTTTAGTGATGGCACTTCTAAAACATTTATAAAGTATAAAAAGGGAAATTTCACTATTGGAAGTAATCGTGATACAAAATATGTATTAGAAGGTGTTGTAGAACGGATAGATGTATTTATGTATGGTAAAGATAAAGTTAATTTATTATTAGGAAAAAAATGTGTAAGTGGGGATCTAGGCGGAAGAGTTAAAAAAACTTATCCTATAGAACCAAATATAGATCCCTGCGATAGTGGTTTTTTTAACGAAAGACAAAGTGATAATAATGATTTTTTTGGTTCGTATGAAGTTCGTCAAAAACTTCGTTTTAATTGGAAAATCACGCCTTTACCCAAAATCACTAGAACCTTAGAATCAGATTTGATAGGGTATGAAGATGAATTTACCCTAAGCGCTTCAGAAGGTTTTAATAATAGTGTATACGACTGGCAATATAGTTTTTTAGAAGGTACAGACGCTCTTGTATGGACTGATTTACCAGGAGCATCTAGTCCTACTCGTAATATCATACTAGCAGATTACCCAGATCACTTTGACGAATCTGTGATTGGTAAAGAAATTGTATTCAGAACATTGTCTTGTGATGACGAAGGTAGTCAGAATGTGGTGAGCTATATAATTCGAAAGTCTGCACCCCGCATTGTAAATGTTGCTACCGCACCAGTGAGTTGTTATGATGGTAATGACGGAAGCGTAACCGTAACTTTTGACAGACCTCTAATAGAGGGTGATGTCTTCGGTTTTGTCGTATCAGATCCTTCGGCAGAAGAAGGGGAAGGTGTGATTAGAAATATGAATAATGTTTATACTTTTAATGAGCGAAATGAAATCACGATCGATAGCCTTAAGCATAGCAGTCCAGACTTTGTAATTAATATGATTGGAGACAATAGCAATGATGAACCCTATTTTACAGGAGCGAGTTATCATCAAGCAACTTTTCAGGTTGGTAATCCAACACCTGTAGCTTTTGTTGGCGAACCTGCAGATAGTGCTGTTAATGTCTGGTGTAACGGGGGTCAAGACGGAGCAATAACCCTTGATGCAACTGGGGGTGTAGGGGGCTATGAATATCTAATCAAAAGAAGTGGAGAAGCGTATAATGAAGATGATTGGGTAGCTTTTTCATCAGCAACTAGCCATCGCATTACAAATCTATTACCAGATACCTATACTATCAAACTAAGAGATCGTAATGGTTGTGAAGCACAAATACAGACAGTAATAGATGGAACCATTCAACTTGGTGCAATCATAGAAAAAGTAGTAACCATAACTCAACCGACTACTTCATTATCGCTAACCACAGAAATACTGAATGAACCTACAGCCTTTGAATTTGAAGATGGTAGAATCATAGCGACGATCAATGGCGGTACTGCGTTTAATGATAATTCTTATGAATTTGAATGGAGAGATGAAAATAACACCATCATTAATACCACATCTGCTGTTTATAATGAAGGCCAAGGGTATTTGGTTACCTTACATAGTATTGGAGAAGGTGAATACACAATTACTGCGAGGGATGCGAATTACGATGATGCAACCAATAAAGAAGGATGTACAACAATTAGTGAAACTATTACACTTGCTCAACCACCAAAACTTGAAGTAAATATAACCATATACCCTATTTCCTGTAACGCCGAAAATGAGTTTAGTGATAATATAGATACCAATTTTGATGGAGTAGCCGATCAGTTTCAGGACGGGGTTTTGGTGGCGACAGTGAGCGGCGGGGTTCCATTCGATGTAGAAAATCCTGATTATAGTGTTGCAGTTCCAACGAACGATAAAGGAGATTTAACCTCATATTTTTATGATTGGAAAATACAACTAAGTGACGGCAGTTGGGAAGAGCTTTCAATTAACGATAATCACATTGATTTTCTGGATACGGCTACTAATTATTCGCTAAATGTGAGGGATAAAAATGGTATAGTTCTGGGAAATTACATGTCACGAATTGGAGCAGATGGTTCCCGTGTTTATGAGTTATCAGAAGCTCTTGATGTGGTGGAGTATTTACCGCAACCTGAAAGATTAGCGCTTACCTTTAGAAAAACCGATGTTACCTGTGCAAGCGGTAATGATGCCAGGGTAGAAGTTATTACTACAGGGGGTGTGGCACCATATACCTACGAATGGAGTAATGGAGATACTTCTTCAACTATAAATAACCTGATTGCCGGGACCTATGTAGTTTTTGTTAAAGATGCAAAAGGTTGTCAGATAGAAGCAAATATAAGAGTTGAGCAATCAAATGATATAGAAATTGAACCATTATCAGTTATTTCTCCAACATGTTTTGAAGGCGATGATGGACAGATCAGTATCAATGTTACCGGTGGGGTTCCTCCATATTCTTATTTATGGAACACAGGAGCCATTTCTAATCAGTCACAGGGGTTAGTAGCAGGCACATATTCGATTGCGATTACTGATGCTAGCGGATGTATAGCTTTTTATGAAGAGACGTTAACCGATCCGGATCCTGTAGTGGTTGATCTAGAAGAAAAACGTTCCCTTTGTGGAGAACAATCGCTAGCTCTTGATATCAGTATAGATGATCCCAATGCGACTTATTTCTGGTCGAGTGACACTGGTTTTACCAGTACAAATGCTGCCGTTACCCTTACCAAAACTGGTAGGTATACGGCTACAATTACCACGGGATCAGGTTGTGTAGGCGCGGGAGAAGTTATTGTAGAGGCTTTCGATAGACCCATAGATTCTGACTTCTTAATTACCACCCAGGCATATGCGAATGAGGATGTAGTGCTTGTTAATGTGAGTAACCCAATGGGTGAAGCAGTGGATTGGACAATTCCTGAAGGAGTACAAATGATTTCTGAAACCAGGGAAGAATTAATACTGAAGTTTGAAGAAGAAGGAACCTATGATATTAATTTAAGATCATACCAGGGAGATTGTTATCAGGACTTTACCAAGACTATTTTAGTTCAGCCTGCAATTGAAACACCCCAAACAACTACTTCTCAAAAAAAGTTCATAGAAGAATTTATTCTATACCCTAATCCTAGCAACGGTGATTTTAAGACCAAAATTAGTCTGGGATCAGCATCTAACATTAACGTGAAAATTATAAACCTTATCTCTGGAGCAACGATGCATGAGCGCGCAGAGGAAGATAATCAGGAGTATGTGTTGGACTATACTATTTCAATGCCCACAGGAATATACTTAATGTTATTAGAAACTCCTAACGGATCAGAAACGCGTAAACTCATAGTCGAGTAAACCAGTAAATGCAATGTACTTATCAGAATGATTGAAATACTAAAAGTTCAAATGAAAAAAACACTAAATATTATTGTCCTGTTTCTTCTTTTTGGCTGTGCCAAAGAAGAAGCGGTACCGGTTATTGTTGATTTTGATTTTGATGTTTTCAACGAAGATTTTTCAATACCCGTTCAAGTTGTATTTTTTAATAGAACAGAAGGCGCCGAAGAGTACGAATGGAGATTTGAAGGAGGTTCACCTTCACGATCTGTGAATCGTAATCCAGGGGTCATAAGATACGAGGCAAAAGGAGTTTATGAAATAGAACTTATTGGCACCAATCAAGACGGCTCTCGAGACAGTAAGATTCTAGAGATTCAAATTGATGATCCTGTAATCGTAGATTTTGAAATTACTAATCTGGTGGATAATTTTTCTCCGGCAGTATATACTTTTCAAAATAATTCCTCTGGAACTAACAGTTATATTTGGACATTTGACGGAGGAGCTCCATCTAATTCTAGGGATAGAAATCCGGGAGAAGTAATATTTACCGATCCTGGAGATCACCAAATCACTTTGGAGGTTAGTAATGGAAGAGAAACATATGAACTTCAAAAAACAATTACCGTTGCACCTCTTCTGGTTTCAGATTTCGAATTTCAACCCACTTTTGAAGATGACGATTACCAGGTGCCGGTGAGTGTTCAACTTCAAAATAATGCGATAAGTGCAACTTCTTATGAATGGAGCTTTACAGGAGCAAATCTCTCAATTTCAACAGAAGAAAATCCCGAAGTAATATTTACAGAGCCAGGAATGCAAACAATTACTTTGAAAGCATCTAATGGTAAGGATGTAAAAACAATCGAAAAAAATATTGAAGTCTTTGCAAATACAAATCTTAGAACTTTTACTGATATCAGATTGGGGATTAATACAGCTCATACGGCCAACACCGTAGGGAGTTTCTTTAGTATTTCAACACGCCAGGTGTATACAAATACTGAGGTAACTAACGAAATCGAAAAAAATATTGATTTGGTGTTTTTTGGTTTAAATCAAACGTTTACACGCAACAAGTTTGTGAGTCCTGATCAACTGTCAGAAACTACTTTTGCGCCTTTACAAGAAGCGAAGAATACGATTTTTATTAATTCCCAAGAGTTGTGTAACTGTTCTGCCTCACTTACAACTCAAGAGTTTGACGCCATGCAGAACGATGCGCTTTTAAAGAATTTAAGTATAGAAGAAACCCCAGGGGGTTTACAAAATTTCGATAAAGAAACAGTGCCACGAATTGTTCTTTTTCAGACTGAGGATGGAAAGAAAGGAGCGATAAAAATAAAAGATTTTGTACAAGACGGACAAAATTCATACATCCTCATAGATATAAAAGTACAAAAAGAGCCTGTTCAATAATGATTCACACAAAAAATAAGCGAAAACAGATGAAGCCATATGCACACTATTTTTTAATTGTTTTGTTTTTCTTTCCGCTATGGATAAGTGCTCAGGTTTTTCCTGTACAAGCAAATCCACAAGTGATACCTCCTTACAGCCTGAAGCTTTCAGAGTATGGAACTGCCAGCTCAGAAAAACTAATCCTAAATCTGTTGCTTACCGATATAACAGAAGCTAACAGACAAGTACAATTAAAATTATTTATCGAGAATAATGCTGGACTTTCAATACGTAGTAGTGATGTCGTGATGGGCGCCAATCCCATTTTTTTAGATGGGGGCGTTCCGTTACGATTGAGTAATTTAGATTTGCAACCCTATTTTTCTTTACAGAACCTTACCGGCATCGCTCCACAACAATATAGCACGCCTTTGCCTGAAGGTCTATATCGTTTTTGCTTCGAAGTTTATGATGCGTTGTCCGGTCAACAAATTTCTCGTAAGAGCTGTGTGCCGGTATATCTTGTGCTCAATGATCCTCCGTTTTTAAATTTGCCTTTTCGCGGGGAGCAGGTATTAATGCGTGAACCTCAAAACATAGTTTTTCAGTGGACTCCTCGTCATCTTAATGCTACCAATGTATCTTACGAATTTACATTGACCGAGTTATGGGATAATCAAATGGATCCGCAAGCTGCATTTCTAGCAGGTAGACCCTTGTATCAAACTACTACATTAGCTACTACCTTGTTATATGGCCCAGGAGAAACACAATTATTACCCGATAAAAAATATGGATGGCGTGTACGGGCTATGGTAAGTGACGGAATTAGTGAGACGTCTGTTTTTAAAAATGATGGATACAGTGAAATCTTTTACTTTACGCATACCGGCAGATGCGCCGAACCTAGGACCATTATCTCTGAGGCTACCAATAAAACAACAGAAAAAATCTATTGGGAAGGTGTCGACCATTTGGCGTATGATATTCAATACCGAAAAAAGAATACTGGCGATGCCAACCAGGCCAACATATGGTTTAATGAAAAAAGTCTTTCTGAATATACTACGATCTACAACTTAGAGCCTGGTGTAACCTACGAGTTTAGGGTAGGAGGGCAGTGTATGGAAAATGGTCCCTTTGCCTATTCGCAGATATCTGAATTTACTATGCCAATCGAAAATAGTGATACAGCGAGCTATAATTGCGGAATTCGCCCACCAGATATAGAGATTACCAATCAAGAACCTTTAACCAGTATCATTACCAATGAAGTATTTACCGCAGGGGATTTTCCGGTAACGGTCAAAGAAATTACTGCGGGTAATGTACGCTACCTAGCCGATGAAAGGACAGAAGAAGAGAAAGAGAGGGATGACGAAGAAAATAGAGGAGTACCCGTGGTAGAAGAAAGTACCGATGGAAAAGGGATCTTCTCTGGTTGGGGATATATAGTCGTTCCTTACCTGAACGACACTAGAATTAAGGTGAGTTTTGAAGGGATCAAAATCAATACAGATTATCAGCTTATTGAAGGTATTGTACAAACAGATTATGACAAAAACTGGGGGGGACTTACTTCTATAAATGATGTACTCGATCCCTTTGAAGGAGATAATGATCTACGGAATATCAATCTCGATTATGATATTACTATCGATAATATTAGTATTGCAGCCGATGGTAGCATTGTTATTACGCATCCTATAAGTGAATCAACAATTGAATATCCCGGGGGTGATGACATTATTATTATGGATACCAATGCAGATGGTACTAGTGATATCTTTCATGTAGATACAGACGGTAACATTAGACAAGGAGGGCAATTGGCACAAGGAGGTGCTATCAATCCTGATAATACCGATGGAATTGATAGCAAGGGTGATGTGATAGAACTTACCGAAAAAGGGATTAAAGTAACCTTTATGGATGCTTCAGAGTATGCATATGGATTTGATTGGATTCCTCAGGGAATGGAACAACAATTAGGCAAGTACTATAAACAAATCAAAGATGTAGAGGGAAATCCGTATAATATCATCAACAAAGCCATAGGAAACGGAAAGGACGATATCATCAAGGCAAAAGTAGCGATATCAGATAATACACTATCTATAGATGATTTGGTGATCAAAACAGAACATGGAGAAAATATTCCTTATCAAAACCTGGGTAATGGGATTATTAGTGTAAAGATAAGTGGGTATTACACCTTTGAATATCAAAATATTTACGCTACAATACAGCCTAAAAAGAATAAAACTCCAAAACAAACGGTCGCTGGTGTCTTCTCACTATGGCATTTATCAGATAAACAAGTTAATGTTACGATTGTTCCTGTTGATGGTGCCGAGTTACCGAGTGATGACGTATTAAGTGCCAAGCTAAACGGTATTTTCAAGAAAGCATCTGTTACGTTTAATGTAACCGTAGCTCCAAACATGGGCAGTATGAAAAGCCAAGTAGCAGTTGGCGACAGCGGTGTTATGTCAAATTATACGAGTGATATGAGAGATATTATTATTCAGTATAAGAAAACGAGATCCACCGATCCAAAATCGTATTACGTTTTTGTTCTGGGAAAAAACACAAGACCGAGCAGAAGTGTAGCTGGTTTTATGCCACTAAAACGACAATTCGGATTTGTGTTTTCTAGCAATCTCTCTAGTGCCGAAGAAGGCAAAACATCGCTAGAAGGTACCCTGGCACATGAGCTGGGACACGGGGTATTTGCGCTAGAACACCCGTTTACCCAATTAAATACTACGCAGGGAAAAACCGATTGGTTATCAGACTATGGTAATGGTACCAAATTCTCCCACATGGACTGGCTGCAAATGCATAATCCATCCTTTAAGTTGTATTGGTTTCAGGATGATTTGGATGGGGCACTTAATATTTCTGCGTTAACACCTAACGGTATGATAATGAATTATACAGGAAATGGGGCTATAATCTTTACTGATGATGTTCCTGAAGAAAGTAATGGCGCTGTATTTGCCATTCTTGAAGAAGGAAAGCTGTATGAGTGGAAAGAAGTTTCAGGAACAGCTAACTATAGAGCACATTCCTATTCATATAATGATAACAAACTAAAAAGTGTTGAAATCGAAAGATTTTCTGATAATGTACAATTACAACTTTATTGGAATAAAGGGAGTTGTGATAAAAATGAAATCTACCAGACTTCTTCAGATAGTGTAGAGAATTATTTGATTGCTGAACATCCTTCACTACCTAAAAGGTTGACACTAGATTTAAATAGCAGGCAATATGAAGGTATTAATCTTTTGGGTATAGCTGGTTGTTCAACAGATACTTTTTGTGGAAATGTGGTGATGAAAGATTTCGAACCTGAATTACAAGAGCTTGTTAGAATCAGTAACGCGATCAATGCTAAAAGAGATGTCCCAAGTGCAACAGCCATAGCAGAAAAAGTTTTTGATTTGAATATTTGTGGATTAAGAACATTGGATTATGTAGTAGTCAAAACATTACTGCTACGAATACTATCCCAAACGGTTTTTAATGATAATCTTGTTTCAGAAGAGGCTGTTGTAAAACTACTGTTGTGTATTCCATCTGATAATTATACTGATTTTGTGAATACCGTAGTAACTCTTCGGGATGGACAACGGCTAGATAACGTCATCGATAAAATGACCAATGATCCATTCCCAGGACTCTCGGAAGCAGGTGAAGATAACTTTTTAACATCCTTTTCAAATATAGTTGCTGGTTCTGAAAATGAGGAGGCCAAATGGAAAGTGTTTAATAGTGTGGTTCGAGCAAAATATGAATCACTTCAGGAAGAGCCTATCGCAGGGTTACAATTAGGCATTCTCCGGTCTTTATCATGGGAAAATCAAGAAGAGTTTAATAAGATACCTGCTGTTTTTACATTGTTTGTGGATATGTTACAAGACCCTAACATCTCAAATTCACTTAATAGTTACAAGAAAATCTATGATATTGCTGCTCTTAGAAATGATCATAAAGAATTATTTAGATCTTTTACTATTGCGGATTTTATTGTTCTGATAAAGAATCCAAACTACAATTACTCAAATATGGAATCAACGCAGAGTTTTCCTGTATCTACTGGAAGTTATTCTTGGTTATTACCATTACTGAAAGGAGTAGAAAATGAAGAACCATTAATAGCACTTCAATTAAAAGAAGGTGAATATATTATAGAAGACAATTATTTGCAAAATAATAGTGCTTGGTACAGATATGCAAGAACTAATAATTTTGATAAAAATAGATTGGATATTGAGCCCGAATATTTTTTGAATACATTTTTTGAGCAATTCTCTTATTATTTGAAGATTGGGAGAGAAAGTAACTCTGAGTTTTGGAATAGAATTGTTACAGTCAATTGCGATAATATTAATGATGTGGTTAGACATATTAATCTGAATGAAAATCCACAATCATTGCAGGCGGTAAATCAAAATACTAGATTTTCTTTTCTACGTACCTATTTCAACACAGAATGTAGGAATCCCTTAAATACAGAAGATATTGACTATGATTCTCATAATCTGGAGGGTACAGACAATAGCCTAATGAAAATATCAAATAGTTTCCCTACTTCTAATAAAGCAATCCTTAGGATAATAGAATCGATAGGATTGAATACCATCTATGACAAATTAGACACAGATAATTTTAGTGCATTTTCTACATGGATCGGCATGCAAATCATGTATTCTGGTGATTTTATACCAGTCGATAGAAGATTTACGAGCTTTATTGAAAATTCTCAAGAAAACCGCTCTTCCTTAGATTTAGATGAGATATTACAATTAGAATCGAATATTTTTTCCTGGCAAAACTTCAATTCGAATATAATTGAGAAAACAAGGCTCAGGATAAATGCAGTAAATGGTTCACATTATGATAATCAAATATTGTATTACAACCAAATAGTGTTGGCTCATGTACAATCAAGTTTTTCATTTGGTGGTCAAAACTTTGAACCTGGTCAAGTCATAGTCATGCCTATCATTCAAGCCTTTGCCTTAAGTAAGAAAAATAGAGCTATACTAGCAGGTAAAACGGCTTGGCTAACCGCAGAAGTTGGTTTTTTTGTTTTAGGTGCATATCAACTCAGAGTATTATGGAAAGCCGGTAGTTACTTAAGAAATGCGGCATTAGTAAGTGACGTGGTAGGTTCTGCTGCCGGGGTTTTGGCTGCTGCCTTGAATGAAAGTGCCATTTCTCCCGAATTAAGATTCCGCATCCAAATGTTATCCCTAGTAGCTTCTGCTCCCTCTTTATTTGTCGGTTTAGGCTCAACACGTTTAAATGATCAGATTAATGATGCTATCGAAGAAGTCAATGTATTGAGATCTACAGAAAGGTTATCTCCAAGTTCACAAAGAACTATTGTAAATCACCTTACCGAGCTAGGTGGATCTGGAACTAGGGTATCTAATATACCTGGAGGTTATCAAGCTGCATTCAGAGCTGACTTTGGAGATATAAATGCAGCTGATCTTGGAGAAGACTTTATTAAGGCTTGGAAGAATTATAGAGATGGATTGAACTTGGGTACCAGCACATCGAAGATTTGCAATTAAAAAAAATTATGTGGAATAAAATAAAATATAGGATTGCGCTACTGTTTCTGATACTAAGTATTAGTCAAGGATTTTCACAATGTTGGCTTTCTGACTTAAGAGCTACGTTTAAAAACACTAATGATATTGATTTTCAAAACCAAATAACAAGAGATAACGGTTTTGCTAATTTCAGAAATCTTCACGCTGCTGTAAGCACACAAGAAGCACTTAATCGTTCAGAATTTTTAGAATTTTTAGAGTTTATAGCGCGAACAGACAATCCTAGTACCTTTATAAGCAAATTTACAGAAGTCCCAGAACTTGTAAAAAGCTGGAAACTTCTCGGCGGATCATGGCATTCTCACACCATAGACGAATTGGTATTGGTGAACAGACACTATGATGAAATCCTCAATTATCCGGGAGGGTACAATGCCTGGAAAATTGCTAATACGAATAGTGATCTAAACATTTTACTACAAAATTCTGGATTTAAACATTTTTATGATGAGTTACTTAGAAACCCGTTAATTGGTAGCAGACTCTCAACCGAAGAAGCTGCTGTATTACAGTTTTATACAACGCCTTCCGGATATGAAAATTTTAATAAAGCGTTAAGGGGCGACGAAGGAGTTGCGATGACAGATGCTTTTAGGGCTCAAGAAAGATTAATGAATCAGGCATTGGCTAAACTTCCGAATTCTTCATTCAATAATAACGAGTTACTTAGGATAGAAGATATTACAGCAGCACAATTAAATAGAACCTACCAGGTAGGAAGTCCGGTAAATCTGAATTTTTTCAGGTCGGCATCTTATTCATCGTCTGCTACTGCCAAAGCGTTGGAGGCAAGAAATTTTTCTACACCAGTTTTGTTACGAATACAAGGTAGAAGTGGAAAAGATATTGAATCAATATCGACCCTTCCTGGTGAAAAAGAAATACTTTTTAGTTCTAATACCAGATTTAGGGTGACAAGGATTGATGAATCTCTTGACCCAAGAGACGGTATGGGAACTATAAAAACAGTTTGGTTAGAAGAGTTATAAAAAAGCAGGGAAAAGTTTTGATGTCAATATGTTTAGGCAATGTAATTGGAAAACAAAATATACAATCAAAACAATACAAATTATGTGGAGTAAAATAAAATATCGGATTGCACTACTGTTCTTACTGTTTAGTATCAGTCAAGGTGTTGCACAAGATTGTTGGCTTAGTGATCTTACAAGTCTTTACCAAACTACAAGTAATACTAACTTTAAAAGGTTTATAGACGAGCCTGGTGGTTTTGAAAATTTCAAAAACTTTCATGGAACTGTTAAATCACAAAATGGACTCAACAATGCTGATTTTTCAAATTTTTTAAATGATGTCACTAGAGTACCTAATCCAAATAGGTTTATAAGTGAGATAAATTCAAATCCTAGTTTAATTGATGCTTGGAAGGTTATTATTAATAAATCTATATTACGGATAGATTTGTTAACTCTTGAAGCAGTTAGTAACCTTAGGAGAAACCGCAATTTTTCAAATTTGGGTTTGACTGATGATATTATATCTAGAATAGCTGGTACTAGAGGGTTAAGCTATAGGGCGATAATTACTAATCTAAATAATCTTGGAAACAAAGTGTCTCAGCATGGCATTGAGTTAATTGACTTTAGTAAAGTAGTCTCTGACATGCTTGAAGGTGGATCTAAGGTTGATGGAGCGAATTGGATTGTAAAATACATTGGAGATAGGGCAGACGACTTTGCGAGAAGAAAATTGAAGTTTGAGGAATTTAACAGTACAGAATTAGGTCGCAGATACGTAGATGTTAGTGATGTAACAGATGAAGGGTTTAAGATTTTCTATGAATTTAAATCTGTGTTAAGAGTGCCTCCTACAGATTTTCAGACTCAGTTTATGAAAGATCTTACAGCAGCAAGAGATCTTGATCAAATTAGATGGGTCTTTAATGGAGCAAAGAATCCTTCAGGTAGTAGTGGAGAAACTTTTAGAGCAGCAATCTTATCTAAGATTGACGAATTACCTTTAACAGATGATTTAGCAAGGAAATTTTTATATGGTATAAATAATCCTACAGTAGCTAAATTGAGACAAGAATTAATAGCCCAATTTGATGAAATTTTTGAATTAGCAAGTTAGAATGATGATAAGAAAAATTATCTATAAAGATGTATATAAGGTTCTAAGAAATAGAGGTGTTCTATTTGTAAAAGGAAAAGAAAGGATAAAATTGAATAAAGGAATATTTGTTAATTACAAATATGACTTATTTGATTCAACGTTTTTTACGTATATCTATAATGCCGATATGCTTTCAGTATATAATTCAGAGACTTCGTTGTTTGATTTAAGTTATTCTAAGGCTAAATACCTTTTAGGTTCTCATAGCAAGTGTAATGAATTTTTACTATTTGATAAAGATTCAAACTTAATTACACTTTATGATTCTCATAAAGAAAAAGATTCTTTCAATTTTGGTAAAAATATATCGATTTGGGTTGCGGATTATTTGATTACTACCTCTGGTAAATCATTAACTAAACGGAATGTGCTGGAAGTATATAATTTAAATAAAGATATTGAACTGGCTTGGATCTATAGATTAGATAATGATTATTGGTTTTTTGGAAAACAACAAGTTATCAATAGTGTACTATTTTTGAGCGCTCACAAAAGAGACCATAGTTTGAAAAAGTTTATAGGGCTTAACTTACAAACGGGAGAGAAGTTATGGGAATCAAGCTACGAGGTTCCATTTAAAGAAAACTTAATAGCTCTATTGCTTAATGATGAAGATAGTCTTTGTTACGGTTTGGACAGTGAACGTTATCAAGTTTTTGATCCTTCCACAGGAAAAGTAATTCTTCAAAAAGATGTTAGTATGTCATTACAAGATGGTATATACCCTGACTTAAGCAGGCAATCTATTTACGATGGAAAATTATGGTTTGTTAGTGGTAAAGGCTCGAATGTTCGTTTTGGAGCAATGGATTTAACTAAATCCGAAATAGAGTTTGTTCAGGGCTATCCTTTAGAAGGGGATGATCAATTAGATACTCCCATCTGCCATGAGGGGGAACTTTATCTTAGAACTCTTCACAGTAACGCCTTGCACATCCTCAGAAGAAATTAACTATAAGAACTATAAGTTCTCGCTCAATAAAGTTTTTCTAATTAAAAATGAAAAGACAAAATAGAAATAGAACAATAAATAGTCTATTAATATTTTTAATAAAATAAAAATATCCAAAATCCATAACCCTTTGCAAAAGCTAGTATACATACTCATGCTCTTCTCTACTATTGCCTATACGCAATCGCTAGACTATGATGCAATTACCAAAAGTAAGCCGCTTAAAATAAGCGGGCAGCTTTCGGCAAGTGGGGTGTACTATGATTCGAACATCAATAATAGTAGAGAACCCTATACCTATTTCTTGCAGGGCGTTCTTAATGTGAGTATTTATGGTTTTGCAGTGCCCATTTCATATAGCTTTTCGAATCAGGGCGAGAATCTGGGATATCAGTTACCATTCAATTTTAATCGATTAAGCTTGCATCCCAAATACAAGTGGATCACGGGGCATATTGGGAATGTGAACATGACCTTTTCACCCTATACGCTTAGCGGGCATCAGTTTACGGGAGCAGGAGTAGATCTAGCCCCTTCGGGGCCCTTAAAAATAAGTGCTATGTCTGGTCGATTATTAAAAGCTACAGAAGATAATGAAGATGCGAGAACCGTACCAGCGTTTAATCGCATGGGATATGGGATCAAAACCAGTTATCAAAAAGATAAATACAAGGTAGGGTTTATAGGCTTTTATGCCAAGGATGATATCAATTCTCTAGATTCCATCCCAGAGGCAAAAGGTGTATTACCCCAAGAGAATTTGGTAATAAGCCTTGAAGGAGAAGCCAAGTTAGGTCCGCACTTTAATATACAGGCAGAATATGCGACTACAGCGATTACCAAAGATATCAGGGCAGAGGAGATTGAAAACTCTGAGATATCACCTATTGCTTTTATTTTTAATACTCGGGCATCCACAGAATATTATACTGCTATTCGCACGCGTTTGGGCTATACTGTGGGGAGAATTAATCTGGGGGTTGGATATGAACGTATAGATCCCGGTTATGAAACGTTGGGAGCTTATTTTTTTAACAATGATTTTGAAAATATTACCCTGGATGCGTCTAACACTTTTTTTAACGATAAACTATCATTAGCCGTTAATATAGGATATCAAAGAGACGATTTGGATAATCTTAAGGCTAATAACACCAGTCGTACTGTGGGTTCCGTCAATGCAACTTTAAGCCTCTCAAAACGATTAAATATAGCGGGGTCCTATTCGAATTTTAGTACGTTTACCAATATCAAGCCCAATCAATTTGATGATATTAATGATGGTGATCTGTTAGATGAGCAAATAGAAAATTTGGATTACAGACAATTATCTCAAACTGCTATAGTAACAGTTAGTTATGTGCTTTCAAATAAAAAGAACTCACGCCAAAATCTTACTACCAATTATTCTTTGAATGATGTGGCTAACGAACAGGGAGGTGTTGTACGGCTTGGGGATGCTTCTACGTTTCATAACATGAATATAGGACATACCATCGATTTTTCTGAGAGGAATCTGAATATTAGTACTTCTATTAATGGAACATATAATACTATAGGAAGGGAGGAATCTACTACTTGGGGCCCTACAGTAAGTGTAGGTAAACGATATTTTGAAAAAACTCTGAATACAAGACTTTCTGCAGGGTATAATAGTTCAAATAGTAAAACGTCACAAACAAATGTTACCAATCTTAGGGGGGCAATAACATATACTTTAAAAGAGCAACATAACTTCAGTCTCAATGCAATACAATTATTTAGAAATGGAGGGAATAATGGCAATTTGAGTGAATTTACAGCTACTTTTGGATATAACTATGCTTTCGGATTGAAAAAACCTAAGCTCAATTTTAAAAAGAAACCTAAAAAACCAAAAGAAGAGAACGATTCGATAAAGATTCAATACAGAAAGTATCGCTACGAGGGTTTACCAAAAGAGATTACACCTAAGTTGTTGATTTTGCCAGAAAAAGAAGGTTTTGCCCATATTATCAAAGATCAAAAAGGAAAACTAAGTGAACTGGGAGAACAACTAAAAGAAACCGAAGAGAAAGATAAAAGAATATATAAAGAGATAGCCATAAATTATCTTAAAGCGATGGATCAATATTTTGATTTTGCAGAGTTTTATAATAAAAAGATGCACGAAGCCTATCTCAGGTTGGTTAGTGAAGCCAAAGAGATTGATCGCCAAATACGAGATGAGTATACTGTCTTAAGCGGTAAAATTAATAGTGCAGACGAGAAAGACCCAGAAGATCTTAAACGACAAAAAGTACTCGAAAAAAGATATGAATCTCATAAGGAGCTTCTACAATCACTGATAAAGTGGAACCTCAAACTTGAAGATATTGAAAACCCTAAAGAGAATATAGGTATGCTTAAAAGGCGTAATGCTTCTAAAGTTTTCTCGATGTATCAAAATGAAAAATCAGAAGAACATGTGGTTAAGTATATAGAGATACGATTGGCTGATTTATTTCATAAAGTACTTAAAGAATAACATGCCAAAATAATTCGACCAAACCATTTCGTTCTAAATTTCTGTTAAACGAAAACAGCATTTGTTAAATTTTCGTAAATTTGCCTTGATATGAAAAAAGTAGTTCACAAATTAATATCTATGGTAATGGCTGTTGTAGTTTTATTGTCTACAATGTCATTTACTTTGGGTATGCATTATTGTGGGGATACTTTGGTTGATACTGCTATTTTCCATAAAGCGAAGGGGTGTGGTATGGAAATGCAAAAAAAACAAACCCTTTCAGATTGCGCTATCATAAAAAAGAATTGCTGTAGTGATGAGCAATTGGTTATTGAAGGTCAGGATGAATTAAAAATTTCATACGATGACGTATCGATAGACCGACAGCTATTAGCGACTATATTTATATATACTTATCTACACCTTTTTGAGGTATCAATACAAAAAGAAGCCGGATTCTTAGAGTATCCACCACCACTTATCGTCAGGCAGATATACAAGCTTGATGAATCCTATTTAATCTGATTTGTAAACAGTTGATCATCTATCCTATGAAGATTTCATAAGGATACTATGTTGCCCGACTCTAATAAGGGCGGGATATAAGCATTTTTAAAATGCCATAGTCGAACTGTTTAATAATCAGAAGCCATGCTAAATAAGAGCATAAAATTTCTCATAGAAAACAAACTTGTAGCAGTATTATTTCTCCTCTTAGTTATAGGGTGGGGAATTAGTAATGCACCCTTTAACTGGAATCTGGGTTTCTTGCCTAATGATCCTGTTCCGGTTGATGCCATACCAGACATTGGCGAAAATCAACAGATTGTTTTCACCAAATGGGACGGTCGTTCTCCACAAGATGTCGAAGATCAGATTACATATCCTTTAACGACTTCGCTATTAGGTATTCCTGGTGTAAAAACTATACGAAGTTCTTCCATGTTTGGGTTTTCTAGTATCTATATAATTTTTGAAGAAGATGTTGAATTTTATTGGAGTCGAAGTAGAATTCTCGAGAAATTAAACTCGTTGCCTAATGGATTATTGCCTGAGGCTGTAAAGCCGGTTTTAGGACCAGATGCCACTGGTTTGGGTCAAATATTTTGGTATACACTCGAAGGCCATGATGAAAATGGAAATATTACAGGAGGATGGGATTTACAAGAATTAAGAAGTATCCAGGATTACTATGTCAAATACGCCTTATCTTCTGCAGGAGGTGTTTCTGAAGTGGCGTCTGTTGGGGGTTATGTGCAAGAATATCAAGTAGATGTGAACCCCGAATTGATGAGACAATATAATGTTGAATTGCGAGATATTGTAAGATCAGTAAAAGAAAGCAATAAAGATATTGGTGCTCAGACTATAGAAATTAATCGAGCAGAGTATTTTGTACGTGGCTTAGGATACATTAAAACCATTGAAGATATCGAGAATGCTGTAGTCGCTTTTGAAGATTATACCGCAATAACCATCAAAGATATTGCTAAGGTTTCATTAGGACCTGCTACACGTCGTGGTATTTTAGATAAAGAAGGTGCCGAGGTGGTGGGAGGTGTAGTGGTAGCTCGATATGGTGCAAATCCATTAGAAGTTATCAATAACGTAAAAGAGAAGATTAACGAATTAAGTTCAGGATTACCTTCAAAGGTTCTAGCAGATGGAAGGACATCACAAGTAACCATAGTTCCATTTTACGATAGAACAGAATTGATTCAGGAAACATTAGGCACACTCAATGAAGCCTTGACCTTAGAAATTCTTATAACCATTTTGGTCATTATCATTATGGTATTTAATCTACGAGCTTCAATACTTATATCGGGGATATTACCTGTTGCGGTTTTAATGGTTTTTATTGCAATGAAGTTGTTCGGTGTAAATGCAAACATTGTCGCTTTATCTGGTATTGCTATTGCAATAGGTACCATGGTTGATGTTGGTGTTATTCTTTCTGAAAATATCATAAGACATTTGGATGAAAGTGATGGTAAATTATCTACAAATACAATTGTTTATAATGCAACCATAGAAGTTTCCGGAGCTATAGTAACGGCGGTTATGACAACAATTGTTAGTTTCATCCCGGTATTTACAATGATAGGTGCCGAGGGAAAATTATTTATACCATTAGCATTTACCAAAACTTTTGCCCTAACTGCTTCTATTATTGTAGCTTTATTTTTAATTCCACCTTTTGCTGCGTTTTTATTTAGAAAGAAGAATGTTAAAGGAACATTAGGTTATCTAATTAGTGTTGTGTTAATCGTATTTGGGATTGTCGCTATGGTACTTGGATATGACTTAGGAATTATTTTGATCGCATTTGGAGTTTCATCTATATTAAGACTGCAGAAGAAAATCTCTATAAAACAAGCCGAATATATCAATATTGGTATTTCAGTTTGCACTATTATCTTTTTGCTGGCAACATATTGGAGACCTTTAGGTCTTGATAAGAATATCTTTTTGAACCTAATTTTTGTGAGCATTATTTGTTTTGGGGTATTGGGAATATTTACACTTTTCAGGAGGTATTATACACGAATATTAGAATGGGCTTTAGCGAATAAATTATTGTTTTTATCAGTCCCCGCAGCACTGGTTATTACGGGATTGTTCATTATGAAAAATACGGGTAAAGAATTTATGCCATCGTTAAATGAAGGTTCTTTTCTGCTGATGCCCACATCAATGCCTCATGCGGGTGTAGAAGAAAATAAAAGAATTTTACAGCAATTGGATATGGCGGTAGCCAGCATTCCGGAGATTAAAACAGTTGTTGGCAAGGCCGGGAGGACAGAATCAGCCCTAGATCCGGCACCTCTTTCCATGTATGAAAATATTATTCAGTACAAGCCAGAATATATGTTGAATGAAGAGGGAGAACGCCAACGCTATAAAGTCAATGAGGATGGTTTATTCGAATTGAAAGATGGTCGATTGATTTATAACGAAAATAGCGTAGTCAGTTCGAGCGCAGCCGAGAACAAAGCAAGTGTTCGTTCAACTTTATTAAATGTCGAAAGATCTCAGTTAATCGAAGACGAAGATGGTGAATATTATCGCAACTGGAGACCTGAAATTGAATCACCAGACGACATTTGGAATGAAATCATAAAAGTAAGCAAACTACCAGGGATCACTTCTGCACCAAAGCTACAACCTATTGAAACACGTTTAGTGATGTTGCAAACAGGAATGCGGGCTCCAATGGGAATAAAAGTAAAGGGACCGGACCTAAATACAATTGAAGCGTTTGGGGTTCAGTTAGAAGGGATTGTAAAACAAGCCGAGGGTGTTAAGGTTGAAGCCGTCTTTGCTGATAGAATTATAGGTAAGCCGTATATGCTCATCGATATCAATAGAGATAAAATTGCTCGTTACGGAATCTCCATAGATGATGTTCAAAATGTTTTAAAAGTCGCTGTCGGTGGTATGGTACTTACTCAAACCGTAGAAGGAAGAGAACGGTATGGTATAAGAGTAAGATACCCAAGAGAATTACGTGCAAATCCAACAGATCTTAAACAGATTTATGTGCCAACAGCAACAGGAAATCCGGTTCCCTTAAGTGAATTGGCAACTATTAGGTATCAACAAGGTCCGCAAACCATCAAAAGTGAAGACACCTTTTTGGTAGGATATGTTTTATTTGATAAGCAAGACAGCTATGCAGAAGTAGATGTAGTAGAAAATGCTCAGAACCTGATTCAACAAAAGATCGATTTAGGGGAGTTGGTTGTACCCAATGGAATAAGTTATCAGTTTACGGGGACCTATGAAAACCAGGTGAGAGCAGAAAAAACATTATCTGTTGTAGTACCTTTGGCATTACTGATTATTTTCGTGATTCTATATTTCCAATTCCGTTCGGTAGCGACCTCATTCATGGTATTTACAGGAATAGCGGTAGCCTTTGCCGGAGGCTTTATCATGATATGGTTATATGGTCAGGATTGGTTTTTAAACTTTAACTTCTTTGGAGAAAATATAAGAGAGGTATTCCAAATACAAACCATCAATTTAAGTGTTGCTGTTTGGGTTGGTTTTATTGCATTGTTTGGTATTGCAACCGATGATGGTGTAGTAATGGCAACATATTTAACTCAAACTTTCAATAGAAATAAACCTTCAAATAATCAGGAGATAAGAGCATCTGTAGTAGAAGCCGGAGTAAAACGTATTAGACCATGCCTAATGACAACGGCAACAACCATTTTGGCATTGTTACCTGTATTAACATCTACAGGAAGAGGAAGTGATATTATGATTCCTATGGCAATTCCAAGTTTTGGCGGAATGCTTATTGCCCTGATTACATTACTTGTGGTTCCCGTATTATACAGCTGGAAAGCAGAAGCTCAACTAAAAAGAATGGTACAATGAATACGTTAAACTTCAACATAAAAATAGTCTTTGTTCTTTATTCTTTGCTCTTTTCTTTTATAGGGAATGCGCAGCAGTTAGATGTATTTATCAATGAAGCCCTAAGAAATAGTCCCGAAATTCAAAAGTTTGAATTGCAGTACAAAATTGCTTCAGAAAAAGTAAATGAGGTCAATACCTTGCCCAATACAGAGTTGGGTATTGGGTATTTTATTAGTGAACCCGAAACAAGAACAGGAGCACAGCAGTTTAAAATTTCTGCAAAACAAATGATACCCTGGTTTGGCTCAATCACGGCTAGAGAGAATTATGTAAACGCTCTGGCCGATGCTAAATATGAGGATATTGCAATAGCTAAACGAAAATTAGCTGCCGCTGTATCTCAATCCTATTATGATCTTTATGCACTCAAAGCAAAACAACAGGTCTTAGCTAAAAATATAGCTTTACTTGAAACCTACGAAACTTTAGCTTTAACGTATGTCGAGACAGGTAAAGCTTCTGCGGTTGATGTATTGCGATTACAAATAAGACAAAATGAATTGGAGCAATCCAGACAGGTGTTGACTCAATTCTATGAAGCTGAACAAACGAAATTCAATAAACTTTTAAACCGAAACAAATCGACTAAGGTCATAGTTATCGACAAACTAATCATTCCTGCAAAAAATAGTTTACCTAATACAGAGAATTTAGTTTTACATCCAGAATTGATTAAATACGATAGGTTATTTCAGTCAGTTGAGCAGTCAGAATTGTTAAATCAAAAAGATAAAAAACCTATGATTGGTTTTGGGTTGGATTACATTGCGGTTAATGAACGACCTGATATGAATTTCAGTGATAACGGTAAGGACGTCATCATGCCTATGGTATCCCTTTCGATTCCAATTTTCAACAAGAAAAATAAATCACAAACGACGCAAAATAATCTAAGGTTACAAGAGGTTGCCTATCAAAAGCAAGAGCGACAAAACATTTTAGAAACAGCTTTGGATAAAGCTAACCATAAGAGGATCGCTGCTCGAATAAGTTACAATACTCAAGCCAAAAATCTAAAACAAGCTAAAGATGCTGAAGAAATTTTAATAAAAAGCTATGAAACGGGTGTCATAGATTTTAATGATGTATTAGATATACAAGAACTACAGTTAAAGTTCGAAATTAATCAAATTGAATCGGTTTTGAGCTTTTATACAGAAACCATAATCATTAATTATTTAACCAATTAAGATGAAACATATATATACAATAGAAGGCATGACGTGTAATGGATGCAAAGCTGCAGTAGAAAAGCATCTTCGAGCACACGAACATGTGACCGATGTGGCTGTTTACCTTGACAAAGGTGAAGCAGAGGTAACGATGAATGAGCTTATCAGAACAGATGTATTACAAAAGGCCTTACCAGAAAAATATACATTAACGGAAAAGAATAGTAAAAACATCTTTACTTCTAATAAAACTTCGATGGCTCCTCTTGAAGAGGAAAAAAGTAAATTACAGCAATTACTACCCCTTTTATTAATCATTTTCGGAATAAGCGTTGCCAGTGTTTTATTGCATTATAAAAATTGGAGCTGGAGCGAGTTTATGCTCGATTTTATGGGCTTATTTTTTATCGTATTCAGTTTCTTTAAAATGTTAGATTTAAATGGCTTTCCCGAATCATTTAGAATGTACGATCCATTAGCAAAACAGTTACCGATTTATGGATGGATATACCCTTTCATTGAAACTGCGTTGGGAATCATGTTTTTAATGCGTTTTGAAATTCAAATTGCGCTAATCATCACTTTAATAGTGTTAAGTATAACTACGGTGGGCGTTACAAAGACACTTTTAGATAAAAAATCCATTCGTTGTGCTTGTTTGGGTACTGCTTTAAAGTTACCGATGACCGAAGCTACATTTATAGAGAATGCTATCATGATAGGAATGGCAATTTTGATGTTATCTTTTTAAAATTAAAGAATTATGGAAAATTCAAATAAGAACAAGTATACCAATTTTTTTCTCATGTTAGGTGCTTCTTTTGTTACCATGTATGTTACTATGTATCTAAATACGTATGCAATAGATCATGTGTATTTTAGTTTGACACGATTTTACATGACTTGTATGGGAATAGCCACTATGGCAGTAATCATGTTGTTGTTTATGCTCAATATGTATAAAAATAAGAAGAAAAATATCGCCATCCTTACCGCATGTTTCGTATTGTTTGTTACCTCATTAGGATTAGTACGAACTCAAGCTCCAATTGTAGGTGATTTACTATGGATGAAAGCCATGATACCACACCACTCTATTGCAATCTTAACCAGCGAGCGTGCAGATATTCAAAATCCTGAAGTAAAAAAACTGGCAGAAGATATTATAGCGGCACAGAAAAAAGAAATTGAACAAATGAAGTTATTGATTAAGCAATTGAAAAATGAGAAGTAATAAGATTTTAGTTTATATAGGTATTCTGGCACTTGGGGTTTTGTTGGGTAGTTTACTATTCGGTAGCTTGTCAGAAGAAGAAAGTATACATCATCATGATAAAGAAGTTAAAACTGATCAAATGTGGACATGTTCAATGCATCCTCAAATTATGCAACCTGAACCAGGAGATTGTCCAATCTGTGGAATGGATTTGATTCCTGCCGAAGTGGAAGCAGAAGGATTATCATCGGATCAATTTAAATTAACAGAGAATGCGATGGCCTTGGCAAATATACAGACATCCATGGTAGGCAGTAGTGCTATTGATGGCAACGCAGTAAAATTATCGGGTAAGATTGTAGAAAATGAAGAAGCTAATGCGATTCAGGTGAGTTATTTTTCAGGAAGAATCGAACAGCTTTATGTTAGTTTTACCGGAGAAGAGGTACGAAACGGGCAATTATTGGCAACCATCTATTCTCCCGAACTTTTTGCTGCACAACAAGAATTAATTACAGCCTCATCATTAAAAGAGTCACAACCCAACCTGTATAAAGCAGTACGTAATAAATTAAAGTTGTGGAAGCTGTCTGAAAGCCAGATCAATCAAATAGAAACTTCTGGTAAAGTAAGAGAAAACTTCCCTGTATATGCAACAGTTTCAGGGACGGTGTCAGAAAAATTAGTAGAAGAAGGAGCCTCTGTTCAGCAAGGACAACCGTTATTAAAGATTACTAATTTAGCAACGGTTTGGGCAAATTTTGATGTTTATGAACATCAAATTGATCTGGTTAAAAAAGGACAAGAGATTGTCATAACAACTAATGCCCATCCTAACCAAAAGTTTAAAGGAAAAGTAGCTTTTATTGATCCTGTTATGAATACAAGAACAAGAACCGTAACATTACGAGTAGTTTTAAATAACCAAAATGATGAATTAAAGCCAGGTATGTTCGTAGAAGGAACAATAAAAGGTGTTCATGCAAGAGAAGAAGGAGTACTACGTATACCATCATCTGCTATACTTTGGACCGGGAAACGTTCGGTAGTGTATGTAAAAGTAAATTCTGACACTCCTGTTTTTGAAATGAAAGAAGTGATTCTGGGTAATAAAATTGGAGATAGTTATGAAATTCTAGAAGGTTTGACTGCTGGTGATGAAATTGTAACCAACGGTACTTTTACTGTGGACGCTGCCGCACAGCTACAGGGTAAAAGATCAATGATGAATACGAAAAAAGAAAAACATCAGTCTAAAAGCGGTAGCAGAGAGAAAATTCAAGAAACTCAAGCAATGGCTATGACGAATATAAACTTTGGGGTAAGGGGCAATTGTGAAATGTGTAAAAATACCATAGAAAAAGCGGCTAATAGTGTAGAAGGTGTTGTAAGCGCAAATTGGAGTGTAGATCATAAAAAAATAGAGGTATCTTTTGACGATACCAAAACTAACGAGATGAATATTCACAAAGCCATAGCAGCATCGGGTTATGACACCGAGAAGTTGACAGGTGATATAGAAGCATATAAAAGCTTACCATCCTGTTGTCAATATAGTCGTAACATGAAAATGAATCAATCGGAAGAAGAGAAAGCTGAGAATCATTCTGTTCATCATCATTAAATCAAAATACAGCTGAGGATACACTCAAGCAAATTTGTAGATGGCTACATAAATAGAACGATATGTACCGGGATTTATTAATTAAGTAATCCATTTAAATGAATGTTTCCTTTGATCAATAAAGGTTGGTATAGTGATAGCGGATATGAATTAATATGAAATTACAATTTAATTAATAAAATCCCCAAAGGCACGATTTGGAAGTTCCGGATACCCTAAACCGACTTGCCACTCTTAGTTTTTTAATGATCTATTGATTTAATGGTCATTCTTTGGGGATTACCATATAAAGTTAAAGAATTGGGTAAAGTACAGTTGAGCTCAAAAACATTTTTATTGTGCTCTATTGAAAAATTATGATAAAGTTTAATGTCCACTACTATTTTTACTAAATCAATTATTGTAAGTCTGTAATTAGTCACAAATATGATCGTCAACTTAAACTTGTTTCAGGTTCTCAAGCTAATTTGCTATTTATGGATGTAATGAGATTCCGGATTAAATTCGCAATGACGCCCAAAAGTATCCTTATTACCTAAAACTGATATTCACAAATCAATTTTTCATCTTTATGATCTGGTACTTGATCGCAGTATTTGAAAACCAAAATAATTGTTAATTAACAGGTGCGATTAAGGGCATTTTGATATTTTCGTCAGCATGAAGAGATCCAGAAGGACTTTTTGCATAACTTTTTTTCTACTTGTAATATTTACATTACTTCGAGTAGTAAATCTTCATACGTTTACACATTTATTAGGAGAAGACTTAGAACATTGCGAATATTGTGAGTTCATTTATCAGAATGAAAAGAACAATTCGTTATCTCCTCATGAATCTGACCAGGAATATGCAGTATCTTCAATATTTTTTCCGGAAGTCATAGAAAACTCCCAGTACTATGGTTTCGTTTTCAAAAAATCTACACTTTTTGATTACGTTTTCAATAAGCCACCACCTCTGGTTTAATATCTGGACTCTTAATTTTCTTACGAGAAATAAGCTCTAATAGGTTTAGTTTCTAAAGTATTTCTTTTGCTAATGAAAGATGATATTCGTGTATTCTGTGATCTTCTTTTCATATGCCTTAATATTTAAAGTAAGATTTTGAGTGTGTCCTCTTTAGGGTATGCTAATCGCGTGAACACCATAGTAAATTATCACACTGTGGTCTTTGATAGCGTTTAGCGATTTGCCGGCTATGTAATAATGATTTCATTAAAGAAACTCCTGTTTCTTCACTACACTCAAAATTATTGGTAGTATGTCAAAAGTTAAATTATATAACTTTCTGCATATAATATTGATCATAGCAATATTTAGCTGTGATTTTAATATGCAATCCCAGAGTATCTCAGGTTATATCATGAATCGAAATGGTGAGCCGATTGAAGCTGCTACGATTACCCTGCATCCCACAAAAAAGAATACTATCTCTAATAGTAAGGGATACTACAGCATTTCTTTAACGAAAAAAGACACGCTTTCATATTTAGAAGTGAATCATATAGCCTTTTTGAGTAAAGAAATAACCCTGGTAAATCAAGACCATATATCTTCCTTAAATATTATACTCAACGAAAAAATTACAGACCTCGAAGAGGTTGTCTTGATGCAACCTCTTGGTTATCAAAATGTAATTAATAACTCTCAATCAGTAATCACCGTAAATAAAGATTTTCTTTCAAAAAGTAACTTATCAACCTTTGCGGGAGCTCTAGAGGCATTACCCGGTCTCAATACAATGAATTTGGGAGTTGGTATTGCGAAACCAATGATTAGAGGTATGGGTTTTAATCGCATCCTTGTTAATAATCGTGGCATTAAACAAGAAGGGCAGCAATGGGGCGCAGATCATGGTCTGGAAATCGATCCTTTTGATGTAGAAAACGTAGAGATTATCAAGGGCCCTGCATCTTTGCTTTTTGGCTCTGATGGGATAGGTGGAGTGATCAATATTAAGGATAATCAGCCGTTACCCGAAAGTGGTAATTTGATAAGTCTGCACACGGCATATCAAACGAATAACAGAGCGATTTCAAATTCCTTTGAATGGAAAGGAAGAAAAAATAAATGGTTTTATGGGACGAGAATTACTCACCAGAATTATGGCGATTACACAGTACCTACAGATCAATTTACATATGCAGGATTCAATTTACCAATTTTTGATAATAGGCTAAAGAATACAGCAGGAAATGAATTTCATTTTAGTGCTTCGTTGGGGTATGAGTCAGAAAATTTTAGAACTAGCCTGAAGTTCACAAGTTTTAATCAAAAAGCAGGAATTTTTACCGGAGCTATAGGTCTACCAAGAGCTTATAATCTTCAACATAATGGAGATTTTAGGAATATAGATTTCCCTCGTCAGGAAAATCAACACCATATGGTCACTAATACTACCACTTTTAATTTTGGTTCTCAAAAATTAGAAATCAATCTTGGCTATCAACATAATATTCGTGAAGAATTATCCTTTCCCGGTGCACACGGTATAGCTGCAGACCAAGTGTCATCTAATCTGGCTTTAGGTTTGTATTTAGATACGTATTCGGCCAACATAAAGTATGAGATCAACCCTAATGCCGATCATCATATTGTATTTGGTTCGCAATCTCAGTATATGCACAATAAAAAAGATGGATTCGAATATTTACTTCCTGTTTTTGATAGTTTTCAGTTGGGATTTTATCATTATCAATTATTTCAAATTGATAAGAAATGGACAATTAACGGTGGATTAAGATATGATCTGGGATTACACGATATTCAACAACATTTGCAACCGGTATATGATAGAGAAACATTGCAGCCTACTGGCGAACTTATGGAGCGAACACCCGCATTCGATAGAAATTTTGGCAATGTAAGTGGTGCAACTGGAGTTGTGTATAAAGTTGACAAACAAAACCACCTAAAACTAAATTTGGGAAATAGTTTCCGATTTCCAACAGCTATAGAATTATCCAGTAATGGGGTACATCATGGTAATTTTAGGCACGAGATAGGAGACCAAGATCTACAGGTGGAGAAAGGATATCAGGTAGACTTTAC
This sequence comes from Aquimarina celericrescens, assembly GCF_042682765.1. NCBI lineage: Bacteria > Pseudomonadati > Bacteroidota > Flavobacteriia > Flavobacteriales > Flavobacteriaceae > Aquimarina > Aquimarina celericrescens. The sequence continues at coordinate 637,022 of NZ_JBHUHY010000002.1, read as the reverse complement.
ATATCTACATCAATCAGAAAATACGTATCTCGAACTATCTGCTTTTTATGCACTCTATCAAGAGTATATTTATTTAGCACCAACAGGTAATTTTTCTTTTCTGGCCTCTGGTGGTACAATGTGGCAGTATCAACAAAATGATGCCATATTCAATGGTTTCGAGATTGCTGTCAGTCATCAGTTCCCCTTCCACCTTAAAACAGATGTGGCCATAGATTTTGTACAGAATATCAATAGGGATACCAGGTTACCGTTACCACTAACTCCTGCACCTTCTATACTCACAAGCCTTGAGTTTAACCGTTTTTTGAATACATCAAAAACATTTGATGAAGAATACCTATTCGTTTCAGGGAGATACAATTTTGAGCAGGATCAAATAGATAGGAACGAAAGTAGTACCCCTGATAGTTTTATTATCGATATGGGTTTAGGGTTAACAATAAACCTAATGTCACAATCTATACGATGTAAGCTAAGTGTTAATAACGTTTTTGATGTTCAATACTTTAATCATATCAGCAGGTATCGATTAATAAATCTACCAGAACCTGGTAGAAATTTTATGTTTTCAGTCCAAATACCTATTAAATTTTAATCTAATATAAAAATGAAAATTAATATGAAAATTCTCATTTCAAACCGAAGTCAAATCAAAAATTGAAACCTATGAAATTACACAAATTATTATGGATGTCAAGCTGTTTGCTACTGATCTCTTGTTTAGGAGAGGATGATACAGGAGATACAGATCTGTCTGCGCCTAAGATCAGGGCTAATGATAATCTCTCGGTAATCCAACCTGATCACTTTATGAGAACAACTACTGATGATACAGAAATTCCGCTAGCTTTTACTGTCGAAGATGACAATGGTATACAGGAAATTAAAATAGAATCTCATAGTGGTTTTGATGGACATACACATGGAAAATCTATGGCACCTAAAAATTCAAGATTTAAATTGTTTAGTTATTTCGAACTCATTGGAAATGAAAACATTCAGAATTCGAAACGATTTATAAGAAGCTCTGAAGATCAGAAGAATATTTATCTTGATGAACGCAATACCCAGATCGACTTTAATGATCTGATCCTTGCCGGTCCCTATCATTTTTCCATACAGGCGACAGATGTAGCTGGAAACCAAACGCGGTATCAAGATAATTCTACATACCATACAACATTATATATTAACAGATCGTATGCTCCTCAAGTTGATATATCCAGTATTGATATTCCAGGAAAAAATATCTCAGGAAAGATCATAAGAAACCTATCGCATTCTGCATCCTCTGATATAGCTTTTTTATGGATTTATATAGAGCAACCAAATCCAAACAATCAAGCTCAAGAGGGTACAATTATTAGAGAGTGGATTTGGGGTAAATCTAACTGGCCTCATCAATTTCGCCCTAATGAAGGCCAGCCACTTCCGGATACAAAACAGTTAGACCTTGGTACTTTACTTGAAAATGCTACTGATTTCTATTCAAATCTATCAGGAAATAAGTTTTGTATTTGGGCAGAAGACACTATTGGAAATATAACAGTAAAAAAATTACCTATTAACTAATTTAAAATTTTTAAAAATGAAGCATTTATTTTCAAAATTTACGTATTTCATATTTGTACTTACGCTATTTACAGGCTGTAGCGATGATGATGATAATCCGGGAGGGGATCCGGCTTTAACTTTCAAAGAAATGGAGAGTGATTGGGTGAGACTTTCTTTAATGTATGACGGAAATATTGACGTGATGCAAGCAGATTCTGGTGAGATCATGCATAAGGTAAGCGGTCAGGTAATCGAAGGCGCCAGATATTATACCAGTAATACAGGACGTTACTTAACAGTTATAGACCGTAACGGGGGTATAGTAAAATTTTTCGATTCGGGAATCGTGAACCATACTGACCACGGTCATGAATACACAGCCAAATGGGTTGATATGGAATTGAATTCTATATTACCAACACATTATGCCAGCTCTGGTGGACACATAGTAATTTTTAATGATGGTGATGGTTCTATTTCTTATATAAATGAAGCACAGCTCGAGATTCCATCTTATCAACCAGAGATTTTTACTTTCGCCAATACAGTAGCACATCACGGAGCGGGATTTAGGTTGCGTAACGGTCTGTTTGCCACCACATTTAAAAATAATACCGAACCAGGAGGAATACCTCAGATGGTTAAGTTTGTTGAAGCTAATGGAAATCTAATCGATGACAACAAAGGTATAGAAGTTGAAGGGATTCATGGAGATGCTGTTAATGGTCAGTATGGAGTATTTGGGTCTACAAACGGAGTAATTTTGGTAGATGATCAGCAGAATATCGATCTTATCGAAAATATAGGAGATCTCAACTCAGAGTCCGGAAATTGGCTGGGAACTCTAAAAGGACATGACAATGCTCAATTATTTTTTGCAAGATCACGAAACGTTGGAGTTTTCATGGTAGACCCAGTCAACAAGACATTGACCAATATATATAATGGAGGTAATGTATCCGGAGATATGTTTAGTTTTGATGGTGCATACTATTTGCTTCATACAGCTGATAACACAATCAGTGTATTTGATAGTAGTACTGGTAGTAAAATCACAAGTAGGGTGGTAGAAATGGCTAATATACCACAGTTAAATTCTAAAGAATTAGATTCAGAAATAAGTATTTTAAGAAAAATGGAAGAACCAAGTCCGGTTTTGGTTTGTTCAGATAAATTTTTATATGTGTTGGCACCCAACCGAATACAAATTAAAGTACTGGAGATAAAAAGTTTAGAACATGTACATACTATCGAACTATTTAGTCCGATAAATAGTTTGATGAAAAATGGTTTCTCTATTGAAGGAGATCAAAATCCTGATTATGAGCATTAAGCATTCTTTTACTCGATAATTGAGATTTGAATGTCTCTTAAGCGCTCCTGGAGATTGTTTATTACTACCGGAAATGTTTCCAAATTTCCGGTAGTAATATTAAACATTGATTAAAGTAGAATTATCATGGGATATTTAATTATATACGTTTTCATAAGATAAACTGTCCTATCTATATTTTGCAAGTGCACTTTTCTAACGCAAGAAGAAATTCTTAATCTCTGACATACTGTAAATGCTAATTAAGAGGTACTTATAAATAGAGTGATTTTTTGAAGAATTTTTCCAATTTTAGAAAATGAAACTGTCTTTTACCATACTTTTAGCTAAGATATATACCGAGTCGTAAAATTACCTGGATTTGTCGTGTTTGTAATAGTAAAATAGGTAGCATTGCTTGTAAATTTGATCGTTGTATCAAAACATGAAAATTTAATAACAAAAAGTAAAAACGATTACATATGAAAAATTTCTACAAGTTCGCATTCACGTTTTGTATTGCTATTTTCATATATGGTTGTGCTAGTTACAAGTCAAAAGATAACAACCTTACTGTTGTCTTATCAAAAACCGAACAAGCAATAACAAAGCTTTCAGAAAAAATAGCTACCACAGATAATGACAGTCTTGCCATAGTACACAGCAAATTAGAAAAAAAGAGTAAAGAATTATTTCCTGCGTTAGAAAAGTGTAACGAAAAATACAGACTCACCAAGAACTATATGGTAACCCTTGAAGTTGCGCAAAAAAAATTGGAACACTTACACGATAATTTTGAAACCTTATCCCATAAAGCTTTTGTGTTAGATGCCATCTACAGGGACTATGATGCCAAGTTAACGTCAATTAATAGCAGTGCGAAGAACGATGCCAATACCAAAGTTAGAGTTATTGTAGATTCTAGCGAGGATGAGGGCTTTTTCGTTTTTGGTAAATTATCTTATGAGCAAGAGTTGGATATCAAGCGTTTTCGGTTTAACAGGCCAACACATAATGCTTCGCTGGACTTTGTGCCTGGTTATTATTTGTTATGGTTAGAAAAAGAGGATAGAGTAGGAGAGCCAGAATTACATCTTATTACGGATAATGGGAAAGAAGAAGAAAAAAAACTGGTTCTAAAAACACCCAAATAACATCAAAATGCCTGTTGCCAAATTAAAAGAAGTCTGGAAAGAAATTACCCTACTTAGTACCTGGATCGCTGCGGTAACAGGTGCTTTTATCATACCGTTACCCTCATGGCATTCGAATGATGAGAATACTTCTTTTCTCATGAAGTTTGGAGTGTTTATAGCTACTGTACTGGCCGGGTTTTTAATTTTGTACTCGCTTAAAAATAAAAAGATCAAAACATGGATGCGTTTATCTATCGAATTTATCGTTTTTTTTATAGGAATTTATGCAGCATATCATTTTACCAGAGAAGCCAAAACCTTGCCTTATCTCGACAAAGATATTGTTATTGGTAATGAATTTGTCGATAATAACCCTTTTGAGGCATTTAAGGCATCGCATGGTTTTTCGCCAGCCAGAGATGAAAAGATGATGGTGATATTGGGTGATCCAGAGAAGGCATGGACCAAAGAAGGTATTATGTTTAATCGAATACAATTAATGGTGCTTTTGTTTTTCTGCTATCTATTTTCTGCGGGTTTTATCATCTCCTTTTGTAATCTGATTATTTTATATAAAGAAAAATATAAGATCAAGATTGAAAAGAAATAGTTATACTGCGTCAATACCTATACTTGTGCGAAGAGGTATGCTATTATTTTTAGATGTCAATCTTTAGTTTGTCTTGAGGATTTTTACAAGATCAACACATATAATATTGCAGAATTTAAATCTTAGGGTTTGTTCTTTTTTAGTTTTTTTTATTCTATTATGATAGATTGAGGTTGTCGAAATGTAGGCTGGCATCTAATTTACTACCAAAATAGAGACCTAATTTAGAACAGTAAGGCCTCATCATTAGAGTTACGTAATTACGCTATTAAGCTCTTTTTGAGTCTTAAACATAGGATTTAACATTTATTACAGGTTCCATTAAAAAAATGATAAGTAGTTTTATAGCTAATTTAAAAAGCTTAAAACTTTTACTACCTGTAACCACAATTTTTCATGAATTTTTCTAATGTTTCTTTATGTCAAATAGAAAGATATTTAGTTATAAAAAATTTAACTGTTGGTATTGTTATTGGAGTTCTTTTCTCTCTTAATCTCACATATGCTGTAGAAAAAACTAAGACAATTGACAGTTTACTACAACAATTAAACTTACATAAAGAAAATGATATGGCAAGGGTTGATCTTCTTAATGCCATTGGTTTTGAATATTGGATTATTAATGCTAATGAGTCCATTGTTTTTGGTAAAAAAGCATTACGATTGTCAAGTACTTTATCGTATGTTGATGGTTTGGCAAAAGCAAATCGTATTATAGGAGTAGCACATTGGGCGCAGGGTAATCTAAATAGGGCTTTAGAATATCTAAATACTTCTCATGAGTTTTATAAGAAGATACAAGATAGAACAGGACTGGCCAATACTAGACTCAATATAGGTATGGTGTATGCAGATCTCAAAGAATATGAAAAGGCACTGCATCACTATGAGCAGGCGATCAACGAATTTACTGCCTTGGGATTAAAGGGCAGAATAGCCACTACCTTTACCAAAATAGGAACTATTCTGATAGAACAGCATAAAGATGCAGAGGCACTACAATATCTAACAGATGCACTACAAATGCATATTGCTAATAATTTTACATACGGAATAGCCGAGGCGCATAATAGACTAGGAGTATTGTATCTTCATAAAAATGAAATTGAACAGGCTTCTTACCACATAAAGAAATCAATGGAACTGGGTAGTGTAGTAAATGATATTGACGGATTGACCAATAACTTAATTATCTACGGAAAAATTTTGAGACTATCTGATCATCTTGATCAAGCAGTAATTAAATTGAACAAAGGTTTAGAGCTAGCTAAAGAAAATAACTTAAAAAAGTATGAATTATCGGCATACGACGAATTAAAAGAATTAAAGAAACAACAATATAAACCTGAAGAGGCTTTATTATTTTATGATAAATATGTAACACTAAAAGACTCTCTTTTTAATTCAGAAAAATCAAAGCAAATAGCTTATTTAGAGTTTGAAAACGAGTTAGATAGAAAAGATAAAGAACTGTTGGCACTCAAAGCACAGGAAAAAAAAGATAGTCTTATTAAAATCATTTTAATTCTCGGGTTTATAATCATATCGATCTGTGGATATATCATCTTTATTATATCAAAACAACGCGCCAAAAAGAGCAAAGAATTATCTGCAAAAAACCAAGAACTTTTAGAATCGGCATATATACTTACTCAAAAAGATTTAGAGAACTCAGAATTAAAGCAACAGGAATTAAAACGACAATTAGACTTTAAAAATAAAGAACTCACTTCATATACACTCAATTTTATAAAAAAGAATGAAGTGGTGCAGCAATTGAAAAGCACTATACAGGATATCAAAAAATCTTCTTCCATTGAAGAAGATAAATTAATTGCTGATCTCAACAAAATAATACGAAAAAACTTAAGTATTGATAGAGATTGGGAAGATTTTACTAGATTTTTTGAAGATGCGCATCAGGGCTTCTATACTAAGCTAAAATCAAAGCACCAGGATTTGAGTACAAATGACCTTAAAATTTGCTCTTTGGTTCGATTGAATCTCAATATTAAAGAAACAGCCAGTATTCTTGGAATATCGCCAGAGAGTGTAAAAACTGCACGTTATCGTCTTCGCAAAAAGCTGGGATTAGACCCCCAACAAGAAATTCTTACCTATCTATTACAATTAGAACAGGGATAAGAGGATGCTTAACACGATTTAACTTTAAATTATAAAATAATGATTATCAGAGTTTTGCAATCTTAATGTCTATCTATTGTACCCCTTTTTTTAATAATTTATGCCCCTGGGTATACGTTTTGTATACGTCGTTTCTATTGAACATATTTAAGTCTTTTTTACTTTTACTTATGAAATCATGGGGTGACGACTATTGCGATTCTCGTACCAATACAATCTTGAGATATTCCTTATGGTTACATAACGTTTTATCTTATAAAAATAGTATTTTATGAAACCTGATACCAGATATGCCAAGAGTGGCGACATTAATATTGCCTATCAGGTTTTTGGTTCAGGCGTACACATCGTTCCCAAACAAAATTACCAAAAGCGACTCTTCACAATTGTTGCAGCGCGAATAATATCTCCAAAAGAGTTGAATTCGAATTCGAAAGAACTTATAGAACAATATGTAACTCAATTTCGCGGAAAAGTTATTCAACATAAGAATGATATCCTTATAGCTGTCTTTAAGGGGCCAAGTAAGGCAGTACATTGCTCTATCAAAATAAAGAATGCTTTTGAAGCCTTGAATATACAAATAGCAATTGGCATAGATATAAGAGAACTCGCAGAGGAAGAGGTCAAAGCAGGAAGTAATAAAATGGAAAACCTGACAGCGGCGATACTTCATCAAGCGAAGTCAAATCAGATTTTGACAACACAAACCGTAAAATTTCTACTCTCGCGATCTGAATTTCATATTACTCAGCACAAATCAATTTTTAATGTGACTACAGAAGAAACCCTTCATTTATACAGTGTTTCTAGTAATTCTGAACCAGATGAGAATCTCGACAATGTTTCTAACGTCCATCTATCTCAAAATGATTCTTTTTTAGAAGATGTACTCAAATACATTGATGATAATCTAGACAATGAGTTGTTTAGAGTAGATACACTGTGTTTAGAGATAGGAATGAGTGTTCGTCAACTACAACGAAAACTAAAAGCTATCATCAATAAATCTCCTAATCAGTTAATTTCTTCTGTACGTCTTCATAGAGCCAAAGAGTTATTACTCGAGAACAGGCATAGCATTGCAGAAGTAGCTTATAAAACTGGATTTTCTAATCCTTCCTATTTTTCAAAATCTTTTAAAAAGGAATTTAATTTGACCCCATCTGTCTTCCTTCAAAAGCAATTTTATAATTAATAATAGTTTCCAATTGAATTATAGTAGATCAAAAACTCCAACGTAGCCTTCCATAAAAGCTATTGCCCAGAGTTTGATATTCGTCAAATTCGAAGAAAGATTGTCCTGTAAAGTCGATCTCCCAGTTCGTTGCTAGCGAATATTTAAAAAAAGGGATGAGTATAGCAGAATGATTTGTTGGCGAATAGATTGCACTCACACTAGCAGAAAAAATTGGAGAAAAATCCTTGGATAGCTGAAGAAAACCAGAATACTCGAATGGCATAAGGTTCTTGGCTGTTATATCTGCAAATAATAGATTTTCTACACTTCTTAAAAAATCATCAGAAGAACTGTTATACAAAACTGATCCATTTATATAGATCCCATTTTTAAAACCATAATCAACTGAAATAGAAGTACTCAATACATTTTCGGTTTCATCTGAACGCTCATATGGGATAAAATAGGAAATCTCTCCTTTAAATCCGGTATTTTTCAGGTTTCCGGCCCAACCAGCACCAATTACCCAATCCTTTTGATAGATACCAGTGAGCACTTGAATATCATAAGACCATGTATTAAATTGATACATCGTGGCAATAATATAATCGTTATCATCTCTTCCCATTTTTGCTGCCAATTCGATTTTACTAAAATCACTTGTGTAATATTGTAATCGCAGCGCATCACTTCCGGGCCTTTCTTCATAGTCGAAATCCAAAAAATTATAGGTATTAAAAATGTCATTAGGATTCCATACTAAATTCCTTCCCCAATTAACACGTTGTCTTCCTAAAGTAATATCCCAATTATCTTCGTTATAGTTAACCAATGCCCTGTCGATGGTTGCATTAAATATGACACTACTATTATCAATTAGATTCCAGGAAAGATTAATCCAGCCATTATCACGAGAAATGACATCAGAAAATGCCGGAATATTTTTAATGTTATCTCCATAAAAAAATCGATTTCTAAACTCTAATCTGGCGGTAATGGTTTCTGAAGGAGTATATTTAAAATTGAGTCTATTGTGCAGAAAAGTGGTCCATTGTATTTGTTCGAGTTGATCAACAAAGCTAAATTCATGGAGGTTTTTGATATATCCTCTTAAAAATAATTTAGTATCCTTTTCTTGGCTAAAAATACTGAAAACAGTTAGCTGGAATAATAGTAGTATTATTTTGGAAAACAGACACATCACATTTAACTTGAAGTCTGTTGTACATCAGAATCTACCTTACCATCTACGAGAGTAATTACTCTCCTTGCTTTTTTTATTACTCTTTGGTCATGAGTAGAGAACAAAAAGGTGATTTTCTCTTCTTTGTTCAATTTTGCCATAATATCCATTAAGTTCTCTGCAGATTTTGAGTCCAAATTAGCCGTAGGTTCGTCAGCTAATATAATTTTTGGTTTAGATGCCAAAGCTCTGGCTACAGCCACACGTTGCTGTTGACCTCCGGATAGTTCACCTGGTTTACTCTTTACTTTATCTTCAAGACCTACTTGCTGTAACAATTCCATAACACGTTCTTCTCTTTCTTTTTTCGGCATCTTTTGTAGTTGAAGCACAAAACCCACATTCTCTTTTGAAGTGAGTACAGGAATAAGGTTAAATGACTGGAAAACAAAGCCTATATTTTTAAGCCTAAAGTCAATTAGTCTATTTTCAGAAAGTTTTGTAATCTCTACTCCGTCTACTATTACCTTACCAGAGGTAGGCTCATCCAATCCACCAATCATGTTTAGGAGTGTAGATTTTCCCGAGCCTGATGGACCAACAAGAGCAATGAATTCTCCTTCTTCAATATGTAAGTGCACATCCTGTAATGCTTTTACAGGCACCATTTTTTTATTATAGGTTTTACTTATGTTATGTGCATCGATAATCGTTTTAGCCATAATTCTAATTCTATATTTTTCGAATTGCTTCTGAGGGGTTTAATTGCAATGCTTTATATGCTGGGTAAATAGCCGATACTATAGCTGTTATCAAACACATAGTCACAATAATCACATATTTTTCTTGATCTAAAGCTGGATAAATCATCGAACTGAATCCGTAGGATGCTAACCCTTCAGAAAACATAGAAATATTAATTCCAGTTTTTCCTAATACAATAACAGTCAACCATCCTATGAGCAAACCAATTGGAGCACCTATGACTGTTAAATAAATCGTTTCCAGCATAATCATTATAAATATTTTACGCTTATTCAATCCAATAGCCATCAACATTCCGAGTTCTCGAATGCGCTCCAAAACAGACATCAGCATTGTATTTATGATGCCAAATGTCAATGCCAAAAGAATGATACCGCTAATGATGTAGGTATAAAGATTAAAGGACTCTATAATCATTCCCAATTCAGGAGACAATTCTTTCCAATCTTCAATCTTACCTTTTGAAACTAAAGTTGCACTGTATTTTTTAATGCTATCTAACTGTTTTTCATCTTTTACCAATATGGCTATTTCATTGCTCTCAGAAGGCTTCAGTTTTAACAGTTCTCGCAAATGTTCTTGTTGGACATAGACATTCACTTCATCTAAAGAAATGTTTTTAGATCTATAAATACCTCCAACTCTAAATGCTCCCGAAACGATTTCCGAATTAATACTGGTAAAGGTTAATACGACTTTACTCTTCAGTTTGATTTTAAGTTTTCTGGCTAGTTTTTCACCAATGAGTATCTCATTGTCTTTTCCCGAATCAAAATATGTGCCTTCTCTCACACTTTTGTTTAAAGCAATCTGTGGAATTTCAGAAGCAGGGTTGATTCCGTAAATCTTTACACCACTTGCTGTTGTTGGAGATGTTATCATTCCTGTTGAAATAACGCGTGAACTTACTGAGGCAATTCGATCATCGGATCGGAATTGTTTTACAATCTCATCTGTATTTTGTATGGTGAATTTAGCATCCTTTTCTTCTTCAAAAGCTGGATGATGTATTTGAATATGAGATAATTGCTTATATACCGATTCATTAATATTATTCTTATATAAACCCCAAGAAAAGGACAAAATAAAAATACCTGCCCACACTCCAATAATGATTGAGCTTATAACCACCAAACTTCTGGATCTATTACGCCATATATTTCGCCAAGCAATTTGAAATAACATAACTAACTATTTATAGCTTCAACAGGTTTTAATTTCATCACTTTAAAGCCCGGATAAAAGGCTAATAAAATGGACAATATCAAAACGATTAAAGTTTGAACAATAAAAATTTTCTCGTGACTAGAAAAATATATGATAGATTCTATGCCGTAATCTTCATAAACTTCCTTTAGCTCACCGGTTAAATGAATTGGATATTTTGTAAACCATTGCACCACAACAATACCCCCTAATATTCCCGCAACACAGCCTATCAAGGAAATCATAATTGATTCCAGCAAAAGAACAAAAGCCAGTAAATGTTTTTTCATTCCTATAGCTATTAATATACCTAGTTCATGTTTTCTTTCGAAGACCATCATTAATAATGTACCAAATAATCCGAATGAAATGATGAAATACAGGATACCTATAATGATATAATGCGCTGTACTATCAGCTTCTATATATTGATCCATTTCGGGCATCATTTCTTTCCAACTCATTACTTCATATGCATCAGAATCGATAGATGCTTGTAAAGAATGTTTCAGTTTTTCCAAATTGGTGGCTTTCTCTAACATCACCGAAACGGAGGTCAACCTATTTTCGGCTCCATGCATGTATTGCGATTGTTTTATGGGCATATACACCACATTGTTATTCAATTCAAGCGCGCCTAATTTTATGAGGCCTTTTACTCTAAATTTTGCAGCAGCACTACTTGCGTGATATCCTTGTCCTAGTAGTACCAATGTATCATTCACTTTTAGTTTTAAGTGAGAGGCTAATCCTTCTCCTAAAACAACTGCAGTATCGTTAATATTTTCGATATATTCACCAGCAACAATTTTATCGTGTAGACTATTAACCTCTCTTTCTTTAACGGGATCTATTCCTAAAACAAGAACACCTTTTGTTTTGTTGGAATATGAGGCTAATGCAAATGTTTGTAAACGAGGTATTATTTGCGTCACCTCGGGGTTTTTGAGTAAGTCTTGATACAATTGTGCATCTTCTGGAAATGTATTATCTATAGATTGCTCATCCCAGTAACCTTTTTGGTGGATTTGCACATAGCCGGAAGAATAACTTACCACATTATGAATCATATTATCGTAAACACCATCCGTTAAGGAACGGAAAATTATTGCCAAAAGCACTGCAAAAAATACCGAAGTAGCAGTGATGATTGTTCGACGTTTATTACGCCATATATTTAACCAGGCTAACTTTAAAAGCATCATTTTAATTGCTTTATATTTCTTGTAGTGAAAAAATTATCGTCTATATCTTTATCAAAAATGATATCATTGTAAATGATCACCGTACTGTTACCTTCCTTATCAACAGGGACCATCTCTAACTTTGAAGTAACTTTTCTTCCTCCTAGCAGTTTTACTTCACTTGAGTTCATGATATTTATTAATTCTCCATCTTCATCGTAGAACGCTGCTTTTAACTGTAAAAAATCTTCAGAATCTACCCACACGATCACTTTTTCCCAGACTATTGCGGCTGTTGGTTTGGGTATCATTTCAATTTTATAACAGTCTCTTCCCCGAATGGTCTCTCTGCCTAAGTGCTTGTGGTCATAATCTACTACAGAAGAAGCTTCTTTTACCAGATCATCGTTAGTAAAATCGGTGCCCATCCAACTTTGTGACATCATAGATGGAGGTAATTTTATAGTGCGCTCTATTGCAGGAATCCAGTTCCAGACTTCTTTTATACGTTTTAGAAAAACAATACCTTTTTCCTTGGCGGGAGCCTTGACTAAGATCATAGTGTAGTCATCTCCTTTTGTCCATGCCTTCATATTCATTTCCCTATTCCAGGTAGGCCGGATAATTTTGACTGTAATATCTGCCTGTGAAGTATTACCACGCATATTATCATCTGCTTTTTTTATAACACTCTTAGCAGTTAAGTCCTGTTGGCTTTGAATGGTCAACATGGGTACCATAAAGATGAAAAAGCCGACGAAATATTTAAGCAGTTGAATTTTTTCCATACTATCAAAACTAGATGATTACAGTATAAAAAAATATGATACTTATCATGGGTAAAAGTATTCTTGTAGATTACAATAGGTGCGTTTGAAAACTCTGGAGAATTATGATGGTTGTTATTTATCGGGGCGATTATTATGATATGTTCTTTAAAGAGAATGTTGTTGAGTTAATATTAAGTTAATATCAAAGTTTACTGATGGAAATCATTTTTTTGACTAGTAAAAGAAAATACATTCAGTTGATCTTAATTTTAAATATAAAACGTGATGAAAAAAATATTATTATTAACGCTAATGGTGTTAGGAACCATAACGTTAACAGCCCAGGATCAGGATAGAGATCGTGACCAAACACGCCTTATGCTAGTGGATGGTGATGTGCTCCAAATCAGAGATCGTGATCAAATACGACTACAGGATAGGATTACATTAAATGATGGCACAGTTTTAAACCCTGATGGTACTTATCAAACAAGGGACCGCAAACAATTACGTCTTCAAGATGGTGAATGTTTGGATATGGACGGTATCAAGTATCGCAATGAGTACCAATACCGATACAAAGTAAAACAAGAAAACAAAGGTCTTGCAGAGGCACGGATACATGAGCGTAATCAGAATAGGGTTCATTTCATGTTTGTAGACGGAGAGGTGTTACAAGTAAGAAATCAATCTCAAAATCGATTACAAAACCAACTTAATCTGGCTAGTGGAGGAATAGTAAATCCTGATGGCACCTATCAAACAAGGGATCGTAAGCAATTACGTCTTCAGGATGGGGAATGTCTCAATATGGACGGAGAGAAGTTCCAGAATATGCATCAGCATCGTAAAACGATGATAAAAAAGCAGATGAAGAAAAAAGGGATAAAAAAACCTGTAATTCCTAAAAAGAAAGGAAAGAAAAGTTCTAGTTAAATATTCAAATAGGAGTTCACCAAATTTGGTAAACTCCTTGTTTATTTTTTAGTGTAATTAGCTCTGTAATGAAAAATCAGATAATCTTATTTGTGTTGTTTTTGGCCATGCAGTCAGTAACGGTTATTGCCCAAAACGACAAAGATACAGAAGATGCCAAATCATACGTTTTAGCAGATGTTAGTTATATTAGCGATGCGGTCTTTATGGGAAGAAGAGATTCTATTAGTGTTCCATATCTTTTGCCTACACTGGGATATTTTGATAAATCCGGCTTTTATGCAAATGCATCTTTATCTTATCTGACTCGATCTAATGAGAGCAGGGTTGACCTTTCTTTGATCACTGTTGGATATAATTTTACTCGTAAAAAATTTACCACAGGAGTCGCTGGAACAGCTTATTTTTTTAATGAAGATAGTTATAATGTACAGTCAGAGATATTAGGAGGCATTACGGCAACTCTGGGCTATGATTTCAAGATCTTAGAAACTTCGTTAACTGCAAGTAGTTATTTCAATGATAATAGTGACGCAGATTTTTTTATTGGCCTACAATTAGAGCGAACTTTCTATGCACTCAAAAAGAACCTTTTAATCATCCCTTCTTTAACCGTGCATGCCGGATCTCAATATTTCTATGAAGAGTATTATCGAAATAATCGTCTGGGTAACGGTAATCGTCAAGGACAAGGAAGAGAAGGAATGGGTGCAGGTGGCATAAACTCTTCTACAGTTAATATTCAGGAAGCGGATCAATTTGATATTTTGAGTTATGAACTCAGTATTCCTTTTCATTTTTATTATAAATCGTTTATTTTTTCTTTCACTCCCGAATTTGCTTTCCCACAAAGTACAGCAACTATAATTACCGAAGAAGAAATATTCCAAGAAGATTTGGATAATGCTTTTTATTGGTCTTTAGGTATTAGTTATTGGTTTTACACAAAAAAATAAGATGAATACATTATTCGATAGTATGACATAAGTCAATTTTTATAAGACTGTGGTTTACTACCTTTAATTTGAATTACAAACACAAGAACAAGGAAGCATTTAAAATGAAATCGAATTATCAAATTCTTATAATAGGGGGAGGTACCGCAGGCATAATGTCTGCAGCTCAACTATTAAAAAAGGATAAAAATCTTGATATAGGTCTTATTGAGCCCTCAGAAACTCATTATTATCAACCTGCCTGGACACTAGTTGGAGCAGGCAGTTATGATTTTGAGAAAACCTCCAGGCCAATGAAAAGTATTATACCAAAAGATGTAACATGGATTAAGGATTATGCTACGGGCTTTGATCCTGAAAATAATTTGGTTCTAACAAAATCCAGTGGAAATATTACTTATAATTACTTAATCGTAGCTCCTGGGTTATCTATTGATACTTCTTTGATAGAAGGTTTACCAGAAGCCATTGATAAAGGATTGGTTTGCAGCAATTATATTGATCCAAAATATACCTGGGAAGTAATTAAAAACTTTGAAGGAGGTAATGCTGTATTTACACAACCAGCCACTCCTATTAAGTGTGGCGGAGCTGCACAAAAAACAACTTATCTTGCGTCTCACTACTTTAAGAAAAGAGGCCTTCTCGACAAAACAAATGTGATTTTTGCTACTCCAGGAACCGTTATTTTTGGTGTTGAGCCTATCAAAAAAACACTTTTAAAAGTTGTGGAAAGATATGGGATACACTTCAGGCCATTATATATACCCTTCAAAATCGATACGACTACAAAGGAGATTTATTTTAGATATAGAGAAGATAAAGCAAAAAAACCTCTTCAATTAACTGAAAGTAATAAAACTAAAGAGAAGATAGTCGATGATAATATCATCAAAATCCCTTTTGATATGCTTCATTTGGCACCACCTCAAGTAGCTCCAAAGTTTGTAAAAGAGTCTGTTTTGGCAGATGATTCCGGCTGGTTAGATGTAAATCATCACTCGCTACAACATAATACGTTCAAAAATATATTTGGGTTGGGTGATGTAGCATCTTTACCTACTGGTAAAACCGGAGCGGCCATTAGAAAACAAGTGCCAGTTGTTGTAGATAATATCTTAAGACTGCTACAAGGCCGGAAAGCTAACAATGGATCCTACAATGGATATTCTTCTTGTCCAATGATCACCGCTTATGGAAAAATGGCACTTGCCGAATTTGATTACCATAATAACTTTACACCAGATCCAAAATTGAAGCAAATGTTAATTTTTGATAGTTCTAAAGAACATTGGCGATTATGGATTCTAAAAAAATACATACTACCTTATCTCTATTGGAACAAAATACTAAAAGGTAAGAAAGTATAGCAGGGGTTTTAACATCATTCAATTACTAAAATTAGTATCTTGAAGTTCAGTTTTGAAATATCAGAATGATAGACTTTCCATTAATAGCAGGTATCTTGGCTTCTATGCTTCATGTGATTTCCGGACCGGACCACCTGGCAGCTGTAACACCGTTAGCAATTGAAACCGAGAAAAAAACCTGGAAAATTGGTCTTTTCTGGGGAATAGGTCACATAGCAGGAATGCTACTTATCGGAGGGCTTTTCCTGGTATTTGCCGCACATATTCCAGTAGAGCGAATATCTGAACATAGCGAGAAATTAGTAGGTATAGTGTTGATAGGAGTAGGGCTTTGGGCTTTTTACAAATTGTTTAATGAGAAAAGAAGTCCGTCTAAAATCCTATCCAGAACAGATAAAAAAAGTATTTTGTCATCCTTGGGGATAGGAATCCTACATGGTTTTGCGGGAATAGCACACTTTTTATTATTACTTCCGGTTTTAGGTTTTAAAACTAATTTTGAGGGAACTCAATATATCATTGGTTTTGGCATCGGTACTGTGCTAGTGATGACCATATATGCTTTTCTTTTAGGAAAAGCCACTTACTTCACAAAAAGACAAAATGCACAGTTCTTCAACGGAATTAGATTCTCTGGCGGTATATTTGCAACTGTAATAGGGATTTATTGGCTGTATCTAGGTTTTTAAAATTTTAGGCAGGTAATCACTAACCTATGATTTCCTGTATCTGCAATCACTAATGTATTGTTTTCGATGCCTATAGAAAATGGCCAGTAAATTGAGTTCTCTGTTCCCATGATAGTATCTTTATTTTCGCTTCCTGTGACAAAATCTAATTTCCCAAGTACAGCTTTTGCAGAAACATTATTAAATTTCGGAATCTCATCGAACCATAAAATTCTACTGTTGCCAGTATCGGCCACTAAAATTCCATTTTTATAAAAGCAAGCATCATATGTCCAATTTAAGGATTGCCCTGAAGGAAATAATCCAAATTGATTTTGTCCACAAGCATTAAAGTCTTCTTGACCAATAATAACATCTGCTGGTTTTGAAAATTCTTTGTTTCCATTATTCCAGAGCAAAACACGAAAAAATTGAGTATCTGCCACTATCATCCCATCATTTTGATTCACCTTTACTGAATAAGGCCAGATAGGTTGGTTAGCAGTATAATCACGGGAGGTGAAATCAGTTTTTCCGATAACACTTTCGGCTTTGACAAAATTTTCTTCCGGAATTGATTTATAAGATAATATTCTACGATTTCCAGTATCAGCAATCCAAAGTCTTTGACCATCAGAAAAAACACCATAGGGCCAATTGAGGGTTTGGGAAGAAGGATTGTTTCCAATTCCTTTAACGTTTGGTAAATTAGATTTAAAATCAGGTTGGCCTATCACTGTATCAGCAGGTTGGGCATTATGAATCGGCATACTATGCCAAATTAATACTCTATGATTCCAGGCATCTGCTACTATCAATTTCTTACCATCACTCCATATTCCAGAAGGATAGTGCAGCGAACTTGAATCAACTTCACTTCCCGCATTTCTGCCGGAATCTTCTATACCAGATTGTCCTAAAATCACATCTGGTTCTGCATACTCTGTTTTGGGAAGAGAATTCCAAATAAACACCCTATTTTGACCGGTATCTGATACAAGTAATGTATTATTAACGATATAGACACCACGAGGAGCCAAAAATGGTTTTTTCAGTGATCCCTTAAATATATAAGAATTTTCGACATGATCTCCTAATGTTTCAAAGTTCATAGACTAGCAGATTCTAGGAAGTTGTTCTCCGGGAAGCATACTAACTACCCTTTTACCACCAATTGCACTTTCAAGAATCACTTGCTTAGGGTGCTCTTCTACAACGCTACCTATAATTTTGGCATGTATACCATTATTATCTTTTTTTAACATCTTCAAAAATTCATCTGCAATAGAAGCGTCTATAAAACTTATAAACAGGCCTTCATTAGCGACATATAATGGATCTAAACCAAGTAATTCGCAGGCATTTGCTACTTGTTCTTCTATGGGTATATTTCTCTGAAAAATATCGATCCCAAGATTTGTAGATTGTGCGGTTTCTTTTAAAACGGTAGCTACTCCTCCGCGAGTTGGATCAGTAAGTAAATGAATATGATTCCCAAACTTTTCAAGCAAGCTAATTATTGTATAATTTAAATTGGTGGTATCGCTTTTTATTTCAGAATCAAACTCCAGCCCCTCTCTAACAGACATGACCGCCATACCATGAGATGCAATATTACCACTCAAGATAATTTTATCCCCTGTTTTTATATTTTTAGAACGAATATTGGCCTTAGTATGAATAGTACCGATACCTGTAGTGTTAATAAAGATTTTATCGCCTTTTCCTTTTTCTACTACTTTGGTATCACCAGTCACTACTTGAACTCCTGCTTTTTCACAGGCATATTTGATCGATACTAAAATTTCCCAAAACTCGCTAACTTTTAATCCTTCTTCAATGATAAAACTAAGCGATAAGTATTTAGGAATAGCTCCACACATCGCCAGGTCATTTACCGTTCCGTTGACGGCTAACTCTCCAATATTTCCTCCGGGAAAAAATATGGGAGATATTAAAAAACTATCTGTGGAAAAGGCCATTTTACCATTCATTTCAATAAAAGCACCATCATGTCTTTCATCTAAAATATCATTGCTCAATAAATTAAAAACACCGCTGTCTAGTAATTTATTAGTCAATATCCCACCGCTTCCATGACCTAAAGTAATGACATCAAAGTCCAGTTTGGGCATCGGGCACTGCAACAGCATTTGTAAATTTTTAGTGTCTGACATTACTAAAAGTTAGAGTTTTATGCTTCTACCATTCCAGAAAAGTGATAATAGGCAGCACAAGCACCTTCACTACTTACCATTGGTGCTCCCAATGGATTAGACGGCTTACATTTCTTGCCAAATTGAGGGCATTCAAATGGTTTTTTGATGCCCTTCATAATTTGTCCGGATATACATTCTGGATTTTCAGGTGCCTTTTCTATAGTAATATTGTATTTTCTGGTCGCATCAAAATCTGCATACTTTGCTTTTATACCATAACCGCTTTGAGGAATCTTTCCTATACCTCTCCACATTTGGTCACGAACTTCAAAAACTTCATAGATCACTTTTTGCGCCTCTTGGTTTCCTTCTTCCCGAACAATTCTAACATATTGATTTTCTACTTCAGCTTTACTTTGTTCTAATTGACGAACTACCATCAAAATACCTTGCAATACATCTAATGGTTCAAAGCCTGTCACCACAATGGGTACTTTATAGTGAGCTGAAAGGGGATAGTATTCGGTATTTCCCATAATAGTGCAAACATGACCTGCTGCTAAAAATCCATCGATCTTACTTTCCTCATCATTAATCACAGCTTTTATGGCTGGGGGCACTAATACGTGAGATGCTAAAATAGAATAGTTTTTGAGGCCTTTTCTTTGGGCATGAATTACAGATAATGCATTTGCGGGTGCCGTCGTTTCAAAACCTACAGCAAAAAATACGATCTCTTTATCTAGATTATCTTCTGCAATTTTTACAGCTTCAAGAGGAGAATACAAAATACGAACATCAGCACCTTCTGCCTTCGCTTCAAGCAGACTTTTTTCTGAACCAGGAACTCGTAACATATCTCCAAATGAGCATAGTATTACTCCTTTCTCTAGTGCCAAATAAACTGCTTTATCAATAAGATGCAAAGGAGTTACACAAACCGGGCAGCCTGGGCCATGAATCATCGTAATCTCTTTGGGAAGCATCTCGATGATCCCGTTTTTAACCAAGCTATGTGTTTGTCCACCGCAAACTTCCATAATAGACCACGGGCGAGATACGGTATTCTTTATTTCTTTTAAATATTTTTTAGCTAATTCAGGATTCCGATATTCTGATAAATATTTCATAGCTAATTATTTTTAGGTAAATACTCATCTACATCTTCCAGTTCTCCCAATTCGCCAATTTCTTCTAAATACTTGAAAGTTTTTTGAGCTTCTTGCTCATCTACTCTACTAATGGCTACTCCTACATGAACTAATACATAATCATTTACCTGCGCTTCGGGTAGCATTTCTAAACTTGCCTCCTTGGTAATTCCTCCAAAAGATACTTTGGCCATTCGAACCATACCGTCGTGCCGTGTTTCTATACTTTTTATTTTACCTGGAATAGCTAAACACATACCTTCAGTTTTTTATGTTTTTATAGTAAAAAAATTGTCCCAACGAAATATTCTCATCGTTACTAGACAATTTACGATTAAATTTTAAATTCAACCTCTCGTTTTCAGCAAATTGCATTAAATATGAAACTAAAATTGCATTCTGAAATACACCTCCGCTGCAAGCAATAATTTTGAAATTGTTTTTTTTGGCGATATTAATAATTATTCGAGCCAGTGTATACATAAAACTTGCTGCAATCTTTTCTTTGTTGACATCTTTCGATATTGTTTGAAACACTTTTTTGATTATATAGCTAGTGGGAATTCTTTCATACGTTTGTCCCTGCAAAAAATCTATATAATCTTTTTTATCATATCTGGAAGCACAATTTTCTAATCTCATTGCTGCTTCACCCTCGAATGTATTTATATCTGTGATATCTAATAGAGAAGCTACAGCATCAAACAGTCTGCCAACAGAAGAAGTTTTTAATGTACTGTTTTGAAGAATTTTTATATAAATTTTCCACTCGGTTTCTGAGAATTTATACTTTATATTGTTTCTGAATTTTTTAGGAGTAAGGCTTAACAATGCCAATCGTGGCTCTTGAGCCATTTTATTGTTGGCAATCCAATCAAAATATTCAAAATGAGTACTTCTTTCTATGTTTCGATTTTGATATACAAAAAATTCACCTCCCCATATTGAATTATCGTCCCCTAATCCTGTACCATCCCAAACTATTCCTAAAATCTTGTTTTTTGAGTCAAAAAGGTTATGTTCTCCCAGGACACTTGCAAAATGAGCTTTATGATGTTGTATTTGGATACATTGGGTAGACCATTTTTCGGCCAAACTCTTTCCTAAAATAGTACTTTGATACTGAGGATGTTTGTCGACAAGAATAACATTTGGTTTGGTTTCGAATACGGAAATATATTTGTTTATGGTCGCTGTATATCGCTCTGATACGTCATAGCTATCCAGATTTCCGAAATACTGACTTACATAAATATTAGCGTTAGGAATAAACGCAAAAGTACTTTTGAGATGCGCTCCCATTGCTAGTGTAGGTTTATTATAGGTACTGTTGACAGTTAAATAATTTGGAGCTAACCCTCTGGAACGTCTCAAAATTAATTGCTGATCTCCTGAAAACTTCAAAACTGAATCGTCTTGAGGGAATTGGATATCTAAATCATGATGTAAAAAATAATCTGCCACCTGGCTCAGATGCTTTTCAGCATCGGTTTGAGTAGAAATAATCGGTGAACCGTGAATATTTCCACTGGTGGCAACTATAGGAGAATTAAGTTTGTTTACTAGTATATGTAAAAGTGTAGAGGAGGGAAGCATTATACCCAATTGGTTTAGGTTAGGAGCAATAGTATTTATGGCTAATTTTTTTGGATGTTTCACAGGCAAAATTACTATAGGAGCTGCTGTAGACGTTAATGCTATTTCTGCTGTTAAGGATACTTCAACATATTCTTTGACTATATTCATAGAGGGATACAACAATGCGAAAGGCTTGTTAGGTCGTTTTTTTCTAGTTCGTAGTTCCTGAATAACTTGTTTATTATTAGCATCGCAACATAACAGGTATCCGTTTGTGTTTTTGATGGCTATGATATTTCCATCAGAAATCAAATTTGCTACTTTTGCAATAATCTCCTGTTGATTTTTCTCTATGGTTTCACTTTTTGAATTTAACAAAGTAAGTAGAACCCCACATTCGGGACAGCTGTTGGTTTGAGAATGAAATCGCCTGTCTGAAGGATTAGTATATTCACTTTTACAAGAATCACACATCATGAAACTATTCATTGAAGTATGTGCTCTTTCAAAGGGAAATTTAGAGGTGATTGAATACCGCGGCCCACAATTTGTACAGGTGGTAAAAGCATATTGAAAGCGCTTATTTTGCGAATTGGTAATTTCATTTTTACATTGATCGCATACTGCAAAATCTGGAGTAAGAGGGATGTTTATCTTACTTTTTTTTTGTGAAATATTGATACTAAAGTCCTTAAAATCTGTATACTCGACTTCTTCTACTTTATGTGATTGAAGGACTGAAATTGAGGGCTTCTTTTGAAGAAGATGTTCTATGAAATTATTAACTTTTTCTTTTGTTGTATTTAGATAAACTACAACACCGTTTTCATTATTTAATACGGCACCCTTGAGCTGGTGTTCTTTGGCTAAGCCATATATAAAAGGACGAAACCCTACACCTTGTACTTGTCCGGTTATGGTAATTTTAAAAGTGTGATACATGTATTACGCTTACACATACTTCTTTTGATTCACTTTATCCAAAAGCCACTCACACCATTGATCAATTCCTTCTTCTGTAATTGAAGAAATTTGTAGTACTTCTATTTCATGATTAACATCCTGGGCATCTTTGGTAACTGCTTCTACTGAAAATGGAAGATAAGGCAATAAATCTACTTTGGATATCAACATCATATCACTGGTTAAAAACATTTTGGGATATTTTTTTGGTTTATCATCCCCTTCGGTTGTTGCCATGAGAGTTACTCGATAATCTTCTCCTAAGTCAAAAGATGCAGGGCAAACCAAATTACCTACATTTTCAACAAATAGCAAATCAATATCTTCTAAATCAAATTGTGGTAGGACCTGATGCACCATTTGTGCCTCAAGATGACAAATACCTCCAGTTACAATTTGCAAAGCTTGAATTCCTGTTTCTCGAATGCGTTTGGCATCACGTTCGGTTTCCAGATCTCCTACCATTACTGCAATCTTAAGCTTATCTTTTAGTTTTTCAGTTGTTTTTTGTAGTAAGGTGGTTTTTCCGCTACCGGCAGAGGAAGTAATATTAACCAACAATGTATTGGCTTCCTCCATTTTTGTTCTTATGGATTCTGCTACAAAATCATTTGCCTTCAATAAATTAATATTGGTGTTTTCGCATTGAACGGTACCTCGTGCTGCTTTTGTTGATTTATCTATACTCATATTTTTGTTTTTTACTAATTCGGCATAGACCCCACTGGATTGTAATACCTGTGAAATCTTATGTATTATAACTAATCTTCAAATTCTACTTTATGTATTAACATTTCTTCTCCTTGTATAATATTCTTACTGGGTCTTTTGCAATTCTCGCACTGGAATTTATAACGTTGTATTTGTGTAATGTGATTACAAAGTTCGCATTGTATTTTTATATCTGTAGATTCTATATGCAATTGAACATGATGGTATTTAGGGTTAGTTAAGTTATAGGCACTATAGGCGTTATGCAATAAACGTGGTTCTATGTTAGAAAGCATTCCTACCTTGAGATGAATTGCCTTCATCCTATTGAGCTTCTCCTTCTCAAACTCGATCTCCAAAGTTTTTATGATACTATTTACAATTGAGATTTCGTGCATATTATTAATTAATTATTGTTCTTAATTCATCTAGTTTCTTAAGATGATTATCAGCTTGCTTCAATAAGTTTTTATCACTTACTAACTTTTTAATTTCAAGAGCTTTAGAAAACATTTCTTGATGTCTTTTTTGTTCCTCGTTATCATTTTTGTTAGGGATACGCCAATATAATTCTAGTTGGTTGAGTAAGGTTAATGTACGCTCAAATGGATAAGTGTTTGCTGTTCTTATCTGTAGAGCTTCTTCAAATAATTCTGAAGCTTTTAGAAGATTGTTATTCAATTTGGCAGGAGGAAAATTTAGTAAAGCAGTAGCATAATTATGGCTAACCGTTGCATATTCGTAGGGATACTGCTCTTTGCTATAAAAAGCCAATGCCTCTTTAAATGAAGAAGCGCAAAAGGCATTCCAGATAGGTTTTTCTTCTTCCGATACTAGGATTTCAGAATAAATTAATGCCAGATTATGATGAATCTCTGCAAATTTTTCTGGATATATACTTCTTTTAAATACTTTTAATGCATCTTGAAAGGCATTGATCGCAGGTTTATAATACTGTGGGTTTCCATTTTTGGACCAAGTATATAATAAGATGGCTTTTTTTAAAGTGGCTTCTGCTAAAAACTCCGGAATCTCTTCTTCTCTAAAATATAAAATGGCTTTATTGATGTGTTCTTTAGAAGTTAGAAAATCTTTTTTGAAATTAGCTACCTCTGACGCGTTGATAGCTAACAATCCAGCTTGTACTTTTTCATTCTTAGATTTATAAAAATCAATACTTTTTTGATATAATGCTTGCACTTCGTCTAATAATTTCTGATTGTGAGGTACTTTAAATTGAGCCATGAGAGCTGAAGCCAATTGGACATTCATCGCATTTTGTGCTTCTTCTGACATTGCCATTTCTTTGAATGAACGTGCCATTTTTTCAGTTTCTTTGTACTCTGAGACATCCAGTAACAGGTTTAAATAATGTTTGGCCGTAAATAGTTTTAGTTCATCATTTTCAGCATAAGTTAGTGCATCCTGATACCTTTTTTTTACTTCGGTATATCCTAAAGAATTATCTAAATATCCATAATGGGATACGATTGCAGTATTATGCCAAGATTTCAAACTAACGAAAGCTATCATTTCTTTTGTAATATCATATCCAAACTTCAATGCAATTATAATATGTAAATGCTGATACAATTCTTCTTGTCCTGAAAGGTATTCGAATGCTTTTTGGTGATTGCCAATTTTAAAAAAGATCAGAGCTAATAGGTTGTTATTGGTAAAACTGACCGGAGGAATAATGTATGGTGGCAATGTGTCATACCAATCCAAAGGCAATTTTATGTAATTATCTTGTATGATTAAAATTTTAGAACTTGATTTTGGTTTATCTGTATATTCAACTACATGGACCAATTCATCCAATCTTTCAACAGATGAAATCGAGCCGAGTATTTGGTTTTTATGATTAGTTGTTGTTAATATGGTAAGCATCTTTATCTACTTTTTTAATACCTCCAGGATCTCTGGAAGCAGTTTTTTGCATATTTTGAGCATAAATTTTTGCTAACCTCTCTGACTGATAGTCTCCAATTTTCTGAATTAATATTTGTTTTGGGTCTTTGATATGTATAAAAATAAGTGACACCTCCCATCTACTATGTACAGAAGTAATTTTGTATTGCACTTCTGCATCAATTAACCAATCATCATTTTTTTGTTGAACTCTTTTCCCCATCTAATAAACATTATTTATAGTCATATTGTTATTTTGATTAGATTTGTCTTTTTGATCCATTCAAAAGATAAATCTTTATCTTTCATATCTAAATCATTATCAATCAAAACCTCCCGAATGGCAAGTGTTCTATCACCTCTTTGATTTCTGGCTTTTAATAAAAACTGTGTGGGTTTATATAATTGTATAAACCACTTACTAGTTACCGGTGTTATCAATATCCTTTTTTGATCTTTTACATACGTCACGTACGCATAGTCTATTTCTTTAAAAACTTTATTTACCAACTCATTATTGAGATATAAATGTGATGATTTTAAAGAAATCTCTGAATTCATGATAACTGAGTTAATTTTAAATCTTTTAAAATATAGTGAACCACCTTATCTCCAGCTTGCTTCACCTGATCACTTAAATTAATTTCTAATTTGGTGTTCTCAATCGCTACGAGATATACCTGAATATCATCGGGGTAATTATCTCGCAGTATTTTTTTTGCGTAAGAAAGGGCCTGGTTCCACTTCATACTGTGCAGAAAGACTATTGGATCTTCTTTTGGGGCTTTCATTATTTCATTAGCTGGAACTTTAAAAAGAGTTCCTACTGGTTCTGATGAGTTAATCACTGCATCTACCAAAATAATCTTGTCATGCCCTTTTAAACCAAAAAGCACTTCAAAAGCGGCTGTTCCCATATCGAAAATGGTGATATGATTTTTATCTCCAATTTTTTTCCTCAGTTCTTCAATAACATATATGCCAACTGCATCATCACTTCGTACCGGATTACCAAAACCCATTATGGCTGTTCGCATAAGATTTTTAGATATTAAGAAACAGAATATTTATAATTTGAATTTAGATAATTCAGCACCGCTTTTTTCATCATGTGCATGTACCGTACAAACCAAACAAGAATCAAAGGACCGAGCTACTAGACCCACTTCAACGGGATCTAATGGATCTTCAATTGTGGTTCCCATCAGGGCACTTTCTATTGGCCCCGGGTTATTACTACCATCCTGAGGACCTACATTCCAAGTAGTAGGAGCTACCACCTGATAGTTTTTAATCACCCCATCCTTAATTTCTATCCAATGTGCCAATGCACCTCGGGCTGCCTCGGTAGCACCAAAACCTTTACCATCTTTTTCGACAGGTTTGATATAAAATTCTCTATCCAGATCAATTTCAGAAAGCCATTGTTCTATAAATTTATAAATTCTTGGCGCTTCGTGCATCCTGCCCAATACTCTGGTAAATACACTCGGGCCAATCTTTTTTATAATATCACCAAATAAGGGATCCCTTATTTGGTGTTCCTTGTTCTTAGGATTAGCATTCATAACTACGCGAGCTAATGGACCTGTCTCACAAGTATACCCGTTATATCTGGGAGATTTTGACCAACTATACTGATTATCAAAATCTGAATGTTCTAATGGTTGTGACTTGGCAGGGGTTGGTAATGGTTCATCCCAAGGATGTAAACCATCTTTTTGGTTGTCGTACCAAGAATGTTTCACATCTTCACTTACCTTTAGATGATCAAATTCGTGATAATTCTCTCCATCAAAAAAACCACTGGGACTAATAAGTGCCTCATTCCTGCCTTCAATTGTTGGATTATTATATTTATCCTTATGTAAATAAGTTCCTGTGGTTAAGAATTTACCTACACCTTGTCCGAATTTATCAATCCCGAATTCTTGCCCAGCTCTAATAAAAAGTCCAAGATCACTATTTCTTTGCGAATCATTTTCATCTACCCAATCCAACATGTCTTGCCAAGACTTAATTTCCATGTAACGTTCTATCGAGCAGCCTAGCCAAACTTTCTCGAGCCAATCGTTCTTAAATTGAGTTAAAATTGCATGAGCTCTTGTAATATCTTTCAATGTTGGTGCACACATTACTCCTCCAGGAACCATATAACTTGAATGTGGCCATTGTCCTCCAAATAGCGCATATATCTGTACCGGAAGCCCACTTGCAGTAAGGCCTATTTGAAATGTTTCTCCTACATAAGCAGCCCATCGTTTTACCACTTCTTTATACAAAGGTTTATTAGCGAATTTTTTATTGGCAAGATCTGTTGCAAAAATTGCATAAAACCATCTTGGGATACTTTGTAAGGTCTCTGTAGCTTGTCCTATTGCTCGTAATAGCAAGGCATTTGGAGGTAATTTGGTTCCCCAGGCAGTATCCAATGCAGATGAAGCACAATATAGATGAGACCCTCCACAAATGCCACATATTCTTGGGGTTACTATAAGTCCTGATTGTGGATCTTTACCGGCCATAATTTTTTCGAACCCACGAAACATAGCAGCTTGAGTATGAGCCCGAGTAACCTTACCGTTATCTATATATACTTTTACATCAAGATCCCCTTCTACGCGTCCGACGGGTGATATGTTTAATTCCTTTACTGACATTTTTTATGATTTGTGTGATTATTTAGAAGTTTCCATTACTCTATCATTAACAGGCATCAGTTTATTGAAACCAGCTTCTATGTAATACGATAGTTTATTTCTTCCATGAGGCACTTCTTTCGGTAAAAAGCCCAGGTGTTTCATAGTCCTAAACACACTACCTTTCTTAAGGTCGTGATGAGGGAAACCAGGTTCAGTACAACCCAAACACGGATGATTTGCACGTGTTTTACTTGATTGTCTGTTCCATAGAATATTGTTGCAAGTCGCTCGAGTCATTGGTCCCCTGCACCCCACCTCATAAAATAGACAGCCTCCTCGTTTTCCAAAATTACCATCTACTTTTTGCGCAAAATTTATAGCATTGGTACATCCTGTCTGGACAAAATCTGTGAAGAATGTTTTAGGACGTTGGTAATCATCAATAAGCACGTCACCAATTCTGCCTACAGATATAGCCACTAAAATCTGAGTAATCCAATCAGGATGTGCGGGACATCCCGGAATATTAATAACGGGTAAACCTCCTTTTGAAATATAGTCTGCACCCAGGAAGCCTCCTTTTTTCTTTTTATGAAATTGTAATCCGGTTGATTCGCTTGGGTTAGGAGGAACTGCAGGAATACCACCCCAGGTAGCACAATCTCCTATTGCAACAACATAACCAGCAACCTTGGATAAATCTCTAATCCAATCCATCATTGGTCTATCTGCAAAGAAATTCATGGTACCGGTGTTATTGGGACCTTGGATTAGTGATCCTTCATATACCAGAATATCCATCTGGACTTTTCCCTCAATGATATCTTTTAATAGATCCTGCACCTGGTCGCCTATTTGAAGCCCCGTGGTTGGATGCCATAAAATATTTAAACCAAAATCAGTTATAAGTTCTACCACGCTGGGTTCCTCGGCATTCAGGAAGGACATAGTGTTTCCGCTACAGGCCCCGCCTTGTAGCCATAATACATTTGCCATATTTTTTTATTTAAGATGTTGTGAATGTAAAAGTTACAAATTTTTAAAAGATTTTATAGAATGGAATTATCCATTTAACATAATTACCCGTATCCTTTTGTAAATACCATGTGCTAAATAAAATCATTTGCTTCAATAGAAGGAAAAGATAAAATCCTACTGTCACCATTACAGAATTTTGTAATTATTTGCCTTCGATTCAATATTTTTGGATTAAAAATATTAAGTAATCTCAATTACTTTAGGTCTTTGTTTTTTTGCTTGTTCATGGATACATCAGGATTAATTAACTTAAATATGTGTTTGTTTACTATGCGTAAATATGATCTAAACTATCCTTAAAAGAGTTGATATAATTTGAACAGTCGTTATCTCTAAAACAAGTTAATTTTATACCTCTTTTCCTTTCAACATCATATTCCAGTACAAAAATGGAAGGATATATTTTTTTAATATCCAAAGCCGCCAATGTTCCTTTGAGGAATCTTTAATCAGCATTCTCTTCAGTTTTGGGTCAGGAGTAAATTTTTTGCTATAATCAAATTCTGCTAGTACCATTTTTCCATATCCTGTTACAAAGGGACAAGAAGAGTATCCGTCGTACCTTTTGTTGCTCAATTTTTGAAGTTCGACTAATCTAATGAGATTGCTTACTACTACAGGGGCCTGTTTTCGTATGGCAGCTCCGGTTTTGGATGTAGGTAAGTTACTTACATCTCCCAAAGAAAAAATGTTTGGATATTTTTTATGTTGAAGTGAATATTGATCTACATCTACCCAACCTGCCTCATCAGCCAGAGGAGATTTTTTTATAAAATCAGGCGGCGTATTGGGGGGTACCAGGTGAATCATATCATATTTGATACCTACAAAACTATTATCCTTATATGTGTCTATAGCCCCATTATGATTAATTTCTTCAAAATCTGGAGTTACCTTAAACCACGCGATTTGTTTTACACTGTCAATCTTTTTAAGTTCATGATTAAATTTAACATTAATTCCCTTTCTATGAACAACTTTCATTAGTGTTTTAGCAATTTCAGGAACCGAAAAAATAATATCCGATGCACTGGCAAAGACTATACCTGTTTTTTTCTTTACTCCGCTTCTTCTAAAATGATCATCTGCCAGATACATAATTTTTTGTGGTGCTCCTCCACACTTATAAGGTTTGGGTGGTTGAGTAAATAATGCAGTACCACCTTTAAAATTTTTGATCACATCCCAGGTATGGTTAGGATTTGTATAATTACTACAAACCACTCCTTGGTCTATGGTTTCCGGCAGTCCTTCCACAAGAGAAGTATCCAGTTTTAAACCGGGAGCAACAACCAAGTAGTCATAGGTATAAATTCCGTTTAATTTTGTGGTTACCGAATTGTCTTCGGGATCAAAAGAGACCACACTGTCTTTTATCCAATCTGCTTTTTTAGGTATAACATCGGCCATCGACCTTTTAGTCCTTTCATAATTGTAAGTGCCTGCGCCTACCAAGGTCCAGGCAGGTTGATACCAATGTGTTTCTGAAGGTTCTATAATACCAACGGCAAGATCAGGATCTTTTCTGAGCAAACCACTAGCGGTCATAATGCCTCCTGTTCCTCCTCCTATAATTAGTATTTCATAATGTGTTTTCATACGTTTAAGTCTTTTAGCTAATTGAAAATTAATCAATTAAACAATTGAGAACGTATGTAACTATTACGCCCTCACGTTAAAAAAATCAAATATCATTTCCTGTAAATAAATTTTTAAAATTTGTTAATATTTGTTTCATCAGTCCAATTTTAGTTTTTGTATATACTACTATAATAATGAGGTAGGAGCTACGTATTCTGAAATCTTAAATTTTTCACTCTCCTTGATAGCTTTCATTCCTCCATGAACATCGATCAGGTTTTTATAACCTTTGGATCTTAGAATAGATACAAATATCATAGAACGATACCCACTTCGACAATGTACATAATAGGTTTTGTTTTTGTCTATTTTAGTCATGCTGTCCTTAAGATAATCCAAGGGGGTATTTATGGCATTTTCTACATGTTCACTATTATATTCACTGGATCTGCGAACATCCAAAATACTTATGTCTTTTGATTGCGCGATCTCAGCAAGTTTTTCTGCCGTTACAGAAGTTATGGTTTCAGTTTCTTTTCCAGCGTTTATCCATGCTTTAATTCCTCCTTTTAAGTATCCCAGAGTGTTGTCAAAACCTACTCTTGCCAGGCGTGTTGCGACTTCTTCTTCACGTCCTTCATCGGCAACAATAAGTATGGGCTGTTTTACATTCATGATGGTAGTACCTACCCAAGTAGCAAAACTTCCGTCTATTCCAATATTATAAGAACCATGAATAAATCCTTTGGCAAAAATTTTCGGGTCTCTTGTATCAATTATGATCGCTTGACTATGGTCTAAAGCTGTTTCAAAAGCTGAAGGGCTTAACGCGATGGTTCCTTTTTCTACCACGTCATCAACGCTTTCATATCCTTGTATATTCATCAATACATTTTGCGGGAAATAACCTGGAGGAGGTGTTAAACCAGTGAGGACTGCGTCAATGAAATCTTCTTTGGTCATATCTGCTCTTAAGGCATAATTTGTTTGCTTTTGATGCCCTAGTGTATCGGTAGTTTCATCACTCATCATTTTTCCGCAGGCACTTCCGGCACCGTGTCCTGGATATATAATAATATCATCTGGTAATGGCATTATTTTATTTCGCAAAGAATCAAATAAATGAGCAGCTAATTTCTCCTGAGTAAGTTCAGAAATTACTTTTTGAGCCAGATCAGGACGACCAACATCTCCAATGAACAATGTGTCACCTGTAAATAGAGAGGTCTGATTTCCATTTTCATCAATAAGCAAATAACAACTACTTTCCATAGTATGCCCTGGAGTGTGAATGAGTTTAATTGAGGCATTACCTAATTTAAATTCCTGACCATCTTTTCCAATAATGGCATTAAAACCGGTTTTCATGGTTGTTGGGCCATATACAATATCAGCTCCTGTTTTTTTTGCCAAGTCAATATGGCCTGAGACAAAATCAGCATGAAAATGTGTTTCGAAAACATATTTGATAATTGCATTTCGTTCTTGTGCCATTTTGATATAAGGATCCACTTCTCTTAATGGATCAATTATAGCTGCTTCACCATTACTTTCAATGTAATAGGCACCTTGTGCTAAACAGCCCGTATAAATTTGTTCTACTTTCATGATTTTTCTTCTTTTTTAAATTTTCAAACTAAAATTACATGGACTCAGAAAGTTTTGCAGTAACTTTTGTTACACAGCCGGGGATACTCCTCATTCCAAAATAAGATTATCTAAAAATATATTTGGAAAGTAACTAATACAATGACCGTTGTCATCTTTTAAATCTATAAGCGATAGTAAATTTGATAACTCTTACCACAACATTAAAAAGTTGTAAAGACTACTACATGAACAAAGATTCTCATGCCATATCAATTTCAGATATTACCACTCGGTTACATGTAGATCCTCAAAAGGGACTTACTTATGATGAAGCTAAAAAACGCCTTAGTTATTATGGTGAGAATAAGCTAAAACATAAGAGAGCAAAAAGTAGTTGGATTATCTTATTAGAACAGTTTCTTGACCCTGTTATTTATGTTTTGGGAATAGCGATGATATTGGCATTTGTTTTTACAGAATGGTTAGAGGGTTTTGCCGTATTGGTAGTCATTCTTATTACCGTTTTAATAGGCTTTTTTATGGAGTTGCAAGCGGTTCGGTCTATAGAATCCCTTCGTAAAATGGTACAAACGATGGCTAATGTAATGCGTGGTGGAAACATACAGCACCTAAAATCAAATCATATCGTGCCTGGAGATATTATTCTATTAGCTCCAGGTGATCTTATACCTGCAGACGCTCGTTTGATTTGGCATCAAAGTTTGGCTGTTAAGGAAGCCGCACTCACAGGAGAAAGTAATCAGGTGGATAAAAATCCAAAGACGCTTCCTATACAAACTTCTTTGGCAGAACAAACCAATATGGTTTTTAAAGGTACTGTGGTGGTAAGAGGCAATGCTAGGGCTGTGGTGACTGCAACCGGGAATCAAACTCATATTGGCCAGATAAGCAGTCTTACGCAAGAAGCAGATAAAAGCAGGAATCCTTTAGAGAAACGATTACATCAACTAAGTCGATGGCTTATTGGATTTACATTGATTCTTGCTTTGATTATCGTTGTAAGTGGATATCTTCAGGGGAAAGACTTGTTTTTAATGATGAAAACAGGAATTGCTCTGGCTGTTGCAGCAATTCCTGAAGGATTACCAATTGTGGCTACTATTGCATTAGCAAAAGGAATGGTTAAACTTTCTAAACAAAAAGTAATCATCAAGAAACTGGAAGCAGTACAAACCTTAGGCGAAACCAACATTATTTGTACTGATAAAACAGGAACATTAACAGAAAATAAAATGTCTGTCCATGAACTTGTTTTGCATGATAGAATATTGAAATCTGCTGATTTCATTGATATAACCTCCTTAAGAGACTTAAAAAGTAATGATGTTTTCACAAAAATTATTGAAGTAGCGGTTTTGTGTAATAATATGGGTTCACAAGGAAAGGAAATGAATGGTGATTCTATTGAAATTGCTCTTATTGATTTTGCTGAAAAAATTGGATATGATATTGTTAAGCTTAGAAATCAATATCCTGAGCTGGAAGAAATTCCTTTTGATGCAGAACAGAAAATAATGGCTACTCTCAATCAGAATAAGGATCAATATACGGTCTATATTAAGGGTGCTATCGAGAATATTATCGAATTCTGTGATACAATTATTACCGAAGAAGGAGTAAGACCTTTAAAGGATAAAGAAAAATGGTTAGCTACAGGAAATTCAGTCGCTTCTGAAGGTTTGCGTGTTTTGGCATTTGCATACAAAGACACAGAAAACAGACCAAACATTAGTGAATTTACAAAGAAACTTGTCTTTGTAGGACTTATAGGATTTTTGGATCCTCCTCGAAGTGATATCAAACAAGCTATAAAAACCTATAAAGATGCAGGAATCAAAGTAGTTATGATCACAGGGGACCATCCAGATACAGCTAGGAAAATCGCTGAAGAAATAGGATTGCTGAATAAAGATGATGTTAATAAAAAAGTCATACACGGTAGGACAGTTCACATTTCAGAAAAATTAGACTCAAAGGAAGAAAACAAAATCCTAAATGCTAAGGTTTTTGCCAGAATGATCCCTAAACAAAAATTGGATTTAGTGAATTTTTATCAAAAGCACAATTCTGTCGTTGGGATGATCGGGGATGGTGTCAATGATGCCCCTGCACTTAAAAAAGCAGATATTGGTATCGCGATGGGTATTCGGGGGACTGAAGCCGCAAAAGAAGTTGCAGATGTGATTCTTATGGATGATCAATTTACTTCTACTGAATTGGCGATACGGCAGGGGCGAACAATATTTGGTAATATTCGCCATTTTGTTGTGTATTTGTTGTCTTGTAATTTTGCAGAGATTATTGCAGTTGCGGTAGCTTCTTTATCCAATTTACCACTCCCTCTACTACCATTGCAAATACTTTTTCTTAATTTAGTAACCGATATATTTCCAGCTTTGGCGCTGGGTATGGGTAGAGGACAAGATGGAATTATGAAACAGCCACCACGTACTCCTGATGAGCCCATTATTACCAAAAAGCTTTGGATATCCATCATTATCTATGGATTATCTATAACATTAGCAGTTATTGGGGTAACAGTGTATGCACATTTTGTAATGGATTTATCTGCCAAAGTTGTGAATAATATGGCTTTCTTTACACTGGTCTTGGCACAACTATTTAATGTGTTTAACATACCTCACCGCCATGTATCATTCTTCAAAAATGAGGTGACCACTAATCTTTGGGTGTGGGGTGCAATTGGGTTATCTTTACTAATCATGTTAATTGCTTACTACATTCCGTTACTAGAACTGGTGCTATCATTGACGACATTATCAAAAGAACAATTTACCATTATAGGCCTTTTTGGAATAAGTGCTTTGGTTTTGACACAAATTATTAAACGATTGGGAGGAACGATATGATAACATTAACAAACAACGCCCTTCAAATTTTGAGAGATCGCTATCTTTTAAAAGATAAAAATAGGAATGTTCTGGAAACTCCAGAGCAAATGTTTCGACGTGTTGCGCGATTTGTTGCTTCTGCCGAGGAAGATAATATAAAGTGGGAGACTAAATTTTTTGAACTAATGTCAAAACTTGAATTTTTACCAAATTCTCCAACATTGATGAATGCAGGAGTAATAAAAGGTCAGCTGAGTGCCTGTTTTGTTCTACCTGTTAAGGATAGCTTGGAAGATATTTTCTCTACCCTAAAAAATTCAGCCCTTATTCATCAAAGTGGAGGGGGGACTGGGTTTAATTTTTCCGAACTACGTCCAAAAGGTGATTGGGTCACTTCCTCTGGAGGTACTTCTTCTGGTCCAGTCGCTTTTATGAAAATATACGATGCCGCAACAGAATACGTAAAACAAGGTGGAAAACGAAGAGGAGCCAACATGGGAATCCTGAATATTAATCACCCCGATATAGAAGAATTCATTAATTCAAAATCAGATGACCGCATTATCCAAAATTTCAATATTTCTGTAGGAATTACCGATGATTTTATGAAGGCAGTACAGAAAGATCTGTATTGGGATTTAATTAACCCGCGGACAAAGACTATCGCAAAAACAATAAAAGCGTTGCACTTATGGGAAAATATAGTACAACAAGCCTGGAAAACAGGTGATCCGGGATTGGTCTTTTTGGATATTATAAATGCCTATAATCCATTACCGGATTCTGGAAAAATACAAAGCACTAATCCTTGTGGAGAAGTTCCTCTGTTGGACTATGAGAGTTGTAATCTTGGATCCATAAATCTTTCTAAACTGGTTATAGTCTCATCTAATACACCTAGAATTAATTGGGTTAAATTGGCAGATCTTATTGCGGTATCTATACGGTTCCTGGATAATATTATTAGTGTTAATCATTATTTATTACCTGAGATAGAAGCCATAACAAAAGCACATCGTAAAATTGGATTAGGGGTAATGGGATGGGCAGAATTATTAATACAATTAGAGATCCCTTATGCTTCAGATGAAGCTGTGCAATTAGCAGAAAAGCTTATGAATTTTATTAAAGAAAATAGTTATAAAGCCTCATCTCAATTGGCAAAAGAAAAAGGAGCTTTTCCTCAATGGGGAAATAGCCACTATTTAAATGATATTAAACTTCGTAATGCCACATGTAATAGTATTGCACCAACCGGAACAATCTCAGTAATAGCAAATACTTCCTATTCTATAGAACCTTTGTTTGCGTTGGCTTATGATCGAGTCGGAATCCTTGGTGGAAAAACTCAAACTGAAATGAATTCACTTTTTGTTCAAAAGATGAATGTTTCAGGATTATGGAATCAAAAACTTAAAAAAGAAATATTAGAACATGGAAGTTTAGATAATATTGATCTAGTTCCTGACGAAGTAAAGAAACTTTTCAAAACCAGCCTCGAGATTCCCTGGCGTTATCATTTACTCCATCAAAAGGCATTTCAGAAATACACCGATAATGCGGTATCTAAAACCGTTAATTTACCTGAAAATGCTACCATCACAGATGTTTCAGAAATATATTATACCGCCTGGAAATATCAATTAAAAGGAATTACAACCTACCGTTACGGGAGCAAAGACAGGCAGGTACTTCAAAAATGCAATTTAAATACAGGAGTAGAGTGTTAAGCTACATTTGTTTATTATTAATTGTTGAGCCTTGGTTGTAGATTTTTTTACTTAATACATATATTTTTTATCAAATACTTTTTTTTGAGCTGACAGTTATCATTTTTTCCCAATGTGTGGTTCGGTAATTTTAATGAAAAATATTAAAGATGAATCGTACTGTCAAAATAATATTAGTTTTCTTATCGGTCATCTTATTATTATTTATAATTGCTACCTGGTACAAGTATGAATTTTCAATGGAGGTAGCCAAGGAATATCAGTTAAATACTCCCAATGAGAATATCAAATTACTCATAGCTACACAAGGAAGCGAATTTAAAGATACTATCACCAAAGGTATTGTTAAGCATTATAAGAGAGATTCTATATTTATTAAAGTTATAGATATTTCATCTTTGGTAAAAGTGAATCCCAATGATTTTACAGCAATTTTGATAATGCATACCTGGGAGAATTGGAAACCACCTACTGTGGTAAGACAATTCATAGAACGAACAGCAGATCAGCACAAGAAAATGGTAGTTTTGACTACTTCTGGTCAAGGTTCTTATTCAATAAAACAAATAGATACTTTATACAATTTAGAAAATATAGACGCTTTAACAGGTGAGTCTAATACTAATGAAACAACTTCTTTTATTAAGGAAATAATTTCAAGATTAGATGACAAAATGCACTCTACAGGAGAATTGTGATGATTTGCTATAATTACGTCTTTATTTATTATAAATTGTTACGGGACAATTAATTCTTAATGTGGAATTGATTAATATCGGTTTTCATTGGTAATATTCCATCGTATTTCATTTGCATGATAATGGCATCTATGTAATCGTTAATTGTAAGTTTACCAAGTTGATAATCATAAATGTCTAAACACATTTCCCAGAGCAAAGACAAATTTTTCGGGATCAGCGTATATATATGTGTTTCTATATGATATATTTTAGAATAGCCATATATGGTATCATATTTCTTTTCAAGTCTTGTTGTTGAAGTAATCATAAGGCCATCAAAACCTTTCTTTCGAATAGAACGAATTAATGAATTTATTTCTTCTTCGGCTTTTTCGGGTGTTGTAAAAACCATTGGATAGATTTCCATACTTTGGTAAGCATTGATATGGTAGCTTTTTAACCTATTTTTCATTGTTTTTTCAAAAATCACACGCGCTTCGGTATCTTCAGTTACTGCAGTGATTACTATTTTTTCGAGATTAAAAATTCTCGATTGTTGCTGCTTTCTATTGGATATAGGTTGAGCAGATAATGTGCTCATAAAGATTGAGTAGAAAAAAATAGTAACCAAATATTTCATTATCTGTGACTTTATTAAAAACGTAAAGTACAAAGAGACAATTTCATAAATAATGATCATCGTCATTCCTCCTCTACGATAAGTACGCCCAACTTCAGAAGAGATTATTTTTTATTCTTTAACCTTCTTTTATCGGTAAGGGCCCAGTATATTCCTTTTACTCCAGCAACCCAATGATCGTACATAAAGATGAGAATAATCTCTTCTAAGGTTTCCAATAATCCTAATACGACCATAAAATAGAACAACCAATATACTGGCCCGAAAAATAGTAACCAAAGAATAAAGACAGCTTGCGTGATGGCGGATAGCTTTGCCATATATGTATGAAAAGCAGTTGTTTTACCATATTTTTTTAATGCAATAAGCATCTGAATAGTGTAAGGAACAAATGCTACTATAATTAACACCATGTTTTCTCTCATAAAATTATATTCGAAGAATAAGAGGCCAGCTAGGCCAATCACCAAGGTGACCTGATCTCCAAATGAATCTAATTGTGAACCCCTAGCGCTTGTGATTTTTAGTTTTCGGGCTAAAAATCCGTCGATTGCATCTGTAAGATAACTTATCAATAAAAACCAAGTAAATAATTCACGTTTATCTAACCAGATTAAAACCAATAAAAAGGGTGCAGCTACAACGCGATAAAATGAAAACCAGTCGGCAATATTATAGTTTTTAAAAAGAATCACGTCTTCTTAGGATTGTGGTTATACAAACATTATGAAAACTATCTACTTCAATATAAATAGCTTTAGGTAATTAGCAAATTAAACCAATTAACCAATTGTTAAGATATTGATATGTTTTGCTATGCGTAATGATAAATATCATTCTTTTTCTATTGCCCTGAAGCTCAAATCTCAATCTATTTTATCTAATTAATGTTTTACCAGGAATTTCAACCAACATTGTTACAACAAGAATTACTATGAAGATGTATATGCTATTGAAATTAAAGTATTAATCCGACACATATCGATGAATTAGTGATCGCTGATCATGCATTAGTTTGGGTAGGTTCTTCTAGACAGTCTTGTACTCATACCGATTTCCAATTGCCCGCCCAAGTTTAATTCATCCAGTATCATACAAACCGCATCGCTTTAATTATTGCCTGCTCCCGAATAGCTGATGATTGTCATATTGTGTTCATTATATGTTTTTTTACAATTTTAAATGTCTCTCTTAGTAATAATTTAACAAGGGTATATACAACAATAAAGAGTACAAAAACGGATATCGCATTTACAAGAAAGTGTTGTCAAAAATAGCAATTACTTTGTCTATCCGAAGGTTGTTTTTATTTGGCCATCCTATTGTAAAGATACTTTAAATATGCTACATTGTCATCATAGAAAATTAGTATACATGGAGTTTAAAACACCATCACCGGCCGAGAAGCAATCTGGTTTAGCTCCGGGTACTGTGGTATATACCGGAGATAAAACTTTAAGTGATTTATATATTGAAGTTTTTGACTACGATAAAGATACTTGTGAAGAAAAGGAACTGGACCGAATAGAAGAGGCTTTTACGTATTCTGATACCGAACCTGTTACCTGGATTAATATGAATGGCCTTAATCATATCAAGGCTATTGAAACAATAGGCGAGCAGTATAAACTTCATCCTCTTATTTTAGAAGATATCGCCAATACGCAGCAACGACCAAAAATTGATGAATATGAAAATTATCTTTTTGTAGTATTAAAAATGTTATATTTTGATAAAGAAGAGAATTTATCTATAGAGCACATCAGTTTTGTTTTGGGTAGAAACTATGTGATATCGTTTCAAGAGGCAGATGGAGATGTTTTTGATGGTGTAAGAAACCGTATTCGCACAGGAAAAGGTAGATTGAGGACTTCTGGTGCAGATTATCTGCTTTATGCTTTAATGGACGCTGTGGTTGACAATTACTTCAACTTAATCGAAGCTATGGGTGATAAAATTGAAGAGCTAGAAGATGATTTATTCGAAGAAAAACCAAATGATGACATTACTTATGATATACAAAGCCTTAAAAAGGAGATACTGAAAATTAGAAGAGCAGTATTTCCACTTAGAGAGGTAGTAAATCGTATTGAAAAAAGTGACCATCCACTTATAGTTGAGAAAACTCAATTTTATCTTCGTGACTTATATGATCATATTGTACAGGTTTCAGAAAATATAGAAATATACAGGGATATGATTTGGGGATTGATGGATATGTATATGACCACCATTAGTAATAAGATGAATGAAGTGATGAAAGTACTTACCATTATGGCATCTATTTTTATCCCTCTTACCTTTCTTGCAGGCATCTATGGAATGAATTTTGAAAATATGCCAGAATTAAAATCTAGATATGGATACTATGTGCTTTGGGTGGTAATGATTATGGTGTTTTTTGGTTTATTGTATTATTTTAAAAGAAAAAAATGGTTATAAAAAGTGGATTATTTTATGATATCTATGTCAACAGTGAGGGGAACTGTGATAGATTTAACCATATTTATTAAAGGATGACTATATTTTCCCATAAACGGGAACAATGAAACTTCCTTCTAAAAACTTATCCGGCTCAATTTGGCTTTGTAATATGACACCAGTATAAGATTCTTCAAGTAATAATTGTGCAGATTGAATCAATGGTACAGCTGTGGTGATCTGAATTGCTCGTAAATAGTGTTGGCCTACTTTATTTGGCGATATCTTCTTTGAAACTTCTCTTCGTCTTAAAACATCTTTTGAATCTTTACCTTCGACAGCAGCATATAGAATAATCTGATCATCTTCAATATGTGGAATTTGTTTTTCCATTTCCTGCTGTAGAGCTCTGATGATATCCTTAGTATTGTCATTGTGGTTAATTTGCCTTTGTACCCAGTCATAGTGGCCAGGATGTCGTAAAGTCTTATAGTCCAGAGAACGCACTTTACCAACGAATACATCAGGTAGGTCAGCCGCACCACCAGATGTCAGGTCTTCTTCGTAAGCAATACCATCAATAATAATAGTGGCTTTTTCAGACAATGAAGGTAGTATTGTTCTTTTATAATCTCGAACTACAACAGCATTTTTTATATACTCGGTAGCCACTCCAACAGGGCTCCAGGTAAAACCATAATAATGGGGAGCAACGGCGTGATTTGTTAAGGCACCTACTTTAAATACTAAGGAATTGACTTTATTTACTTCAAAATCATTACAAAAGTCTTTAAAAAGTTTATTGGCGAGTATGTTAATATACCCAGGAGCAAGACCTGTTTGAAGAATAAACCCGGTTTTAGCATCCTTTGCCAAGGAAATAATTTTATTAGTCTCGTCTACATATTCAGTAAGGTTTGCGTAGTGCATATTATAATCTTTAGCAAATGCTGCGATTTTTGGTGCTAATGTCCCGGGGAGACAATCCAGAAGTATGTCTGCTTGATGAAATATATCTTCCATTTCTGCAGAAATATCTTCAGTATCCAGATGAAACGTATTTATGGTACAAGGTTGGGTAGTACCTTCTTTTATCCATTTTGCTATCTTTTGTGCTTTGGAAATAGTCCTGTTTCCTATAAAAAGGGTAGGTGAGACCTCACACCATTCAGCAAGAATGAGCCCAACAGCCTCAGCTATTCCGCCAGCACCAGCTATAATAATTTTATAATGCTTATTCATAAATTAATTTTTTAATCCTTCCTTGTAGTTTATAAACAATGAACATTTTCAACAAATTATTTCCTGTGTTTTAGTTGAAAAATTAATCATAGAATTATTAGTATTTCCTACGCTCAGTGATCTTTGTAGTATATTAGTGTTTACTATTCTTACATTTGTCAATCGCTAATTATTTTTGAAATAAAGTAGTAAGCTTTGTCAACAGGATCAGTTCTGATTTATTTCTTCCTCTTCCAAATGCTATAGCTATTGCATCACTAGTTTCGATGATTTTCTTTACCATTTCATCAGTAAAGAGATCCTTATTTTCAATACAATAAGTTTTGAAAGTATTAAAAGCTTCATCAGCGGTAGTTTTGTTTTTAATTAAACTTCTTAGAGTTTCATATATAATTTCTTCTGTATGGCTGTTTTCTAAATTTGTAGACCAATATTTTTTTACAAACAGAACGATTTTCTTTTTTTCTTCTATCACCATTTTCTTATCTGCCATGGCAATGGCATAAAATAAATGTGCCAGCTTTTGATAAAAAGCTAAGTTATTTTTTAAATTATCAAACATCATTTTTAAAATCTTTCCAAATCAACGCTGCAGCACCTAAAATTGCAGCATTTTTTTCTTTCATCCCAGATGGCAATAGTTTTACTTTTTTCTTATAGATTTCTAACAAATTTTTTTCCATATATTTTTGTGTTGGCTCAAAAATCCAATGCCCACTATTTGCTAAACCACCCATAAGGAAAAAAGCTTCGGGTTGTGTAAATGCAGTAAAATTAGCCAAGGCAAAACCTAATATTTTGGCGGTATAGTCAAATGCTTTTAAGGCAATAGGATCACCTTCTTCTGCTGCTTTGGTAATATCTTCTCCGTGAAGATCATGATAAGCTATGTCTCTAAACCTACTATCCTCCATATACTTGCAAAGCATATATAATATGGTTCTTTTTAACCCTGTTGACGACACATACGCCTCTAAACCGCCTCTAACTCCTAATCCGGTTAGTCTAC
Source organism: Aquimarina celericrescens (assembly GCF_042682765.1). Lineage (NCBI taxonomy): Bacteria > Pseudomonadati > Bacteroidota > Flavobacteriia > Flavobacteriales > Flavobacteriaceae > Aquimarina > Aquimarina celericrescens. The sequence continues at coordinate 594,125 of NZ_JBHUHY010000002.1, read as the reverse complement.
CATCCCCAAGAGTTAAATCAATATGCCCTAATTCTCCTGCGAATCCATCATATCCATCAATTAATTGACCGTTAGCAACGATACCACTACCAAATCCTGTCCCCAATGTAATGACTATAAAATCTTTCATGTCTTTGGCATTTCCAAATAGCATTTCACCTAAGGCTGCAGCACTGGCATCATTCATTATTTTTGAAGGAAGGTTAGTTTTTGATTTTAATTTATCGAGAAAGGGGACAACACCTTTCCAAACCAGGTTAGGAGCGTGTTCTATGGTTCCTCTTCTGCTCGAAGCGTTGGGAGCTCCGACTCCGATTCCTAAAAGCGTTGCTGGTTGGGGAAGTTGATTATTTAATTCTTCAATCGAAGTGGTGATTTTTTCTAAAAAGTCATCAAGATCAATATAATCTTTGGTAAGGAAGTTTGTTTGGATAAGATTATTTCCTTTGTTGTCTACTAAACCTATTTTGGTTTTTGTACCACCAATGTCAATTCCTGCAACAATATCCATTTTTTTGTTTTTGAAATCACTATGTAAGATCAGAGATTATTTTTAAAGAACATAAATTTTAATACTAAAATAACGTTATATCTGCAATAACGTTATATCTGCCTCATACTACCTGTTATATGAATGTATTTTGATCATTTCTAACATTACCAACAAATATATTATTCAGAAAATCAGTATCTAAATAATGCATTCATTGGACTATTTTTTATTGGCATTTCATCAGATCCTAAGAAATATATTTCCCCTCCTTTTATAAAGGTCTGTAGAGCAGTTAGATTAATCAAAGAGGCATCACCAATTTTGTTTTTGTCATGAACAGTTAGTTTCATATTTTCTTTATTATAGCGACCAAAAATATCAACACCGTTTTGAATAAATAGCGTATCTATTTTGCCTTGTAAAGCGGCAGGTACAATGTCTGAAATCTCATAAGCCGTTTTGGGAGTATTATAGAGTTCTGTAAACCGAGTTATTTTTTTCTTTTTAGACATTTCGAAATATTCTTGTATTACTTTCCAGGATTGTTCATGCAATTTTATTTTATTTCTAAACTCAGGATCCCCACTAATATTTTTATCATAAAGGTTGGGATGTGAATTTACTTCTTTATAAACCGGGTATAAAGAGTCCACGCAAGCTAAAACCAATGGAGCTTGCCGATTACTAAGAACCTTATGGATTCCTTTATCAATAGTTCTAAAAAAAGTCTGGAGTTCTTTTATAGTATCATCTTTTCCCTCACCATGACCATGAAAAGATCCGCCATGAGTGGCTTGACCACTTCTAAATTGTAGCATTTTGGGTTTATAATCGAACCCAACCACTTTTTCTAATTGATCTGGTACAAAATCTTCAATAAAGAGATCTTTAAAATTATATCTGGAGGCTTCATAAAGTTTTATATAGTCCTGACTTAGCTCTAAGACATAGTACAATCCATCTCCATAATATAAAGGTAGTAATGGTTTTAGATAAAAATGATCTGATACATAAGTTGTGGTCTCAAATACTATTGGTAAAGTATAATAGCTTAATCCTCTTGTGCCTAAAAATATCGCCAATCCATCCGAAGGATTTCTCCATAACTTCGTATTGGTTATGAGCTCTTCAATAGGTTTCAGATATTTTTTTATTTCGCTTTCGTGCATTTGATATGCTGCCAGGGCTTGATGTACATCTTTTATAGAACGTTTCAAATTAGCTTGCGCCAAATGTTCATTTTGTTCTTTACCTGTTTTATGCATAGGCAGGTATATAGATACACAATGTAAACCATGTGTATCTGCTAGGGCTTCAAAGTTCTCTTTGGGTAGTGGATGATTTTCTGATACGTACATAACTCTATTTTTACTAAGGTATACATACCTTAAGAGAAACAAAATGACCAAAGTCAGCTTAATAACTAATTTTTAATTTTTTTTAGGAAGTTTTTTGATAGTATATATCCTAACTTGAAGTCTATTATTAAGTCAACAGTCATTCACATTTTTTACGATTTCGATGATAAATATCATTATTAAACTCATAATTGTAGATTACATTAGTGGATATAACAATCTTATGTATAAATATTCATGGGAGACAATGTATATAAATCACTTCAGAATACACCCAATATGCTTGAGTACGATTCTTTTTGTAGTCAGTTTAGTTGGGAGAATGAATATGATAACTTTGAAGGACTCCCTGGGGGAGGGATTAATATCGCTCATGAAACGGTCGACAGACATGCCAATGGCCATCTTAGAAATATAGTTGCTTTAAGGTGGATCCAAAAAGACAGCTCATTTAAAGATTTTACCTATACTGATCTAAAGGTGCAGACTTCACGATTTGCGAATGTCCTGGAAAAATTAGGAGTAAAAAAGGGGGATACGGTTTTTTCATTAACAGGAAGAATTCCTGCACTATATTTTTCGGCTTTAGGAACCCTCAAGAGCAGAGCTATATTCTGTCCTATGTTTTCTGTGTTCGGGCCGGAACCTTGCTTTCAGCGTTTAAACAAAGGAAAAGCTAAAGTATTAGTAACAACCAAAAAATTATACGAGAAAAAAATCAAATCCTTGTTAAATCGGCTCCCATTGCTTCAGTATATCTTATTGACAGATGTTGAACAAGATATTGACAAGATAGCTTTATCTCTATCTAAACTCATGGGTGAAGTTTCAGATGATTATGTGATTAAAAATACAAAACCTGAAGATCCAGCACTATTACATTTTACCAGCGGCACCACAGGTATGCCCAAAGGAGCATTACATGTGCACAAGGCGGTCCTTACTCATTACGTGACCGGCAAATATGTACTGGATCTTCATCCGGGAGATATTTTTTGGTGTACGGCAGATCCGGGATGGGTAACAGGGACTTCGTATGGGATCATCGCTCCTTTGGTAAATGGCGTTACTAATATTATCGATGAAGAAGAATTTAATGCAAAAAGATGGTATTCTATTTTGGAGGAACATAGTGTTAATGTTTGGTATACGGCTCCAACGGCCATTCGTAGATTAATGCGAATAGATTTCAATCCTCTGGAAAAATATGATTTGTCTCGCTTGCGTGTGATTCATAGTGTTGGTGAGCCTTTGCAACCAAAAGAAGTAATTTGGGGTCAAAATACTTTTAAAATACCGATTTGTGATAATTGGTGGCAAACTGAAACAGGAGGGATTATGATTTCTAACTATGTTTCTATAAAAGTGAAACCAGGATCTATGGGTAAGCCGTTGCCCGGGATTGAAGCTGCCATTGGAGAAATTGAAGGAGAAAAAATACGTCTCTTAACCAAACCAGGAGAACAGGGGCATCTGTTGCTAAGATCCGGATGGCCATCCATGTTCAGGACATACCTGGATGAAGAAGAACGCTATCAAAAATGTTTTAAAGGAGAATGGTATATAACAGGAGATTTGGCAAGAAAAGATGCAGATGGTTATTTTTGGTTTGTTGGCAGGGCAGATGATATTATTAAAACATCCGGTCACATGGTAGGTCCTTTTGAAGTAGAAAGTGCATTAATGGAGCATCTGGCAGTTGCTGAAGCCGCTATTATTGGAAAGCCAGATCCCATTATAGGTGAATTGGTTAAAGCATTCATCGTTTTAAAACCAGGAGTTGAAGCAAATGAACAAGCCCGGTTGGATATTAAAGGTTTTTTAAGAAAAAAATTGGGACCGGCAGTAGCGCCTAAAGAAATAGCATTTATAGAAAGTTTACCAAAAACAAAAAGCGGTAAGATCTTAAGAAGACTGTTAAAAGCAAGAGAGTTAGGATTACCAGAAGGAGACACATCAACACTAGAATGATATGAAAAAGGAACAAACGAAAGCGCAACAGGTAGTTGATCGGGAACTCGGTCTGGAACTGCTATATCAGATGGTCCTGATCAGAAGGTTTGAAGAGAAATCTGCCGAAATGTACACAAAGGAAAAAATACGAGGTTTTCTTCATCTATACATTGGAGAAGAAGCAGTTGCGGTGGGTGCTATGAAGGCTTTGACTAAAGATGATAATATACTAAGTACCTATCGTGAACACGGTCATGCCCTGGCACGAGGAGTTGATCCGGGAAGTATTATGGCCGAGATGTATGGTAAACAGGAAGGGTGTAGCAGGGGACGCGGAGGATCAATGCATTTGTTTGATGTAGGAAAAAAATTTTACGGTGGTAACGCTATTGTGGGTGGGCATTTACCTATGGCCGTCGGTATGGCACTTGCATCAAAAAAACAACGGCAAAATAAGATCACATGTTGCTTTTTTGGAGAAGGGGCAGTGGCCGAAGGAGAATTCCACGAAGCTATGAATTTTGCAGCCCTATGGCAGGTACCCGTTCTTTTTCTATGCGAAAATAATTTGTATGCTATGGGAACAGCGCTTAGATTTTCGCATTCAGTTCAAGAATTAGAAAAGAAAGGTGCCGCATATGGTATTGAATCTGCTGCGGTCAATGGGATGGATGTATTGGAAGTGAAAAAAGCTGTAGAAAAGGCTATAGGGTATATTAAATCCACTGGCAAACCTTATTTTCTGGTATGTAATACCTATCGTTTTAGAGCGCATTCGATGTTTGACCCTCAACTATATCGTGATAAAAAGGAAGTTAATACCTGGAAAGAACGTGATCCCATTCCTACATTGGCCAATCAGCTTTTAAAAGAAGACCTAATTTCTCAAAATGATATTGATGCTATTGAAGAAAGGGTTAAAATCGAGATACAAAAAGCAGTTGATTTTGCAGAGGCGGGAACCTGGGAGCCGATAGAGGAATTAACAAAATTTGTGTATAGTAGATAGTCATGAATGAGACCGGAACAGTAAAAATCACGTATAGAGAAGCTTTGAAACAAGGGCTTCGAGAGGCTTTGATCAATAACGACAAAACATTTTTAATGGGTGAGGATGTTGGACGTTATGGTGGTGCTTTTGCAGTGAGTAAAGGATTTCTTGAAGAATTTGGAGAAGACCGCATCATGGACGTTCCGCTATCAGAATCAGGTTTTGTTGGCGCAGGTATCGGTGCGGCTTTGGGTGGTATGCGTCCGATAGTAGAAGTGATGACAGTTAACTTTAGCCTGCTGGCTTTTGATCAGATCGTTAATAATGCTTCTACCTTATTGCATATGTCTGGTGGCCAGATCAATGTGCCTGTCGTGATCCGAATGAACTCGGGAATTGGCCAACAACTTGCAGCACAACATTCGCATAGTTGGGAACCTTTCTATGCGCATATTCCCGGATTAAAAGTGGTCTCTGTAGGAACTCACGAGGATGCAAGAGGAATGCTTTTGACAGCACTAGAGAGCGCAGATCCCGTGATTCTGTTTGAATACACTTCTTTATTAAATATGGAATCAGAAATCCCTATAAATGCAGGTGCTGTGGATATTGAAAAAGCCAAAGTACGAAGAGAGGGAAAAGATCTGTCAATCATTACTTATGGTCCCGGAGTGTACAAATCATTAGAAGCAGCTGAAGAATTAGCCGAATCAGGAATTGACGTGGAAGTCGTAGATCTTCGTATATTAAATCCTATGGATAACGAAACCATTATGAATTCTGTAACCAAAACCCATCGAGTTTTAATTGTAGAAGAAGCCTGGAGATCTGTTAGCATATCCTCTGAAATCGCTTCTAGAATCATGGAAGAAGCCTTCTATGATCTAGACGAACCGGTACAAAGATTATGTGGTGTGGAAGTGCCTATTCCTTATCCCAAGCATCTCGAAGATGCTTCGATTCCGCAAAAAGAAGATATCATCAAATCAGTTTTAAAAATGGTAGAATATGATCGAATTTAAGATGCCAAGCCTTGGTGCAGATATGGAAGATGGCACACTTATCGAATGGAGAGTGAGTTCGGGAGACGTAGTAAAACGAGGTGATATTATTGCCGAGGTTGATACCCAAAAAGGACTGATCGAGATAGAGGTTTTTGAAGAAGGAACTATCGATAGACTTATCATCAAAGAGGGCATGAAAGTGCCTGTAGGGACAATTATTGCTACCATTATCCCTTTGGAAGAAAAAGTGCCTGTAAAAAAGGAAGCCTTAAAAAAATCTCTAATTAGATCACCAGACAGGATCAAGATTTCACCCTTGGCCAGAAAAATCGCTAAAGAAAAAGAAATAGATTTTTCGATCATACAAGGGACTGGCCCCGAAGGTAGTATTACCAAAAAGGATATAGAACTTGCTGGTAAAAAGAAAATAGAGCCACAGGTTGAAATTTTAGAGGATAAAAGAGACATCGATATACAAGGTGTACGAGCAGCTATTGCCTCTGCTATGAGCAGGTCAAATAAAGAGATCCCTCATTTTTATCTAGAGACAAGAATTAATATGTCCAAAGCAATGAACTGGTTGAAAGAAACCAACAAGCAACTTCCGCTTAGAGATAGATTGCTATCTGTCGTGGTGATAATCAAAGCTATGGCTAAAGCAATAAAAGAAGTACCTGAAGTCAATGCATATTGGGAAGATAGTTTACAATTAAAAGAAGCTATAAATATTGGATTTGCAGTTTCTCTTCGAAAAGGAGGTGTTGTGATTCCTGCAATACTGGATGCTGATAAAAAATCGTTACCTGAATTGATGAAACTTTTAAATGATTTGATCCCACGTGCGAGAGCTCTGAAATTAAGAAGTTCAGAATTAAGTGAATCCACCATTACCCTTACAAATATTGGGGAAGGTAATGTAGATAAAGTTTTTGGAGTGATTTATCCTCCGCAGGTAGCCATTGTAGGATTTGGCAGTGTTACAGATGAGGTCTGGGTAGAAAATAACACAATAAGTATTTGCCCAGTGCTTCATGCAACGCTTGCAGCAGATCATAGAGCTATTGATGGTTATTTGGGAGGAAGATTTCTAAACGTATTAAAAAAGAACCTCCAGCAACCTGAAACGTTATGAATAAGCGGGATATAAAAACAATTGTTTTGCAGTTATTGCAAAAGATAGCACCAGATATTGATCCGTCAACATTAGAAATGGATGATAACATAAGAGAAGTTTTTGGGATTGACTCTTTTGACTTTCTTCAATTTATAGTGGGTCTTGACGAAGAACTCGAAATTAAAACTCCAGAGGAAGATTATGGTAAAATTACGACCCTTAATGCAGTAATTGCTTATGTGAAATCCAAAACATAACTATAACCTATTATCAATTTTAAAAAACATCCTTTATTTATTTAAGTCAAAAAACAAATCAGTGTTCATAAATTTTCATTAAGATCATGTCTTGAAGTTATTATTTTTAAATAACCCCAAACTGACCATTCTCATTTTGTCTTTCTATCCTCAGTTGTACTTTTATCACATTAACTTTTAAGGATTTAATGGTAATTTTTTTTTTAAAGTGTTATTATTATGGAAAGTATTAAGTTCCGCAGCGATAACAATAATGAGCAAAAATTTGCACGTGAAGTTAGGAAGCGTGTACGCTCCTATTTTAAAGATAATAATATTTCTACCTATGGAAACTTCAAGATGTACCTAAAAACTGTTATTATGTTAGGAGTTTACCTAATACCTTTCATAATATTGCTTACGGTACCATTGTCTTCATTGGTGGCATTGGTCATGGCTGTTCTTATGGGTATTGGTGAGGCTGGAATCGGTATGTCGGTTATGCATGATGGAGCACACGGATCTTATTCTTCAAAAACATGGGTAAATAAACTTATGGCTTCTACCATGTTTCTTTTAGGCAGTAATACTACAAACTGGAAGATACAGCACAATATGAATCACCATAGCTTTACAAATATATTCAACTATGATACTGATATTTCAACAATTAGTGTGATACGTTTATGCGAGCATGCTCCACTTAAAAATTACCATCGTTATCAGCATTTGTATGCATTTCCACTTTATGGGCTTATGACATTTGTAAGATTATTTGGTGAGATATCGGTTTTATTAGAATATAACAGAAAAGGAATAACCAAAAAACAGAATGCTAATCCTTCATTAGAATTAGTTAAGCTTATCATTACAAAGGTTATTTATATGGCTCTAATTATCGGCCTGCCACTACTGCTTACCAATTTTACCTTTTGGCAAATATTAATTGGTTTTGTTATTTTACATACAACTGCAGGTATAATAATGAGTACCGTATTTCAAATGGCGCATGTAGTAGAAGGTGCATACCAGCCATTGCCAGATGAAAACAATGTCATTAGAAATGATTGGGTGGTCCATCAACTAAGAGCAACATCCGATTTTGGAAGAAAGAATGGACTATTTAGCTGGTATATAGGTGGACTGGACTTTCAGATCGAGCACCATTTGTTTCAAAATATATGTCATATACATTACTCTGCAATTGCTCCAATTATACAGGGAACAGCAAAGGAATATGGATTTAATTATAACCTAAAACCTACAGTTTTTCATGCTCTTGCTTCTCATTTCCGAAGGCTAAAAGAATTGGGCAGAAAAAAAATACAGTAAAAAATATAAACAATACCATTTAAATTTTGATTGCAAGAATGAGAAATTATTCTGCCAAAACCACATCAAAACAGATTTAATCTCAAAACATTCTATAAATTAAAAAACAAAAAATAAAAACTTTCAGAATTATATTGGTAACTTATACGATATTATTACTTGGGTCCTGTGTTAGCCAAAAAAATATGTAGAGTTAGAGAATAATGCACCGCGATGTGAGAATGATCTAAAATCGAATTAAGATAAGTTTCTTATAACAGAAACAAATCTGGATAATGCAAGGAATAATATAAAGCGTTAGAACAAAGAATAGCGTATTTTAAAAGTACAAATACTGTCTTTGAGGATGAAGATATAAGCATCGAGGTCAAAAAAGGAGTGGTATATATCTCAATATCTGATCGTATGCCGTTTAGATCCGGGAGTTATAAAATTAGTAGTCGGGCACAAGAAGTCATTGGTAAAATAGTATAGATTGTGAATGATCATAAAGAATTAGACATTTAAGTAGAAGGGCATACCGACAACTTACCTATTGCCACAAAATGTATGCTAGATAATTGAGATTTGAGTGTTAAAAGGGCAACATCCATAGTACGACGTATGCAAACAAAATTTGAGGTAGAACCAGAACGAATGACTGCAGGCGGCCGTTCGTAATATATTTCTAAATCAACCAACAAAAAGATAGAAAGGCGAGCCATTAATAGAAGAACAGAAATCATCATATTACCTCAATTAGATCAGTTCTTCGAATTACTCGAACCACTTTTGACCACAAATTGAACGGGACAATTGAATTAAGTCTAAAAGTAATACATGATGACCATAGTCATTGTAATAATTATTTGTCCGAGATATTTTTAGTAACTCTGGTCGAATGATGTAAAAAGTAAAGTTATATGTAACTAAAAATTACTGTGTAGCTTATTAGTAATGCTTAATGTAGATTATGGGTGTAAAAAAACTACTTTACCATACCTGTATAGGAATAAAATACTAAAAGCAAAAGAAGTGTGATAGACTTCATGTTCCAATCTACACCTGAGAGTATGATCTATATCATATTTATGCATCCCGAACATGTATATATTTGAGAAAACCAGCGCACAAATATGTTAGACGTTTGGCAAGAAATAGTTTCTTGTTAAAGACTGCCCTTAAGTACAATATAACTTCCTGGAAGTATAAGTAATTGCAGCCGTATTAGCACATTGGTACAAATGGAATTTAATGATATGGAGAATGTGATACAACATAAAAAAATTTTTCAAAGTATTTTTAGATTCTCAAGTGAAGGAATTCTGATTTGTAGTGAAACAGGAATTATTACAGCGGCTAATCCAGCTATTGACAAAATGTTTGGTTATAACTCTGGAAAGTTAATAGGTCGAAAGCTAGAAATAATTTTTTCTCAAAAATCAATAAAAAAGTTAAAACTACTTTTAAAGAACGACATCAATAATGTATCAATGGTTCAGGATCAAGCGTTATTGGGTTTAAAAAAAGATGGCTCTCAAATATTTGTAAAGTTGAAAGTAAGAGTCTCGAAACATTGTAATAACCAAATATTTACAATTTTTATCGCTAATATCACAAACCATAAAAAAGAAGAATTCCTTAAAAAGCATCTCAGAAAAATACTGAAACTGATTACCCAACACCAATCGTTAGATATTATCGTAAAAAGAATCACAGAAACCTTAGAACTATACATCCTTGACTGCAAATCATCTATTTTAAAATTGGATCAAGAAGTAGGCACCTTATATAACTTATCCAGCCCCAAACTTTCCTATGACTTTCAGCAAGTACTTGAAGGAATAACCATTATTCCAGAAATATGTTCTTGTAGCTGTGCCGCACATGAAAAAAAAGAAATTTTAGTTAGTGATATTACCAAAGAGCCATTATGGAAAAATCATAAAGCTTTATTATCAGAAAATAATGTTAATACCGCCTGGTCATTTCCAATTCTCTCTTCTACTCAAGAGGTTTTAGGTACACTAACCCTATATTCTCATAAAAATAGAAAGCTTACAGAATTCGAAAAAGAGGTAATTGAAGATCTAAACTTATTAGCAGGTATGGCCATAGAACAAAATAATATCCATATCACACTACTGCAAAATCAAAAAGAACTTAAAGGATATAATCAAAGATTAAAAGAAGAAGTAAAAGAACATACCGACGAATTAATGACAACGGTACAAAAACTCGTAGAAACTAATATCAATCTAGAAGATCAGATACAAGTTACTAAAGCTGCAGAAACAATTGCTCAAGAAAATCAAGTAATGTTTTCTGCAATAGCAGAAAACTTTCCAAATGGCATCATTGTAGTGGTTAATAATACTTTTAGAGTTGAGTATATCGAAGGTCAAGAATTAGACAAATTAGCACTTAGGGATCTAATTCATAGAGGTATACTTATCGACAACATCCACGCGTTTTCTGAAGCCAGGAAAACAAGAATAAAAAAAGATCTGCAAAAAACGTTTGATGGAGAGCATCTTGCTTTTGAAACAGAATATAAAAACAACACTTACGCAGTAAATACAACACCACTTTTCAGTAATAATGTAAACAACAAACAGGCTTTACTAGTATATTATAACATCTCACAACGTAAACTGGCAGAACAAAAAATCCTCCAAACATTAGAAAAAGAGCAGAAATTAAACGAACTAAAATCTCGTTTTATCTCTTTAGCTTCTCATGAATTCAGAACACCATTAAGTGCAATTCTTTCATCCACGAATCTGATTAAAAAGTTAAACGCTACCAGGAAAGTACAAAAAAGAGAAAAATACCTGTTCAAAATCAAGTCAAATGTAAAAAACCTCGTGAGCGTCCTTAATGATTTTCTTTCATTGAGCAAACTTGAAGAGGGAAAATTATCTCTACAGTCTAAATACTTCGATTTGATCCAATTTTCAAAGTCCCTAATCGAAGAGATGGAGCCTAATAAAAAAGAAGGGCAAACTATTAAAATCATCAATAAAACTCCTTTTATTGAAGTATATCTTGATTCGAAACTACTAAGGCATGTTCTGTCTAATTTACTAAGCAATGCTATCAAATATTCGCCTGTAAATGCTAAAATTACCATAAGCATCACTCAAGAAGAAAAATGGATATCTGTTCAAATCAAAGACCAGGGAATTGGTATACCTGTTGAAGAACAGAAGGATATATTTCAACGATTTTTTCGAGCAAAAAACGCTATTAATATACAAGGCACTGGCCTTGGATTATATATCGTGAAACAATATATAGAACTAATGGATGGAACTATTAGTTTTAAAAGCAATCCAAAAGAAGGGACTACTTTCTTTATTAAATTACCTCTAAAACCAAAACAAAATGAAAAAAATCTTATTGATTGAAGACAATGTAGATGTGAGAGAAACTACAGCAGATATTCTGGAGCTGTCTGATTATGAAGTAATACCAGCCAAAGATGGCCGGCTGGGTGTTAAAAAGGCACAAAAATACATACCCGATCTTATCATTTGTGACATTATGATGCCAGAGTTAGATGGATATGAAGTATTACAAATACTAAACAAGAGCCCAAAAACAGCCACGATCCCCTTTATTTTTTTAACTGCCAAATCTGAAAAAGTAGATATTCGTAAGGGAATGAACCTTGGTGCCGATGATTACTTGGTCAAACCTTTTGAAGAACATGAGCTACTAGAAGCCATAGAAAGCCGTCTAAAAAAAAACCACTTTTTAAAAAGAAAATATTCTAAAAGTATAGCGGGCATTCATGATTTTATTGAAGAAGCATCAGAATATATGGACCTCGAAGGATTTACCCGAAAATATCAATTGAAAACCTACAAAAAAAAGAATGATATTTTTATAGAAGGATGCAATGCACACAAATTATGTTTCATACAAAGCGGAGTAATAAAAACTTATAAAATCACTGCTGCAGGAAAAGAATTCATTACGGGTATCTACGGTCCTGGTGATTTTATAGGTCAATTATCTTTGCTTTTTAAAGAAGGTACTAATATCGAATCAGCGACCGTAATCGAAGATGCAGAAGTTTGTGAAATCCCAAAAGAAGATTTTATGAAACTTATATATGGTAATAGGGTTGTGGCCAACAAATTTATTGATATGATTTCACATGACTTGATCGATATGCGTGATCAAATGATGCATATGGCTTTTGCACCTGTAAGGCAAAGAGTAGCAAAAGTTTTATTAGAATTGCATGGTAAAGTCATCGTTAAAAATAAAATTAATTCAGGAATCGATATCCCCAGAGAAGACTTTGCAGGGATCATAGGCACAGCAACAGAGACCGCAATCAGAATGTTGTCAAAATTTAAAGACGAAGGTTTGATCTCTATGGGAACCGGAAGAAAACTTATTTTATTAGATAAAAACAGACTTAGAAGAATTGCAAATTTTAATTAAATAAGACTGTATTTTGAAATGCCTGGCGGGCGTATTTAAAATAGTAAGTTAAATTTATCTTGCTGTAGAACGGGATTTAGCTTCATACTTCAAACTTAGGTCGATTTGGCTTATTCGATTAAAGATTTACTTTTTTACACCTTTTTGTTCAACATGATTTAATAAACATAAAAAAATACGACGAATGATTTTGGTCATTCATTTTAATATTTATTAATGATATTTTTATAGGTGTAAGTAAGGACATTTAAAATTTGATGATGAATGCAAAAGTTTCTGGTTGGGAAGAGAAAGCCTTTTACGTAAAAGCATATCAGGATTTATGTAACATAAAGAAAGCCATAAATACTATAAAACAGAACATTGACTCCTCAACACAGTTATCGGTACTCTGTAGAGTACCAACAGAGATTAATAAGGATACTACTCAAAAATTATTGAAAGCGTATAGAGAACAATTATTGGGTACTTCGATGGAACATGGATTTTTTTTTAATTCCCAAATCGGTACTATTTTTATTATCGGTTCTCTGACTTCGATGTTTCTTAGGGATATGGACGGAAAAGTTCTGGGAGCCTTATCTACTGCTCCTTATGCAATTTTAAGAGGCTTGGGGCTTGAGAAAGAAACAGCACAAACATATGTAAACGCACTAAAGCTAGGATGTTGGTTATTAATTTTGAGAGGATTTAAAGACGACTTGTATATTTTGAAGGGTATATTAAATTAATAATCAGTTTACTTGCTACATGCATTAGGATAATAACAATAATCAAAATATGAAACTAAGAAATCTAGTCATTGTAGGAGCAGGTACTTATGGTGAGACACTTCTGACCTATTTAACAGAAGCGGGTCATAAGGTGTTAGGATTTGTTGATGACATTCCAAAATTGAAAGGGCAAAAAATAAATGGCGTTTCAATCCTTGGAAACTACAAGGATTTGTTCAAAGACGAATACAAGCGCAAAATTGACCATGTCATATGCTCCATTGGAAATAATAAGATTAGAAACGCGTATTTATCAGAATTATCTGTCGCAGGTTATAATACTCCAAATTTTATACATGATTCGGTATTATTAACAAAGGATACCATACTTGGGAAGGGAGTTTATATTCTTCCTGGTTCTGTCCTTATGCCACACGTTGTAATACATGATTTTTGCATTATCAGCACAGGATGTAAGGTAGCCCATCATACTATTTTACACCAAGGGGTATTTATTTCGTCTGGTGCTAATGTAGGTGCAGGTATAAAAGTATTTGAGAATACATTAGTAGGTATAGGAAGTACCCTTATGACAGGAGTGAAAACCATTGGAAAAAACAGTATTATAGGAGCAGGCGCGGCTGTGATCACGGATGTACCAGAAAATGCCGTTGTAGTGGGTGTTCCGGCTAAGGTAATAAAATATTCAACTCCCATGGAGGAAGTATACATAAAGTAAAACGAAGTTTTACCAAATAGGTATAAAAGTTTAAGAGTAGGCATTAATTGTGGCCAGAATACAATCAACAAATTTCCTTTACTTTTAACTCGGTTTAACCCTGGTGCCTTACATCTTATATCTTGCCTTTGGGCTACCATCCTTTTTTATAGTTCCATTTTCTGTTTCTAACCTTGCAATTCCTATTTCCCCATCAACTTGATAAGCCTGTATTTTATGCTTGTGGGAACCATGGAATCTAATTTCCGCTGTATTTTTTGCATACCACTTCTTTTCTTTATCCCTTCAATATCTACAGGGTTGTCAGCAATGTCTTTGTAGGAAGGAAAATACGGAGGTTTACCACCATTGTACCACAAATTTCCGTACAACTGGGTTCTTTGATACTGTAAATGATCGTAGTTCAGTTTTACGGCATGCAGTGTATCGTTTGACGGAGCAAATAATGAGATGCTGTTGTTAGGACGAGTCTCGAAGATGCTCTCACACCAGTGCCATGGTACCCAACAACGTTCTATATCCTTGTTGTTCTTCCAAAAATCACGAATATAGACACGTTCAGGCTTGAATTTTAACAAATGGGTGTGGATATCCATTTTTTCAGAATCTTTGTGCGTGTTTAGATTAAGCATATAGGTCACAGCCTTTCTTCTGCTATCCGGATGCGGACTAATTTCATAGGCATGTAGGTACTTCTGGAAAGCAGTTTCTATATGGTTGGGTTCCTTAATTCCAAACTTTTTCTCCAGGGCAGCTTTAAATTTAGGGGTGTTTAAAAATTCTACCAGGCGTTTTAGTAGGGGAGTACTGTAATGCTTCAGTCTAAAAACCAATCCAAACCCTTCTAATAATTCTTTATCCACCGGCCACTCTTCGGCATTGTAAGCCTTTAAATATTTTTTTATAGATGTGGTGCATCCGGGAAAAACCTGTACCTGATATCCGTTCTGTTGAAGATCTTCAATTAGATTTTCTGTACTTGTGGCTGGGGGTCTGTTAATTTCAGTGGCCGTAATTACTTCATTAAAGTGTGCGTCTGACAAAAAGTTCTCAATCTGAATAAATCGGAAAGGATCGTTTCTAAAATTTGCTGCTTCTATCTTTTCAATGAGATAGTCAAATTCAGCGGTAAGGTCTGTTTGCTGAGTAGGTACTTCTGTTATTACCTTGTCAGAATTTTGTAAATCAGCTGGGTTATCTACTTTCATTATCGAATAAATTAAAAGGTTATAATTTAAATTTCTTAACTAAGTATTTACTTAAAAAATAAATTTTTGTATTCTACTTTTCCAAAAACCATGGCTTTCAGAAATTTATAGGCAGGAAACGAGGAATGAATTAATTATTAAATCACCAATGAAATGGGGCTTTATTTTGCTTTATCAAAATACTTGTCCAAAGTAGAACAGGAATTAAAACTAAGCAATGATAATTGTCAGTATTGAAAACAATATTATTTGTGTTGTAATAAAAATTAATGTTTAGAAATTTTAGGCGTCAGTTAAATTTATTATAGGATTTCTATTTGTTAGCTTAAGAAATTACTAGAGTTTCTTTATTTGGTGTATTATGGCAAACAATCATAAATGATTACTAAGGCAGCTCTATATTTCTATCTGCATATCATAATATTTATGTAAACCATGGTTATAAATAAAGAAGCCTATTAAAAAAGAGACCGTCTAAATACTTTTAAGACAGCCTCTTTTATATTGAGATTCAATTTAACTCCTTGTCATTTATAGTATTGATAAGATTATCTATCGTCAAAATAATCTCTAATAAAATTAAGAAAGGTAAAAAAATCTCAGCCCCCAATTTGACGATATGTGTTTAGTGCCATAAAAAAGAAACCAGAACACATAGATGTTCTGGTTTCCCGAAAAGTATTAAACTACTTGATGACCACTTACGGCAACTCAATCTACTTACCTATTACTAAGTTCATATCAAGAATCACCGAGTATAAAAAGCAGTTGCCACTTTTCTAAGACTCTTAGTATATATACTATACTAAAAATCTATTCTTTTGCGTTTTTTTAGTAATTATCAAAGAACGTTTTAAGTATTGGTTATACTTAATTATTAATTACACTGCTAAAGTATAGGTTTTCCATGGTCAAAAAAATGACCTGGGTCAGCCAGATGAATTTTTACATTTTTTTAACTATGGTTCGGTTTTAATACTTCATAATGTCTCCCTGACCCAGGTCATTTTTTTATTATGAGTTTAGTTATAATTTTAGACGTATAAACAAACTATTAATTTAAAATTATAAAGCTATGTCACTAATAAAATTTAGAAGAAGACCATGGAGTAGTATTTTGTCATCAGATTTTTTTGACGGCGACGATTTTTTTGAAAATCGCTTGTTGGATACAAAATTATTTAACAATCGTTTTTGGAACGGAAAATTAAGAGAGCCAGCATTAAATATCATTGAAACAGATAATAATTTTGAAATTGAGTTAGCAGCACCGGGTTTTTCAAAAAAGGATTTTGAAGTTACCATTGAGGATGGATGTCTTAATATTTCAGCAGAAAAATCAGTTTCCAAAAAAGAAGAAGAAGGCAACTATAAACGCAGAGAATTTAGTTATAACTCCTTCGAAAGATCTTTGGTCTTACCCGAAAGTGTAAAAGAAGAAGATGTTAAGGCTAAATATAAGGATGGGATACTAAGTTTCAGTCTGGCTAAAAAAGAAGAAGCCAGGAAGCCTGAACCTAAAGTGATTGAAATTGCATGATGTTATTTATTAGGATCAATCTAACAAAATAAGGAAGTAATCTCTCTAATTCCAATTTATATATGGGTTAAGGAGATTACTTTTACAATTTGTGTAATGTATAATTCGTTAAACGATTTGAAAGATGAAAAATGTAATACCTATTTTTTATTATTGACCATTACGGGTTGTAATAGTCAGGAAAAAGAAAAAGAGAAAACAAAAGAAGAAGAAAAGCAATAAATTGGTATTCAGCCCAAAGAAAAATGGGATGTACGTAAAGAATATGATGAATATGGGAATCTCATCAAATATGATTCTATATACTCCTAGTCTTATTCCAATGTAGAGGGTGATTGGATTCGAGTAAATCTGGATGGTATTATGGATAATTTCAGAAGATTTTAAAGACACCTCACCATTTATCTGGGATGATTACTTCTCTTATTTTCAAAAAGAAGATTTACTTCTGGCACAAGATTTTTTCAGTGATGATTATTTTTTTAAAACTGGCTGCTGCAGAAAAACACATTTCATTTTTTGTTTTAGTAGGTCATATGGGAAAAATCATAAGACTAATTAAATAAAGCTTTCTCGTAAACGCCAAAAAATTTTTTATTGCCGTTTTTTGATTTCCAGTATTTTTTCATCTTCAACAAAAGTAAAATCATCTTTTATTTTCTGCCTATTTAAAAGAATAATCCAATCGCTCAATTTGGGAAAATATTGGATCATAAAATCTGCAAAATAGCCAAGGCCTGTCAATACTGTCCTGTTTTTTCTTTTTTCAATCATAAGACAAACACACCTTGCAACCGATTGTTGTGTAGCAAGGTGGATGTTTTTTCTTTTTGGTAAATAAACCAAAGATCCATCAACGTCCAGGATTGTTTTTCGAGAGTCGTTTTCTGTAAAACCAACATATACTAACCCTATGTGAATACCAGAATCATATAGCTCAATTCTCAAGGCATCTGCAAGGGCAGCTTGCGCCATTTTTGAAGCTGTATAGGCCGAATTATAGGGCATTCCTCGTAAACCCCCAACGCTATTAATAAATATTTGATGGCCTTTGGTTTTTTTTAAATACGGAATAGCGTATTTACTCATATATGCGCACCCTGTATAATTAGTTTCTATTAAAACCTTAAAATTTGATTCGGCCATTTCCTCAACAGCACCTCTACTACTCATTGCAGCATTGTTAACTAAAATATCAATCTTGCTATACCTTTTAATGGTTTCATTAATGAGATATCTGCACTGTTCCGGGTAACGTACATCAGCCGCGATAGCTAAGACGTTATATCCTTTTTGCTTCATTTTGGTCTCTGTATTTTCTAATTTTTCAAGATCTCTACCATTTAATACAACTTTAGCTCCATTTTTGGCTAATTCATTGGCAATAGCTTCTCCTATACCCATACTGGATCCGCTGATGATTGCTACTTTATTCTTTAATAGTTTGTTTTTCATTTCCGAAGTATAATCTATTACCATTTCACAACAATCTTACCAGTAGATTTTCTGGATTCCAGAAATCTATGTGCTTCGGCCAGTTCGTCAATAGTATATTCTGCTCCCACATGGGGCTGTAATACCTTTTTTTCAGTTAATTGTATCACTTCTCTCATTACTTTGGAGACTTTCTCTGGTCGTTCTTTTGCTACCTTTAGCATATTAACGCCGATTATCCCTTTAGAACTGCTTAAAAATTGAAGAGGATGATATATTCCAAACTGAGCAAGAACCTTTAATTTTCCAAAAATTGATTTAGCTTTATTTATGGATGAAACGCCAAAAGACAATAATCTTCCTCCAGGAGCAAGTAATTTGTATCCTTTTTTTACTGATTTGCCACCAACAGGATCAAAAACAGCGTCAAGGCCATCTTCCCCAATAGTCCCTTGGATAGATTTTGCAAAATCTTCTTGCAGGTAATTAATAGGATATTGAACTCCATTTTTTCTGAGATATTTGATTTTGGCAGCAGAACTACAGGTACCAAAAATGATACAATTTTTAAGTAAAGCAAATTGTGTTAATGCTGTTCCAACACCTCCGGCAGCTGCATGAATTAGGATTTTTTCTTTCTCTTGGATATTTGCCATTTCATAAAACAAAAAATAGGCTGTACAATATTGAGTAGCCAGGGCAACACCAGCTCCTATTGATATCGCCTCTGATACTTTGTTGGTCATATTATCTTCGGAAATAGCATATTCTGCATATCCGCCAAACTGAGTGAGTGCTATTACCCGATCACCAATCTTTAATTTTTTTACATCTGCTCCAATTTGTTCTATATATCCTATCACATCGTATCCTAGTATAGCGGGTAAAGGAGGAGCATCTTTATAAAGGCCTAAACGCGCCATTATATCTGCGAAATTTATACCGAAAGCTTCTACTTTTATAAGTACTTGATTTGACTCTGGTTTTGGTTTTGCTATTTCTTTAATTTCAAAAGCAGTCTCTGGTGCTCCATACTTCACTAAATGGGCGGCTTTCATTTCTAATAGTTTATGTATCAAGGAAGGTACATTATTAAAAAGTAGAAATGGATGACAACAGTCATTCATTATTACTAATTCATTGCCGGTAAGAATTTCTTGATAAACGTATTATCGTTAAATATACCGCCTAAAGATTGATTTCTTTTTTTGGTATAAAGAAAGAGCAACATTGCTATCCCAAAAACTGTATCTTAAGCTTTTATGAATCTCTTTGTTTTCCAGTGATTTCATCTATTTTAATGCGATATACTATTGGTATATTTTCTGAGGATATTTTACTCGAAAATTCATCGATAAATTGAGGAGATTTCTTCTCCTTACGTCTGATGATTTTTTTCACACCTTCTGAAAATTCATGTAATAAATACCTGGCATCAGTTCCGGTAAGCTCTTCGAACCTACCTTGTATCAGTACTGACTTCCAATTACTTAAGGATTCAATTTCATCTACTATCATGGAAACCGCATCGTTCTTGCGCATCGCTTCTATCTTATGTCCCATCCCCGAATAGCTAATAGTCGTTATATTGTCTTTATCATAATAATAAGTAATGGGGACTATATAAGGGCTATCCTGTGATATAAAGGCTAAATAACCGATATAATTATTACTTAATATTTGAACGCTTTCTTTTTTATCTAATTTTTTTATCATAATTATAGTTGGTTTTAATGTGTTCGACTTAACTTACTTCAAAACTTGAGTACTCAAAAACCTAAATCTACCCTCTAATCCTTAACACTTTTGCTCCTCTTATTTTTTGAGTCTTCAGTTCCAATAATACAGTATTCGCTTCTTCTAAAGGATATTCTTGAATATGAGGTTTTATGGAGGCTTCTGCTGCCAGTTCTAAAAAATCACTTATATCTTTGCTTGTTACATTAGCTACACTTTTTATTTCTTTTTCTAACCATAAATGGTCTGGATAAGAAATTCGTTGAAGATATTCCTTATCGATGTCTTCTTTCCTAATTGCATTAATGACCAGTCTACCGCCTTTTTCCAGATTACTTAAAGCTTCGATTACTGGTTTCCACACCGGAGTAGTATCAATAATGGCATCCAATTTTTTAGGACATACATCGGTGATATCTCCGGACCATACCGCTTGTAGTTCTTTGGCAAATTGTCTTTCTTCTTCTTTTCTGGCAAACACATATACTTCTGTTTTTGGAAATAAGTACTTTGCCATTTTAAGGACGAGATGTGCAGAAGCTCCAAAACCCATTAGGCCCAGCCGGTCACCGTCCTTTATATTCGAGAGTTGGATAGAGCGATACCCAATAGCTCCTGCGCATAACATTGGTGCTGCTTCGCTATCTGTGAAGAAATCAGAAATGTGATGCGCATATTTTTCTGGAGCGGTCATATATTCGGCATACCCTCCGTGCACATCCCTTCCAGTAGCTAAAAACTGATCACATAAGTTCTCATAACCTTGACTGCAAAACTTGCAATGTCCACAGGCCGAAAATATCCAGGCTACTCCAACACGATCATCGATGTTATATTTTGATGCTCCCAAGCCTTTCTTCACAACGGTTCCTATCGCCTGATGCCCTAAAATTATTGGAAATGTCTTAGGAGGTGTCCTTCCCTCAATTTCATCCAGCTCTGTATGACAGACTCCGCAAACGGAAATTTTGATAAGAATTTCGCTTTCTTTCGGCTCAGGAACTGGAAGGTTCATTAATTTGAGTGGCATACTATTTTCTGCCAGTAGGGAGGTTTTAGTAAGAACCATTGCTTTCATGCCGATGTACGATTAATTTGGTCATTTTTTACATCAATAGATTAACTACATATACTTCGATAGAAAGCGAAAGAATTCCTTTTTTAAATCACTATAGATATGTCGTTGTGTCTCTATACGATCTCTAAAGTCAATATGTTTTCGAACTAATTGATGACTCATCACATCACTTTCACCTTTTTTACTATGCTCTGATATGTCGGTTTCGTGCACATTGATATCGTGTAGTAACGTATCGATCACTTCACCATGAACAATGAATTGGTTCTGATACTTTTGTAATTGTGCGAGAACATCTTTATCTGTCCAACGGGTTACAATTTCTTCAAGTCTGTTTTTGAATGATTTTAGTTCATCTTCCCAAAAGTAGAGTTCTCGTCTCCATTGTTCATGTTCAAAATGTAAATCTGTATTATAGAAAACTTCTTTTTCCATGATGTAAGATATTTAAGATTGAGATGGTACTATTTTTTTAATTATTTTTATTAGCAAAAGAAGCCCTGAAACTTTATGCCTCTGTTGATATTTCTGGATTTCTCTTGCCTAATATTTTTTCTAAACCTTCTTTATAAACGACTTCTTTTTTTAGAAGTAATTGTGCAAGCTTTTCTAATTCTTGTTTATGATCTATCAATAGTTTTTTTGTCACTTTATATGCAGTTAAAATCAAATCCTGTACCTCTTTGTCTATAAGTTTTGCCATGTTCTCGCTATAGGGTTTTCCAAATAAACGTTCTGTCTGACCTGTAGAATCATAAAAGCTTATCGGACCCACTTCTTCATCCAAACCATAATATGCTACCATGTTATAGGCTTGCTTTGTGACTTTTTCTAGGTCGTCTAATGCTCCAGAAGAAATTTCATTAAATATAATCTCTTCTGCGGCTCTGCCTCCTAGGGCAGCACATATCTGATCCATAAACTGTGCCTTGGTGATGATTTGATGCTCTTCTGGTAAGTACCAAGCTGCGCCTAATGATTTCCCCCGTGGTATAATCGATACTTTAACCAATGAATCTACATTCTTTAAATACCAACTCACAACGGCATGCCCTGCTTCATGATAGGCCACAATTTGTTTTTCTTTTGGAGAAATTATCTTTGACTTTCTTTCTAAACCTCCAACCACTCGATCTCTGGCTTCCATGAAGTCGTCCTGCTCTACAATTTCCTTTTTTTTACGTGCAGCAATTAAAGCTGCTTCATTACAAATATTGGCGATATCAGCTCCCGAAAATCCTGGACTTAATGAAGCCAGAAGTTCTATATCTACATCTTCAGCCTTTTTTATGGGTCTTAGATGAACATCAAATATTTCTTTTCGCTCTTGCTTATTAGGAAGCTCTAAATAAATGTGACGATCAAATCGTCCCGGCCTTAATAGTGCTTTGTCTAAAATGTCAGCCCTGTTGGTAGCTGCCAAAACGATAACTCCGGTATTGGTACCAAATCCATCTAATTCTGTTAAAAGTTGATTTAACGTATTTTCTCTTTCGTCATTTGTCTGAAATGCATTTGCTTTACCACGAGAACGCCCAATAGCATCAATTTCATCAATAAAAATAATACTTGGCGCTTTTTCTTTGGCCTGTTTAAATAAATCTCTTACCCTTGAAGCTCCGACACCAACAAACATTTCTACAAACTCTGATCCCGACAAAGAAAAGAAAGGTACTTTTGCTTCTCCTGCTACCGCCTTGGCCATTAAAGTTTTACCGGTTCCCGGAGGGCCTACTAACATTACCCCCTTGGGAATTTTGGCACCTAACTTTGTATAAGTTTCCGGATTTTTAAGAAAATCAACTATTTCTTTTATCTCAATCTTAGCTTCTTTCAAGCCTGCAATATCATCAAAGGTGACTGTACTTTTTTTGTCTTTATCCATAAGCTTGGCAGTAGACTTTCCAAAATTGAATATGGAGCCACCCAAGCCACCGCTTCCTGTCGTTGACCTGCGAAGTAGAACAAACCAAAATAAGATGATAAGCCCAACCGGAAGAAACCATGATAGTATATTTAACCAATTGGTACGTTTTTGATATCGCACATCAATAATATCTTTCTTAGCAAAATCTTGCTGAGCCTTTTCCAATTTATTTTCAAAACTCTCTACAGAACCTATAGATAACTTATAATGAGGTCCGATTTTTGATTTAAATAGTCCTTCAGAAATTTTCTTGTACTTAGGATCATTAAGTCTTTCTTGTTTTATATAAATCTCTGCAACTTCTTTATTAACTACCACAATTTTATCAACGTCTAATTGACTTAACATAGTTTGTTCAAATTCTGACCATCCTATTTCTTTAGTTATATAAGAAGATCTTGAAACTATTGAGAAAAGAATGATAAAAAGCATAACAACGTAAAGCCAATTGATTCTAAAAACCTTATAAGGTTTTTGAGGCCTATTTGCCCGGGATGATTTATTTATTCTATCTTTATCTTGTTCTGTACTCATCCTTATTCTTGTAAAAATGAACTATTTGGACTAGCAAAGAGCCCTTTATATAATTGAGTAAATTATTTGATCCCTAGAAAATTGACTTATTAAAAATCATGTCTTTTAGATTCTTTGGAAGCTCATCACGAATATCCTCCATTTCTCCTCGGGAAATATACTTTCGTAACACAAAAAAAGTGGTGTTAATGTAGTGTTCTGCAACTTCGTTGGATTCAAAATCATATATTGAAGTAGCTCCGTCAAATGTTCTTACCAAATCAATAAATGCTTCCATGTGTTTTACTTTCTCTTTTTTGGATTTTGAGGACCAGCCGTTAACATATACTGCTTTTAGGAACATAGGTAGTTGCGCTATTAGTTGCAGGGATTCTTCAACAGAAATTAATTCACGTAATCCATGTAGTATAGCTGACAAGATACGTCCAGCTTTATCTCTGTTATCTTTTAGATTCAATTCTTCTGCATATTCCTCTAAAAAGGTATTTGCTTCTACCGCATATTGATTAAAATTAAGTGCCATAATTAATACTTTTTAGTTTATGTGACATATCGCTAAAGTTATGAGCTAAATAGTAAAATTGGAATGACGAATGTCATCTGACTTGAATTAAAATATCATTTCAATTAGTTTTTGAGTAACCTTCTATTAGCCGTTACTTCTAATATTCTCTTTGAGAACTCTTCTTAGGCAGCCACCAATACCTTTTTTTGCTCGCAGAACTACAACATCCGATTTCTAAAGGCGGCATAAAGCCGTTGCGTTGCACTTCACTTTTTATACGCCTTACTGCCCTTGGATATTGCTAAATCGTTAAGTATCAAAAAAAAGGTAATAGCTATGGCTCTACGGGAAGTAAATCTAAAAACCGAACAATGAAATCGTATCAAAAAACATATCGAAAGCTATCTAAAAAATCAAAAAAGGAAAATGCTCTAGATACTCTAAATAAATCGATTTTTTAATCATTTAAATTTCAATGGTATGAGTACTATTCAAAATCACATACAGTTAATTGAAAAGCCTAAGGATTCCACAACAGTAGCGAACCTTGAAAGGGAGAAAAAAGTAGCCCGATTGTCATTGGCAACCAATGAAAACTGCAAGGATAAAGCCAGAGAAAAGCAAACAGAAATCAATTGGCAGACCGTTAATAGAAATGATAATTGCTTTGATAAGATTGACTAATGTGGTAATTTATCTCTTAGTAATCCATATAAAAATGTACCCAAAATCGCGAATACAATTACAATGAGTATTGGCAAATAACCAGCCCCAACCAAAGTAAACATTGGACCTGGGCAAGCACCTGCTAATGCCCAACCTAAGCCAAAGATAATTCCACCATACATATAGCGGCTAAAGCTTTTGTTTTTTGGGTTGAAAATGATTTTTTCGCCATAGAACGACTTAATATTGAGTCTTTTTATTAACTGAACCACAATAACCCCTATAACTAATGCTGATCCAATTATACCATACATGTGAAAGGATTCGAATTTGAACATTTCATAAATACGAAACCATGATGCTGCTTCAGATTTAAACATTGTAATTCCAAAAAGTATTCCGATAAATAAATATATAAGTGTTCTCATAGTTTAAAAAATTAAAGGGAAAATCAAATGAATCATTGCTAACCCACCAATAAAAAAGCCAATTACTGCAAGTAATGAAGGAATTTGAAGGTTACTCAGTCCAGAGATAGCATGCCCAGAAGTACAGCCGCCTGCATATCTCGCTCCAAATCCAACTAAAAGACCTCCAATAGCTAGTATGACTAAACTTTTTAAATCAGAAAATGCTCCCAAATCAAATAATTCTGTTGGTAAATAAGCTTTACCAGCACTTTTAAAACCTAAAGTATTTAAATCGGATATAGTTTCGGGGTTTATTGCAACAGCAGTACTAGCAGATAGATAGTGAGACCCGATAAATCCTCCAATAATCGCTCCTAAGACTACGACTAGATTCCATCGCTGTAATTTCCAATCAAACTTAAAGAAGTCAACTTTGTCACCTGCTCCACAGATAGTACAAAGTGTTCTAAGATTAGAAGACATTCCAAAATTTTTGCCTATCATCAGTAACAAAAACATGATAAAGGCTATAAGTGGCCCCGCAACATACCAAGGCCATGGTTCTAAGATTTTTTCCATCATTTGTTTAATTTTTATGCAAAGTAAAGGCTTATAAGAGTACTAGTCAGTAACCTTTGTTACAATAATAAAGATAGTATAGCGTCTTTTTTAATTATAGTTTTCATTAGTGCTATTTATTATTTGTTCATATTGTCTTATTACATTAATCTTGTGTAATTGTAGTTTTATCTTTTATCAATAAAAAAGAGACGACAATTTTATGGATATCCCCTCTTTTAACTAATATGGAAATCAAACTATACATCAATACCTTTTAGCATTTTATTCCAATACAGATAGGGAAGCATGTATTTTTTTAGAATCCAAAGCCTCCAATGTTCTTTCGAAGAATCTTTGATAAGCATCTGTTTTAATTTTGGATCTGGGGTAAAATTGTTTTGATAATCAAACTCAGCTAACACCATTTTACCATAATCGGTCACCAAAGGACAAGAAGAATATCCACTGTATGATTTGTTCCCTATTTTATTATGTTTCATAAGCAAGGTGATATTATCAACTACAATAGGTACTTGTTTTCTGATAGCGGCACCTGTTTTGGCTGTTGGTAGTGCTGCAACATCTCCTAATCCAAAAATATTGGGATACTTGTTATGTTGCATTGTGTATTGATCAACATCTAACCATTTGGCATCATTCACCAGTGCGGATTCTTGTATAAACTTAGGTGCAACAGATGGTGGTGCTAAGTGTAACATGTCATAATGGATACCTATTAAATCGCCATCTTTTGATACTTGAATGTCTTTATGATTATATTCAGATTCATTGTCTCCTATAGCATACCAAGCAATTTGTTTTTCAGCATCAATTTTCTTTAGTTGATGGCCAAAACGAATATTGATATCCTTTCTGTCAATGACTTTCATTAAGGTTTTGGCAATTTGTTTTATGCCAAAAATCACACCTCCATTAGTTGCAAAAACAACATTAGTTTTATTTTTTACACCACTCTTACGAAAGTAGCTTTCTGCCAGATACATTATTTTTTGAGGTGCACCACCACATTTAATAGGAGTTGTCGGTTGAGTAAATAACGCAGTTCCGCCTTTAAAATTCTTTATTACATTCCATGTATGATTAGGATTAGTATAATTACTACATACTGCACCCTTATCAATAGCTTTTTCTAATCCTGGCACCAATGAATGATCATAAGTTAGGCCAGGTGCAACTACCAGGTAGTCATAGTCGATATCGCCACTTGATTTTGTTGAAACCGTATTGGATTTTGGGTTGAAACCCATTGCATAGTCCTTTATCCATGTAACACCTTTTGGCATAACAGAACTCATAGGTTTTGCCGTTTTCTTATAGTTGTAGGTTCCTGCACCCACCAATGTCCAGGCTGGTTGATAATAATGGGTGTCAGCGGGCTCAATTATTGCTACATCTAGCTTTTTATCTTTTTTGAGTAATTGGGCAGCTGTCATGATACCAGCAGTTCCACCTCCTATAATAAGAATTTGATGATGTGTTTTCATTTTTATATTTTTTATAGACTTGTTGATAAAAGTAACTTTATCATTTTACCTCCACAGTAACTTATGTTACAAAAGGAGTTGAATGCTGATGTATTCAAGAAATTGGAAATGTAGCACTATGTGTTTAATAATAAAACCAATTTCAATAGCCAGAGAATTGGTTGTAATTGTGTATTGTAGGATTTATGATAATAGTCATTACTATAAAACCTGAGTTTTTTTATTTTTAATTAACTAGTGTAACATTTGTTACAGAAATGAAGATTATAAACCCTTAATTTTAAAAACCATAAAAACGTATTCTACTTCATGAAACGACGAAATTTTGTTAAGAAAGCTGTATTAAGTTCTATGGCAACGATCATTGGAACAGATATTGTATTTGGGGCTTGGATATCTGAGGGTTATAAGCCTCTTGCATTGCAAGATCCTGACCCTTACAAAATGTTCAATAAGGATAAAGGAATGGAAGTTCTTAATGATAAACCCTGGAACATTGAAGCAAAGGCACACCTGTTAGATGAGAGAATAACGTCTAATAAATACATGTTTATCCGTAATAATGGGCTAATACCCGAAAACATAAATATTAATAACTGGACATTAACTATTGACGGGGAATCTGTAAAAGAAAAGAAAACATATTCCCTTGCCGAATTAAAGTCAAAATTCCCACAATATACTTACCAACTTACTTTAGAGTGTGGGGGTAACGGGCGAAGTGAATTTGATCCTCCTGCAAAAGGAAATCAATGGACGGTTGGAGCGGTTTCGTGTGCAGAATGGACAGGTGTTAGATTGCGGGATGTTCTGGAAGATGCAGGTATAAAAGATAGCGCTATGTACATTGGTTATCATGCTGCTGATGTTCACTTAAGTCGGGATCCTAAAAAAGAACCAATATCTCGTGGTGCTCCTATGGCAAAGGCACTACAGGATGAAACATTATTGGCTTTCAAAATGAATGGAGAAGATATTCCAATAGTTCATGGATATCCCTTACGATTAGTTGCAGGGGGATGGCCAGCGTCTGTTTCTGGTAAATGGGTAAATAGAATAAGCATACGGAATAAAGTACATGATGGGACCAAAATGACAGGAACTGCATATCGTGTTCCTTGTGAGCCTGTAGCTCCTGGAGATAAAGTAAAGGATGAGGATATGTGTATCATAAAGTCCATGCCTGTTAAGTCACTTATCACGTATCCTAAATCAGGAGCAACTATTAAAAAAGGAAAAAAATTAAACATTAGAGGTCATGCCTGGGCAGGGGAATTGAAGGTTTCTAAAATGGAATACTCTATTGATTTTGGTTCAACCTGGGTAAAATGCCCTATAGAAAAACCTGCCAATCGTTTAGCATGGCAACATTTTTCTGCTGCCATAGATTTTCCAAAGAAAGGTTATTATGAAGTGTGGGCAAGAGCTACGGATTCTAGAGGCGCTAGTCAACCGATGCTTATACCGGGCTGGAATCCAAAAGGATATTTAAACAATGCTTGTCATCGTATTGCTATAAAAGTTGTGTAGAGATGGATACTCAGGAACAATTTAGGCAACATGTCAAGACTATCTTCCGACTGCTGATGGTAGTATTCACTATGGTCTTAATAATTACTATTGCTGGTATTTATCTTATTACTGATCCTACATTATCCGCCTTTAAGAAAACAGAACCTGATTTGGGATACGTTGTTGTTCCCGAAGAAGATGAAGACAGAATAGAAAATGGAGTTCATGTACGAACAGGACTAGTCGAAGCCGAAGGGTTGATGGAAGTTGTCAATAATTGTACTAACTGCCATTCATCAAAATTAGTTACTCAAAACAGGATGACAGCAGAAAGATGGATAGCAACCATACGATGGATGCAGGAAACTCAAAATTTATGGGATTTAGGAGGTAACGAAGAAATTATAGTAAATTATTTAGTAGCAAATTATCCCCCAACAAAAAAAGGGAGACGGGAAATATTAAGAAATATTGAATGGTATGATTTACAGGATTAGTAGAATTGTAATTTTAAGTGTATTGATGTTGTCCTGTAATAAGCAGAAAGAAAAAATTACTCCAGACACCGAACTAGAGGCAAGTACTTATTTTAATTCGGAACATCTAATAGAAGCTGAGGAGTTACTGGCATTATACAAACAAGAGCACATCAAAATAATAGATTTTAGGAAAGTTACAGCGTATGCTAAAGCACATATAAATGGGGCATTAAACATTTGGCGTACGGATATAGAAGATACTACATATCCTTATAAAGGGATGATGGCAAAAAAAGATAGTATAGAAGCCCTGTTCAGTAGATTAGGAATTAAAAATGAAGATCTTTTAGTAGTATATGATGATAAGGGTTCTAGTGATGCTTCTCGTTTATGGTGGATACTAAAGAATTATAATTTCGAATCTGTAAGAATATTAAATGGAGGACTGTTAGCTTGGGAAAAGGTAGGAGGTTCAATAAATAATAAAACCATATCGGTTACTCCTTCAGAATTTACTCTTCCAGCAATTAGTTCTTTTGATCTATTTATCGGAAAAGATGAAATAATTGAAATAGCCAATTCGAATGGAAGCGAAATTATTCTGGATACCAGAAATATAGATGAGTTTAGTGGTAAAAGACAAAAGGATGGTGCTGCCAAAGGAGGTAGAATTCCTAAAAGTTTGCTTATTGACTGGGCAGAGGCTATTGATTATGAAGGAACCCAAAAATTTAGATCTTACGATGAATTAGAAAAGATTTATAGCAGAATGGGGGCGTCAAAAACAGACCTAATTATTTCGTATTGTCATAGTGGAGTACGCTCAGCACATACCACCTTCGTGTTAACTGAATTATTGGGCTATAAAAATGTAAAAAATTATGATGGTTCTTGGGTAGAATGGAGTTATTTTAATGGTTTACCCTTTGAGCAAGACAGTATAACAACAATAAAATAAAAGTTATGGAAAAGTATATAAATGCATTTATAGGTTCTTTTATGGATAGCGTACATTGGACGTGGAAATCCATACTGTTTGAAGTCCCTTGGTACACTAATTATTTTTGGGGACTCACTGCAATCTCGTTATTGGTTTGGGGATTAGAAATTGTATTTCCCTGGCGAAAAGAACAATCAATTTTTAGAAGAGACTTCTGGCTGGATGGCTTCTATATGTTCTTTAATTTTTTCGTTTTCGCCATCGTTATCAGTGGTTTTTATAAATTGCTGGGAATATTGTTTAATGATATAGGAATTTCTGCAAAAAGTTTAACAATTATTGATATTTCTGCCTTACCCATGTGGGCACAGTTAGTCATATTTTTTATAATATTAGACTTTGTACAGTGGTTTACACATGTACTACTTCACAAATATCCATTCTTATGGAAATTTCATAAAATACATCATTCGGTTAAAGAAATGGGATTTGCTGCACATTTGCGTTATCACTGGATGGAAAATATCTTTTACAAACCTCTAAAAACCATTGGTGTAATGATTCTAGGTGGTTTTGAACCGGAACAAGCCTATATTGTCCATTTCATAGCAATAGCTATTGGCCATTTTAATCACTCTAATATCAAAATTACATGGGGTCCACTAAAATATTTAGTTAATAATCCGGTAATGCACTTATATCATCATTCTTATGTATTACCGGAAGGTAAGTATGGGGTGAATTTTGGTATTAGTTTAAGCCTATGGGATTATATTTTCAAAACGAATTATATTCCTGAGGATAGTGGTACTATTGAGCTTGGTTTTCCCGGAGATGAAAAGGTTCCTGAAGATTTTGTTGGACAAATTACCTATGGTTTTGGAAAACGTGAAAAATAATCAATCTTTAAAATAAATGGATTTGAACTGTGATTGTTGACATGACTTTTTGGAAATATCATATTTATTTTTATTAAAATTTAAGTTATCAATTTGTAACATTTGTTACACAAGTAATTATTTTTTCTTTCAATCTTGAGTTTTCAAACTATTAGCAAAAACTTAACTAGAAATGAAAAAATACTTCTTTAATTTCTGTTTTATACTCTTTACTACTATTACTTTTTAGCAAGCAGGGCATATTATGCGAGGCTTAGGGGCTGTTAACATGTCTATGGGAGGTGCTTCAACTGCACAGCCTCTAGATATTTCAGGTGCCCTTCATTGGAATCCAGCTGTAGTTTCAGTCTTTGATGACAAAATTGTAAAGCTTGATGCCGGTTTATTCTTTTCTTCGCCAGAATTACGTTCTACTGTTCCCGAATTTGATGCTGGTGGACAACCCACTGGCAATTTTTTTAGTGGTATTACTGAAGATGATAGGGATGCCTCTCTTTTACCGGCTTTAGCAATGGTTTGGGGTAACGAAGAAAGTAAGCATACTTTTGGCGCATCTGCCTTTGGTATTAGTGGGTTTGGAGTCACTTTTCCAGAAAGCACTACCAATCCTATTAATTTACCTCAAAATATGGGAGGATTTGGTAGAATAGAATCTGATTATATTTTATTACAGGTTGGTTTTACCTGGGCTTATGAATTATCGGATAAATTTTCAATTGGCGTACAACCAACAATCAACTATGCAAGATTGCAATTAATGCCTAACCCTACAACTAATCCTACGTCGGCTGGATATCCTTCAACAAACAAGGCCTCTGCAATAGGTTATGGTGCACAATTTGGATTTTTCTTTGATTCTGGCAAAGGATTTAAAGCTGGTGCATCTTATAAAACAAAACAAACTTTTGGTGATTTTGAATTTGACAACACCTATTTAGATAATACAACTGATACTAATGAATTTAATATGGACTACCCAGCTATATGGTCTGTTGGTGTTGGATATTCATTAGGAGATATAGACCTAGCGCTAGATTATAGGCTAGTAGATTATGAAAATACGGACGGTTTTTCAATAACAGGTTGGACCGCGACAGCTTCAGTATCCGGATTTGGCTGGAAGAATATTAATATTCTCTCTGCAGGAATTCAATATAAAGGTATAGATAAGCTTCCTTTACGAATAGGATATACACATAGCTCAAATCCTATTAATGGTGATGTTGCCTTTTTTAATATTCCAGCAACTGCAATTATAAAAAATGCTTTTCAGTTTGGATTGAGTTATGAGGCAAGTGATACATTTTCATTGGATGCAGTTTATTATTATGGAGATAGTGGAGGCGCAACTTCAGGACCAGTTCTCAACCCACAATTTATACAAAACTCTCCTCCTTATGGAGCAATTCCGGGAAGTAGTGTATCTTATGATATGTCTACTTCAATGATTATGTTAGGAGCAAGTTATACCTTTAGTAAATAAACATTACCAATCTTAAATTAAATTAATCATCTTAACGTAGTTGAGATCTCTAAGAACTAGATAAAATGAATTTCTCGACTACGTAATCTCACTTTCGTGCGAATACCAGGTTCATTTTTGTTTATAATTTGAATAATAACCCATTTATTATATAGTTTTGTTCTGAAAAGCTGCTAGATAAATCGATGAATTTCATGAATAATAACAGGGTTAGAAATATTAACTATAGATTAGAAATTTTTGGATTATAATCTAATTACCTAAAATGAAATTAGATGCCATTTCTGCATGGAGTTGGGTTGTAGAAAGTAGGGGCACATCTGATTCTGACTGATCAATTAGCATTGGCAATTCTGTACACCCTAAAATAATACCTTCTGCACCTCTTTGCTTTAGCAATTCAATTTGGTTCAGAAAAAATTCTCTTGCCTTATCGGTAAACTTTCCTTGTGTTAACTCATTGGACACATAATTATGAGACTTACCTATATATTCTTTGTCTGGGATTATGGTATTTATCCCAAAATTAGATTCTAGAAATGAGGGAATAAAGCTTCCTGTCATTGTTGGTCGGTTACCTAATAAGCCAAGCTTACAAAGTTTTAATTTTGAAGCTTCCTTACCTATTGAATCAGCGATATGTAATATAGGAATGTTAATTTTTGGTTGAACAAATGAATATACCATATGAGGCGTATTTGCACATATTACAATGGCTTTGGCTCCTGCTTTTTGCAGTTTGTCAGCCACCTCAAGATATTTTGCATTTATCTTTTCCTTATTCTGCTCACGCATTAACTCTATATTAATACTATATAGCAGTAACTCTGGATTACCTTGCGTGCCTATTTCATTTCCAACTAATTCATTGATTAGTTTATAGTAAACGATGGTAGAATGCCATGAGGTACCACCAATCAGGCCTATTGTTTTCATTTTGTGTCTTTTTTTGGTTAGAACTACTTGTGCAGGCTATGTTTAGTAATCTTGTTAGAAGTAATAAAAGGTTAGAAAACTTAAAGAACACCCACTATTTTCTCATTTTATTAAAAGAAATTTTACATCCGTAATAGGGATACTCCGTGATTTATTTCTTTTGGTAATGTAATGGCATCTCCTTGTTTTAGTATATGTTCTTTATCAGCGATAGTGATTTTAGTACTGCCTTCAAGTATTTGCAAAGGAGTATTCATTGAAGCTGAATGCGGTTTTGGTAACTGATCTTTTTTCAAGGCAACTAATATCATCTTATAAGCTTCGCTTTCAAAAAAAACTTTGCTATTGATTTTGTCGTTATACGTTATTTCACTTGCAAGCCCTATATTGACCATATCCAGATTTTTATTGTTTTTCAGTACAACCTAATAGTGTACCCAATATCACTATGATAATTAGTTTTTTCATTATTTCAACATTTTGTTTCTTCCTGGAACTTTATTTAATAGTATCAAAATTATTATTGCCAAAACATATAGCCTCCTTTGAGGTCGTAAATCATCTTAAAGCCCTTATTCAAAAGTCTTCTAGCGGCTTTTTGACTTCGATTTCCCGAGCGACAATATAAATAACAGGTTTCTCTTTGTTGAGCTTATCAAATGATGGCTCAAAATTTCCTTGTTGGAAATAATCTATGTTAATGGCGTTATCTATATGTCCTGACTCATACTCTTGTTGCGTACGAACATCAACAAGTTGCATATTTTTTCCCATCACAGCTTTCTTGAATGTGTCTACATGTAATATTTTTATGCTATCAGACTGCTGTGCTTTCTCACCAAAAATTGAACTTAAAAAAGTCATAAGTATAAGAATTTGTTTCATATTATATTTCACTTTAAAAGGAAATAGCCGCGGTATGCAAACTATTTCCTTTAAACAACCAACCAATATCAATCAATCAATTCTTTGTGTTCACTCATTCTTATTTCTTTAATACCTTCTAAGTAAATTGTTTTCATAAAATTAAAATGTAACAGGGTTTTACACAGTAACATATGTTACACATATGGCTGTTATTTCCTTAAAAAAACATTAAAATTTCCTAAATCTGTTGTAATAAAAAGGAGCGAGATTAGTATACCGCTCCTATATTGTTCTTCATCCTAAATGATTACATTACTGCGTTTTTATTTTAAAGTCGAAGGACATATGTAATCAGTTACTGGTATTCCTACTTCTTTGATTTTCTCAAATCCACCAGCCACATCGATTATATTATGTATTCCTCTACTTTTGAGAATCGATGAGGCTATCATACTTCTATAACCACCGGCACAGTGAACATAAAATGGCTTACTATCCGGGAATTCTGCTAAATGGTCATTGATAAAATCTAATGGTGTATTATTGGATTCCTTTATATGTTCAGAAACATATTCACTTTCTTTACGTACATCAAAAACAGGCACTTTCTCTTCCTCTAAAGTTTCTTTAAAAGTAGTAGCACTTATAGAACTCACTGTATCATATTCCATAGCTGCTTTTTTCCAAGCTTCAAATCCACCTTTTAGATATCCTAATGTATTATCAAAACCTACTCTAGAAAGTCTGGTTACGGCTTCTTCTTCCCGTCCTGCTGGAGTAACTAAAAGAATAGGCTGTTGTACATCGGCTATTAGTGCACCTACCCAAGGAGCGAAACTTCCATCCAAACCTATGAAAATTGAGCGTGGTATATGTCCCTTTGCAAAATCATCTTGATGACGCACATCCAGCACAACCGCACCAGTTTCATTTGCGATAGCCTCAAAAACATCAGGAGATAGAGCTTTTGTTCCTCTTTCAAGAACAACATCAATATCATCGTACCCTTCCTTATTGAGCTTCACATTTAACGGGAAGTATTGCGGTGGTGGTAATAATCCATCTGTTACCTCTTTTACAAACTCTTCCTTAGTCATATCTTCACGAAGCGCATAGTTCATCTTTTTTTGATTTCCTAAGGTATCTACTGTTTCCTTCATCATATTTTTTCCACAAGCAGAACCGGCACCGTGAGCAGGATACACGATAACATCGTCTCCCAATGGCATAATTTTTTCGCGTAAACTATCATACAGTGTTTCTGCAAGTTGTTCTTGAGTCATATCTTCTGCCTTTTGAGCCAGATCTGGACGTCCAACATCCCCTAGGAACAGCGTGTCACCACTAAAAATGGCATAGTCTTTACCATTCTCGTCTCTAAGAAGGTAAGTAGTGCTTTCCATGGTATGACCTGGTGTATGTAGCACTACAATAGTTACTTCACCTAATTTGAATTCTTGACCATCCTTTGCAATTACTGCATCAAACGAAGGATCCGCATTGGGTCCATAAATAATTGGCGCACTGGTTTCCTTGGCTAAAGTTACGTGACCACTTACAAAGTCGGCATGGAAGTGAGTTTCAAAAATGTATTTGATCTCGGCATCATCCAGCTTTGCTTTATTAAGATATGGCTTGACCTCTCTTAATGGATCA
This sequence comes from Aquimarina celericrescens, assembly GCF_042682765.1. NCBI lineage: Bacteria > Pseudomonadati > Bacteroidota > Flavobacteriia > Flavobacteriales > Flavobacteriaceae > Aquimarina > Aquimarina celericrescens. The sequence goes on along the minus strand of NZ_JBHUHY010000002.1, from coordinate 557,878 downwards.
ATAATAGCGGCCTCTCCATTGCTTTCGATATAGTATGCACCCTGGGCGAGGCATCCTGTATAAATTTGTTCAACTCTCATTTGCTTTTAGAATTTTAATTTCGATGGTAAAAATAGTATTGATTTTTGATTTCTACAGTAACTTATGTTACAAATGGAAACTTCTTTTATTGAAAAATAAGCTTCCAAAAATCTGTTAGTCAGTCGATTAAAAAGAATTTGATTCGCTAAAGTAAAGTGGTTGGGCAGATATATTCTGACTTTGGAATATTAGTTTGAGCAATCTCTTCAAACCCGCCAACAACATCCACAATATTATGCCATCCTCTTTGTTTTAAAATTGAGGCTGCAATCATACTTCTATATCCTCCGGCACAATGAAGTACAAAAGGTTTGTCTTTAGGAAACTGTGCTAAATGATTATTTATTTCGTTTAACGGAACATTGATAGCACCTATTATATGCTCTGAATCATATTCACTCTTTTTACGAACATCAAAAGTTAAAGGACTTTCCGTTTTGTACCCTTTTTCCAAATTTTTAGGTGTTATTCTGTTTATTGTTTCATAATCTTTCTTTTCTTCTTTCCAGGTATTAAAACCATCTTTAAGATATCCAATGGTATTATCATAACCTACTCTAGATAGTCTTGTTACTGTCTCTTTCTCCTTTCCGGGATCGGTAATGAGTAGAATTTTTTGTTTCACATCAGGAATCATTTCTCCTACCCATTGCGCAAAGTTTCCTTCAAGCCCAATATTAATACTATTAGGAATAAATCCTTTGGAAAAATCTTCCGCATCCCTGGTGTCAAGCATCAAAGCACCTGTTTCATTGGCAGCCACTTCAAAAGCTTCCGGAGATAAAGGTTTGGTAGCTCTATCTATTACTTTATCAAGACTTTCATATCCTTTGATGTTCATTAAAACATTTTGAGGGAAGTATCCCGGAGGTGCTGTGAGTCCAGTCAATAATTCTTTTATGAATTCCTCCTTGGACATATCTGCACGCAGTGCGTAATTTACTTTTTTCTGATGGCCGAGTGTATCTGTAGTTTCTTTACTCATCATTTTACCACAAGCAGAACCTGCGCCGTGATTTGGATATACGATAAGGTCATCACTCAAGGGCATTATTTTGTTGCGTAAGGAATCATATAAATGGCCTGCCAGTTTTTCTTCAGTTAATTCAGACACCACATGCTGAGCCAAGTCTGGCCTTCCTACATCGCCAATAAATAGTGTATCTCCGGTAATAATTCCGTGTTCCTTACCGGTATCGTCAATGAGTAAATATGTAGTACTTTCCATGGTATGGCCTGGTGTATGTATAACCTTCACTTTATAATCACCCACTTTAAAGATTTGACCGTCTTCTGCAACCGTTGCATCATACCCTGGTTTTGCAGTAGGGCCAAATACAATTTCTGCACCTGCTTTCTTTCTTAAATCAAGGTGACCACTCACAAAATCTGCATGAAAATGTGTTTCAAAAACATATTTAATCTCTGCATTGTCAATCTGAGCACGGTCAATATAAGGTTGTACTTCTCTTAACGGGTCAAATACTGCTGCCTCTCCGTTATTTTCGATATAATAAGCGGCATGGGCTAAACATCCTGTATAAATCTGTTCTACTTTCATTGTGTTTATTTTTAATAGTTTATCAAAGCAAAAGTAGTAGTGATAATACTTCTTTACAGTTACTTATGTTACAGAAGACGATTTTTTTGTTTGAAGTGAGATCTTTTCTTGCATATGGGTTTTTGCGCCTGAATTATTACAATGGTCATAAGCTTCACAGGTTCTAACAAAAAGGTTTTCTGTACCAATAACATTAATAAGCCCACTACTGAATATGATGTCCCTTGTTGGGCCAATTGCTCCTGCAATAAGAAATTGTATTCCTTTACTTTTCAACTCATCGATCACTTGTTGAAGCATTAGCATCGCACTACTGTCAATATAGTTGATGGCTTCTGCATTTAGAATAATTTTTTTAAGACTATCACCTTTTTGATCAATATGTTTGTAAAGTTCTTTTTTGAAGTAATCTTTATTTCCAAAATATAGTTGTCCATCAAATCGGATAATTAGAATGTCTTTTGGTATTTCTATGTCATTACTGAAGCGATTGATATTTTTAAAATAATTGGTGTCCTTTATTTTTCCCAGAATAGCAATATGAGGTTTTGAAGTTCGATACACCAATAATAACAAGGAGATTAGTACACCTAGTAATATTCCTTCTTTGATACCAACAGTTAGCGTAATTAGAAATGTGATAATGAGCAATACAAATTCATCTTTTCTGTCTTTAAAAAGTTGAATAGGATAGGTTATGTCTATTAAGCCAAAAACAGCAACCATTATGATAGCTGCTAATACAGCATTGGGCAGATAGTAAAATAGGGGTGTTAAAAATAACAATGTAAGACCAACTACAATAGCACTCACAATAGCGGCTATTCCTGTTTTTGCTCCGGCCTGGTCATTAACTGCAGTTCTTGAAAAACCTCCTGTGGTAGGGTAAGATTGGAATAGTGAACCAATAATATTTGATGTTCCCAAAGCAATTAATTCTTGATTAGCATCTACTTCGTAATCTGTATGCTTTTCTTCAACGGCCTTGGCTACAGAAATGGCTTCCATAAAAGCAATAAAAGCTAGTGTTAAGGCAATTGGAACGAGTTCTGAAATTCTTGAATAATCAATCGATGGTACTCCAAATTCAGGCAGCCCCTTAGGCACAGCGCCAACTATCTTTACTCCTAAATCATTAAGTCCGGAAAGATAAATCCCAACAATTCCAATAACAACTACTGCAAGTGCTGCGGGAATTCTTTTATTTATTTTTTTAATACCTTTAATAAGTATAATGGATGCAATACCAATTACTAATGTAAAAATATTGGTTTGGTCGATAGTTTTAAGAGCATTTTGTAATAGAATATGCACCTGATTACTACGTTCAATTTCGGTACCCAACAAATGTTTTAGTTGACTTAATCCTATGATTATTGCTGCAGCTGAAGTAAAACCACTTATTACGGGCTTAGACAAAAAGTTTACTAAAAACCCCATTCTGAACAGCCCAAGCACTAATTGAATGCTCCCCATAAAGAGTGCTAAGAAAACGGCCATTGCAATATATTCGTTAATACCAGACAAAGCTAATGCGCCCAAACCTGAGGCAACAAGTAGAGAATCCATTGCAACTGGTCCCACCGCTAACTGTCGGGAGGTACCCATTATTGCATATACGATCTGGGGAAGTAGCGCAGCGTAAAGCCCAAATACAGGAGGAAGGCCTGCAATCATAGCATAGGCCATTCCTTGGGGAATAAGCATTATTCCTACGGTTAACCCTGCAGAAATATCTCCAGATAAATAAGATTTTTTGTAGCTTGACAGCCATTCAAATATAGGAAAATAACGTTTCAACATTTATAAGAGTTTATAGACAAAAGTAATACTATACAAATCCTTGATCAGTAACATTGGTTACAGAGTGCCTATAAATCAAGGATTTTAATATGACTTCTGTGTAGCTCAATTTTTCCCAGTTTTTCTAATTTTTTGAGTAATCGAGAAATCACTACTCTGGAACTGTGAAGTTCGTAAGCAATTTCTTGATGGGTATTATGTATAGTGTCTTCTTCATTAATCCTTGCTTTTTCTTTCAGATAATTAACAAGACGTTCATCCATTTTATGAAAAGCGATACTATCTAATGTAATTAAAAGCTCGTTTAACCGGTTATGATAGCTTTCAAATACAAAATTCCTCCACGATTTATATTTCGTTGTCCATTCTTCCATTTTTTGAATAGGAATCATTATCAATTTTGTATCCAATTCGGCAATAGCCCTTATTTCACTTTTAGTTTGCCCTATGCAACAACTTAAAGTCATGGCGCATGTATTGACCAAAGTAATAATGGCATTATTAATAGTTTAGTCTTCATTATTCTTTATACTCAATTATTTTTCAACAAAATCATAGTGTGATATGAGGCAAGTCAGTAACCAATGTTATGGTTAAATATTATTTTGTTAACATTTTTTATAAAAATAGCTGTAAATAATACCTTTTGAAATGATATTTATCAGGCTGTATGTTAGCATAATCAGATTTCTTCAAATAAATTAATCAGGTTACCTAAATCCCTGAGAATGTTCCAGTAAAAGGCAGTTTCGATATTCTAATGGATAAAGAAAAGTATTTGAAATGAATTGAAACTAAAGAGATTAAAATAGAACTGCAAAAACCAGAAAATAAAAAGAGTTCAGCAAAGGATGAGATTATTAGAAACTACATTAAAGAACCTTATAAAACATCGAGTTTATTTTCAAATAATCAAAAGACCTTTTTTGAATTTGTATTTAGTTTAAAATAAGAAGAATTGTCAACGATTTTGTCAACTAAAAAAAAACCTTGTAAATCAAAAGATTACAAGGCTTTTCGCGGAGAAAGAGGGATTCGAACCCCCGGAGGTGTGACCCTCAACAGTTTTCAAGACTGCCGCATTCGACCACTCTGCCATTTCTCCTTTGCGGGGGCAAATATAAAACCTTTTTTATATCTAAAAAGAATATTTTTGAAATAATTTTAGATTTTTCTTATGGGATAAAATATTCTTTCTATAATATTACAGGAAATCAGTATCTTGTGCATTCTTAATTAAAAAATACATGAAAAACACTTTATTGTTCATTAGTTCATTTATCATTTATTGTTGTGGAACTTCACAAAATGCTACTTCTACAACTGCAAAAATAGATACTGATCTAACTCCTGAATCTGCGGTAGTTTCTTATGCACAGAGCATAACTGCAGAGGAGCTAAAGGAATACCTATACACCTTTGCTGGAGATGATTTTGAAGGAAGAGATACTGGAGAACCAGGTCAAAAGAAAGCAGCAGCGTTTTTAAAGCAGCAATATAAAAAAATCGGAATACCTTCTCCATTAGGAGGAGACGATTATTTTCAGGAAATACCAGAGAGTTTTTTTAGAGCGGGTATAAAGTCTTCAGAAAATGTTTTGGCATTTATAGAAGGAACCGAGAAGCCAGAAGAAATCATTGTAATTTCTGCTCATTACGATCATGTTGGTAAAGATGATAATGGTAATATTTATAATGGTGCCGATGATGATGGATCCGGAACGGTAAGTTTACTTGAAATTGCCGAGGCTTTTGCAAAAGCCAAAAAGGATGGATTTGGTCCCAAAAGATCGATCTTATTTTTACATGTAACAGGCGAAGAAAAGGGCTTGTACGGTTCTAGATATTACACCGAAAACCCTGTTTTTCCTCTTGTTAATACAGTTACTAATCTTAATATCGATATGATAGGAAGAATAGACAAAAAACATGAATCGGAAGACAAAAACAATTATGTGTATTTAATAGGTAGTGATAGATTAAGTGCTGATTTGCATAATATTAGTGAAGAAGCTAATGCCAAGTATACGAGATTAGACCTTGATTATACTTATAATGCAAAGAACGATCCTAATAGATTTTATTTCAGAAGCGACCATTATAACTTTGCCAAGCATAACATCCCTATTATATTTTATTTTAATGGTGTACATGAGGATTATCATAAACCCACAGATACACCAGATAAAATAGAATATGATTTAATGGCCAAAAGAGCTCGATTAACATTTTATACAGCATGGGAAGTGGCTAACAGATCTCAAAGAATTGTAGTAGATGGAGTAGGGAGTGAAGGAGAATAGATTTTTACAATCATCGATATTTATTTAGAAAATAACAAAGCTCTTGAAAAAGGGTTTTTGTTCAAAGAGTGGAGGATGCGTTTTTATATTTTTAAAGTTAAATTCAGCTCTCTCTCATATAATCAATTACAATACAGAGAGTATAGTATATAACAAAAAAAGCTTCTCAGATATGAGAAGCTTTGCTTTTGGGTGGAAGATCGGTCTCGAACCGACGACCTCCTGAACCACAATCAGGCGCTCTAACCAACTGAGCTACAACCACCATTTAAATTTAGGCTGCAAAAATAAAGTATTTCTCTATTTCTACAAACATTTTTTTGCATTAAATTAGATCAAAAATAGAATCAACTGCTACATAGCGTTCTACGGTAAAGCCTTCGGCATAATCAACACCAATTATTCTTCCCAAATCGGCAGCTCTGTATTTAATACTATCTAAAAAGTTCTTACTCGATATAGGAGTAGAAGGTTGCTTACTATTTGCATCATAAAATTGAGAGGCATATGCTTGCACACTTTCCATCTTTTTTTCTATATGATCACTGATATTAACAACAAAGTCTGGCTCTATATGTTTCCATTGTATATAATGATACACCTGTTTAGGCCTCCATACTTCCTGTTGTTGGTTGTTATATACGGTTTCAATTTTCTTTAAACCTGATAGAAAACAAGCGTCACTTACTAATTTGCTTCCTCTGCCATGATCAATATGTCTGTCATTTATCGCATTACATAATACTATTTCGGGTCTGTACTTTCTCAGTATTTTAATTACTTCTAATTGATGTTCTTCATTATTGATAAAAAAACCATCTTTAAAATTAAGATTTTCTCGGGTTGCCACTCCAAGAATTTCTGAAGCTTTTTGAGCTTCGGTATCTCTTATTTCTGCATTTCCTCTGGTTCCTAGCTCTCCCCTGGTAAGATCAAGGATACCTACTTTTTTACCTTTGTCAACTTCTTTGGCGATAGTTCCAGAGCAACTTAATTCTACGTCATCAGGATGTGCTCCTACAGCTAGAATGTCTAATTTCATATTTAATGTTCTAAGGCTAAGACTTTTGTTTTTTTTATGGCTTGCAGTATATCCTGCATTAAATCTTCTTTTTCTTCAATGCCTACACTAAATCGCAGTAAGCCATCTCGAATGCCCTGCCGTTCTCTTTCTTCTTCTGAAAGTAAAGCATGGGATGTGAGTGTAGGGGAGAGAATAGTACTTTCTACTCCCGCAAGGCTCATTGAACTTTTGATTAGCTTTAATTCTTTTTGAAATTTGCTAGCATCTAACCCTTCATTCAACTCAAAAGAAAGCATTCCGCCGAAACCTTTCATCTGTTTCTTGGCAATCTCGTGATCTGGATGAGATTTTAATCCAGGATAATAAACAGCAGAAACATCTTCGAGCTTATCAAGCCATTTAGCTAATTTCATGGCATTTTTATTTTGAGCTTTTACCCTAATTCCCAAAGTTTTAATACTTCTTTCTAACATCCATACCGTAAAATCACTGAGGCTACCTCCAAAGTTTTTAGCAACTTGAAAAATTTGATCTATATGTTTTTCAGTTGAAACTACAGCACCCGCAAGAATATCACTATGACCACCTAAGTACTTGGTTGCCGAATGTAAAACAATATCAATACCTAACTCTATTGGATTTTGATTTACCGGAGAAGCAAAGGTGTTATCAATCATCGTTATGATATCATGTTTCTTTGCAAGGTCTCCTATAGCTTTTATATCTGTAATACTTAATAAAGGATTCGAGGGCGTTTCAATATAAATTACTTTTGTATTCGATTTTATTTTTTCTTCATAACCTTCAAAAGTGTTTGAATCTACATAAGAAAATTGTATTCCATGTTTTTCAAATTCTTCATTAATAAGGTTAGCAGTACCGCCATAAATTTCTCGTTGTAAAACGATATGATCTCCTTTTTGTAAAAAGGCAAATAATGCAGTGCTAATCGCCGCCATACCGCTTCCAAAAATTAATGAAGCCTCTCCTTTTTCTAGAGCAGCTATTTTTTTGCAAAGAGCCTCTTGATTTGGAGTATTAAAATATCTTGGATAACGCTTTATATCAACGTCTTCAAATGCATATGATGTAGATAAGTAAATTGGAGACACCGCTCCCTTAAATTGTTCATCGTTAATTTCGCCAAGATGTGTACAGATGGTATTGAAACCTATTTTTTTTGAATTCATAATTAATACGATAGATAGCCTTGAATTTTCAGCATCTAAATTAACATATTCAAAAGAAACCAAATAGTATTTAACAGATTTAAATTAAATATTAGACATTCAATATTGTAAAATAAAGAAGTATTAAGCCATTTTTACTTTTGAGATATTCCTCATTATTGTCTGGAAGAATTGCTGCGTATCATATGGTTTTATAATAACGTCATTCATTCCTACCGATAATGCCTGATTTCTAATTTCTCCTTCTTCAACGGCTGTTAGGGCTATTATCGGAATGTGTGTATTGAATGTTCTTATGACTTTGGTGGCTTCCAGTCCATTCATTTCGGGCATATTAATATCCATTAATACTAAATCAAATTTTTCTTTTTTTAGCATTTCAATCGCCGCCATTCCATTACTAGCAATATTACAGGTATATCCTTTCTTTTTCAAGATATTTTGGGTAACTATTTGATTGATTTTATTATCATCAACAATAAGAACGTAGAAGTTACTTGTGCCTATACTAAGGTTTTCTCCTGATTGAAGAGATATTTCTTCTTCTTTTACTGCTTTTTCATACGTTAGATCAAAATAGAACTCTGAACCTTTTCCTTCCTGACTTTTTATTTTAATTTCGCTATTGTGCAATTGTATTAATTTTTTAACAATAGCAAGACCTAATCCAGTACCTTCATATTCCTGATTTTCGTTTTTTACCTGCGCAAAATTGTCGAATATCGTTTGTTGTTTGTTTTTAGGGATTCCTATACCATCATCTTTAACTATAAAACGTAAATCATAACTATCCTCGTTGTTTTGCAAACATTTTACAGATACCCATATGTTTCCGTTTTTTGTAAATTTTAATGCATTACCGATAAGATTTATAAGTATTTGTGAAAGTCTTACCGAATCACCAAGAAGGGTAGTGTTTATATTTTTGTCAATATCAATATGTACCGTGTTGTCATTGCTTTTTTGTTTTGTGTGCAGCGAATTAACAATACCTTCAATGAGTGATCTGATGTCAAAAGAAACTTTCTCCAGTTTCACTTCATTTGTTTCTATCTTACTTAACTGTAATACGTCGTTAATTAATGCAAGAAGATAATCTCCAGAAAACTTAAGAGATTCAAGGTATTCTGTTTTTTTCTTTTTATCTGGATCTTCCATCAGGAGCGATGTAAGTCCGATTACACCATAAAGAGGTGTTCTTAGTTCGTGGCTTACGGTAGAGATAAACTGCGATTTTAGTGTAGAAACTTGCTCTGCAGTTTCCTTGGCACTGATTAACTCCTTGTTTTTTTCTATGAGAACGCTGTTTAATTTCTTTTTTTGAATATTATTATTATAAGCACTAATCAAAAACGCCATTGAAATTAGAATGAGAATAATCCCTAAAATTATACTAATCTTCCATTTGGTTACCTCTGCAACACTTTCTTTTTTTTCCGTTTCGGCTTTTTTTATTTTTTCTTCATACTGATCAACCTCATATTTTATATTAGCCCGTTGTAATTCTATAAGTTTCTTAAAATCTTTTGCTCTTAAAATATTTTGAAATTGTTTTTTCTGATAATTATATGCATTCTGATAATCCTGTTGTTTTTTGTACAGTTCAGATTTTGTTTCATAAGCAGAAGCTAATTCTTCGTAATAAGTAGAGATCAACTCATCATTATTGTTTTTGTTTTTTGTCTCTCCTAAAGAATATGATATTGCCCGATCTATGTATTCTTCGGCTACTTCATACCTTCTAACATTTAAAAAATACCTTCCTAACAAGCCATTTAATTTTGTTTTATCAAGGTTAGAAGAATTTTCATGAATTAATTCTCGTGCAGGAGCAAGATATTCGTAGGCACTATCAAAATCATTTCTGGAAATATAATACTCACCCAGATTAAGAAGGGGTCTTATCATTCTTGCCGTGTCATTGAGCTCTACAGCAAATTCATATGATTTTTTGTAATAACCAACTCCTTTTGATCTTGTCAAATTATGTTTTGTATATACCCGGGCAAGATTGTTGTATAAGTCAGTTTCTAATACTTTACTTTTTGAACTTCGTGCATGCGTCATTGCCCTTCTATAATTGCTTCTTGCCTTAGTGTCATCTTCACTAATTTCATAATTTTTGGCAATTATATTATAGATATATCCCAGACTTTTATCATCATTATTAAACTGTGCATTTTGCAAAGCAGCCTTAGCTATTTCTAATGACTCTTCATACTTATATTCTTCCTGTAGTTTTTCAGCTCTTTGGATATAGCTCTGTATACTGTCTGAGATTAAGGAAGGTTGAGCGTGCAAGATTTTGATGAAACTTACTATAAATAAAAGGATTATATATTTTGTGGTGTTTCTCAACTCACTCTGGTTAAAGGGTCGTATTAATAAGCGAAAATACAAAAATAGATTTAAGAAAGTGTTATTCACCGTAAAAAAAGTACAATTTATCCGTAATTTTTGTAGGTAAATGAATGTGTTTGTAGGAATTTAATAAGACGATCGAAGGAATTTTTTGGTAATTAGAAAAAACTATAGAAACATAAATAATAAAAATTAGGGACTTCATTTTATTACTTACGTAAATGTATCTTTGCGACATTCAAAAGAAATTAATTAATAAATTTTAAAAATAAAATATGGCATTTGTAGGCAAAAAATTTCCAGATCTAGACGTAGACGCAATGAATGATATGGGAGATACTTTTAAACTTAATGTTTTAGAAGAGGCTAAGAACAAAAATAAAAAGGTATTACTGTTTTGGTATCCAAAAGACTTTACTTTTGTTTGTCCAACAGAGCTTCACGCTTTCCAAGAGGCATTAGAAGAATTTGAAAAAAGGAACACCATCGTAATTGGTGCTTCTTGTGATACTCCAGAAGTACATTTTGCTTGGCTAAACACCTCTAAAGATAATGGAGGAATAGAAGGAGTAACATATCCTATTCTTGCTGATTCTAATCGCAATTTATCAAGCACTTTGGGTATTCTAGATATTACTAACGAATCGTATAACGAAGAAACTGGGGTTGTGACCGTCGAGGGGGATAATGTCACGTATAGAGCAACGTATTTAATTGATGAGGAAGGTACCGTTTTTCATGAAGGTATAAACCACATGCCAGTAGGAAGAAATGTTGCTGAATTCTTAAGACTTATCGATGCATATGCACATGTTCAGAAGAATGGCGAAGTTTGTCCTGCAAACTGGGAAGAAGGAAAAGAAGCAATGAACGCTAATAGAGAAGGAGTAGCATCATATTTAGCTTCCAATTAATCAATACATTTTTATTTTACAATTTTTCCAGAATATATATTCTGGAAAAATTGTAAATTTCATTTTAAATAGTATTCATATGATTCAAGAATTAAAAGAAGATAATCTTTCTCAACTGGTTAGTGATAACAATACAGTTGTAGTACAGTATTCTGCTTCATGGTGCGGTAATTGTCGTATTATGAAACCAAAATTTAAAAAACTGGCAACAGATAAAGAAGACGCTACTTTTGTGATGGTGGATGCCGAAAAATATCCTGAATCATGTAAAATGGCAACCGTAGACAATCTTCCTACCTTTGCTACTTTCAAAAATGGAGTTTTTGTTAATCAGGTGCAAACTAATAAATTTGATATCCTTAAAGAGTTAGTAGATGAAGTTACCAATAATTAAACATCTTACAGGATTTATCGAAGAAAATGATGAGGACTTTTTAGTCGAAACCATCGAAACCCTGGAAGCATTGACTGAAGTTCCTTCACTAAAAGACGAAGAGTTAGATGTGATAGGAGAATTAATCTCTAATATGTACGGTGCTCTTGAGGTCGATAAAATGGTCAAACAAGGAACTCCCAAAAAAGAAGCATTGAATAATTTTATGCAAAGGGTCCTAGGATCCATTGATACATGAAAAAGAAAAAGTCAAACCTTCCAAATCGGAAGGTTTTTTTATTTTCTAAAAACTTTACCAAAATTACCATATAATCTTACTAATTTTAAGGCACAAAAAAATAACAATCATTTATTATGGCTACGATAACATTAAAAGGAAACGAAATACACACCAATGGAAATTTACCAAAGGTAGGACAAAAAGCTCCAGATTTTGAATTAGTTGGTGCAGATTTATCTATATCTAAACTATCAGATTTTAAAGGATCAAAAGTTATTTTAAACATTTTCCCCTCTATCGATACAGGGATTTGTGCAGCTTCTGCAAGAATGTTTAACAAAGAGGCAAGTAACTTATCAAATACCAAGGTTTTATGTATTTCTAGAGACCTGCCTTTTGCACAAGGACGTTTTTGCGCTTCAGAAGGATTAGAAGATGTAATTAACCTTTCTGACTTTAGAACGGGACAATTTGGTAAAGATTATGGGTTAGAAATTGTAGATGGTCCCATGAAAGGACTACACTCTAGAGTAGTAGTTGTACTTGATGAAGAAGGTACTGTTACCTATACAGAGCAAATTCCTGAAATTGTTCAAGAGCCTGACTATGCTGCCGCTTTAAAAACATTGTAAAAGATTAATGAATAAACTATCTAAATTTATTGCAGGCAGACTTCGAGGGTGTGGCTACGCTTTTAAAGGTGCCATATTGTTATTAAAAACAGAACCGAGTATACAGGTACAGACAGGAATTGCTGTAATAATGACTGGACTTGGATACTATTTTAACATCACATCGACAGAGTGGATCTTACAGGTTTTTGCAATTGGTTTAGTAATGGGTATAGAAGGATTAAATACAACCATCGAAGCCATAGCAGATTTTATACATCCCGATTTTCATGATAAAATAGGTTTCATAAAGGACGTATCAGCAGGAGCTGTTTTTATTGCTGCAATTACGGCTATGACAATCGGTCTTATAATTTATATTCCTTATATTTTTTAAATATTGGAGTAGTTCTGAAGTTGGTTGAAGGATACTAAATATTTAAATACATCCAGTAAAGAAAGCTTTACTGGATTTTTTATGCATATACTTTAATTAGTAGTTAATAGTTATATATTCTGTTTTGCATTGTTGCGCTTTAATATTACCTCTTCCCAAGATTACATAATTGACTTGGTCGTTAACAGAGTTTTTAATTTTTACAAAGAAAGGGTATTCTCCAAGTTTAATACTTTTAAAATATCCTCTAGAATTCGCTTTTACTGCAATTTCTTTGTAATCTCCATAATATCCGTCTTTTTGCTTTTTTTGGAGGGTTACCAAGACGTTTTTATTTGTGTTATTTACGAAACAAAAGTCACCATATCCTTCCAAACAATTTACTTTGGAAGTTGTGTTACTTCTTCCCAAGGTATTGATATCGGTAAAAATATCCGGATTAGCAGCTGTTTTATTTTTTGTCACCGGATTTAAAGACATTGCATTGGATTGATTAGCAAAACCATCAGAATTAAGTGGCCTTGTATTTAAAGGAACATTTTCCTGGTTTCTAGTCAAATTGCTATTTGTATAATTTGTTGGAACTTCAATTTGTTGGTTATACTGCCCCGGATTATTAGTAAAAGATCCATTATAGTTTTCTAAGGGTTGCTGGAGATTTTGATTACTTCCCGTATATCTGTTATTTTGTTGTAAGGCACCAGCTCTATTCACTGAATGCATATTTGCATCTTGGTTCCTCAAATATTGAGGTGTTGTATTTTGAGAGTTATTCTGAGGTATTTCGTTGTTACGTTCTGAATAATAGTTTTGATTATAATTTTGAGGAATTGGTTGATAACCTTGCTGAAATTGGGTTACTGGTGCGGGAGAATAACTATTTTGAGTGTTATTTGAAGGAGCAGTATTTGTATTTCCAATATTAGGATTTAGGTTAGATCCAGAGGTATAATTGTTATAGGGTGTAGTATTACTAGAATTAGCATTATAACGCTTTCGATTAGCCATATTATTCTCTGGCATAACCATTTTAAATTGCTCATCTTGCGTTAGTTTTCTAGAGTTTTGTTCCTTTTTAATGCTCCTAACATCCTGTGTCCTAAACATAAATCCATATCCATCTTTAGTTTGTACTGTTAGATTTTCATTAAAATTAAATTCAGTAATTTTTCCAACAATAACACTTCCGTTTTGTAGTGTGATGATATCCCAGGATTCTTGTGCCAGACAATGAATATAGGTGGCTGACACCATTAATAATAAGAGTAGCTTTTTCATGGTTTCTTTTTTAGTTTTAATAAATTCGACTTGTGTTTACAGATAATTGTCTGAATAATTAATCTATTCTAATTTGAATAGTTCATAACAACTACTTATTTCTCAACTTGTGCGTTGATGTAGGAAAGAATGATTTTTGTTCTCTCTTCACAAATTAATGATTATCAATAAATTATGTAGTTAACTCTTTATTAAAATAAATGCTAAAGTTTTTAAAAAATTAACGGGAGATTATTCTTTGAGAGTTTCGTTAAGAAAATTTTTGGATCATTTTTACGTTCCATTATAGATATTCGTATTTTTGCGATAAGACATCCAAAAAATGGCTAAAAAAAAGGTAAGTACAAAAAGGAAAACAACAAAAAAACCTAAGACTCCATTAAAAGAACGATTGGCTTTATCAAGACAACAAAAAGTTGTTTTGGGAAGTTTTTTATTCTTTCTTGGGATAGGGTTGTTCTTTGCGTTTATTTCGTTTTTCTTTAATTGGAAAATAGATCAAAGCGAGGTATCGCAATTCTATAATAGAGCCTCCTCTCCAAAAAACTGGCTTAGTAAATTTGGCGCAGCAGTAAGTCACTTTTTTATATTTAAAGGGTTTGGAGTATCCTCCTTGATTCTTCCAGTTTTAACTTCGTTGACCGGAGTGTATCTGTTTTTTGATTTGAACAAAAGAAAATTGGCAGGATTCTGGTTTTGGGGAACATTGGTGATGATCTGGATATCTGTTATCCTTGGTTTTATTAAAAAAGAAAGTGGACTATTGGCAGGAGTGGTTGGTTATGAAACTAATGATTTTCTGCAAGATTATATTGGATTCATTGGTACTGTATTAGTATTAGCTTTCTTTGCTATTGTATATATAGTAGTACGTCTACGATATACACCAGAGAAACTAACGGCTTCGTTAAAAAATACACAACAAGTCATTACAAATGATTTTGAGTCGGCTATTACCACAACTGCAACAAATAATAATGGTTCAACAGTATCTTCGGCAGCTACAGAGGATTCTGGTTCTAGTATCAAAGAAAAAATTGATGCCATTATTGCAAGATCTAAAGACATTGGTAAAAAAGAAGAAGATAAAAAAGAGGTTGTAAAGAAAGAGATCGTTAAGAAAGAAACTACCGCAAATGAGATAACTTTAAACCCAACGATTAATGATTTCTATGGTGATCCTAAAAATAGAGATGGCGAAGCGCCTGAGAAACTAATTATCAAATCTGAAGACAATCCGGAGGATATCGCAATGGAGGTCGAAACAGTTGCCGAAGAGGAAGTCGTTAAAAATGTAAGTGCAAAATTGGTAAAAGATTTTGGGGAGTTTGATCCAAAACTAGAGCTTGGTAATTATAAATTTCCTGCGATTAATCTTTTAAAAGATTATACCGCACATGCAGGAGGTATTACTATTGATCAAGGTGAATTAGAGGAAAATAAGAACCGTATTGTTGAAACCTTAAAAAACTACAAGATTGAGATTGCTCAAATTAAGGCAACGGTTGGTCCTACGGTAACATTATACGAGATTGTACCAGAAGCAGGAATACGTATTTCCAAAATAAAAAATCTCGAAGATGACATTGCATTATCACTTGCAGCTTTAGGAATTCGTATTATTGCTCCTATACCTGGAAAAGGTACTATTGGTATAGAGGTGCCCAATAAGAAATCAACAATTGTATCTATGCGCTCGGCAATTGCATCTTCAAAGTTTCAAAATGCAGAAATGGAACTACCTTTATCACTTGGTAAAACTATTTCTAACGAAACTTTTGTAGTTGATTTGGCAAAAATGCCACATCTTCTAATGGCAGGTGCCACAGGTCAGGGTAAATCAGTAGGATTGAATGCGATATTAACATCATTATTGTATAAAAAACATCCCGCTGAGGTAAAATTTGTTTTGGTTGATCCCAAAAAAGTAGAACTTACTTTATTTAATAAAATTGAACGTCATTATTTGGCGAAATTACCAGATACTGAAGAGGCTATTATTACCGATAATACCAAGGTGATTAATACGCTTAATTCACTATGTATAGAGATGGATGCTCGTTATGATTTGCTGAAAAACGCCATGGTTCGCAATATTAAAGAGTATAATACAAAGTTTAAAGCGCGAAAATTAAACCCAGAAAACGGGCATAGATTTTTGCCTTACATAGTTCTTGTAGTAGATGAATTTGCAGATCTTATCATGACTGCAGGTAAAGAGGTAGAGACTCCTATTGCTAGATTAGCGCAATTAGCTCGAGCTATTGGGATACATTTAATTATTGCCACACAACGACCTTCGGTAAACGTGATTACAGGGATGATTAAAGCTAATTTTCCAGCAAGGATAGCATTTAGAGTTACTTCAAAGATTGATTCCCGAACCATTTTAGATACAGGAGGAGCAGATCAATTAATTGGTCGTGGAGACATGTTATTTACTCAAGGTAATGATATTATAAGGATACAGTGTGCTTTTGTAGATACACCCGAAGTTGAAAGAATAACAGAGTATATTGGTAGTCAAAAAGCATATCCGGATGCTCATCTATTACCAGAATACGTGGGTGAAGAAAGTGGCACAAGTCTTGATATAGATAAAAGTGATAGAGATAAACTTTTTAACGAAGCTGCCGAAGTAATTGTAACAGCACAGCAAGGTTCTGCGTCTTTATTACAAAGAAAACTAAAATTGGGATATAATCGTGCAGGAAGATTAATTGATCAATTAGAGGCGGCAGGAGTTGTTGGACCATTTGAAGGTAGTAAAGCCAGACAGGTACTGGTTACCGATCTTGTTTCATTACAACAGTTGTTAGATAATGAAAAATAATCTGATCTTTGTTGAAAGTTCGTAGAGAATTAAAAAATAAAAGAAGAATAAAATAAAATGATAAAAAAAATAACATTTATACTATTTGTATTTGGTATTACTACTTTACAAGCTCAAAGTGCAAAAGAACTTCTTACAGAAGTTTCCAAAAAGGTAAAGACCTATGATAACATAGTAATTGGATTTAAATACAGCCTTAATAACCCAACAGAAAATGTGTCTCAAGAAACAAGAGGAGATGTAACACTAAAGGGTAATAAGTATCTTTTAAATCTAATGGGTACCAAACAAATGTATGACGGGAAAAAGTTGCATGTTATTATTCCGGAAGATGAAGAGATTAATATATCGTCTCAAAATGAAGAGGATGAAAATAGTGTTACTCCTTCAAAAATGCTAACTTTTTATGAAGATGGATATTCTTATAAAATGGATATAGTTCAGGACGTTAACGGAAGAAAAATTCAGTATGTAAAATTAACTCCTATAGATTCAAAAAGTGATATGAAAGAGATATTATTAGGGGTTGATAAACAAACAATGCATATTTATAAAATGATTCAGAAGCAAAACAATGGAACCAATGTTACCATAACAGTTAATAGTTTTAAAACGAATCAGCCATTATCTGAAACATTATTTGTGTTCGATGAATCGAAATATGAGAATTACTATATTAATCGATTAGATTAATTAAATTCTTTTGAGAGCATAATATAAAAATTGTGATACATAAAATTTTAAAGGACGGGCGCATAATATTGTGCACGTTCTTTAATTTTTAAATTACTTTTATTGTAAAGGTGATTTTTCAAAAACAAAATAAGTGAAGATTCTCGATAGATATATTTTAACAACTTTTTTAAAGACCTTTTTTCCACTCTTTATCATAATCATGTTTATTCTTTTATTACAAACCATTTGGTTGTTTATATCAGAATTAGCAGGAAAAGATCTAGATTTTTCGGTAATTATAAAGTTTTTGACATTTGCTACGCCAAGGTTGATTCCTATGGTCCTACCTCTTACCGTTTTACTTACTTCAATTATGATTTTTGGAAGTTTTGCTGAAAACTATGAGTTTGCGGCTATGAAATCTTCTGGAATATCATTACAAAGAGCAATGCGAACACTTTCGGTTTTTATCTTCTTTGTAGGAATAGGTGCTTTTTTCTTTTCTAATACAGTAATACCTTCTTCAGAAAAAAAGTTTATTAACCTTCGCAAGAATATAGTTAAAGTAAAACCGGCAATGGTCATTACTCCAAATCAGTTTAATGATTTGGGGGATATAAACATTAAAGTGTCTGAGAAATATGGCGACAATGATCAATTTTTAAAAGACGTTATCATACATAAAAGAGCAGCCAGACCTGGTAATTTTACTGTTATAAAAGCTATTGACGGAGAATTACAGGGGAGTGTCAATTCAGATCTTATTACTTTGATATTAAATGATGGTAATTATTATGACGAAATTCAACAAAGATCACCACAACGAAGAAATAAACTTCCCTTCGCCAAAACTCATTTCAAGAAGTACATCCTAAATATCGATTTGTCTTCTTTGGGAAGTGTAGATATGGATGCGCAGCAATATAGCAAGGGGTATAACATGTTAAACGTTAATGGGTTAAAAAATGAAATTGATACGTTATCGATGCAAGTGAATGAAGAAATAAAAACGCTTGGCGTAGAAATAGATAGGAGAATAGGATTTGAAGGACTAAACAAGAATATGAAAATTGATAGTATTCAGGACATCAGAAAAGATACATTGGATATTATGGATCATTTTGATGCTAAAAAGAAAATCCAGATTTATGTAAGTGCTATTTCAAATACTGAAGGTGTTGTTAGAAAAATAAACACATTAAACGAAAGAAATGTAAGGACAAAAAGAGCGTTAAACAAGTACGAAATGTCATTGCATAATAAATATGCTCTAGGGATTGCATGTATAATTCTTTTCTTTGTAGGTGCACCTCTAGGAGCCATAATTAGAAAAGGAGGGATGGGATTGCCAATAGTTATAGGTGTTGTTTTGTTTTTAACTTATCATTTTATTGGTATTTTTGCTAAAAACAGTGCAGAAGAAGGAGGAATTCCTCCATTTCTAGGATCTTGGCTCTCAACATTCGTTATATTTCCATTGAGTATTTATCTAACGTTAAGAGCAACTGCAGATCGAGGAATCTTTAGTTTTGATAATTTTGTTCAGCCCATACGAGATTTCTTTGCAAAACGCTCCTCTAAAATCTAAAAATTCGATTTCTTTTTGAATATCTTTGCAAGCAACAATTTAAGAGTACTATTATGTCGCAGATTACCGAAACCAAAAAGAAATTTAAGTTGAATACCATAGAAGAAGCTATAGAAGATATTCGACAAGGAAAGGTAATTATCGTTGTTGATGATGAAGACCGGGAAAATGAAGGAGATTTTATTGCTGCTGCAGAAAAAGTGACTCCCGAAATGATCAATTTCATGGCCAAGCACGGTAGAGGTCTCATTTGCGCGCCTCTTACTGAAGATCGTTGTGATGAATTGAGTCTTGAAATGATGGTTCAGAATAATACTGTGCTACACGAAACACAGTTTACAGTTTCTGTAGATTTGATAGGTAGTGGTTGTACCACAGGTATTTCTGTGCATGATCGTGCAAAAACTATCAAAGCTCTTGTAGATGAAAATACAAAGCCTCATAATTTGGGACGACCAGGGCATATTTTTCCTTTAAAAGCAAAAAATGGTGGAGTTTTACGACGAACGGGTCATACTGAGGCAGCTGTAGATTTAGCAAGATTGGCAGGATTACAACCTGCGGGAATTTTGGTAGAAATTTTAAATGAGGATGGGACCATGGCGCGCCTACCGCAATTAGTAGAAGTTGCCAAAAAATTTGACCTTAAATTGATATCAATAGAGGATTTAGTAGCATATCGTATGCAGCACGATTCTTTAATTGAGAAAAAAGAAGACTTTGATATTGCCACACGATTTGGAAATTATAGACTAAGGGCATACAAACAAACTACCAACAATCAAATTCATATTGCTTTAACACTTGGTACCTGGAGTAAAGATGAACCTGTACTTACCCGGGTAAACTCTACATTATTTAACAACGATATTTTAGGAACACTCACTAATAATGCTGATAAGCGATTAGATGCTATGTTTCAGCGCATTAATACTGAAGGTAAAGGAGCAATTATTTTTATTAATCAAGAAAGTACATCGTTTAATCTTCTTAATCGTTTAAAGGCATTAAAGGAAATTCAGAACGGAAAAGACGTAGTAAAAGCTCCAAAAATTGATATGGATACCAAAGATTTTGGAATTGGAGCGCAAATACTGCACGATATTAATGTTCATAAACTGCGTTTAGTATCCAATACAGTTCAACAGAAGCGTGTCGGGATGATAGGGTATGGGTTAGAAATTGTAGAGTATGTAGAGTACTAATATGTAATATTTTTATACGCTATAAGACACTTTTTATAGCTTCTACCATTTTAGATGCTCTTTTGTTTACCTCTTCTTCTGTCCAACTTAATTTTATTAGACAAGAAATTGTTCTACCCATCCAGGCATCACTAGCTTCAAAGGATCTATTATTCTTTTTTAATCCGTTTTGGACTTCTTCAGAAAGTCTGCCCAGGGATTTTTGTTCTAATAGATGCTCCCATTTTTTATAATAATGCCAGTTATTATCAAACCAATAAAAACATGCATCAACTCCATGAGCGCCCAAAGCTTTATGAGCATTTCTTGCAAGGTTTTCATTAGGTAAAAATAAGTTTAGAAAGGCATAACTTTCAACACCGGTCTCAGGCACTCTTCTGAAAGTAACTTCTGGAATTGCTTCTAAGGCATGACGAAGTATTGAGTAATTCTTTTCTTGAGTAGCCAGTGTAGTATCTAATTTTCTTAATTGCGCAATACCAACTGCAGCATTTAATTCTGATAATCGGTAGTTATATCCCAAAAAAGGATGTGTTTCTGCACCGCGGTCATTACCAACATGATCATGACCATGATCTTGATATTTATGAGCTCTATCGGCAAATTTTTTAGAATTAGTGATAATTCCACCACCCTCGCCACAAGTAATTGTTTTTACATAATCAAAAGAAAAACAACCTAAATCACCATAACTTCCCAGAGGTTTATTGTCATAAGTTCCGCCTATGGCCTGGCATGCATCTTCTAATAAAATAAGATTGTGCTGATCACAAATAGCTTTTAAAGCGCTAAGATCTGCCATTGATCCGCACATATGTACAGGCATTATTGCTTTAGTTTTAGGTGTGATAGCGGTTTCTACAGCTTTAGGGTCAAGAGTTAGAGTATCATCAATATCACACAACACCGGCACTGCACCAACAGAGAGTATGGCTTCAAAACTAGCAACAAAGGTAAATGTTGGCATAATGACTTCATCACCCGAACCGATTTCAGCAGATGCTAGCGCTACGGTTAAAGCTGCTGTACCACTAGAGACTACCTGAGCGTATTTGGTTTGCATTCTTTTTGCAAGATCTTTTTCAAGTTCTAATGCTTTATGATGACCATTTCTCATGGGATCAAACCCGTATCTCATCAAAACTCCATTATCCAAAACATCTTGAACTTCTTTCTTTTCCTCAGCACCAAATAACTCAAATCCTGGCATAGTAATATCGTATTAAATTCTGTTTCCCGCAAAAATACCGAAAAGAGTTTTGATTTTACAGTCGATCTTTTATATTTTTTTAGATAATATAGGTCTGGTACTATAATAGTATGGTAATACTAGGATAGCTTTGTTTTTACATGGTGATCACTGTATCTGTGATGTCTTTTCTTACCTTTTTCAAGTCAGAAAATATATCATCCTGGGCTCTATAACCTACAGGTAAAACCAATACAGATGAGAGACCTAAATCTGCAAGTTTTAGTAATTCATCATATTTTTCGGGTACAAACCCTTCCATAGGACAGGCATCGATTTGTTCAATGGCGCATACCGTTAATAAGTTACCCATTGCTAAGTATGCTTGTTTCGCGGCCCATATCGATATTTCTTCCAAAGGTTTATTTTTAAAGGAATCTACTAATTGCTCTTTAAAGGGATTTAGTATCTCATCTGGAGTATTTCTGGTGGTTTTTACATTATCAAAATATTTGGCAATGTATTCTTCTCCCACTACATTTTCAATGCAAAAAATCAAAACATGTGATGCATCTGCTACCTGCTGCTGATTCCAGGAATGTTGAGTAAGCTTTTTTTGAAGCTTTTTATCTCTTATAACTACAAGCTTTAAAGGTTGTAAACCATAAGAAGTGGCAGTAAGATTAAAAGCCTCAGTAAGGGTATCTATTTTTTCTTGTGGAAGAATTTTGTTATTGTCGAATTTTTTTGTGGCATATCGCCAGCGCAAACTTTCTAGAATATTCATTTGAAGTTTTTTTTAATACGCTACAAAGATAATATGATAAGATTTACCTTTGATATATAAAATTATAAGAAAAAACTATATCACAATTGCATGAATACTATAGATGAATTAATCAAAAAGTCTGAAACAAGAATTTTTAAAGCGGTATTCCCAAATACAACAAATCATTATGAAACTTTGTTTGGGGGTACAGCATTACAACTTATGGACGAAGTTTCTTTTATTTGTGCTACTCGATTTAGTAGAAAAAAAGTAGTAACTATTTCTACAGATAAAATTGATTTTGAAAAACCAATACCTGAAGGAACTATCATAGAGCTTGTAGCAAAAGTAACCAAAGTTGGAAGAACTAGCTGTTTGGTAAAAGTTGATATTTATAAAGAAGATATGTATAGTTATGATCGAGAACTAGCAGTTTCTGGTCATTTTAAGTTTGTGGCCATAGATAATAATAAAAACTCCATACCAATTATTGATGAAAAAAAATAAGAAATATGGGTGTAAGGGTTTTGGAGCATATATTCCTATGCTCTTTTATGTAGCTCGTTTTCGTTTTGCACTAATTGTTTAATTTTTATTTTGAATGCTGCAAAAAACAAAGTCATAAATGGACTTAACCAGTTAAATATGGCAAAAAAGAAATAATCTACTACAGGTACACCAAGTACTCCACTTTGATACGCCCCACAAGTATTCCATGGAACCAAAACCGAAGTTACGGTACCAGAATCTTCCAGGGTACGACTTAGGTTTTCAGGAGCGAGGCCTTTATCTTTGAAAGCTTTAGCATACATTCTCCCCGGAACAACAATAGCAAGGTATTGGTCAGAGGCTGTAACATTTAAGGCCAGACAGCTTACTACAGTGCTTGCAAACAGACCAAAAACTGAATCAAATAGGTTAAGAAGTGCTTTACTGATTCTTGCCAAAGCTCCTATAGCATCCATCACGCCACCAAAAACCATAGCACATACGATAAGCCAAATAGTGCCTAACATTCCAGACATTCCACCTGCAGAGAATAAATCGTTAAGTTGTTCATTTGTTGTTTCTACAGTCGTATCTACAGTCATCGCCTTCATTACACCCATATAGGCAGAATTAAAAGTAAGTTCGTTACTTCCGGCAATCGTCATTACAATATCAGGTTGCGCGATAATAGCGGCTATGGCACCAAGTAATGTTCCTGCCAATAGTGCAATTAGTGGAGGCGTTTTTTTGATGATTAATCCAATGACTAATAATGGAACAATGAATAACCAAGGTGAAATGTTAAATGCACCTTTTATAGCTTGTAGTTGTTCTGTTATTTGTGGAGTACCAGACGTATCAATGGCAAAACCAATAATGATAAAAACAATTAAGGTTATTACTATGGTTGGTACCGTAGTGTAGGTCATATACTTTATGTGAGAAAATAATTCTCCGCCCGCCATAGCGGGTGCTAAATTGGTAGTATCTGATAACGGGGACAATTTATCACCAAAATATGCCCCTGAAATTACTGCTCCTGCTGTCATTCCGAGTGAAATGCCCAGGGTATCACCAATTCCGATTAAAGCAATTCCCACTGTTGCAGAGGTGGTCCACGAACTACCTGTTGCTATCGAAATTATAGCACAAATAATAACACAGGCGGCTAAGAAAATAGTTGGATTTAGAATTTGCAACCCATAATAGATCATTGTGGGTATGATCCCACTGATCAACCAGGTACCCGCCAGGGAGCCTACCATTAACAAAATAAGCAAAGCCCCGGTAGTAGACCTTACATTTCTTGCTACTTCTTCCATCATTTGTTTGTAGGAGACTTTATTGAAGAAACCTACAATAGCCGCAACTGCTGCACCAAGTAGTAGTATAAATTGGTTACTACCACTTAGGGCATCATCACCAAATAGGTACACATTATAAAACAACATTCCTACTAAAATAATTACCGGCAGTAATGCCTCCCAAATGTTCAATTCTTTATTCTCGATAATATCTTCGTTTTGGGGATTGGTAGGAGTAATGTTTTGACTTTCCATGTGTCGTATTCAAAATTTTATGGATGTAATGTTACGATATTAATAAAATTTATGCAACGTCTGGATCGAGTTTAATTTTTTCAATGTTGATCAAAGTATGGAGTTATAAAGGTATGATGTACTCGTTTTAATAAATATATATGCATTTTATCGAATTTATTTGCTTTTTGTCGATATAAGTAGTATTATTGCCATATAATTTTATTCAAAACATAGAAAGTTAACCTACTTTTGAAGTGTAAAATAAAAAGAGTAAGAGAAAAATTGGAATTGATTGTTTTAAACTTTTTTTGCCCCCAGAAAGAATAATTCCCCCCGAATTATTTGATCCCAAAACCTATAAAAGCCTCTTCCCCCAAGAGGCTTTTTTTGTTAAAAAAGCATTCAATTCAGTATTTATACGGAAATTAGTCAAAAAATAAAAATGCAGACTACTATATACAAAGGCGTAGAATTATTTTTTCTTTTCGTTGTATTACCATTAAGTTTTCTGATCAGTTATCCTATTGCTATTAAATTGGCACTTACTATAATAGGCTTTCTTTATATTTTGATAATATTGAAACGCAATGGGCTCCTAAAATTGAGATTTCCAGATAAAATGTATTGGAAGCCATTTTGGAAAGAGACGGTCATTAAGCTTGCCATAGTAATGATTATAACGGGATTATATGTTCTTTTTGTGGCACCGGATAAATTGTTTTTAGTTTTGATAAAAAAACCACATTTATGGTTAATGATTTTATTTATCTATACCTTTTTGTCTGTATGGCCCCAAGAAATTATATATCGTACTTTTTTTTATGAGCGTTACCAGGGATTGGTAAAAAATAAATGGTTATTCGTTTTTATCAATGCGATTCTTTTTTCGCTTGCCCATCTTTTCCTACAAAGTTTTTTGGTTCAGGTACTTACTTTTATAGGAGGGATGTTATTTGCTTATACCTATCAAAAAACAAAATCAACTACGTTGGTATCTGTAGAACATGCTATATATGGTAATTGGTTGTTTACCGTTGGAATGGGAGAGATGTTAGCTTTTCCAGGAGCAGACTAACGATTCAAAAAATCAATTAATTCTTGTACTGCTTTTCCGCGATGGCTAATCTTGTTTTTTTCTTCCAGTGGGAGTTCTGCGAATGTTTTAGAATATCCATCAGGAATAAAAACGGGATCATATCCAAATCCTCCATTACCTTTTTTACTGTTACTAATACTTCCTTTACAAATACCCGTAAACGGTATCAGTTCATTATTTAGTTCTAAAGCGATGACAGTCTTGAATTGAGCAATTCTATTTTCTTCTCCTCGTAGTTCATTTAAAAGCTTATCCATATTGGCATTAGCATCTTTTGAGTCACCGGCATATCTGGCTGAATATACCCCCGGAGCTCCGTTAAGTGCATCTACTTCTAGTCCGGTGTCATCGGCAAAACAATCATAACCATAATGTTTTTTGACATATTGAACTTTTTGCTTTGCATTGCCTTCGATAGTAGATGAAGTTTCCGGGATATCTTCGACACATCCTATATCGGTAAGACTTAATAGCTCAATTTGGGCTGGAAGTAACGCCTGTACTTCCTTGACTTTATTAAGATTATTTGTAGCAAATACTAATTTCATTTCAATTTAATGTTATGAATTTCTAGTGTTTAAGTTTTTGTAGTATTTTTTACCATCAATCATCAACTTACTCATGCTTCAGCATCAAAATCCGATATCCATTTTCCTTGAACCTTCAACACCTGTTCAATCACATCCCGAACACATCCCTTTCCTCCTTTTTTAAAAGAAACATACTTTGAGATCTCTTTAATCTCGGCCACAGCATCTTGCGGACAAGTAGGTAACCCTACCATTTGCATTACCGGCATATCAGGAATGTCATCACCCATGTACAAAACATTTTCAGACTTAATATTATAAATATCAAGGTATTCGTCTAATTGTTCAACTTTGTGATGTGCACCAAGATAAATATCAGTAATTCCTAATCCTTTTAGCCTTTGGCGTACACCTTCATTTTTTCCGCCTGAAATAATACAAACATTAAATCCTTGCTGCACAGCTGTTTTTAATGCATATCCGTCTTTAATACTCATTGTTCTTAGCAACTCCCCATCTGTGTTTATAATTACAATACCATCGGTAAGTACACCATCAACATCAAAAATAAAAGTAGTAATGTGTCGTAAGTATTCTTTATAACTTTTTTCCATATTTAGATTGAATTGCTTTGGTTAATGTTTGATATATTTCTTTTTGTAGTGGATCTGACAAGATATTCAAATGCCGCTCTATAGTTTTGGTATCTTTTCTAATTGCAGGACCTGTCTGTGCTTGATCTGGATTCATTTGTATTACTTTTTGTGCCGTTTCCTGAATTAAAGGATATAAAATTTCAAAAGGAATGTTATGTTCTTTGCAAATATCATTACCAATCGAAAATAAATGATTTGTAAAATTGTTTACAAATACGGCAGATACATGCAGTATATTACGTTGGTCTGATGAAATTTCGTATATCTTGGATGATAGAGGTGTAGCAAGATCTTTTAAGAGATGTACATCTTTTTCTTCTTCAGCCTCTATACAGATAGGAACACTATCAAAATCGATGTTTTTATCCCTACTAAATGTTTGCAATGGATAAAACACGCCTCTTTTATTTAAATTACAAAGAGCTTTCATAGGAACACTCCCTGATGTATGAACGACCAGTTTGTTCTTAAAAGGAAGTTGGGCCGATAAGGGTGTAATTGCATTATCGCTTACAGCAAGTATATAAATATCTGCCTCTTTTAGCGAACCAATATCATCTGTAATCGAGTTTTCTTCTTGTGCAGGATGAAATAGTAATCTTTTACGATTGTAGCATTGTATTACTTTTGCATGTTTTTGATCTAAAAACCCGGTATAAAGGTGTTGAGCAACATTTCCGGAACCAAGAATTACGACTCTTATCATTTGGCTAAAATAAGCAAGTTCCATTAAAAAATTAAACAATAGTAACACTTCTGTTAAAACCTTTATAACAAAGGTAAATGATGCTACTTTATCCTACCAAAAACACTAAATTTGCCGATCAAAAAAAGAAAGGTTATTATGCAGGATAAGTTAGCAAGCATTTTGTTCTCTACACGATTAATGGCAATTTTATTTATAGTTTTTGCAGTTTCAATGGGAGTAGGTACTTTCTTAGAAGATGCCTATGGTACCACAGCTGCAAGAATATGGATTTATAATACTTGGTGGTTTGAGGCTATAATGGTGTTTTTTGCCATTAACTTTTGTGGAAATATCGTTAGGTATAAACTTTATAAAAAGGAGAAATGGGCCACACTACTATTACATTTATCCTTCATTCTTATTATTATAGGAGCTTTTATTACTCGATATATCAGTTATGAAGGTGTCATGCCTATAAGAGAAGGTGAAACAACCTCAACATTCCTTTCTGAAAAGACGTATTTAACCATCTTCCTTGATGGCGAAATTAATGGAGAACCCAGACGTAGGATAATTTCTAAGGATTTTGAGTTAGCTGAGGCGGCCGATAACAGTTTTACTATTGATACAGATTACAATGAACAACCTGTGATAGTTCAATATAAAAACTATATACAAGGAGCAGAGATGGGGCTCGTTGAATCTGAAGATGGTAATAGATACCTCAAAATTGTAGAGGCAGGAGATGGTGATCGACATGATCATTTTTTACAGGAGGGTGAAGTCTCAAACATTCACAATGTATTAGTGGCTTTCAATAAACCAACCGATGGAGCGATCAATATCACCTATACCAATGACGAATATTTTATAAAATCCCCATTCGAAGGCTCTTATATGAGAATGGCAGATCAAAAACAGGGTCTTGTCTTCAAAGATAGTCTTCAGCCTTTGATGCTTCGATCATTATATCAAACTGCTGGTATGCAATTTGTAATTCCTGATCCCGTAGTTACGGGTAAATATGATGTAGTTCCTGTAGAGATCAAAGATAAGGGACAACAAGATGCCTTGTTTATTAATGTTTCAACTAATGGAGAAACAAAAGAAGTTAAATTATTAGGAGGGAAAGGTTATCACAATGATATGACTAAAATATCTTTAGGTGGATTAGACATGTATTTTTCTTACGGATCCAAACAAATGGAGTTACCATTTGCTCTTAAGTTGAATGATTTTATTGCAGAAAAGTATCCTGGTACAGAGAATGTCTACAAATCTTTTAAAAGTAAAGTGGATATTGTCGAAGAAAATAATTCAAGGCCTTATGACATTTATATGAATCATGTCCTGGATCATAAAGGATATCGATTTTTCCAGGCTTCTTTTGATCCAGACGAAAAAGGGACAGTATTGTCTGTAAATCATGACCGCTGGGGAACTTTGGTGACTTATACAGGGTATATGCTATTGTATTTAGGTATGATGTTAATCTTATTTACGAAAGGCTCTAGATTCAAGGATTTAGAAAAAATGTTGAATAAAGTAAAATCAAAAAAGAAAAATTTAGTAACGCTTTTAGTGCTTATGATTTCGTTGTCTTCTATGGGCCAGGAGCTTCCTAATCAGACAGATCATCTTCAAACGTTACCTACCAAAGCTCAATTAGATTCTGTAATCAAAGCCAATGCTGTTAGTAAAGAACATGCAGCCAATTTTGGTAGTATTGTGATTCAGGATGAACGAGGAAGAATGAAACCCGTAAATACTTTTTCTTCCGAATTACTTCGTAAACTTAGTAAAAAAGATACTTATGAAGGGCTAAGCGCCGATCAGGTATTTGTTTCTATGATAGAAAATCCATTTGTGTGGTATAGCATTCCCATTATTGAGATTCAAAAAGAAAATGATAGTATTCGTAAAATATTAGGTGTTCCAAAAACGGAAAGAACAGTATCCTTAATAGATCTTGTAGAACCAGACGGATCTTACAAACTGACACCTTATCTCGAGCGCGCCAGTAGTACAAATACACCAAGTAGTTTTGAAAAAGACTTTCTTAAGACTCATGAAAAATTTTACTTACTGAATCAAGCACTTGGCGGAGGAATTCTAAAAATATTTCCTGTACCTGGTGATGAAGGGAATAAATGGGTTTCTATCCCAGAATTAAATGAATTTAAGTTTAGTGGAATGGATTCTGTATACACACGTCAGATCATTGCTATTTATCGTCAATCATTACAAGAAGCCAGGAAAACCGGAGATTATAGTAAGCCGGATCAATATGTGGCAAGTATAAAAAGTTTTCAGAAGAAATTTGGTAGTGAAGTATTACCGACTGATAAGAAGATAAAAGCTGAAATAGCATTAAACAAGTACGATATCTTCAGAACGCTATACCGATACTATATGGTGATCGGTTTATTATTGATGCTTTTTGTAATCATCGCAATATTTAAAGAATCAAAAATTATTCGCAGATTAATCAACGGAACCATTGGACTAGTCGTCTTATTATTTATAGCACACACGGCAGGATTAATAATACGCTGGTATGTTTCGGGTCATGCACCATGGAGTGATGCCTACGAATCTATGATTTACGTAGCCTGGATGACTCTCGCGATTGGATTAGCTTTCGGAAGAAAAAGTAACCTTACCATTGCAGCTACAACCTTTGTGGCGGCAATTATATTGTTCTTTGCACATCAAAACTGGACAGATCCTGCAATCGCCAATTTGGTTCCGGTTCTTGATTCTTACTGGGTACTTATCCACGTTTCGATCATTGTTGGTAGTTATGGGCCTTTTTTCGTAGGAGCCATTCTGGGAATACTTGCTTTATTATTAATGATCCTTACCACCAAATCGAATAAGAAAAGAATGGATCTTAATATCAGAGAAATTACTATTATTAACGAAATGGCACTTACTATCGGCTTGGTGATGCTTACAATTGGTAATTTTTTAGGGGGGATGTGGGCTAACGAAAGTTGGGGACGCTATTGGGGATGGGATCCAAAAGAAACCTGGGCTTTAGTTAGTATTATGGTATATGCCTTTGTAATTCATATGCGACTGGTACCCGGCCTTCGAAGTAGATGGTGGTACAATTTGGCATCTGTAATTGCAATTTACAGTGTACTAATGACCTATTTTGGGGTGAACTTTTACTTAAAAGGGTTACATTCGTATGCAAGTGGTGATAAAGTGATTACGCCTAATTCTGTATATTATTCTGTTGCTTTTGTAATTCTTTTGGGAGCACTTTCTTATTGGAGGTATAAGGTGTATTATAAAAAAAAGAAAGAAATGGCATGATAAATCTAAATTGAAGATAGTCTTTAACTCTTTATGATTTAAAAAATAGTAGAACGCTCAACCAAATTTTAGGGTTGGGCGTTTTTATTTTGCAGTAATGAAAAAAAAGAAAAAGGATAAGAGATGAAAATCAGAGGATTAATTCTAATAGGATAAGATTGATCATAAAGGCATAGCTTGAATTATACAATTATATTTAGATAAGAAGAATGAAAAGTAATACAAAACCTATACTAATCATGGCAAATAGTTAATTTAATAAGGTTCTAGAAAGGTATGAGTCGAGTACGGTATACTTCAAAGAAGTATATAGAAATTCTAGTATAGTTAGAAAAAATAGCGAAAGTTTGATAATAGTGAAGAGTAGATAGTCTTTTTTTTCACTTTGAAAATGAAAATATTAGTTATTCACTAATCTTATACGTTTAATAATGAGCCCCCAAATTATTTTGTATTCCTGATGATGAACTTTTCCCGAGTTCATTTCATTCTGCATAGTATTATAAGGATACTATAGTCGTAATTTTAAGTGAAGGATTTATCTGAGATATAATAGTTATACTTTTATTATTCTCATGAATAACCTGAGTTTCCGGAATTTTAGATAGCTCAGTTTCCTTTTTGAAATGCAAAAGTTGATCTCTTTGGTGGTTGTATTCCTGTACCACTTCTTCCTTAGCATCGTAAGCAGACCCCAAATACACCGATAAGGGTCGCGGTCTAAAATCGATAAGCCAACTAATTAATTCTAAGTTAGCAGGTGTAGTTGATTTTGTTTCTCCTGTCAAAAAATTGACAATTGGCTTAAACTTATCTCCATTAACCCGCTCAATTGCATGCATCTTGTTTTCGCCTTCTTTAAACTTAAAAAAACGACTGAGGATACGATCATCATACTTTTCTTTTCGCTTGTCTAGTAGCCAAAGACAAGCTTCTTTAATTTGTTTGCGAGTAGGTTCGATAAGATAACTACTCATTTCTCCTCCTTTTTCCTTTTTGTACTTCTCTAGAATTTCATCACGATAAGTACTACTTGTTTTTAGTCCCATAAATTTTTTGAATTATTGGAATCTTACAGCTTTCTGCGGAATCTTTGGAATCTTTGGAATCGATTATGGAGTAACCAGCAAAGCCTCCTTAAATTCACATAGTAACTAGTTCCAGTTAGACATTGCTAACATAGTAAATGTATTAGCGAAGTTTTTACGGGAATCCGTAAGCGAGTAGTTGAAGGTCATTGGAAAGTAGCCTAATACTAATCCATCAGATTCCCGCTTTCCATAAAAATTAAGGAGTACTCCCTTTTTAAGTAACGGCTACTGTTGCCAAAATTTTCTCAAAAATTTTGGATGGTAACCTCTATGTCAAATTCAAAAAAAGTAAAAAATTATGAAAACAATATTTTATATATTAATCGCCCTATTTATGTCTACAACATTCACTTCTTGCACAGCAGATAGTGTTTCAGATAATGTTGAACTTTCGGTAGAAGAAGTTGCAACAACAGGTCAACACGGACATGTAGAGGATGAGGATGAAGGAGGGAACTAAATTGTTATAGACTTTTATTCTTCAAGTCTGGTCTGTGTAATGTAAAAATGTCACACAGACCAGATTTTATTTAGTAATTTTGAAGAATGAAACTTTGGCGCGTCAATCCCCCAATCTACATTATTTTGTGGGGTTCTATTCTGTTTATTGGTATTTTATCTACTTTAGGTCAAACTGAAGAAGTAAAAGCTCCTTCTCAAGAAGTATTAGATAGTATTTCTAAATATTATGCATTAAGCAAATCAGATTCTTCAACAATAAATCAGAGGTTGAAAAATATTACTTCTTTCTTAGAAATTGCTAAATTTTATGAGCAAGACTCTATGATCTATAATGGATTAATGCAAAAAACATGGTTGCTTAGTAAGGCTAAGATGTACGACAGTGCAATCGCTCATTCCCATAAATTGTACGATTTTGCAAAATTTAATAGAGATACGAGCTACATGCTAAAAGCATATATCAAGCTTGGTATTTATCACAAAAAAAATAATGCATTTACTGAAGCTTTTAAATACTACAATGAAGCTTTCAAAATCTCTCGAAAAACTAAAGATAGTTTGTGTGCATCAAAGAATTTACTTCAGATGTCCTATATCCAATCTCTTTTAGGGGATTATTCAGGAAGTAAGACTACAGCTGTAGATGGAGTTAAATTTGCAGAGAAAACTTCGAGCCTGAAAAATCTTTCAGGGTTATATCATATTATTTCGGTCGCAAATTTAGAACAAAAAAATCACAGGGAAGCTCTAAAATATAACTCATTAGCTCTAATGCTTGGTAAGGATAGTTTAGCCTTGAAATCAATACAATTAAATAATATTTTGAAGTATGAAAATACACGTGCTCTTATCCTTGCAGATACGATGAATTATAAAGATGCTACAAAAATACTTACAGAATTAGCAAATGATTCTATCGTTAAGGCCAATAAATATGAATACTCAAGAGTTCTTGGCAATCTAGGTTACATACTATGGCTTCAGAATAACCGAAATAAAAGGTCAGAAAAACTTCTACTTAATTCTTTAGAAATCAGAGAGGATATTAATGATAAAGAAGGGCTTATTTCCGGCAATATTTATCTTACAAAATATTACGAGAATGATAATGAAACCAAAGCATTATCATATGCCGAAGCGGCTTATCGCAATGCTTTGGACTTGAAAAGTTTGACCTCTATCATCGAAGCATTAGGATATATATTTAAATTAAAGGAAAATGTCCAAGAAGAGGCTAAAATTTTTAATGAAACCTATCATAAGCTCAACGAAATCAATCAAAACAACCGTGAGATTTATGCAGTCACCAAGTACGAAAATGAGAACCTCACCAATGAAAACCTTAAGCTTGAAACCGATAATGCCAAATTGGAGATAGAAAAAGCAAAAGAAGAGCGTGAAAATATCATTTATCTATTAAGTACCATCATTTTAATTCTTTCAGGAGGTTTTGTTGTTTATTTATTACAACAAAAACATAAAAGAGAACGTATACGTGATGTTTTTAATGCTGAAACCCGAATTTCTAAAAAATTACATGATGAACTGGCAAACGATGTCTATCATGTAATGACACAAATACAAAACAAAAGAAATGATCATGAAGTGTTGGATAAATTAGAGGATATTTATAGTCGTACCCGTGATATCTCCAGGGAAAATAGCAATTTTAAAATTAACAAAGATTTTGTGCATGAGCTTAGCGGTATGCTAAGTAGCTATGGATCTCTTGAAACTAAGATTATTATAAAAGATATCGATGATATCCATTGGTCATCAATAACTCCCGAAAAAAAAATAATTATTCATCGTATTATACAGGAATTAATGGTCAATATGAAAAAACATAGCCAAGCTACTTTAGTTGCTGTAACCTTTAAAAAAGGACTTAAAACCCATGAGATTAGCTATGCAGATAATGGCGTTGGTGTTGCCAAAAATGATATAATTTATAGTAGCGGACTCCAGAATGCGGAAAACCGTATAAAAACTATTGGTGGATCATTTATCTTTGACTCTGAAGAGGGAAAAGGCTTTAAAGCCAGAATACATTTCCCAAATTAATTAAAAATAATGAGTATATTATGTTCAACAAAGTTTTAGTTGCAGAGGACCTGGGGAGTATTAATCATGGAATCTCTAATATTTTACATGAAAGAACAGGAGTCAAAGAAATAAAACAGGCGCAATATTGTGATGACGCCTATTTGAAATTTAGAAGAGCCTTAAGGGATCGTAATCCTTTTGATTTACTAATCACAGATCTTTCGTTTAAAGATAGTCATCGAGAGAGAGAGATTGTTTCAGGAATTCAGTTAATAGAAGAAATAAGAGCAATACAAACCGATATAAAAGTAATTATTTACTCAATGGAAGATCGGCCGGCAAAAGTAAAATCATTTTTTGATGAATATGGTATAAATGGTTATGTATGTAAAGGACGATATGGTTTAAATGAATTAGTACAATGCGTAACCGAAGTTTATAAAGGGAATACATTCCTTTCTCCATTATTGGCTAGTGCAATGAGTAAGAATAACATGTTTGAACTTAAGGACTATGATCTTTTATTGCTTAAGCATTTATCTGATGGCCTTACTCAAGAACAAATAGGTGCCTATTTCAAGAAAAATCATATTTCACCTAATAGTATCAGTTCTATAGAAAAAAGATTAAATAAACTAAAGTATAATTTCAAGGCAAAAAATGCAATTCATCTCATCGCAATGACCAAAGACCTAGGTCTTTTATAGAGAAAAGAAAATTATAATAAAACAACCCCGCAATTGTAAAACTTTGGCGAGCCAACAAAAGCAGGGTCTGAATAACAATCGATTTAATGTAAATCAACCATTATATTGGATGTTTTTTCAAATGAAATAACTCAAAAAAGCACTCATGTTTTTTTGAGTTATTTGGCTAAACATCCAAATTTAATATCATTTAGGATAGGGGTTCCTTACTTTACTTTTTATAACGCACAATATAATAAGAACCTTTTAAATATTTACGGTTTCCCGCAGAAAAATGTTAATTTCTTATAAAAAGAATCAGAATACTAAGGGAATATCTTCATGAACAGGGGGTGTAACGAAGTAAGTTTTCCAATTTTTTTGAGATCTACTTTACCACGATTTCCTCCTTAAAAAAGTTTTTTAAAAGGATAATTTGTTTGTTTTTGGTCTCTTCTCAAACAGGCTTACCATTTGTCTTCTAAAAAATATCCCTTTTAATTTTTATTTTGATATTGTCAATATTTATGTGAATTCTCTGTTGAATTAATAATTTGTATTATTGTATATAGTAATATATTTCTTTTCTTAATTGGGATTTTATAAAATAACATCTTTGCTCTTAGTAGTTATTTTCTGTTCAGTAACCATGGCACAGGAGCTACCTCCTATTCAAAATTATTCACCCAAAGATTATAACGCTGAAAATCAGAATTGGGGGATTTCTCAAGCTACAGGAAAACTAATATACGTTGCTAATAACAAAGGACTATTAGAATTTAATGGTGCAATATGGAAATTATACCCTTCTCCAAATGAAACTATTATAAGATCTGTTAATGTTGTTGGAGATAGGATCTATACAGGTTGTTATATGGAGTTTGGATATTGGCAAAAGGATGATTTTGGAGTTTTACAATATTCGTCTTTATCCCAACAAATAAATATCAAATTAATAGATGATGAAGAGTTTTGGAATATTATAGATATTGATGATTGGGTAGTTTTTCAATCCTTAAATCGAGTTTATATATATAATGTTAATGATAAGTGGGTAAATACTATAGATTCGAAAAATATGATAACCAAAATATTTAAGGTAGATCAAAGTGTTTATTTTCAGGTTATTAACGAAGGCGTGTATAAGATTGAGCACGGTAAAGATACCTTGATTATTGGCGACGATATGGTTAAAAATAATGAGGTCGTCAGTATTTTTGATGTTGGACAGAACCTTTTAATTTTAACCAGGGATTATGGCTTTTATAGTTTTAAAAACAATTCATTAAATAAATGGAATATAAGTGCTAATGAGTTATTATCTGAAGTGAGTATCTATAATGCTATACGATTAAAAGAAAATAATTTCGTATTGGGAACTATATCTAATGGATTAATTTACCTAAACGAAAACGGTGATCTTTTATACCAAATAGATCAAAATAAGGGGTTATTAAACAATACAGGTTTATCATTATTTCAAGATATGGATAGCAATATTTGGACGGGTCTTGATAATGGAATTAGTTATATTAATATAAATTCATCGTTCAAAATATACAATGATAATAGTGGTGTTTTAGGAAGCATTTATGCATCGGCAATTCATGACAATAATTTGTATCTAGGGACTAATCAAGGGCTTTTCTTTAAAAAGCTCGACGGCAACGATAACTTTAAGTTTATTAAGGGTACACAAGGCCAGGTATGGTGTTTACAAAAGATTAATCAAACATTATTTTGTGGACATAATGCAGGCACTTTTATCATAGATGACAATCAAGCACAAAAAATATCTAATGTTCAGGGAACCTGGAATATTACCAAATTGAGAGATGATACCTCAAATCTTCTTTTACAGGGAAATTATGACGGTTTATATGTTTTGGAAAAAGCGAACAACAATTGGCAACTTAGAAATAAAATAGAGGGTTTTAATAATTCATCTCGATATTTTGAGGTTTTTGGGAATGAGATTTATGTAAATCATGAATATAAAGGTGTTTTTAAGATACAAGCCGATAGTAGCTTTTCTAAAGCAACGAATATTGTTATTGATAACTCAATAATAGGTTCTAATTCTGGACTCATAAACTACAATGGAGAACTATTGTATGCCTATAAAAAAGGGATTTTAAAATATGATCATCACAGGGAAGAGTTTGTTGAAGACAGTCTCTTAAGCACTATATATTCTGATAAAGAATATGTCTCGGGTAAATTAATTCTTGATGAACAGAACAAAAATTTATGGGTTTTTACAGATTCTAATATAACTTTTGTAACCCAAGGTACGCTCACAAAAGCTCCGAAGCTTAATACCATACCTTTTACAAAAGAAGATCGAAAAAGTGTCACTGGATATGAAAGTGTAATGAGTTTTGAGAACGGTAACACATACTTATTTGGTACTAGTTCTGGATACATAACTGTTAATCTTGATGATTTAAGTATTAAAAATTTTCAGGTTTTTTTGGGAAACATTACAAATGGTAGTAATAAAAAGAATAAGGCGGCTATAAAACTTGCGAATAAAGATTTAAAAGGAAACTTTAAAAACTCAGAAAATAATCTAGAAGTATCTTTTTATGCACCAGAATATAACAAATATTTAAAACCAAGATACCAATTTCAGCTATTAGGTATTTATGATGATTGGAGTGATTGGTCCGAGAATCCAACAGCTTTCTTCGCAAATCTCCCATACGGAGATTATCAATTTAATGTAAGATCCAAAATAGGAAATAAAGTATCAAGTAATATTGCTAGTTATTCTTTTGAAATTGCTAAACCTTGGTATATTACCAATTTAATGTTAATAACTTATGCTTTGGCAACCGTTTTGTTTTCCTTTTTCATGCATATCATGTATAAAAGATATTATAGAAAAAAGCAGCAAAAGTTGATTGAAAAAAATAGACGCGAGTTAGAGTTGGCAAAGGTACAGAATGAAAAAGAAATCATCAAAATTAAGAATGAGCAACTAAAACAGGATTTTAGGAATAAGAGCAAAGAATTGGCAACATCAACCATTGACATTGCAAAAAAAAATGAATTGTTAACACAAATAAAAAATCGACTAATTAAGATTCAAGACAAAAGCATTATCGAACCGGTAATACATATAATCGATAAAAACCTAAACGATAATGATAATTGGGAATCTTTTAAAGAAGCTTTTAATACAGTAGATAAGAAATTTTTAAAGAAGCTAAAAAAAATGCACCCAAATCTATCTACAAATGACCTAAAACTATGTGCATATTTACGCTTAAATTTATCTTCTAAAGAGATCGCTCCGCTGTTCAATATCTCAACTCGAAGTGTTGAGATTAAGCGTTATAGACTTCGCAAAAAAATGAATCTATCACATGAAGATAACCTGGTGAGTTATATTCTGGAGATCTAAAATACCTATACATTAGTTAAACAAAGCTCTACATTACCCATACATGGTCATATTTTTAGATAAATTTTATAAAAAGACTTCATAGATCGTAACCTCCATTAAACAAAAGGGTTGTGAAATTATTATATTATTAAAAAAACACTCAAATTCTTGCAATGTATATTTTTTGTTGAGTTTTTTTTTGCCGATATCATAATTTTTCATAATACATTTAACCATCCCCAAACTAAAGTACCAATAGAGTGAAACTTTGGAAAATGTTATTGCCGTTTTATCTATATATTGATAAAAACTTGCAAATAATATATTCAATGAACTTTTCCTAGATAATGATATGTAAGAAAAAAATGCAAGTCATGGCATTTAGCATTACATAAAAGATCAACTCAATAATAATTAATATGATGAAAAGCAATTTTCTAGGACTAGTAATTTTCTTCCTCTCAATGTACATATTTCCGCAGGCTCATCAAGTATCGGTAGCAAAAGATAATGATGAGATGAGGTTGGTTGTGAACGGAAAAGATTTTATGATCAATGGGGTGAATTGGGATTATGTGCCAATTGGGACTACAATCACCGATCCCGGAATATGGGCAAAGTCTGATGATATAATCAAAGCAGCTATAGATGGTGAGATGTCCTTATTAAGGAATATGGGGGTTAATACCATTCGTACTTATAATCTTAAACCCAAATGGATTAAATATATCTATGAAAATTATGGTATTTACACCATGCTCAACATTACTTTTGGAGCTTACGGACTTACCATAAACGGTGCTTGGGTACCGCAAACCGATTACGCAGATCCAGATACAAGACAAGTTTTAATGAAAGAAGCCAGGGATATGGCTATGTCTTATAAAAATACACCTGGTTTATTATTATACATGATTGGTAACGAAAATAATTACCATTTATCATGGACCGGAGCAGAAACCGAAGATATCCCAATAAATGACACCAGCTCAGGAATTAAACTTGCAGCTCGTGCACTGTATAAAGCATTTAATGATGCTGCAAAAGAGGTAAAAACAATCGATCAATCGCATCCGGTGGCTATATGTAACGGTGATTTGTTATATGCAGATATCGTAAAAGAAGAATGTACCGATATTGATATTTATGGGACTAATATGTATCGCGGCATTTCCTTTGGAGACGCTTTTCAAAGAGTTAAAGATGAATTAAACATGCCAATTCTTTTTGCAGAATTCGGTGCAGATGCCTTCAATGCCAGAGATAATCAAGAAGATCAATACTCTCAGGCGTACTATAACTTAGGAAATTGGAAAGAAATTTATGAAAATGCCGCGGGACTTGGAAAAGCCGGAAACTCTATTGGTGGTTTCACCTTTCAATTTAGTGACGGTTGGTGGAAATATAAACAAACTGAAAATTTAGATGTTCATGATAATGCCGCTTCTTGGTCTAATGGTGGGTATAACAGAGATCAGGCAAAAGAAGGTGATAATAATATGAACGAAGAGTGGTTCGGCATTTGTGCCAAAGGACCAACAAATGAGAGAGGACTCTACGAATTATATCCACGTGCCGCTTATTATGCATTAAAAGAAGCGCATCGCCTTAATCCTTATGACGAAGGAATGACTCTCGATTTTATGGATAATTATTTTGACAACATCCAAATCATGGATGCTATGCTCAGAGCCCGAGGAGATAAAGCAGCTTTGAAAGCAGAAAGAGGAGGAAAAATAAGGTTGAGTCAGCTAAGAGCAGAATTCACTACGTTTAATACAGGTGGTGAGTTAATCACAACTCCAGAAAATGAAGATCCAAATGCAAATGTGTTTCCAAATCAATTAGGTTTTGATCACATGGAATCCTATTACATCGGTGTAGAAGGAAAACCTTCACCAAGTATGCGAGCTAATGTTAATTTTAATATCCTGGGCAATGTTGCCGAAAACCCTATCAATGAATTATTTTATGAAAGTGTAGGTAGACCGGTTGTAGTGCAAGGAGTAGAAGGAGGCAATGATTTAGATGTTGAAATAGCTGATTTTAATAGGCTACGTGTATATAACGCAGAATACGAATGGAACACTAAAATTGTCGATATAAAGGGGTTTTATAGAACCGGGCATTACCATTGGGGGTATGAGGGTGATTTTTTTGGGTTGTATCCAGAAGCGAACTATGGACCAAATTTAGATATCTACAATGGTGAAATTTTAGGAATGGAACTGAACGGTAAGGGCAGTTTAAATGGCTTGAAGGCTGCATTCGGTCCCCAAATATGGTGGGGCGCTAACCCTACTGCATTGCTAAAGTATAGGGCCAACATAAAAAAATTCGATATCACGGGTATTTACCATAGAGATTTCGAGACGGATATTACATTAGATGAAACCGGAAGTCGTGTTTTAGATGCAAATCAAGTAAGAAGCGGTGTGATTCCACCTTGGCCTACAGAAAGAGCTACATTGGTCGTAGAAAGAGATTTCGGAGCATTTGGGGTTACACTCGGAGGGATATGGGCAGGTAGTCCACTAAATGATATTAAATATCAAGATATAAGAGGCGAATCAGGAAACTACGTGGTATATGAAGATAAGGTAAATTCAGACGATAATTGGGGTACTAAAGCAAAAATAACGTATTCCAAAGGCAAGTTTAATTGGTATGCACAAGGTGCAACTACCGGATTGGTGGCGAATGGAGGAGCTGATCAAACACAATCATTTGCTGGTTGGAAACTGAGAGATAATGGAAGTGGAAACCAAAATAGTTTTCTAACAGGTTTTACCTATACCTTAGGAAATTGGCAAATAGCTCCTAACTTTCTATGGCAAGAACCCTTGGTGGATGCGATACCAAATGATGCGGATGGGACTGCCAGATTAAGAAACATACTTGTAGCACCTTTCGTAGTAAGAGCGAACAGAAAAACAACAGCTGGAGAAATACTATTTACTTATGATCCAACTCCTGGATCTTGGTTTTATCAATGGGATAACGATAGATCAGAAGATGCTAAACTTGCATTTAATTTAGGTTTTGTGTATTGGCACCTTCCTACAAACATGGATGCACATATTGGGTTTTTAGCAGATCGTACCATATTTGCGTTTCCTAATTCTGTACCTGCTAGAGATTTATGGGAAGCACGTTCACGTATTGTATCTAAAATTAACCCTGATTTAGCCCTAGTAGCCAACCTATTTGCTGGTAATGGTCAGGCAAATGGTAGCGATCCTAGAGAAATTGATAGAATTGGAGGAGATATTCGTGTGATCTATAAAAAATGGAAGTTTCAACATACCTTCCAAATAGATGATTGGGGACCCTATGATTATCATCGAGACTTCAACCTAACATATCCGGTGCAATTGATGTTAGATGTTTCGACATCTATCGGTAAACCTGACTGGTTTATTCTACCCAGCACTAGAATCGGGATTCGGGGTACCTGGCGTTCCTTAAATGAGTTTTCTCCTCGTTATTCACCAATTGCAGTACCACCCAATACATTCCCACCAGATCCTGTATTAAGCCCTGTTGGATTTGACGATGGTACCGAGTGGGAGATAAGAACATACGTACACATTAACATAGGAAAATAATACCATGAAATGAGCCATAACTATTGGTTGATACCAACCCAAATGTTCAATGGCGAATTCCATCTGACAACTAAAAAACAATAAAAAAGAACAGATGAAAATGAAGAATAGAAAACATATAGACCTAAAAACAATATGCTCTCTAACATTGGTTTTAGTACTACTATCTAGCTGTGAGAGAGGTCTTTCAGACGAAGCAGTTTTTGCGACCTTTCCAAATACTGCCGACATTTACACAGATAGCCCAGTGGGTCTTACGGACGAATTTTTTAAATCATTTGACCCTGCGCTGGGGGCCAACACAGAAGCATTTGGTACTGACGATGACGTAGCCTTTGAAGGAAACTCTTCTATAAGAATTGATGTCCCAGCTCCAGACGACCCAAACGGAAATTTTGTTGGGGGTATATTTCTGGACAGAGGAGAAGGAAGGGATCTAACGGGGTATACTGCCTTATCCTTTTGGGCCAAGGGCTCTATTACTGCAACTATCGGCCTTGTAGGTTTTGGGACTGATTTTGAAGACAATAAATTCGCAGTTGAACGACAAAACATTCAGTTATCTACAGATTGGCGAAAATACATTGTGCCAATTCCTGATCCTTCAAAACTAATTCAGGAAAAAGGAATGTTTGTCTTTTCTGCAGGAGGCTTTGACATCATCGATGCAGTGCCTAACGGAAATGAGATTGGCTATACTTTTTGGCTAGATGAATTAAAATTTGAGAACTTAGGAACAGTAGCCCAGTTGCGACCAGCTATATTTTCGGGCCAAGATTTAATGCTTCAAACTTTTGTTGGTTCAACTGTACCGATTTTTGATTTAGACGC
Organism: Aquimarina celericrescens; assembly: GCF_042682765.1. Classification (NCBI taxonomy): domain Bacteria; kingdom Pseudomonadati; phylum Bacteroidota; class Flavobacteriia; order Flavobacteriales; family Flavobacteriaceae; genus Aquimarina; species Aquimarina celericrescens. The sequence continues at coordinate 515,043 of NZ_JBHUHY010000002.1, read as the reverse complement.
TACATTTAATGGGCCAACCGGCGAAGATATTACCGTTGCCGCTGCACCAAGTTATTTTGATTTTTCATCCTCGAATACTGATGTGGCATTTGTTAATGAATTGGGATTAATTGAAATTGTTGGTTTGGGTATAGCAACTATAACGGCGCAATTAGACGGGGTTGCTGCTCAAGGTTCTTTAGAAATAACTGCCTCTGCTGGACTAGAATCTGCACCAGAACCAACATTACCGCCAGAAAACGTAAAATCAATATTTAGTGATGTTTACGATATAGAAACAGCAAGTAATTTTACACCCGAATTTGGTGGTTCTACAACCGATTTAGCTTTATTACTTAATGGAGATGACTTCTTTTTATCTTATACCAATAACAACTTTACGGGGATATTATTTGATAATACAGTAGACGCATCAACTTTAACTTTTTTACACGTAGATGTGTATATTCAGGACAGCAGTGGTGATATAGGTCTACAGATTAGAGATGCTGGAGCCAACCAAGAAATTGAGACAGATCCAAATACTGGTTTTCCAATTGGAGATGATAAAGATTTTAGATTCGATTTAACTGGTTTGACACCTGGTCAATGGACATCTTTTGAAATTCCACTCGCAGGGGATATCGCAAATCAAAAGAATAATCTGGGGGGTATCATTCTAACTGGTGGTCCTAACTTTATTTTAGATAACATCTATTTCTATAGAGAATAAAAAAATCAAAAAATGAATAAGAATATAAATAACATAATCAGAATTCTTTTTATACCGTGCCTTTTCTTGATGGGTTGTGGGACAGATGATACGCAGACGGTGGCTACCTTTAATAATCTGGTGGCAGAAGATAATTTTGATGTTGATGGCCAAATTAATACCTCTTTTTGGAATTTTGACATCGGCGATGGCTCAGAACAAGGTATTCCCGGATGGGGAAATAATGAGCTACAATTCTATACAGATCGAACCGAAAATGTGACTGTAGAGAATGGATTTTTACTAATCACTGCCCAAAAGGAGGATTTTAATGGAGCACAATACACCTCTGCAAGATTACAAACCAAAGGAAAAATTCAACAACGTTACGGCCGTTTTGAAGCACGTATACGATTACCCTTTGGCCAAGGAATGTGGCCGGCTTTTTGGTTGTTAGGTGATGATAGTGACGGCAGCATTTGGCCGCAGATAGGCGAGATAGATATTATGGAGAACGTAGGTGATGCACCTACAGAAATATTTGGTACGGTCCATGGACCCGGGTACTCCGGTGGAGAATCCATATCAAAGAAATATACCTTAGAAAATGATAGGGTGGATACAGGGTTTCATATATATGGTGTAGAATGGGGGCCAAACTATATCAACTACTACATAGATGACGTATTGTATTACCAGATCACTCCCGAAGATGTGAATGAAGAAACTGATGGAGAGGGTGAATGGGTATTCAATGATAGGCCATTCTATATCATTTTAAACCTGGCCGTTGGAGGCAACTTACCAGGATCGCCAAATGAAGAAACGGTTTTTCCCCAGACTATGATAGTAGACTATGTTCGGGTATATGAAATTACACAACCAAATTAATTTAATTAAGAAATTATGAAACGCGTCATTGCAAGAATTTTGATTTATATCGAAATGACTATTTGGCGAGTTCCGGGTAACCTCTAAAACAATAAGATAACTCATGAAACAATTAATCAAAAAAACAAATGTAATCTGGCTTCTATTTATAGCTGTTGCCTTTTTTGGTTGCGAAGATGATGATGATGCCAACTTACCACAGGTTATTGCAAGTTTTGCTCAAACCATAAATGAAGATACGGGGATAGTATCTTTTATAAATCTTTCAGAAAATGCAGATAGTTATACCTGGGATTTTGGAGACGGTACAACTTCTACAGAAATTAATCCAATTAAGACATATACAACAGGTAGTTATACAGTGATATTAACTGCGAAAAATGTAGCGGGTGCAGAAGGTACTTTTCAAGATGAAATATTTATAAACATTCCGGTGCCCGTAACACTTCCCATCAATTTTGATGCAGACAATGTTAACTATCAAGCTGAGGTTTTTGGAGGAACATCTTTTCAAGTTGTAGAAAACCCTGATCTATCAGGAGCAAATTTAAATACATCTAATGTTGGTGCTATTACTAATAGTGGAATAGCATTTGAAGGTATTGTCTTTAATTTAGGTGAGCCATTAAATTTATCTGAACAAAAATCTATAAAAGTTATTTTTTGGTCAGATACTCCAGTTGATGTACTATTGAAACTTGAAGAAGGAACTACGTTTATAGAGACAACCGCAAGTCATGGTGGAACAGGTTGGGAGGAAATTTACTTTACATTTGATTCTTCAGATGCATTTTCAAGATTTACAATGTTTGTTGATGGGCCGGGTACGACTGCGGGTACATTTTATATAGACGATATTTCTCAGATTAATTCTGCAGATATTCCTTGTACGGATACACTATTGGAAACTCCAATAGATTTTGACTGCAATGGCATTGATTATGCCACTAAGATTGTTGGTAATGTATCATTTACTGTTGTAGATAATCCAGAATTATCGGGTATCAATAATGAACCAACTATGGTTGGTCAAATCACAAATGTAGGAGCTAATTTCGAAAATGCCTTTTTTAACCTGGATACTCCAATTGATTTTTCAATGGATAAGGGGGTTAGAATGAAGTTATACTCAGATCAGGCACTACCCATTTTATTAAAATTTGAAGATGGTACAGAAGCACCTGTTGAAAATGTACAAAATCATGGAGGTTCTGGCTGGGAAGAATTAATGTTCACACTTAACTCCTCGGGCTCATATAATGCTATGGTTATTTTTGTTGATGGACCAGGTACTGCTGCTGGTACTTTTTATGTAGATGATATTGAGCAGGTTTCTGTAATGGTACCAGATCCTTGTGTTCCAGAAACTAATCAATCATTAGATGCATCTAACTTTAATTTAACGTTCCAGACAGATCCCACGGCAAGTATAGCTTCATTTGATGCAGGCTTATCCTGGGTTGATAATCCCGATTTTGATAATGATGTTAATACATCTTGTAAAGTAGGTCAAATTGATAGATCCGGAGCTGCACTATTTGCGAATAATCAGATTGATTTTGATGCAAAATTTGATTTTAATACTAATGCAGGGTTCAAATTAAAAGTATGGTCACCTAATGCAGGTACTAATGTTTTAGTTAAACTGGAAGATAAGACTAACGATTTGATTAATGTAGAAGTAGCAGCTGTTACTAGCATAGCAAGTGGTTGGGAAGAATTGACTTTTGACTTCGCAAGTGGTGAAAGCGGAAAATATGATAAGATCATATTGTTCTTTGAGTTGAATACTAACACAACAGAGACCTATTACATTGATGACTTTAGATTGTATGGCTCAGGTGGATCTGGTGGTGGTTGTGTAGGAGGGCCAACTATGGATGTAGTATCTTTTCCAGTTGATTTTGAGAACTGCGAAGGATTTAATGTTTCTTTTGGATCAAATCAATCGAGACAAATTGTTAACAATCCTTTTTCAGCAGGAATTAACACATCTGATAAAGTGTATCAATTTACAAAGCTTACTGGTGCTGATGGTTTTGGTGGTTTTCAAAATATTTTCGATACGGGAAGTTTTACAAACAACTCTACCCTCACCTTCAAGATTTATTCAACATTACCAAACCAAGAGGTGCGCTTAGAGATTGTAGCTATTCCTAATGATGGTAGTATTGGTAATCCTGCGCCCTATGCACAGACGCTTACTACAGCAAACGATTGGGTAGAAATGTCCTTTGACTTATCTGTCAATGCATTTCCTAATGCATCAGACGAGTCTGTATATACCATGTTAGTGGTTAAACCAGGTAATGTTGATCCTGGTAATACACCAGCAGATGTTACTTTTTATTTAGATGATTTCAACATCACATCAAATTAATTTTGAATAATCTTTTGAACATGAAATAACAAAGGTCGAGAAGTAGTGTACTCGACCTTTTAAATCCCTTTAAATATTTTCATTCAAAAATGGAGGATAATTTAGCTATAATGAAAGAAAGAATAAGAGACAAAGAGGTGAAACTAAAGTACATCGTTATTGATCATGAGATTTTTTATATGATTTCTAATAATGATATGATGCGACCCTTTTTTATGAGTATCGTTAGCGATTCTAATCATTGGATGTTCATATCCAGTAATGGAGGATTATCTGCGGGCAGAAAAGATGCGAACAATGCAATTTTCCCATATTATACTGATGATAAGATTACCGAATCGTACGACATTACAGGTAGCAAATCCATTTTTAGAATAAAAAAAGAAGAAAAGCTAGTCATTTGGGAGCCGTTTTCAGAACGCTATTCAGGAACATATCAATATTCCAGAAATATTTATAAGAATGCTTACGGCAATAAGATTTTATTTGAAGAAATTAATCATGATCTAAGTTTGACATATACGTATATGTGGAATTCCAGTAATGAATATGGTTTTGTTAGAAAAAGTACATTAATAAATAACTCCGATACATCTGTAAATGTTGAAATATTGGATGGTATTCAAAACATCATGCCTTATGGGGTAGGAGCAGGTCTTCAAGAGATTAGAAGTAATCTGGTAGATGCTTATAAAAGAAGTGAGCTTGTACACGCTAGCGGACTGGGTATTTATGCCCTTAGTGCTATTATTGTAGACCGCGCAGAGCCAAGCGAAGCTTTAAAGGCAAATATAGTTTGGTCAAGGGGGCTAGAAAATCCAAAGTACCTCTTATCATCATTGCAATTGAAGAACTATAGAAATGGAGACGTTATAGAGGAAGAAGATGATATAAAAGCAGAAAAAGGTGCATATTTTGTTCATAGTAGTATCACTTTACAAGCAGAGGAACGTAAAGGCTGGATGATGGTTGCTAATGTTAATCAAGGACCTTCTCAAGTAGTAGAAGTTTCAGAAATACTTAAAAACGACAACGATTTAATTCAGAAGGTTAATGATGACATAGAACTAGGAACGCAACGTTTGATCAATTTGGTATCAGCTTCAGATGGGCTCCAGTTAACAGCGGATAAAAGACGAAATGCCAGGCACTATTCAAACACCTTGTTTAATATCATGCGAGGTGGTATTTTTGATTCTAATTACGTAATAGAAAAATGGGATTTTACGAACTACTTAGCATCAGCTAATAGAAAAGTATATAGCAAGAATGAAGTATTGTTAGAGAGTTTTCCAGATGCTTTTACGCTTTTCGATCTTAGAGAAGTAGCGCATCAAAATGGAGATAAAAATTTTAGACGGTTAGCTCTAGAGTATATGCCGCTTAAATTTAGTAGACGTCATGGTGACCCTAGTCGTCCATGGAATAAATTCTCAATAAATACTCAGAATGAAATAGATGGATCTAAGATTTTAGACTACGAGGGTAACTGGAGAGATATTTTTCAGAATTGGGAAGCATTAGCGCATTCTTATCCAGAGTTTGTAGAAAGTATGATCCACAAATTTCTAAACGCTACTACCTTTGATGGTTATAATCCTTATAGAATTGCAAAAGGAGGTATAGATTGGGAAGTTATAGAGGAGCACGATCCTTGGTCTTACATTGGTTATTGGGGAGATCATCAAATTATTTACTTATTAAAATTTTTAGAATTTTTCCAAGATCATTATTCTAACAGATTACAGCATTTCCTTACTAAGGATATATTTGTTTATGCTAATGTACCTTATAAAATTAAGCCTTATAAAGACCTTTTAAAGAATCCAAAAGATACGATAGAGTTTGATTACGAACTTGATAAAAAGATACGCGAAAAATGTGCTGAATTTGGAGCCGATGGAGTGTTGTTAAGAGACAAAAACCGTAGTATACACAAGATAAATTTCATTGAAAAGATATTAGCTACGACCTTAGCTAAGTTATCTAATTTTATTCCTGAAGCTGGCATTTGGTTAAATACACAACGCCCAGAATGGAATGATGCCAATAATGCTTTGGTGGGTAATGGGGTTTCAATGGTTACACTGTATTACTTAAGACGCTTCTTTAAGTTCTTGAAATCCATTCTTGAAAACACGGCAGATAAAGACATAGAGATTTCTAAAGAGTTAATAGAGTTTTATAACAATGTAAATAGCACTCTTAAAAACCATGAAGGAGTTTTATCTGGCAGGATAACAAATGAAGAAAGAAGGAAGATTCTTGATGGCTTAGGGATGGCTGGTAGTACGTATAGAACTAAAGTTTATGACCATGCATTTTCAGGTAAGAAAGAAACACTTAAACTTAATGATCTAAAAGCTTTTATCGATTTGACATTGAAATATTTAAATCATTCAATAAAAGCTAATAAACGGAGTGACAATATGTACCATGCATATAATTTAATGACAGTAGATAATGAAAATGAAATCTCTATTACACATTTAGATGAAATGCTGGAAGGTCAGGTAGCAGTATTAAGTTCTGGGTATTTATCATCAAAAGAAAGCTTAAGTCTCTTAGATGCCATGAAGAACAGCGCGTTGTTTAGGCCAGATCAATATAGTTACTTACTATATCCAAATAAAGAATTACCAAAATTTAAAGAAAAGAATAGTATACCTAAAGAGTATGTAGAAAATTCGAGATTATTAACGCAATTACTTGCAGATAACAATACACAAATCATTGAAAAAGACATAAATGGAAATTATCATTTTAATGGAAGTTTTAATAATGCCGAGAGCCTAAAACAAGAATTAGAAAATCTCTCGTCTAAAGGATATAATAATTTAGTTGAAAAAGATAGGGATCTAATACTGGAGACTTTCGAAAAAGTATTTAATCACAAAGCATTTACAGGACGTTCCGGGACATTTTATGGCTATGAAGGGTTGGGTTCTATTTACTGGCATATGGTTTCAAAACTATTACTAGCCGTACAAGAATGTTCTTTAAAAGCTATAGATAATCAAGAATCAAATGAGGTAGTAGGAAGGTTATTAGAACACTATTACGAAATTAATGAAGGCATCGGGGTTCACAAATCTCCAGAATTGTATGGAGCTTTTCCAACAGACCCATATTCACATACACCAACCGGTAAAGGAGCGCAACAACCGGGAATGACTGGACAGGTAAAAGAAGATATTCTAAGCCGTTTAGGAGAATTAGGCGTAACAGTTAAAAATGGAGAATTGCAATTTCACCCATTTCTGTTAAGAATAGGAGAGTTTTTGAAAGATCCAAAAATGTTTGAATACGTAGATGTAAATCAAAATAAAAAACAATTACAATTATATAAACACGAATTGGCCTTTACATATTGCCAAGTACCTATTGTATATTCTTTATCCGGAGAAAATAGCCTGGAAATAACCTACAGCGATGGCTCGATAATTTCACATTCAGGTTTAAAATTAGACACTGTTATTGGCCAGAAACTATTTAAAAGAACTGATGAAATAGAAAGTATAAAAGTAAATATTGAGAAAACTATTTTAAAATAAAAACAAATGACACTAAGACGCAGCATAGTACTATCATTATTATTTGCAGTACTTATATTGTCTTGCCATCAAGAAAAAAAAACTAAACAATCTATGCGCCCCCAAAAAAATAGTACCGCAAAAGACATTTTAGGAAACCCAAATTATTTAGCAATATCCTATGGAGGTTATCGTAAATCATCCAGAGAGTTTCAACCTACTATTGCACAGTTAAAAGAAGATATGAAGATTCTTAAAGCCATGAATATTAAGGTGCTAAGAACCTATAATGTTCAATTGGCTCAGGCTTCAAATGTATTAAAAGCTATACATCAGTTAAAGACAGAAGATGAAACTTTCGAAATGTATGTAATGCTTGGTGCTTGGATTGATTGCAAGAACGCCTGGACTGATGAAGTACCAGAACACACTATAGAAAGTGCACAAAATGAGAGTGAGATCAATAGAGCTGTGGCATTGGCTAATCAATATCCAGATATTGTAAAAGTAATTGCTGTAGGCAATGAAGCCATGATTAGATGGGCAACCAGCTATTATGTACAGCCCAATGTGATATTAAAATGGGTTACTTATTTACAGAACTTAAAGAAAGAAGGTAAACTCTCTAAAGATCTATGGATTACTTCGTCCGATGACTTCGCATCTTGGGGAGGAGGCGAAGAAAGTTATCAGGTTAAAGATTTAGAAGACCTTATCAAAGCCGTGGATTATGTGTCTATGCATACCTATCCATACCATAATACGCATTATAACCCTGAGTTTTGGGGAATAGATAATGATGAAGAAAATCTTTCTTCAGAAGAAAAAATCGAAGCGGCAATGCAAAGAGCCTTAAAATTTGCTCAAAAACAATATAAAGCAGTTTCAAGTTATGTTGAAAGTTTAGATGTTAAAAAGCCTATCCATATAGGTGAGACAGGCTGGGCTACTGTTTCTAATGGGCACTATGGGCCAAATGGTTCTAAAGCCACAGATGAGTTTAAAGAAGCATTGTATTACCAATACATAAGAGAATGGACCAATAAGGAGGGTATTTCATGCTTTTATTTTGAAGCCTTCGATGAACCATGGAAAGATGCCCACAATACTAAAGGTTCAGAAAATCATTTTGGATTAATTACTGTTGATGGTAAGGCAAAATATGCACTTTGGGATATGGTCGATAAAGGTGTGTTTAAAGGATTAACTAGAGGAGGTGTCCCAATTACCAAAACGTACAATGGTGATAAAGACGAGATGATGAAAGATGTAGAGTTACCTGCTCTTAAAAAAGTAAAAGCCGTTGGCTTTTAAAAAGATGAGAAAAAAGATTTACATAATACTAGTAGTTGTTTTAACCATGAGTGCATGTGCCAAAGAACAAAGTCTTGAAGTAGCCGTTTACGAAACTTCTGCAAGTGGTAATAAGTTGACGAAAGTAACGGAGTTTTCAATTTCAGAAACCAAAGCTAGTATAAGGTTAAATCCTGAAAAAACCTATCAAACCATTACAGGTTTTGGAGGCGCATTTACAGAATCTTCAGCATACGTATTGAATAAGTTGAGCATCAAAAATCGCAATAAAATCATTAAAGGGTATTTTGGAAAAGAGGGTGCCAATTATTCATTGACAAGGACACATATGAATTCTTGCGATTTCTCACTAAGTCAATATTCATATACACCTAGTGAAGATAAAGAACTCAAAGATTTTTCAGTAAAAGAGGATATGGACGATTTAATTCCAATGATTAAAGAAGCAATGGCAGCTTCAGAAGATGGTTTTAAAATATTTGCATCCCCATGGACGGCACCACCTTGGATGAAGGATAACAAAAATTGGGTTGGCGGAAAACTATTGCCAGAATATTATGATACCTGGGCGTTGTTCTTTTCTAAGTATTTAGACGCCTACAAAGAACAAGGAATCGATATTTGGGGGTTTACTGTCGAAAACGAACCACATGGCAATGGTGATAACTGGGAAAGTATGCATTTTACACCAGAAGAAATGACAGATTTTGTGCAACATCACCTGGGCCCTAAGCTGGAAGCTGATGGTTATGGAGACAAAATCATCTTAGGTTATGACCAGAATAGAGCGGGTTTAAAAGAATGGGTAGATGTGATGTACAAGGATGAAGCTTCTTCAAAATATTATGATGGTACTGCGATTCATTGGTATGAAAGTACATATGAAATATTTCCCGAAGCCTTACAATATGCACACAACAAAGCACCTAATAAATTATTAATTGAAACTGAAGGTTGCGTAGACTCTGAAGTGCCTAAGTGGCAAGATGATCAATGGTATTGGAGTAAAGAAGCAACCGACTGGGGCTGGGATTGGGCAGCTGAAGATGAAAAATATCTACATCCTAAATATGCTCCTGTACATCGGTATGCTAGGGACATAATAGGTTGTTTGAACAATTGGGTAGATGGTTGGGTAGATTGGAACATGGTACTGGACAAACAAGGTGGCCCAAACTGGTTTAAAAACTGGTGCGTAGCGCCAGTGATTGTGGACCCAGATAATGATGAGGTATACTTTACACCTTTGTATTATACCATGGCTCATTTTAGTAAATATATTCGCCCCGAAGCGAAAGTGATTGATGTAGAAAATTCAGATGAGAAAGTTATGGTTACTGCTGCTAAAAACCCAGATGGATCCATTGCTGTAGTAGTATTTAATCCTACAGAAGAAGCAAAACAGTTTTCACTGTTTCTAGGTGAAAAATCAAAAGATATTTCTATTAATGCACAGGCTATTCAAACGATAGTCCTTACCAACTAAAATTAAAACTATGTCAAATATTAAAACTGCCGCAAAAGATAAGGTCCCTGTAGGACAAAAATCCGCCTTTGGGGCTGGCCATTTTATATTAAACATATTGCCTGGAACGCTTCAGGTTTTTATCCAATTCTTTTTATTAACAGCTTGGGGGGTAGATCCTTTATGGGCCGGGCTTTTGGGTGGTTTACCAAGAATATTTGATTCGATAACAGACCCAATAATGGGTTTTATTTCAGACAACACTACATCTAGATGGGGACGCAGAAGACCCTATATTTTTGTTGGTGCAATCATAAGTGGTATACTTTTCTTTTTCATGTGGCAAATTGATGATAATGCTTCTCAATCATATATTATTTGGCATGTCATGGTACTTCAATTACTATTCCTTATTGGTAATACCATGTTTGCCACTCCATTGGTTGGGCTAGGTTATGAAATGACATCAGATTATAACGAAAGAACACGTTTAATGGCATTTTCTAATACCATGGGGCAAATTGCCTGGATGATTGTACCGTGGTTATATGTTATAATACCAGACACAAATACATTTAATACACAGACAGAGGGAGTACGTACTATGGCACTTATTGTAGGTGCAATGTGTATAGTTTTCGGAATTTTGCCTGCATTGTTTTGTAAAGGTATTGATTCCTCGCATATGGAAAATCGAAAATCGATTAATTTCAAAACGCTCGCTGCTAACATGAAGGACTTATTTGCAGGAATTGTTCAGGTTTCTAAAAATAAACCCTTCATGAAATTATGTGGTGCGACGTTCTTAGTCTTTAATGGGTTTCAACTTGTTGCTGCATTTGGTGTTTTCATTATTGTATTTTATATGTATAACGGTAGTTATGAATTTGCTGGTACTTGGCCAGCATGGTTTAATACAATTAATGCCATGATTACTGCTTTTATTGTTATACCCATTATTTCAAGAATGGCCAATAAGTGGGGAAAGAAAAAAGCCTTTATAATTTCAACTGTTTTATCAATAGTCGGCTACCTTTTAAAATGGTGGGGCTTTGATAAAGAACTTAATAGTCAATTTAATCAAACGGGATTAGGTACATCATTAAATTCTGGAATAGGTACAATATTCGAATTTTTGAACCCAACACTAGATACAATAGGAATGTCTTGGTTTAGTATAGATCCGGGTAGCGAAGTACCATGGCTTATATTTTTGCCAATTCCATTATTTGCTTTCGGAATGGGAGGATTATTTACCTTAATGATGTCCATGACTGCAGATGTATGTGACTTAGATGAATTGGAAAATGGAATGCCTCGTAAAGAGGGAACCTTTGGAGCTATTTATTGGTTGATGGTGAAAATAGGTCAGTCTATTGCGCTAGTTTTAGGTGGGGTTATTTTGAGTATTGTTGGATTTGATCCTAATGTTACCGAACAATCTTTAGAAACCATGAATGGACTTAGGGTCGCAGACATATTAGTCCCATCGGTTACCGCTGCATTAGCAGTATGGGTGATGTGGAAATATAGTCTTACTGAAAAAAGAGCTAGAGAAATAAAAGCCACATTAGTAGAACGAAGAGGAGAACTTTAATATCATTAATCAATCACACCTATCTTATGTCTGTAAGAAAAGAAAAGTTTTTGGCTCTAGCTAGTTTAGACTACTCCGATAAAACTACAGAAGACTTACGAGCTTTGTTTAGAAAGTTTTTAGTAAGGGGTATGCACGGGTTAGGTTTTAGCCCTTATGTAGAAGGGCAGCAACCAGGCGATCAACTATCGGAAGTACAAATAAGACGCCGTATAGAGATTATTGCACCTTATACCAAATGGGTGCGTTCATTTTCTACAACAGAAGGCAATGAATTAATACCGAAGATCGCCAAAGAATATGGTATGAAAACATTGGTTGGGGCATGGCTTGAAGATGATGACGAGATCAACCAAAAAGAGGTTGCTAATCTTATTGATTTGTGTGAAGAGGGCTATGTAGATATCGCAGCAGTTGGTAATGAGGTAATGTATAGAGGTGACCTAACCGAACAACAGTTATTGGATTTCATTAATCATGCCAAATCAAAAATAAAGAATGTCCCTGTGGGGTATGTTGATGCCTATTATGAGTTTGTGGATCATCCTAGAATTAGCGAAGCATGTGATATTATTTTGGCGAATTGCTATCCTTTTTGGGAAGGTTGTGATCTGGATTATTCACTTTTGTATATGAAAGATATGTATCAAAGGGCGCTTCGTGCTGGTAAAGGAAAAAAGGTCATTATTTCCGAAACCGGATGGCCTAGTAAGGGTACAAATCTTGAAGGGGCATTTCCATCCTATGAAAATGCCATGAAATACTTTATCAACACTCAAAAATGGGTAGAAGAAGAAGGTATAGAACTGTTTTATTTTTCATCGTTTGATGAGTCATGGAAAGTAGGGGATGAAGGAGATGTAGGTGCTTATTGGGGTATTTGGGATAAAAATGAAGAATTAAAATATTAGTTTCAATATTTGTCAAAAAAAGTCTAATACTCTATCTTATATAACCGATCATCTAAATTGATGGTATTACCCACATAATATTTATTTGAAGAAATACTAAAAAGAATATAAACAGTAAACATCGATAGATTTTTAAAACAAAAAAGCCTTACAAAAGTAAGGCTTCCTGTGATCGCGACAGGATTCGAACCTGTGACCGTCTGCTTAGAAGTTATAATTTATTATATTTAGTTTCTACTTTGTTTTTATACTAAAGCTCATAGATACAATAGTTTATAAGGGTTTTGTCTATATTTGTTAATAAGTATTAGTATGTTGTTTTGTGCAAATTTGTGCAAATTTTGTGCAAATTATTATCTTGCTAATTATCCTTAGATAAACAAAATGCAATTCAATACTTCTATTTGTCTGGACAAGAGAAAATCCAGTAAGAAAATAAACAATTTGTTTCCAGTAAAACTTCGTATTTACTCCAACTTGATTAAAAAAGCTAAACTTTATCCAACTGGTGTTGATTTATCTATAAAGGATTTTGAAACGTTATTTAATTCAGATACTAAGGTAAGAGGAAAAAATAAAGAATTAAAAATTCGATTACAACGTATTGAGAGTAATGCTGAAGCCGTGGCAAAAGAATTACAGTCTTTCACTTTTGAATTATTTGAAAAGAAAATGTTTAGGAGCAAAGATGCTTCTATTAATGTTGCTTATCATTATCAAAATAAAATCAACTCTTTGAATAATAATAAACAGTTGTCTACTGCAAGTAATTATGACTTGAGTCTAAAATCAATAACAAGATTCATTAAAGCTAAAACAAGGACTACTATAAAGAACTTAACGTTTTATGATGTAAGTGCAGATTGGCTTAACAAATATGAATCATTTATGATTGATACGGAAGGTAAAAGCCGGACAACTGTTTCTATCTACTTAAGAGCTTTGAGAACCATTTTTAATGATGCGATTAATGAAAACGATATAAAAAGAGAAATATATCCGTTTGGTAAAGGAAAAGGTAAATATCAAGTACCAACTTCAACCAGAAAGAAGAAAGCGTTAAATAAACAACAATTAGCAACTTTATTTAACGCCAAACCTCAAAGTCAAGAACAGGAAATGGCAAAAGATTTTTGGTTCTTCAGCTATGCTTGCAATGGGATGAACATTAAGGATATAGCATTGTTAAAGTATGAAAATTTAAGTAATGACGCTTTATTTTACTATCGTGCAAAAACCTTAAATACCAAAAAAGGGAATTTGAAAGAAATTAAAGTTTTTTTAAATGAATATGCAAAAAGTATTATCAATAAATATGGAAATAAAGACAAAAGTGAGTTACAGGTAATTTTTCCGGTAATATTAATGAATGACGATGTAGCAGAACAACAAAGAAAGATTAAAAATTTCACGAGTTTTGTAAATCTTCATTTCAATAAACTGGCCAGTAACGAAGGTTTTGAATTCAAAATATCTAGCTACTGGGCAAGACATAGTTTTGCTACAAGATCAATACAAAAAGGGGCTTCAATGGAGTTTATAAGCGAGGCACTTAACCACAGCAATCTTAACGTTACAAAAAATTATTTTGCTGGATTCGAGGATGAAACCAAAAAACAATTCGCTAATCAATTAATGGATTTTTAATGTTCCTGTAATCAATCAAATGGAAACCGATAAAAGTAAAATTATAATATCATTAGGTGATCTCTATAAATCAGCAGAGAGTTATATTCGTTTTGCAGATTATAAAGAGAAGCAAAAAAAAGGTACTCCTGCTTTAGTAGTTGATTATAAAGGTGAAAAAATACCTATTTATAATTGCTATTTGGCTGCTGTTCTTTCAAGTAAGATGTTTAAAGATATTTCTTTAAATGAAGACCCAACTATAACAATAAGCGATATTCTTACTAAAATTATTGATGGATATTTAGAAGGTAAAAATTATTTTATGAACAATCATTTTTTACCGAGTAAATACAGATATTCAAGGAATTCCAGTTCATACGTTAAAAAAATTAAACATTTATACTTCAATAAAAATATTGAAGAATTTGGAGGTGTAACTTTTGGTTGTCGATATGTTAAAACTGACACTCCATACGTTACAAGCTTAGAGAAGTTCTTTAAATGGGGGTTTAATACTGCGTATACAAAACTCATAGAGGTAATGTTTGAAGAAGATAATACCCTTTTCTTTGGAGAAAATAATACTGATATTGACACAACCCCCAAATTGGATATATTAAAAAATGAATCACAGGATTCAAGTACGTTTGAATTCACAAATAACTTTGATTCAATTAATGAGGAAAAAGTTTACAATCACTTCAAATCAAATCTAGTTGATACTAAAATGATAGATGAAGCTGATCTTAGGCTTTATTTGAAAGCTTCATTTGAAAATAAGCAAATTCCTGAAACGCTTTTCAGTTTCAAAAATGTTAGAAACAAGCAGAGTGTTATAAAGGTGTTTTATAATTACTATAAAAACGTTGCAATAAAACCACATGGTAAACAAAAAGAGTATGCAGGACTTTTAGGCGACTATTTTCAGGGCTACAAAACAGATACAGTTAGTACTAATTTCAGTAAGGATTAATTACTAAGATCTTACGAATTCTACGAAACTTTTACTAATACTACTAACTTCATTAGTAATCATAAACAACTAAATAATATTGCAGAGTAAATCATTAAAATTACTTTGTGATGACAGAAAATATAACATTCGAACAGTTACCTAATTCGGTAAAAATTCTAACAGAAGAAGTTAGTGAAGTAAAACGCTTGTTGATTGAGATACAAGATCAAGGGTCATTCAAGAATACAAATACATGGTTTGATCTTCCTGAACTATGTAAATATCTTCCAGAAAAACCAGCACAACCTACAGTTTATGGATGGGTTAGTAAAAAAAGTGTGCCCTTTCATAAAAGAGGTAAAAAACTTTATTTCCTAAAATCCGAAATTGATGAATGGTTAAAGCAGGGCAGAAAAAAAACAGTTTCAGAAATTGAGGCAGAAACTGATAATTATTTGTCTAAACATAAAAAAGGGTTGCAAAATGGAAAATAACCAAAATCACAACCCAAATAGTAGACGGAATAAAGATAAGCTTTTAGTATTAGACCACATAAAAAATGAAATAGAAAAAGGAAGTGGTTTAACGATTAAAGAGTTAAGCGCAAAATATGGGGAAGAACAATTATTCTACACTTCTCTGAAATACGTGACCACTACGAAAAAAGCACTTTGTGTGGCTATTGACATTCCAGTCGAGGCAGCTTGCAGGTATAAAAAACATCTTGAAGATAGAGGACTGCTAGTAGAGTCTATTGAGGTTGTTATTTGTCCGTATACCAAACATTATGCGCGTTTAATCAGTACAAATCCTGAAGAGTTTGATAGACTTTCAGAAACTACACAGTTAAATCTTTTTTAGTTATGAACAATCAGGGTTTAAAAAAACTGGCTGAATTAGCATTGAAAGACATAGAAAATCGTTACCCAAACTTTCCGAAACATGCTATACCACAACCTAAATATATCGACAATACATCTAATGGGTTGACCAGGTGCGTAATTGACTGGATTGAGCTTAATGGATTTCAAGCAGAACGCATTAATTCAATGGGAAGACAAATTGATAAACGCAAAACTGTTACTGACGTTTTGGGCAATAAGAGAACTGTTGGAAGCGTGACTTGGACGAAGGGCAGTAGTCAAAAAGGTACAGCAGATATATCTGCAACTATAAAAGGAAGATCTGTCAAAATCGAAATTAAGTGTGAAGCCACAGGGGATCATTACCAAAGTGAAGATCAAAAAAGGTATCAAAAATCAATTGAACGTGCTGGAGGTATTTACATTATTGTAAGAACGTTTGAAGATTTCTATGTTTGGTTAAATAAGTTTATTGATTAGGTATGAATAAAGGGGATAGATACTTTAATTTTCCTATATCTTTACTTAAGGGTTTTATGAGTAATACAAAGAAGGTATTGAATGATATTTGTGATTATGCTATCTATAATCACTCCTTAAAACTAGAATATGGTGATGAGCTAGAATGTATTCAATCAAGTGCCGATTATTATCAAGTAAAATTAGGGAACATCGAAAATTCATACACTAATGGAGAGGAAATATACTATAGTATTGATGACAATTCACCAAAGGTAGGCATTGATCTTTCAATTTGGTGGGATTATTATAAAAACGAAAAGGATGATTTTAGTAAAGCTTGTTTGCTTGGTTTTTTAGCTATTAAGAGTATTTTACAAAATAAGGCATACTGTAAGATAGATAATAGATTTTGGCTTGCTAGAATGGACGGGAGGGCTAAATCGATAAATGATGTATCCGATTTGTCAAAAGAATTACAACCATTTAGTAACCATTATCAAACCCGGAAGATTAAAAAAGAATTAAGAGTACATTGGAATTTAAAAACATATTCTCATTATACTAGGGGTTTCTATGTGAGTTTTCAACTCGAATTAGAGCAATTAATTTTTGAAGCCGAGAAAAGGAGAAAATCCACACTGGAAAAGCAACATAAAGAAAGGGAAAAAAAAGCTAGACTATTGGCATTACAAAAACTTGGGGTTTCGCAACCATAACGCAACCTATAAAAAAGATTTTTAAGATAGTTTAAACTTTTGTGAAACCATCTTTATATTAATTTAAAAATATTGACAACCTATAAAAAGATATTATAGAAAGAACTTCTAAAAAGAAATTATAGAAAGATATTATAAAAGTGTGTGTCATTTATTTTGACCTTTATTATTATTCCTTTACAAGCGGAAAAAGTTTAAAAAAAAGAAAAGAAAAAAACACGCGCCAAAAATTATAAAAAAATTTAAACGGGTTTAAACGGTGAGAAAATGGCAAATAATGAAAATTTAAAGAAAGGACAACGAACAAGATTTTCAAAGAAAAACCAGCCTTCAAAAAGGTCAAAAAGTGAAGGCAGGAAAAGAAAATACTTGTTAAAAAAGATTGCAGAGCAATTAGTTGAGGTAAATGCCTTGAAAGAAGTCCAGGACTTCTTGTTATATCTAGATTTTAAGATTGATCGAATAACTCTTGAAACCGCTATGGATTTAAAGCAAATTGAGAAAGCCTTAAAAAACGGTGATACGATTGCGTATAAGGCTATTATGAATCGACTAAGAGGTAAACCTCATCAAGAAATCGGAAATAATATCACAATCGAACAGTTTTCGTTTTCAAATGTAGACTACAACAAATTATCAACGGAAACACTAAACCAAATCGTTGATGATCCTAATGATGTACAAAATCAACACTAATTAATGAAATAAGATTGTGGTTTTCCACATAGAATTAAGAAAACTAAAAAATATCTTTAATTCATCTTTAAAGATTTTATTCAAGTCACAACGTGCACAAGAAAAAAATAAATCCAATTAGAGAATAGGGATAAAGTATAAACCATTGAATACATTATTATTATGAAACTAAAATACTTTTTTGTACTGCTAGCTATTTCGTGTGGTAGTAATATATCCGAAGAAGAATATAGTAAACTTAAAGAGCAATATGAAGTTTGTTCTAAAGAAAATGAAGAATTAAAAAACACCCCGGAAAACAGATTTTTGATTGCTCAGGGAAATCAGAGCGAAGGTAAATTGCTTATTGCAGAATCTGAATACAAAGAGCTAATAGAAAAATATCCTAAATCATCCCAGGCTAAGGCGGCTAAATTGGCTCTGAAAAACCTGGAAGAGGAAAAAGAAAGGATAAAATTAGAACAAGAAAGACGGAATAGATTAGGTTTTAAATCTCTGAAGCAACAAAATAGTGTTGAGTTGTCAAACCTGAAACTAACATTTTCAAACATCAAAGCTTCTAAAAGATGGATTATTGACCGGTATGAAGATAGATATCATTACGTTGATGCAGAAAGAGGGAATAAATACGTAACTGCTACACTCTTGATCATATCAAAAACTAAAAATCCAGTACTTCCACCTGTGTACTTGTACAAAATTGCGGACGATCGCCTCGAAATGGTTTCCAAGATGAACTATCGATTTTATCGATGGAAAGATTATGGATCTTATTTAGGTAATTATGCAGATTATGGGAATGATTTTGCACATTCGGAAAAAGTGAGGTTTTCTATGGGGATTGATGTTTCAGAAGAAATTTTAAAATCAAATGCATTATTTTTATTAGTTGGAAAGCAAAATTGTGTAGAAAGAACCCCTGTTTTATACGGAAATCCAGAAGTCTCTTATAAATACAAGAATTGTAACGATAAAAATAGTATTACCTTAGACCAGGCAGAAGAAGACTATTATACAATCAAAAAATTCAATCTTTAAATTGTTGAAGTGCTAAAAAATTGTTGTTTTTTCAGCTTCATTTTCTTCACGCTTATTAAATTGATACTGTTTAGTGTTAATAATTCTGAAATTGTAATTGAAAACAAAATTAAAAAAGAACTAGAATAAGAAATCGAAAAATATAATAAGAAAATAAAGAAAAAGTTAGCCAAAATTATTGAAATGAGCTATACGCTTGAAGATATTAAGATGTATATTTTAAATAAGTACGGGGCTTTTCCAGAGTTGAATTGATATAAAATAAATTTTATGTGGTGGGCTCAAAGGAATTAGATCTTGACAAGTAAAAGTATTATATTGTTAATCATAGTACAATGAATCTGGTTTTTAATTTTGATGATGCATGTTTAAAAGTGAAAACATAATAGTAATCCTTGGTAATGGATTTGATTTAGCCCATGATTTACCAACCAGTTATTCTGATTTTTCTGATTACATAGTAAGTAAAATAATTACACCGGAAATTTTTAAATGCATTTATAATGCAAATTACAATTCTATCTTATTAAAAGATGATAAGGTTAGAAGTCTAAAATCTAATCCTGATTATCTTATTAATTTACAGCTAAAGAATTACCTTAGGGAAGTAAAAAATAGTGAAGATTTAAACAGAATAATCGTAGGTATATTTGGAGCTAATCACGACATAAGTCATGTAATTACAAATAATTTTCTTGGTGAAATATACGCGAGTAAAGAGCATAACTGGTTTAATATTGAAAATGAATATTTTGACCGATTACTTAATATATCTCATAGATCTAATAGAACTACACCGATCGAGAAGAAATCTGATTTAAAAAGATTAAATAAAGAATTTGAAATGATCAAATCTTGGCTAAAGACTTATCTGGAAGCTTTAGAGACAAGTTTAGATAAATCTATTCGGAATTTTTTTGATTATCATTTTAACAATGGACTAGTCAAGAATATTTATCTTTTGATTTTTAATTATACTAATACCATTAGCCATTACTTACCTTTTTTTAAAAAGGATAAATTTGATTCTATCAGACTTAATTTTATTCATGGCAAATCGAATGAAGAAATTATTTTTGGTTATGGTAACGATCAATCAAAGGAATATCAGCAACTATTAAGCACGGAAATTGATGAATACATACAAAATTTTAAAACCTTCGGTTATGGAAAGAACAATCGATATTCAGAATTATTGGAAGCTATAGAAGGTTTTAATAATTATGAAGTGCTTAATTTGGGTCATTCATTAGGTTTAACGGACAAAACAATTTTAGAGGAAATTTTTAATAATCCAGCTTGTACGAAGATACACTTGGCAAAAAGAAGTGATTTAGAGGGGTTAGAAAAGCAAAATGCATTTATGACGAACTTTTTCGCAGCTAGTCGAATCATCGCAAATGACAAAAGATTAAGGAGAGTGGTAGCAAGCTATGAAAGTGCCACCTCATTTCCCTTAAATAACTTATAAAATAGGAAGAAAAATTTATGAATCAATCTTTAAGTCAAGCAAATAATTAGGGTTTGATAATTTCGATAATTTGTGCAAATTTTGTGCAATTTAAAAACAAGAAAGGCTCTCGATTTCTCGAAAGCCTTGTTATTCCTGTGATCGCGACAGGATTCGAACCTGTGACCGTCTGCTTAGAAGGCAGATGCTCTATCCAGCTGAGCTACGCGACCTTTTTTCGTTTTTCTTCTGGATTTATGACCGTCCCGATTGGAAATCGGGATGCTCTATCCAGCTGAGCTACGCGACCAGAATATATTTTAATTGTCGGGGTGGCAGGATTCGAACCTGCGACCTCCGCGTCCCAAACGCGGCGCGATAACCGGGCTACGCTACACCCCGAAACAAAAATGCGGAGAGACCGGGATTCGAACCCGGGCAACACTTGCGCGTTGACAGATTAGCAATCTGCTCCATTACCACTCTGGCACCTCTCCTGTAAATTTGTTAAGAACTCTGCATTAGTGTTTCAAATGCGGATGCAAATGTAGCTTTTATGTGCCTACAATGCAACATTTTTTTAGCATTATTTTTTATTTGATTTGACCATGTTTTTAAAAACTTGAAAATCAGATTTTTCTTATCTTTTTTATTGGTATGAACTTTGTTAATAAGGTCAAAGAAAGCTTTTATATATTTGTATTCGATTGACCTATTAAAATATTGTTATGAGTATTTGCAAAAACTATCCGAAAATGAATACCAAATCTGTCTTTTTCTTTATCCTGTTTATAAGCAGTATGGCCTTTGCCCAAAAACCAGTACTGCTGGAAGATTTCGAATTTAAAACAGGTGAGAAGTACAAAAGGATTAAAAGCCTTGGTACTTATCATGTTGCTTCTGGAAATCGCCTGGTTTCGATTAAAAAGGGGCGTAATTCTATGACAATCCAGAGATTTAATCTTGATAAATTAGTAGAAGATGTAAAAATGCGTCAGGTTATCGAAGATAAGGGTAATTTTCAAACGGTAATGAAATTAGGTGATAATGCAGTCGTTTTTTATTCTACAAAAGATAAAGCTTATGGACAAAAAATTTCGCCTACAGGAATTGTAGCAAAAAAACCTATTCTACTTATAAATGATAAAGAAAATATAGACAGAGATTTTGGGTTTAAAAGTACCTACGGATTTGATGCCGGCGGTCGAATCAATAAATTTGCTTTCAAAAAATCACCTGACGGTAAAAAGCTATTAACATTATTTCGTATTAAGACAGGAGACAATAAAGCTGATAAAATTGGGATCACAGTTTTTAGTGATGGATTGAATATGTTATGGAGAAGAAAAGTGACAATGCCTTATGCATCTGATATTCTTCAGAATGAAGATTTTGCGATCGACAATAAAGGAAATTTTTACATGACTGCTTCTATTTTTAGTGAAGCATCCCAGGAAAAGAATAAATTGGAATCCTCTTATAGAACCGAAGTATTTAAAATTACCGAAAATGGAAAAGAAGTGATCAAACATAAAATCAATATTCCAGGTCATTCAATCATTGATGGAGTTCTAGAATTCGATAAAGGAGATGTACCAAAGGTATCTGGATTGTATGCGAGTAATACAAACAAAACAGAGATTTCTGGAGTTTTTACGGCAACGCTGGCTAATGATGGATCAATAGCTTCCTTATCCAAGAGTGATATTCCTGAAGAAACCATACAAAATTTTGTACTCCAGAGAGAAGCACGAATTAATGAAGGAACTCAAAAAGAAAATGATCTAAAAGACCTTGAAAAATTAAGAGTGAATGACGTGGTTTTCAATCCTGATGGCAGTACCGTAATTTTTGCAGAGCAACGTTTTGTTGATGCTTTTACAACGTCAAGCTCATCTGGATCAAGAACAACCTATAAATATTACTATCGCGATATTTTTGCTTTTAAGTTATCTGCCGAAGGAAAAATAGTATGGATGCACAAGCTTCCAAAGTGGCAAATGGGTACTGTAAGCAAAAGAAGTATGTCTTACATAAATTTTAAGAATGCAGGTAAGCATTATTTGTTTTTTATCGATGATTTTACAAACCTTAAACGATCTTTCGAAGAAACTCCAACACGATATTTTGATGGTAAAAAAGAGTTTATTTATCTTACTTCTTATGTGATTGATGATGCTACTGGTGAAGTCGCCAAAGAAGCAATTTTAACGGGAAGCGATATAAGAAATTCTCGATTAGATGTCTTAGAGCTTACCAAGGCGGCTACATTACCTAATAAAGATATTATTCTTGAAGTTTTTGACGGTAAGAAGAATAATTTATTACTTAAAATTTCGTTGGCTAAATAATAACTTTGAATGATGAACATTTTGTCTATAGTTGTAGTATTATTTTTTACTAACCTGAGTGCAGAAGTAATTAGTATGGAAGAGATTAGAGAATCTTATAAAGTCTGCAATGTATCAAAAGAAAATGCAGAAGATTTTTATAAACTTACCAAAAAAGCTCTTGACAATAAGGAGGCCATTTATCAGGGATATCATGGCGCAGCCTTGGCTTTAAAGGCTTCTTTTTTATGGAATCCCATTAGTAAATTATCCTATTTCAATAAAGGTAAAAACATGATTGATGATGCGATCAAGTTGGATCTGGATAATATTGAATTACGTATGATACGTTTAAGCATTCAGTCGAATGTTCCTAAAATTATTGGATATTATAAAAATATCGAAGAAGATAAAGATTTCATTTTAGAAAATGTAGAAAAGATCACATCTTCAGAATTGAAAGAGTATATTGAAGGTTTTATAGCCTATTCTGAAGTTTTTATAACACCCTGATTGTATAAATATCCTAATCCTTATCGATAAAAGTCTTCGGCAAGAGAGAAAAAAACTATTTTTTAGCTTTATATGCAGCTGTTAACACTTGCCATAATTTTGGGGAATAACCATTTAGTTTCCAAAAAACCAGTTCAGGATTAATGTTCATCTTTTAAAGTTTTTAATATAATTCTTCTAATTTTTACAGTTTAGCTACAAATCCAGGCCATTAAGCTAAAAAAAGAATTTTTATACATCCTATCTATTATATTGTAGTATACGTTGTATTAGTAGATAATTGTATGAATGACCAATTACTAATTTCAAACACAGAAAATTTACTCTAGGTTGTTTTTATTCTTATACCAGTTCTTATATGAAGTAACTGATATACGAATTGAACTATTTTGATTTTAGGCAAGGCAAAAAATTTATGGATAGTCATAGCTATCGATCAATTTTATAACGAAGCATCAAGTCAAAAGAGACAATTTTATACGGTAATTTCATGTGAGAAATGGTATTATTTACTTAATCCATAATTTGGATATGCTGGGCCTTGCTAATTCGTGCCTATAACTACTCAATTTATTCTAACGCTAACTATAAAAACCATGTTATTATGAGAAGATTTTACTACACTTTTCCATTGATTCTTTTGATGGCTTTAATGTTTACCCTGTCATCACATGCACAAAAAAAAGTAGGCTATATACAAAGCTGGCGCGCACAAGTCACAGCTGACCAGGCCTCTAAGTTAACCCATGTCATTTATTCGTTTGCAACCATTCATCCCGATTTGGATGGTAAGTTAAATGCCATAGACGGTAGTTACCTTAGTACGATGGTATCTATAGCTCACGCTCAAGGTGCCAAGGCTATTCTTGCTGTTGGAGGTTGGTTTCCTTGTAGTTATGCATATCAGTCTGGTGCTTGTGCTGCAGATGGCAATCCGGAAGCATTCAATGCGGTCTCCCAAGGGTCTGCCAGAACAAATTTTGTAAACAACCTGTACAATTTGATTGTGCAATATGACCTGGATGGTATTGACTTGGATTGGGAATATCCAAGTGCTGGTAGTCAAGGGCTATATGTTAATTTACTAGCAGCCCTTAAAGCCAAGATGAATACACATCCAACAAAAAACTTAGAACTTTCTACAGCAGTTCCTGCGTCTGCTTATCGTGGGCAACATTTCTCATCTTCTGCTTTTCAGTATCTAGATGATATACATATTATGGCATATGATGCCAGCCCTCGAATAAACCATTCAACATACGCCTTTGCTGCCAGTGCAATTAATTACTGGCAGGGACGTGGAGTATCTAGCTCCAGACTGCAATTGGGACTTCCTTTTTATGGTTGGAACGCTAGCGGAGGATCCATGGCTTACTAAGATATTGTTGCTGCCGATCCTAGTGCTCCAAACAAAGTGTATCCAAATAACAATACCTGTGATCAATCAAACGGTTATGGTTATAATGCGAAGAAGTTGATCGAAGACAAAGTACAACTGGCGTTGAATGAAAACATTGGTGGTATCATGATATGGGCCATTGATCAAGATCACTCTAATCCTTCAAATTCTTTACTTAATGTGATTGATGCTAAATTGAATGGCGGAAGTGGAGGCGGATCAGGAGGTTCTTGTACTCCCTGGTCGGCAGGAACACCGTATTATGTTGGTGATATAGTAACGTATACTGGAAGCAATTATATTTGTGTTCATGACAATCCTGGTTATGACCCCGTGATTAGTCATTGGTTCTGGGATCCTACCTCTCAAAATTGTAGTGGTGGTTCTGGTGGAGGAGGAGCCTGTTCTGAATGGTCTGCAGTTACCCAATACTATACTGGTGATATTGTATCCTACAACGGAAGCAATTATATCTGTGAACATGATAACCCAGGGTATGATCCCGTGATCAGTACATGGTTCTGGGATCCTACATCTGCTGGCTGTAGATCGGCTAAGTTAAATACAAGCTATGCAACCAAAAATATGGAGGTATATGTGTATCCGAATCCTTTAAGTAATACTACTCTCAATTTAGATATTGAATCAAATAAAGGTTCGCAAATTGATGTGAAAATTCTTGATCTTCAGGGTAGGGTGATTAAGAGAATAGACTTAGGGAAGTTAAATACTGGGCGCAACAACTTTAAGTTGGATGCTTCTGACTTGAGAGTAGGCACGTATTTAATCTATATTATTTCTGATCAGGGCACAAAAACTAAGCGATTTAGTGTGATATGATCCTAAAAAAATTAAAATAAATTTATTGATAAAAGGTGTCTTTTTTAGGCACCTTTTTTTAAGACTAAAAACCCAATAAAGATATTCTGTCAAACGTAGTTAGTCGAAATACAATTTATCATACTCAACGTTTGAAATGTCTTAGACTAGCTACTATTGAATTTTTTGCACTGTATCATGATCTTTTTGTTATTCAAATCTGTGGTGAAAAAAAGGTAGTTTTCGCCTCCGTCTTCAATTTTTAGTTTTTTTCTTAACGTAGATACGCTTTCAGGGAAATTGCGTATTGTAATATTAGCTTTTGAAATCCCTGTCTTAGAAATGATTTTTTTCGAATAAGGATATACGGACACAATTTCAAAACTTCTTCCGGGAAACTCTATTTTCTTTTCAGACGTATATAAATGCGAATGAAGATGGAGTTTTTCTAATGCAAAACGATTACCAATACTTAAAAAACTACCACTTTTTAAAATTGCAGAATTTGGCTCGTATAAAAATGATTTTGGTGCTCCCATATGTAGAGGCTGTAACGATTCATCTTTTAAGATAAAATCGAACTCCTGTCGGTTACTTTTTAAAAGATTAACTGTATTAATCATAGTTTTTCCTTCAAAGCCTCTTTCTAAAACCCATAGTAATTCCTTTACCTCGTTTTCAACAGCGACGACATGAATTTCTTTTACGTGGTTCAACGTATTTATTCCGATCTGAAGATCGAGAAGCGGTGAGGTTTTAATTAAAATGTTCTTACTTTTTGTAAAGAGCGTTTGCAAATTTGCTGGAACGTTTGGCTGGCAATCTTCGAGAAAGAATACTTTTCCTTTGCGATCGTGTCTTCTTGAAGGGTCTATATAAATCCAGTCTACCGAATCGTAGTTTTTAAGAGTTTCCAGACCATTACCCACTACACATTTGATATTTCTTGCCCCAAGGATGTCAAAATTATGCTTAGCTAAATTACTTAGCTCTTTATTAAGTTCACAATGAATCACTTGTTTCATTTCTTTAGAAAAAAAGTAATAATCTATCCCAAAACCACCTGTAAGATCAATAAGAGTATTCCCAGAAACCAGTTCGCTCTTATAAGCAGCAGTCGCTTCAGAAGAAGTTTGTTCTAGATTGAGTACAGGCGGATAATAGATTTTTTCTTTGGCGTACCAGGAAGGGAGTTTTTGCTTAGCTTTTAACCTTCCATCTATTTGTTGCGCCAATTCCTGTATAGAAATATTTTTAAAAGGACTTCCTTTTAATATTAATTTGCTTAAATCGATTGCGGTTGTAGACTTCTCAAAAATAAACGCTTGTACTTCTTTATGTAGCAGTAGAGAATTCAATTATAAATCCTTGGTTAATGTTTTTACAATTTTATATTTAGACAGGAATTCTTTTGCAATTACTTTAATTGCAGTGTAAAATGGTACGGCAACGATAAGACCACTGATCCCAAATAGTAATCCGAAAATAAGGATTGCGAGAAAAATTTCCAATGGATGTGACTTTACACTAGTTCCAAAGATTAAGGGCTGATTTAAGAAATTATCTATTAATTGAATAATCAGATAGCCAATAAGAATATATGTGAGTTTTGGCAATATTACTGTTGGGAAATCGTAACCCAGATTGCTTGTAGTGGCTAGAATTAATACAAAAATGCCCCCAAACAATGGTCCGATATACGGAATGAGGTTAAAAATGGCGGCAATCAAAGCAACAGCAATGGCATTATTCACTCCAAAAATGAGTAATAGAATAGTGTAGAGCACAAAAAGTATGAATATCTGCAACAATAGTCCTACAAAATAACGGGATAACAAATCTTTAATTTTGTTGAAAGCCTGCATGAATTTATTTTCATCTTCTTTTTTTGCAAACACCAATAAGCTGTTTTCTAGCAAATAGCTATCCTTTAACAAGAAAAAGGAAATAAACAATACAGAAAATAATCCAATCATTACAGATCCGAAACCACTTAAAAATGAATTAATGGTATTAGGAACAGCTTTAAGATCGAAAACCTGCATGAGATCTGTTTTTTTTATGAGTTCTACAAGGCTAAGCTTTTCTATATCGAAATAATCACTTATTTCTTGATTAAGTCGGTCCAGGTCATCACCGATTCTATTAACGTCAATTTCACCAATCAGCTGTCCTTGTTCTACTACGATAGGTACAAACAAAGTAAAAATACTAAAGAATAGAAAAATTGTTATCAATAAGGTGCAAACAACAGCGAGGGTATTTTTAAATTTTAATTTTCTTTTCAGAAAGGATACCAGGGGTCTTCCCATTAGAGAAATTACCGAAGCAAATGCAATGTAGATGAGAACGGACTGGATTTTATATAAAAACCACAATAGCCCCAGTACACCAACGATGACAGCAACCGCTCTAATAATTCCGTATGCAATTGTTTTTGAATTCATGATTTAAGTTTCATAGTCGCAAAGAATCAAAGTTACGAAGTTCTGAAATTACGCAGTGTTCAAGAGGCAAAAGAATTAAATTAATTTCACTAACCACTAACCACTAACCACTAACCACTAACCACTAACCACTAACCACTAACCACTAACCACTAACCACTAACCACTAACCACTAACCACTGCTTAGTGATTTCATATAAAGCAATTCCAGTTGCAGTTGCAACGTTCATGCTGCTATTGTTTCCGTACATATTTATGTGAACACTTTGTTTGGATACGTTTAAGATTTCTTCAGACACGCCAGAATTCTCTTCTCCAATAACCAATACAATTCTTTCTGATGATTCTAAACGGTATTCAGATACAGGGATACTGTCTTCTGTAATTTCTAGGGACAAAATAGTATAATCTTCTGCCTTTAATTTTGTAATGACCGCTTTAATATCTTCTGTCTGTAGGTAAGGTACAACTTCATGTGTAGAGCGAGCAGTACGTTGCATACGTTTACTGACTACCGTTATGTCCTGACCACAAAAATAGATTCGTTCTATACCAAAGCTATCAGCAATTCTAAAAATACTACCGATATTTGCCGGAGAATTTACGCGATCACAAACCAACGTTATTGGAAATTGCTTTTTGGTAAATCGATTTGTATCATGATGTAATTGTTGACTCATTAATTCTCGAAAGCATATTTAATGATATTAGCTCCCATCTTAAGGGCTTTTGATCGAACTTCTTCCGGATCGTTATGTACCTCGGGGTTTTCCCAACCGTCGCCAAGATCACTTTCAAAGGTAAACAATAATAACAATCTACCTTCGTGAATAATTCCTAGAGCTTGTGGGCGCTTACCATCATGTTCATGAATTTTTGGTAATCCCTGTGGAAAATCATATTGATAAGAAAAAATTGGATGCGTTGCGGGTAGCTCCACTAACTCTTTATCAGGAAATACTTTAATAAGCTCTTTACGTACATAAGGCTCCATCCCGTAATTGTCATCAATATGTAAAAAACCACCGCTTAGCAGATAATTTCGCAAGTTTTCTGCATCTTGATCTGTGAAAAACACATTTCCGTGGCCCGTCATATGAATGTAGGGATATTGAAAAATATCAACACTCTCTGGCTTTACCGTTTTTGGTTTATCGCCCATAGCAGTGTTTATATTTTGATTGCAGAATTTAATAAGATTGGGTAATGCTGTTGGATTGCTATACCAATCTCCACCACCTTTATAATGCAAAACCGCTATGTCCTGACCATAAATTGAAGTTGAAAATACTATAAAGAAAATGTATACTGTAAGTTTCATTCGTACAACGTCTAAAATAAAGACTAAAAGTACTAAAATTAAATTCATACAAACAAGATTTTGTAGCTCCTGTGGTTTTAAAGAAAAACATCTGAGGATTCATGGAATAAGTGATAGTTGATCTTTTGAGATGATCTTATACGGAACGGTAATAATTGCATAACCAGAACTTACTCTATAATCGAGATTTAAATACTCTGTGGCTTACTATAAAATCAAAATTCATTACCGATCTATGCCCTGTACGTAGTTTACTTTCATCAGCAATGTTCCCACTACAAAAGTTTTGTGCTATGTATTTACTAAATCGCCCAAAATATTGAAAATCAATGATGTAAATATCTCCTGCAGCCCTGCGAGAGCTCATTGCATATTGTAAAATATCTCCCGCAGTCCTGTGAGAGCTCGTTGCGTACTATAAAATATCTCCTGCAGTCCTGCGAGAGCTAGTTACATACTATAAAATATCTCCTGCAGTCCTGCGAGAGCTCGTCGCATACTTTAAAATATCTCCTGCAGGCCTCAGAGCGCTTTATATTTACTACGGCATAACACTAAAATTATAAATCTTCTATATTGAATTATATTTATGTGTATTGTTTGGATATTTTAAAATAAAATATGTTAAGGCATCACCCTAAATACGATCAATTGCGTAAGTTGTGGAAAGAACGAATTAAAGTTATTATCTGAGATGACAGCTAACGTTCTGCTTCCATCTTCTAGTTCAGCGCCAAAAGTGATGCCTTCCAGATTATCCACTGTACTGCGAGTTAATTGACTGCGAATGGTTTCAAAATCAAAAAGTAAGGTTTTGGTAGCTTTAGCATACGTCTCTGTAGCAAGTGAATTTATGTTTAGCGTATTTGTTGCATTGGTAGCATCAATTTTATAGATCTTTACATTATTTCCCCCATCTAAATAACCAGAGGCAAAAGATCGCTCTAAGGCAAGAAATTTGTTGTTATCATATTCTATAATCTCTACGAGTCCGTTAACTTCAAAAGACGTCCCAAACATAGCTGCTCTCGCAACGGGATCCAGTTCGTAAGCAAACTGTCGTTCTGCAATTCCAGTTGTTTTGTTTAAAAAAGTTATTCTTACCGGTGATTCGGTATCTGTGGTGGTGGGTTCTGGACCATCCTCAATAAGAGGCAGCTCAAATGAGACCCAATATCCTTTCTTGTCATAACTTATTGATAACCCTTCCAAAACACCGTTATGTCGAGGTCCAGCGCTGTCGTTTGCAGAATTTGCTTTAAAGTTCTCGG
Source organism: Aquimarina celericrescens (assembly GCF_042682765.1). Classification (NCBI taxonomy): domain Bacteria; kingdom Pseudomonadati; phylum Bacteroidota; class Flavobacteriia; order Flavobacteriales; family Flavobacteriaceae; genus Aquimarina; species Aquimarina celericrescens. Next base: position 484,351 of record NZ_JBHUHY010000002.1, on the reverse strand, counting down.
GTAGCGTAAAATTACGTATTTGATTTGCTTGTGCAGAAATTTCTATGAGCGCAGGATCGATATCATTATTTATTGATCCTTCACTAGTGTATAAAATAGTATTGGTAGCCGGATCAAGTCTTATCGCTTCGGGATCTACCACACCTTGTTCCAAAGGATTTTCAGATGCATCTTTAATTTCGATCATGTTTGTAATACCAACATGCTGAAAACCATCTTTTGTATATGATATATTGGCTTCATAATAACGAATGGGAGGAGTAGAAGTATCACAGATGATATACCATTTTCCGTTTTGATAATCAATTCCCGAGAATCCACCTATAGGAACACTATTAATCTCCTGATCCGGGAAGACAAATTCATCGATAAATTCGACAGCACTAATTGTATTTTGATTATTGTCGGGATTAGAGGTGTCGGGATCATTGTTGCTCGAAGAACAATTCACGAATAGAAAAACTAAAGGAAAAATATAGTAAATCAACTTTGGCATAATACTAAGGGTTGTGAATATGTAAAGGTATAGATTTCTGATGTAAACTATACTTTAAGAATACGTTAATTGAGTTGTTGCTACAGTAAAACCTTACTTTGTTGTAGGTGTTTAACCCTTGTTTATCAGTTGTATACCTCTAGGAACTTATAAAGGGATGTTATTATTTAGCCTCCAACATTGTTAATGTTATATCATTTACTTACCCCGTTCTGTATATTCAGAAAAACTTCGAACTACCATTGCAGATTGTCTAAGCGTAAACTGCACAGGATTACAGGAAAACATATTTATTAACCAATTTAATTCAAATCATTATGAAAACAATTTATTATTGTATTGCCTGTTTTTTTATGGTGAACATGAGCTTTTCACAGTTTCAACATTCTTACGGAACGGAAACGTCGGATATGGGGAGATCACTTACTCAGCTTAAAAAAGTAGAAAAAGGATATTTAATAGCCGGGTATACCGCCCGTAGTTATATTGGCAGTCTTGAAGCCACTTTAGTTAAGACCGACCTTAACGGAAATCAGATTTGGTCACGTGTTTATGGAGGTGAGAGTCACGAATATTTCAATTCGGTTCGACAATCGAATTATTTCAGTCCTAATAACCCTGTAGCCTACGTTGCGGCGGGAATCACATATAGTTATGGAGCTGGGCAAGGAGATGCGTTTCTCGTAGGGGTAGATACTAACGGCTTTCCTGTTTTCTCAAGAGTTTTTGGGGGAGAAAGACTAGATACCTTTCATTGTGTACAAAGTATCAAAGATGAAAATGGAAAACCGGGTTACATTATGGTTGGTGAAACCAGAAGTTATGGGAATGCATATCCGGGTTCGAACATATATGTGGTAAAAACCGATTTTCAAGGAAACCTTACAGGAGCTACTGTAATTGGTGGCGAAGGAGATCAAAGAGGATTATGGATAGAACAAACCCGAGATGGCGGATATGTTATTTCGGGGTCTACTACCAACAGAAGATGTGGTGGAAGTGGTGCTTTGACTAATCCACCAACAGATCTATTTGTAGTGAAGTTAAAACCAGATCTTAATCTTGAATGGAATAGAATTCTTGGATATCCAGATGAATTGGACCCTACAATTGGTTACAGAAACGAAGCGACATGTGTAAAGCAAAATAAAGATGGGGACTTCGTACTTACGGGATATACCAATAGCTTCGGAATTAATAATTCGCAAGATGCATTCTTACTATACATGAGTAATGGAGGTAACTTTTTAGGAATGAAAACCTACGGAACCGAAAGAGGTGAATATGGATATGGGATTGAAGTCACCCAAGATGCCTCTGGAAAACAGCTATATACGATAGTGGGATTGAATAATCTTTCTTCTACTCGTAAAGCGATGTTGTTTCAGACCGATAGTGGAGGTAACTTATTATGGGCTCGCAATTATGGTAGAAATGGAACGGAAATTGGGATAGAGCTTGTAAGTGATGATTTTGATAAAGGTTTTGCTTTTACGGGATTTACATCTTCTATTGGTGCTGGTGGTATAGACAAATACCTTGTAGAAACTACCGATACAGGAAAAACAGGAACACCTTGCGAAAAAGAAATAGAGCTCAAAGAAATTAAGCACGAACCATGTGTAACGCGCAGTGTACAGCAGATCTTTGTAGATGATTATAGAGAAATACAGCATCCTGTAATTAAAATTGAATTCAAAGAAGATATATGTGGTACGGCAAGTGGTTTTAGAGCAGGAGAAATAAAAGCGCTCGAAAAGAACCCAAAAGCAGAGTTGTTCCCCAATCCGGTGAATAATCTTTTAACCATCAGGACTGGTGAAGTATCAAGAATAATAGAAATGAAAATCTTTGATATGAAAGGAAAAGAGGTTGTTGGAGATAATGATGTAAGTCAAACAGGAGACATTGTAATTTCTACAGAATCTTTAAATCCAGGGGTTTATATTGTAAAACTAAAATCAGAAAATGGTAAAAGCCATATCCTGAAATTTTTAAAAGAATAGAAAAAACGGGTGTTCAAACTATAGGAAATTAAACTGTCACTTCAAAGAAACCGAAATGTGACAGTTTTTTATTGGCGCCGCCAAAGGGTATAATACCCCGAGGCTTTCCTCGAAATTAAAAATTTGTTTCTTACGAATGCCTCGTGGGCTTACCCCGAGGTAGTTTACTAACTCAAAATAAATACCTATTCATTTATAAATGCAACACTATGTGTCGCAACAATGGCGGCTGTTTCGGTACGCAATCTTGTGTCTCCTAGAGTTACTGGTGTATAGCCTGAAGATAATGCCAATTCAATTTCTTTTGTCGAGAAATCACCTTCTGGACCAATTAGGATAGTAACATTGGTTTTTGGTTGAAGAATATCTTTTAGAGATTGTTTTTTGGTTTCTTCGCAATGCGCGATCAATAATTGATCGGTATGCTCCTGTGCTATAAATTCAGAAAACGAAACTGCAGGATTCAGTTGGGGTAAATATGATTGCAGAGATTGCTTCATGGCACTTTGTAGAATACGCTCAAAACGTTCTACTTTGATTACTTTTCGTTCACTATGATCACAAATAACAGGAGTAATTTGATCAATACCAATTTCTGTAGCTTTCTCTAAAAACCATTCATAACGATCATTCATTTTGGTTGGCGCTACGGCAAGATGAAGTTTATATGGCCTAAGGGGTCGTGTGTCAAAAGAATCAATTATAGCAAAGCACTGCGACGGATTAGAAAAAGTAATACGAGCCGTAAATAAATGCCCCTTTCCATTGGTAATATGTAATATATCATCTTCTTTTTTGCGAAGAACCTTTGTAATATGTTTACTTTCTTCCCTGGAGAATTTTATTTCGGTACTCGATTCTGATAATGTAGGGTTATAGAATAATTGCATTTTTGTTAGTATTGAGTCATCAGTACTTAGTAGTTAAAATTATAGAAGTTATAAAGACGCAAAGCCCAAAAAGATTAAAAAACAATTTTTAAATTCCATCAACCATTAAATGATTAAAACTTAACTCGGGCTTTTGCAACGACACTCATATCAGTAAAATCACCCTTTAAAAATTTAAGATACCCCACGATACCAATCATGGCTGCATTATCTGTAGTATATTCGAACTTGGGTATAAAAGTTTTCCAGCCGTATTTATATTCCCCTTCTTTTAAGGCTTTTCTAATTCCAGAGTTTGCCGAAACACCACCACCAATAGCAATACTCTCAATCCCGGTTTGTTTAGAAGCTTTTTTCAACTTATCAACAAGAATATTAATGATCGTATATTGTAACGAAGCACAGATGTCATTAAGATTTTCTTCAATGAAATTTGGATTCTCTTTCACCATTTTCTGGATGAAATAAAGTACCGATGTTTTGAGCCCGCTGAAACTGAAATTAAGCTCACCAACTTTTGGTTTCGGGAACGGAAATGCCTTTGGGTTTCCCAATTGCGCATATTTATCAATAAGCGGCCCTCCTGGATACGATAATCCTAATATTTTAGCACTTTTATCAAAAGCTTCACCAACTGCATCATCAATGGTTTCTCCAATAATTTCCATATCAAAGTGATCATTTACCTTTACAATTTGTGTATGTCCACCACTTATGGTCATAGCCAAAAACGGAAATTCTGGTTGTTCAAATTCATCTTCTTCTATAAAATGTGCCAGAATGTGCGCTTGCATATGGTGTACATCTATTAGCGGTATATCAAGAGCAAGAGCCAAAGACTTTGCAAAAGACGTGCCTACCAATAAAGAGCCCATTAATCCCGGACCTTGCGTAAAAGCGATTGCACTTAGATCTTTTTTCTCAATCCCTGCTTGTTTAATGGCCTGATCGATCACCGGGACAATGTTTTGTTGATGCGCCCGCGAGGCTAATTCAGGAACCACCCCGCCATATTGTTCGTGTATTTTTTGAGAGGCTACAACATTTGATAAAACTTTTCCGTTGCATAATATAGCTGCAGAGGTATCATCACATGAGGACTCAATACCAAGAATGTATATTTTTTGTGGATTCATTATGAGGAAAAGGGCATAGAAATTGTTAATATTGTCTGCAAAGTTAAAACAATAAAACGTATCAAAAAATTAAGGAAAATATTGTTAAGGATATTTCTTGTCCTTTTATCACTTTCTGCATTTATAATGGTCACATTTTCTATACCTGATGTACAAACTTTTCTTGGTAAAAAAGTGACGGGTTATTTAAATTCAGAATATGGAGTTGATATAAATATTGATCGTATTGGTTTGACTTATGCAGGAAGCATAAGGCTTAAAGAAGTTTTTGTAAAAGATCACCATGAGGATACATTACTATATGCGACCAGTATTAGAACTTCAATAGGCAGTATGAACGACGTACTTGATAACAGACCAGAGCTAGGTGATGTTTCTATCAAAGATCTTACTTTCAAAATGAAAGTCTATAAGAATGAAACCAGTGATAATCTTATGACGTTTATTCGTAAGTTCGACAACGACAATGCTACTCCTTCTGGCCAAAGGTTTCTTCTCACAACAGAACAAATATTTATTAATAATGGACGATATAGTTTCATAAACGAAAATTTAAATAACCCAAACGTTATTCAGTATTCTAATATCCTGCTTGATGCAGAAAATTTAATGGTCGATGGTCCCGATGTCTATGTAAATATTAACAGCTTGGGATTTGATGATAAAAGAGGCTTAAAAGTTTCTAAGTTGCAAACTTGTTTTTCTGTTAAGCCCGAAGAAATGAATTTTCAGGAATTGAGTATTGAAACACCTGATTCTAAGGTAGAAGGTGATATACGATTTTCTTATGAAGTAGATGGGCTAAGTGATTTTGAAAACAAAGTTAACATTACTGCAATTTTTAACCGAGCTGTAATATCAACGAATGATTTGATTCCCTTTTATAAAGAATTTGGTAAAAATCAGCAGTTCAAAATACGAAATACTTCTATAAATGGTATTCTTAATGACTTCAAAGTGGTTAATGCAAATATATATGGTCTTGATAGAACTTCAATAAAGGGAGAGATTAGAATCCAGAACGCAGTTGCTGATGCTTCAAAGTTTAGATTAGATGGCGATTTTGATAACCTAACCACCAATTATTATGATCTGATTAACCTCTTGCCAATGGTTTTGGGCGATGCTTTACCAAAGCCATTATATCAATTTGGTAGTGTAATGGCCATAGGCAATGCGACAGTAACTACCAAAGCTGTAGATTTAGATATGGATTTCTTCTCTCAATTAGGAAAATTAAATGCGTTTGTCTTATTAGAGAATCTGGACGACCTAACCAAATCTACATATAATGGAAATGTTATTTCCAGTAATTTTAACCTGGGTCAATTATTGGGACAAGAATCAATAGGAAATTCAGCTTTTGATATTCATGTAGACGGTAGTGGTTTTACGTTAGAAAGTTTAAATACTAAGATCGAGGGAGATATAAATAAATTAGAGGTTAATGGTTATGCCTATAACAACATGAAGGCATTAGGAAATCTCAAAGACCGTGTATTCGATGGTGATTTAAGCTCTCGTGATCCAAATGCCAGGTTCACTTTTAAGGGTGTGGCAGATCTGTCTGAAGAAATTAATAATTATGATTTTGTAGCTAATGTAGACCACCTAGATCTTAATAAACTAAACATTTTCACCAGAGATAGCGTTTCAATTCTCAATGGTGATGTGTATATGGATATGAAGGGTACTGGTATAAACGACGCCTTTGGAACAATTTCATTTGCAAAAACATTGTATACCAATCAAAATGCTGGATACTATTTTGAAGATTTTGACATTACTTCTAGTTTTGATGACGATAGAGTGCGAACTGTTACCATTAATAGTCCAGACATTGTAGAAGGAAGCGTTAAAGGAATTTTTAGAGTTGAAAATGTCTATGATCTTTTTAGGAATTCTATAGGTAGTTTATATACCAATTTTGAAGCTACCGAAATTACAGACGATGAGTTTATGGAGTTTAATTTTAGCATTTATAATAAAATTGTAGATGTATTCTTTCCCGAAATTCAATTTGAACCTAAAACATTCATTAGAGGAAGGGTAGAAAGTAATGAATCAGAATTTAAACTTACATTCAAATCTCCATCAATCACAGCCTTTGGAAACTATTTTGAAGACATTGATATTCAAGTAGATAATAAAAACCCCCTTTTTAATACGTATGTGGCTATTGATAGTATAGATACAAACTTTTATGATGCTTCAGAGTTTAGTTTGATTAATGTGACCTTAAAAGATACCTTATTTATGCGTTCAGAATTTAAAGGTGGAAAAAATAATGTAGATAACTTCAACCTTGAGTTTTATCATACGATTAATGAAGAAAATAATTCGGTCATAGGATTGAGAAAATCAGATTTCACCTATAAAGGCTATACCTGGTATGCAAATCGTGAAAAAAATAAGGATGAGAATAAGGTAATTTTTGATAACGATTTCAATAATATAGATATACAATCTGTGATTCTTACTTATCAGGATGAAGAGATAAAAATCAATGGGGTAACCCGAGGAGAGAATTATAAGAATATCAAAGCGACTTTTGATCAGGTGGATCTCCATAAAATTACACCCAGAATAGATAGCTTAAATTTTGAGGGTACAGTAAACGGTGAGCTGGCTATACTACAGGAAAAGGGCTCTTATTTTCCTAACTCTACTATTGAAGTAGAGGGCCTGGCCATAAATCAGACAGCATTAGGAACATTAAAACTCGATGTAGCCGGTAACGCAGATCTTACTGAATATAACGTAAACACGCGACTTATCAATAATGAAGGGCAACGCACACTATCGGCAATAGGTGCGATCAACGTTTCAGAAAGTAATTCGTCAATAGATGTTGATTTGGATTTTGATAAGTTCGATATTTCAGAGTTTAGTGCGTTAGGAGGAGTCGTCATCTCAAATATGAGAGGGTTCGTTTCAGGTGAGGCTAAAGTTTCTGGAGATTATAAAAATCCTTCAATTGATGGGTATCTGAATTTAAATCAGGTCGGACTTACCTTCCCATACCTGAATGTCGACTTAAATTTTGAAAATAACTCAAGAGTTGTATTGAATAAGCAGCGGTTCAAATTTGATAACATTAATATAAGGGATACCAAATATAATACCGAAGGTATTCTTAAAGGATATATTGCCCATCGTCGTTTTTCTAAATGGGATATGGGATTAGAGATTCTTGCTAATGAACGACTACTGGTTCTTGATACCGAAGAAGATGAAGAATCTTTGTATTACGGTACTGGATTTATAAGTGGCGAGGCTAGAATAACAGGCCCTACCGATGAATTGGTGATCGATGTTAATGCGACCACCGAAGAAGGAACAGTTTTTAAAATTCCGCTAAACGAAACAGAATCTATAGGAGACAATTCATATATCCATTTCTTAAGTCCCGAAGAAAAGAAAGCCCGATTAGAAGGAAAAGAGATTGAATTAGAGGATATAAAAGGACTTGAACTTAATTTCGAACTGGATGTAAATGATAATGCCGAAGTAGAAATTGTAATTGATAAAAATACAGGAAGTACATTAAAAGGTCGTGGGGCGGGTACGTTGCTTATCGAAATCAATACCAATGGTAAATTTAACATGTGGGGGGATTTTGTGGCGTATGAAGGAAGTTATAATTTTAGATACGGAGCCTTTGTAGAAAAAATATTTACAGTGCGGGATGGGGGAACTATTAACTGGGACGGAAGCCCAACTAGAGCGGTATTAGACCTTAGCGCTGTGTATAAAACCGAAGCAAACCCTGCAATATTACTCGAAAGTGCTTCTATTAATCGCGAAATCCCTGTAGAAGTAGTCGTAGACCTTCGAGGACAACTTATACAACCAGACATTAATTTTAACATTGAGTTTCCCAACCTAAGTTCAGTAGTAAAAAGTGAATTAGATTACAGACTTAGTGATCAATCAAATATGGAATTACAGGCATTGTCCCTAGTGTCTTCTGGGCAGTTTTATAATGGATCACTTAATACCGGTGCAATAACCGGAGGTTTGGTCGCAGAGCGTGCATCGAGTCTGTTTAATGGAATATTTTCTGATGAGGATGATAAATTTCAGGTGGGATTAAATTATGTACAAGGAGTTCGAACGCTGGATCAGGAAAATAACGATCAATTTGGTCTTACACTTTCTACACAGATCAATAATCGCATTTTGATTAACGGTCGGGTAGGAGTGCCCGTTGGGGGAGTAAACGAATCTGCTGTAGTTGGTGATGTTGAGGTAGAGTATCTTTTTAATGAAGACGGCACGCTACGCGGAAAGATTTTTAACCGCCAAGATGAAATACAGTTTATTGGTACCGCCAATCAAGGATATGAGCAAGGAGTGGGACTCTCATATTCTGTAGATTTTGATAATTTCAATGAACTTTATGCCAAAATTTTCAAAAGCAAAAAAGTTAAAGATTCGATCATAAAACCTAAGGATACAGTTAAAATTGAACCCCCGGATTTTATTAACTTTACAGAAAAGAATAAGTAACTTTCGAGTACTTTTCTTTACCATTCAAATTCACACTTTTGATGTCGGCAATATATGATTTATAAAACATTAATAACCAACTAAACAACAATACTACATGGCAAAAGAGATCAGAACTATTGGCGTAATGACTTCAGGGGGAGACTCTCCTGGGATGAACGCTGCTATTCGTGCGGTAGCTAGAGCTTGTGCTTACTATAATGTAAAATGTATAGGATTTTATAGAGGGTTTCAAGGAATGATCGAAGGCGATCATTGCGTCCTAAATGCTCGTAGTGTGCGCAATATTATAAGTAGTGGAGGCACCATTCTCAAATCTGCCAGATCAGAAGAATTTAGAACCCCGGCGGGAAGAAAAAAAGCGGCCAGGCATCTCAAAGAATTAGACGTTGATGCTATGGTATTGATTGGTGGTGACGGAACCTTCAGGGGCGGACAAATTTTTAGTGAAGAACATGATATTTCGGTGATTGGGGTACCTGGCACAATCGATAACGATATTGCCGGTACTAATTATACCATAGGATATGATACTGCATTAAATACAGTCATTGATGCCATTGATAAAATACGGGATACAGCAAGTTCGCATGATCGCTTATTTTTTATTGAAGTAATGGGTCGTGATTCTGGCTTTATCGCACTGAATACCGGAGTTGGAGCCGGGGCCGAAGAAATTCTGATCCCAGAAGAAGATATGGGACTCGACCGATTGTTGGAATCATTGAAACGCAGTAAACGATCGGGAAAATCCTCAAGTATCGTAGTCGTAAGCGAAGGAGATAAAATCGGTAAAAATGTATTCGAATTGGCAGATTACGTTACAGAAAACCTACCCGATTATGATGTAAGAGTTACCGTGTTGGGACATGTTCAACGTGGCGGTTCTCCCACTTGTTTTGATAGAACTTTAGCAAGTCGATTATGTGTAAAAGCCGTTGAATTATTATTGGATGGCGAAAAAAATGTCATGGTGGGATTACTCAATAATGAAATAAGAATGACAAGTTTTGAAGAGGGATTAAAAGAAGATTATGGAATTAATAAGGAACTCCTTCGTATCTCTGATATACTTTCAACGTAAATAGGTAGTTAGCACTTAGTATTGAGTAGTTAGAATATTGAATATAATCAAAATGCATCAGTTCGAGTGTCCCAATGATAATCGGGATGTATCGAGAACCTGATTTTGATTATGCTGTTCTTGGAAAAACAATTCCGGGCTTCGGGAGCCTCAGCCCTCGGTACTGATTCGAACCCTGAGCTAGCGTAGTCGAAGTGTACCGTCACGCAAACAAACACTAGAAAAACCTATCAATACCCTCCTTGAGGGGGGTTAGGGAGGTGTTTTTTTGCAATTATAAATTTTTATTAACAATTTTCATCGAACTTTTTTCGAGCAATAGTAAGACTTAAGCCCTCCTAAACAGGGGAAAAATCCCCTGCACCTCTTACGGAAATCCGTACACCCTTTTCAAATTAATTACTTAGATTCGTGATCTCTCACGCAAAACTCTCTTTACAAGAGGCCTTTATCATTTTATAGCATAAGTATTGTTTTTAATGAATTTATGTGCTGCTATTCCAAATATTGTAAGACTTTGATTAAATCCAGTAAGTTGAATTTATAATTTGTACGCCAACGATAAAGTAAAAAGCTATAGCTCATGTGTCTGCACCAACAAAAAATAAAAAATAAGTAACCAACTCAATTCATACTACACGGACAACCAGTAAAATAAACTAACCATCATGAACAGACAAGAACAACTACAATTTTGCAAAATCTGCAAAAATCAAAAGTTTGATATGAAACAAGGGATCATCTGTGGCCTTAGAAATGCCATAGCCGATTTTGAGGAGACTTGTCCCTCGTTTGACGAAGATGTAGCGCTAAAAGAAAAAGCAACAGCAGCTGCAGCTACGCGTGCAATTTATAATAACGAGGTAAGCAAGGGAAAACGATTTGCTAATCGTTTAATTGATTATATATTTATCTTAGTTTTTGGTGTTGTGATTGGTGTGTTATGGGCATTGGTATCTCCTGATACTGTATCTGCCCTAGAGCAAGGAGGACGATTAATGGATTATGTGTTTGGGATGATTATTGGTATGATTTATTATACATTGTTTGAGATGATCACAGGTAGAACCTTGGGTAAATTAATCACAGGGACCAAGGTGGTTGATGAAGAGGGTAATACTCCTGATGCTACTAGAATCCTACTACGTAGCTTATGTCGTTATATACCTTTTGATGCATTCTCGTTTTTGGGAGACGGTCCGGGATGGCACGATACCTTATCAAAGACGAGGGTAGTAAAGGCATGATATAACGTGAGTTTGATATAATTTAAATTTAAAATCTGTATTAAACAGTTATTAATAAGTATATGGTGTTTCCTCTCCCTCTGGGAGAAGGAACTTATCAAGTTTATAAAAAAACAGATGATCAATAAATATTATACCGGACTCAAGTTACTGTAGTGCATTTCTCCTATTTTTAAGAAATCGACAACAAGTTGGTGAGCTGGATTGTGGTATCTTTAAAGTAAACAATCTTTAAAACCATAAATCATGCAAATCATACCGTTATTAGTAAAAGAATTAGATGACGAAGTAGCAACCTTACGAAAATTTTTAGAGTTGGTACCAGGTGATAAATTCAGATGGAAACCAGACAAAAAAAGTATGTCGATGCAATTACTGGCAGTTCATCTAGCCGAAATACCTGGATGGATCGATACTGCACTCACCACCAACGAACTTGATTTTGCCAAAACTCCGTATGAACCAACCCCGGTAAAAAGTACCAAAGAGCTGTTGGATCTGTTGGAGGAAACGTACAAGAAAGGTAAAACAAGGCTGAACAATGCCCATGAAGATGATTTACTACCCAACTGGACGATGCGTAGTGGGGATCAAGTGTATTGGGTATTTACAAAATACGAAGTAATACGGCATGCGTTGGGACAAATCATTCACCACAGAGCACAGTTGGGAGTGTATTTCAGGTTATTAGATATTGCTGTTCCTCCTTCTTTTGGCCCTACCGCAGATGACCAAATGGAGTAGGTTCTTGGATATCTCTAATTTCTTAAAATCCTAGCATCCACAATTTCGGTAAGATCGGTTTTTACTTCGTAGTACATTTTAAATACTCCATCAATGCGATCGGCATCAGTAATGCCTGGAAATCTTTGGTAAGTGGTTCCGGTTCCTGGTGGCCAGGCTACAGATTCTACCTGTATGACTATATTTTGATTTTTGATACCAATCTCTTGTATATTAAAACCATTGGTCTTACCATCATTTTTTTTGGCTATGATATACGTGGCTTTTTGGATCTTGCCTGTATCAGGATTTAACTTGGCGATAATTGATACTTTGGGTCCGCCGCCATTACCATAATTTCGTTGATATACGTTAGAGAAAGCCCCATCTTCTACCGCTTCGGTGGTAATGTAAGTAAGATTATTACTACCACCCACTACAGTAAATACCACCCAGGGCGTATTATTACTATCAATCAAGATCATCTTGGCTCTTCCGTCTACCTCAGATTTTTCATGTTCGATATACCATACCGTTTCGCCAGCAGGATTTTTCTTTCGTATAAAAGGATCTTGATTAATAGAGGAAACTTGGTTAAAACCTACTTCATAAGTATTGCCATTGCTATCTGTAGCAGTGGTAGTATTGGTAAAAACTATGTTTTCGAGATTGGGGTCTTCGTTACCACCATTTCTATCGCCATCAGAGTCGTCTGAAGAACAGCCTAGGGTAAAGATCAATATTGAGCATAAAAAAATCGATCTTCTCAGGTAGCAAAAAGATCGATTAATGTGTGGGTTAAACTCCATTTTACTAGTAGGTTTAGTAGCTTACTAACGAAAAAATGATGTTTTTATTTTGAGTGTGTATGTTGAATTTAGACCTGATTAACTGCAATGACCGAGATTTCTACATTAACTAATTTTGGTAAAGCGACCACCGCCACAGTCTCTCTGGCAGGGGCGGTATCTTCATTAAAATAAGCGCCATAAACTTCATTTACCTGGGCAAAGTTGTTCATGTTGTTAAGAAAAATAGTGGTTTTAATTACATTCTCAAAGGTCATTCCGACTTCGTCAAGGATCGCTTTTAGATTTTGCATTACCTGCTCGGTTTCAGTTTTGATATCATCAAGTACTAATTCTCCTGTTTCAGGATTCATAGCAATTTGTCCAGAAGTATATAATGTATTTCCGTTTAGGATAGCCTGGTTATAGGGGCCAATTGGAGCAGGAGCTTTGGAAGTTGTAATAATTTTTTTCATGTGTTGCTATATTTAGTTCATAATTTTACCTCAAACCTTTACCCTATTTTACAGTTGTCTATCGGGTTCACGTCTCTTATCCCATTTAATATCACTAAGTGCAGAGGATTTAATACCTATAAAGAAATTCCATGAAGTACGTTCGCTAAACGGTATCCAGTTAAAGTTCATGGTCCAGCTCTCAAGATCCCGCTGGAACCTGAGGTTGGTAAAAGTAAATCCTGGATTTGCAAAGTCATATCCCGAAGAGACTCCGACCGACCAACGCGGAGCAATTTCAACATCACCAGAAAACTGAAGCGAATGCGAGGATATCGTATTTTCCCTGGAATTATTGCTGTAATTTATATTGTAGGCGAGCCGTAATGTCCATGGTATTTTATAATTATAATCCTTGGTATCGGGGTCTATTTCTTTACTTCGGTCTCTGTCAAAGGATCGATCTTCACCAAAATCGGTTACACCACCGAAAAGATCATCGGCCCGACCACCATTTCGAAGATTTTGATTTTTTAAAGGATCTTCAATTGCTTTGCCCTTTTCAAAATCTGCACTAGAAAATGAATATCCGAAGTTAGCACTGGCTCTGGTAAGTCTAAAAAGACTTCCGCCGTTTTCGATGTTCCATACATCAATCTTTCGATTATTATTATCCAAAGCATAGGGGTCCAATTGAGCACTAAAGTTAATATCCAACTTATTTTGAATAATAGGAATATTTCCAGTGACCGAGATCGGACTTAATTTCAGAGAGTCTCCGGCTATATTGTATGCAGTACTAAAATTCAGGTTGTTTAACAAAACTACTTTTTTGGCTTCTGTGGCTGTAGTATCTTTATCTTTTACCTTCATCTCGAGGTTATTACTTAATGAAAAACCAATACTGCTTGAGAAAACATTGCTTGGGGGCCCAAAAAAACCACCTTCAAACCTTGAATATTCAAACTCTGATTCATTGATCTCGGTATCAGGATCATCTGGCTGCGGATTTTCAAAACGTTCGTAGTATTGATCAAAAGCAGGGTTGATGCTATAACTTACCGAGGGGCGCATTGTATGTCTAATAGCTTGTATTTTTTTACCCTTCTTAAAATTAAAAGTTCCATAGATAGTAGTTCCCAAACTAGCAGAAAAATTATAGGTACGAAAAGCATCAAAACCTTGAATGGTATCTCTTACTACTGCACCCGCACCGTTGTTGGCCTCGGGGTCATAGTCTTGTTTAATGGTCTCAAAAACCCAGTTTTCCTGATAATTGGTACCTGCAGTAGCACTTATATATTTAAAAATCTTAAAATTCGTACTTACAGGAATAGAATGTTGCATTCCTAATGTGGCTCCTTCAAACATTTCTGCGGAAAAAATATCATCATCGGTAGTGACAATTCTATTTTCTCCTCTAAAATTGTATTGTGTATTAATATTCTGAATAATTCCTTTTTTTACACCAACCTTAGGAGCAAACGGAAAAACTCTAGAGACACTGGCATTCATGTTTGGCAATGACATATTTACGATACCTGTATTCGTATTAGAATTATGTGTAGCAGCCAGGTTAATATTTACTTGCGGATCACCGGGAATTGTTTTTGAATACGATATAGAAGAACTGATCTGGTTATTTAAGAAGTTACCAGTATTTAATTGGTTTGTAGATTGCTGAAAAAAATCGCTACTACCAAAATTCACCGAAGCAGAAAAACGAGAATTAGGGCTAGCTTTTGCATCCTGACTATGCGTCCATTGAATATTATAGGTTGTAGTTCTTGAAAAATCTGGAAACCCTCGTTCACTTTGCAAATTATTCTCGAACCTAAACCTTAAGTTACCTCTAAATTTATATCGTAACGCATAGGCAGATTCTATAGCAAAGGTATAACTTCCATTAGTGTAGTAGTCTCCCAGCAGTGTTAGATCTACATAATCACTAATTGCAAAATAATATCCTCCGTTTTGTAGAAAATATCCTCTGTTGTTTTCTTCTCCTGGATTGGGAATTATAAACCCTGAAGTTCTATCTTCTGAAAGCGGAAAATAGCCAAAAGGTAATCCTAAAGGAGTAGGGACATCTGCAATAAACATATTGACTAATCCTGTTACAATTTTCTTTTTAGGTACAAATTTTATACGCCTTGCGTAGAAGTAATATTCGGGATCCTCGATATTTTCTGAGGTGGTAAATTTTACATTCCGCATATAAATAACAGAATCATTTTCACGCTTCGAGATTTCGTTTTTAATCTTAAATCCGTTTTGTTCTGTTCTGGAGTTGTAAATCAGGGCCTTTTCGGTATCAAAGTTAAAACGAATAGAATCGGGCTCTACCACATTTTGCGCTTGTTTAAATATTGGTGTTTGGGTATACTTGCCCAAAGAATCTTTTATACCATAGGCATATACCTCACTTTTTTCATTATCTACTACAATAAAGCCGGCATTGATTTGCATATCCCCGTAAATAATTTCGGCTTCATTATAAAGATACATTTTGTTCTCTTTACGGCTTAATCGCATGTAATCGGTAGCCTTATAGTCCACTTTATCGGTCAAAAACTGTGGCTCGGGAGCTAACGTATCTTTTTTGGTGGTATCCTGAGCTTTTTCGCTTATAAGTTCTTCAGGATTAAGAGTAACTGCTTTTGTAGAATCTATTGCAATAGATTCTTTTTGGGCAGGAATAGGTACCTCTGTAGTCTTATTTGTTTCTTGTGCCGTAATTTGACAAATACAAAAAAGTGAAAAACTTAGTGAATAAAGTATGTATCGTACCGTTGTTTGCAATGGTTTATATCCTATTTTTGTATAACTATGGCTTAGTTTTTGAAGTGCCAAAATTACATATATTTTTAAAGCTTAGATTGTAATTGATAAAAAAATAAAAAATTATGTCATAAGTACATTCCCAAAAGCGTTTAAACATAGAGGGGATAGAATTATTTTTATGAATCATAACCTTATACGTTTTAAGATCTATTATTAAAAACTGAAATATGAATACAATGTTTCAGGGATACCATAAAATTATTTTTAATTAATGAAACGAAATATAGCATATAGTATTTTTCTTGGAGGTTTAATTTTTGTCCTTTCCGCATTTCAATTGCCTGATGCTTTACAGGGTGAAAAGAAGTTTGTGGTGGTTTTGGATGCAGGACATGGTGGGCACGATCCTGGAAATAGAGGAAATGGATATAAGGAAAAAGAAATTTCTTTGAATGTTGTTTTGGCTATTGGTGCAGAATTGGAAAAAGATCCAAGGTTTGAAGTTGTTTATACGCGAAAAACTGATGAATTTATAGAATTGCATGAAAGAGGAAAAATTGCCAATAAGGCAAATGCAGATCTTTTTGTTTCTGTGCATTGTAATTCGCACCGTTCTCAAGCGCATGGTACCGAAACATTTGTTTTGGGATTACACGCTAATAATGAGAATTTTAATGTAGCCAAGAATGAGAACTCGGTAATTCTGTTAGAGGATAATTATGAGGCTAATTATGATGGTTTTGATCCTAATTCTCCAGAGTCTATTATAGGACTCACTTTAATGCAAGAAGAATACCTTGATCAAAGTCTAACACTAGCCAGTTTTGTACAAAATCGATTTAAAAAGACGTTAGAAAGAAAGAGTAGAGGAGTAAAACAGGCTGGTTTTGTAGTGCTACATCAAACGTATATGCCAAGTGTTCTTATCGAACTTGGTTTTCTAACTAATCATAGTGAAGGGAAATACTTAAATTCTAAAAAGGGACAAGAGAATATGGCAAAATCAATAACAACTTCTATAATTGACTATAAAGAAAGCCTTGATGCCATATATTATGTACCAAAACAAGAGACTAGTGAGCTGGTAAATACTACTGCTCAAATGAAAGGAGATAAAGTCTATGAAGATGTAACATTTAAAGTGCAAATTGCTGCAGGTTCTACAGATATAGAACTTGAACCATTTAATTTTAATGGTTTAGATCAGTTATCGAAGATGAAAACAGGTGATTTGTATAAATATTACTTTGGAAGTACTTCAAACTATACATTGATCCAAGAACTTAGAGAAATTGCTGTTGGTAAAGGGTTTGACTCCAGTTTTGTTGTAGCTTTTCGCAATAATGAATCAATTCCGTTAGCAGAAGCACTAAAAGCCAATACATCTTCTAACTAATCTTAATAAATACTAAGAATTCCTTAAAAAATAATCAGGGGAAATCTATTTTTTATTCTAAATTTGTGACCTAAAATTAAATCTATTTTGAAAATTACTCGAGAAGTCAAAACCGGAATATTAGCTGTTTGTGCTATAGCACTTTTAATTTTTGGATATAGTTTTTTAAAAGGGAAAAATCTTCTTGAGAATGATAGAACGTTATACGCGGTCTATAAAAATGTAGAAGGACTTATTCCTTCATCACCCGTAACGATCAACGGTTTGGTTGTTGGACAAGTGGTAGCCATCCGTTTTGCCGATACCGAAGGTAATTTGGTAGTAGAGTTTAATGTTGATAGTGATTTTGCTTTTTCAAAAAATAGTGAGGCAAAGGTATACGGTGGGGGATTGATAGGAGGCAAGTCTCTTGCTATCATTCCTGAATATGAACAAGGGCTTGAAGCCAAAGATGGTGATACCTTACCAGGTAGATTAGAACCTGGTTTGCTTGAGTTGGTAAATGATAAACTTGCTCCCTTGCAGGCCAAGCTCGAAGCTGCTATAACAGATGCAGATACCTTGTTAACCTCGGTTAATAATATTTTGAATGTAGATAGTCAAAATAATCTAAATTCTATTTTTAAAGATTTAAGCGTTAGTGTTAAACAATTTAAGGGAACATCGATCAGACTTAATAATTTATTAGCTAATAACGAAGAAAAACTTAGTAATGCCTTCTCGAATGCTGATGAGATCTCTACAAAACTTAATAAAGTATCAGATTCTCTTTCTCAGATTAACATAAAACAAATTGGAAAGGAGCTAGAAGTTGTTTTGGCTAATTTTGAAAAGATTTCAATAGACTTGAATGCAGGAAAAGGAACCGCAGGAAAGTTGCTTAAAGATGAAAAATTATATGATAATTTAGAAAGTACAAGTAAGCAACTAGAACTACTACTTCAGGATTTAAGATTAAATCCGAAACGGTATGTTCACCTTTCAGTTTTTGGAAGAAAAAATAAACCTTACGAAAAACCCACAGACTCGATAAATTAAAAACTATGCAATATATACCTAATATCTTATTTGTAATTGCCCTTGTGGCTGGGATTGGATATTTTACCAGGAACATCCGAAAAGTGATCCGTAATATTCGTCTTGGTAAAGATGTTGATCGATCAGATAACAAAGGTGAACGATTTAAGAATATGGCTATGATTGCTTTTGGACAGTCCAAAATGGTAAGAAGGCCCATAGCTGGAGTATTGCATGTTATCGTATATCTGGGTTTTATTATTATTAATATCGAAGTCTTAGAAATTATAATAGATGGGATTTTTGGTACGCATAGGATTTTTGGATTTCTAGGAGGATTCTATAATTTCCTAATTGCATCTTTTGAGATTCTGGCGTTGTTAGTTTTGGTGAGTGTGATAATATTTTGGATTCGTCGAAATGTAATTAACATAAGACGTTTTAAAACTCTTAAGGGTTGGCCAAAAAATGATGGAAATATTATCTTGTATTTTGAAGTTGTGCTTATGACTTTGTTCTTAACGATGAATGCAGCTGATTTACAATTGCAAGAACTAGGAGCGGATCACTATATCAAAGCAGGATCTTATCCTGTTAGCCAATTTATATCACCCCTTTTTAATGGGATGTCAGAAGGAAGCCTGGTACTTTTGGAAAGAGGAGCCTGGTGGCTTCATATATTGGGGATACTCGTATTTTTAAATTACTTATACTTTTCAAAACATTTGCATATTCTTTTGGCATTTCCAAATACGTATTATGGTGATTTAAAACCTCAAGGAGAGTTTGATAATTTAGAGGCTGTAACCAATGAAGTAAAGTTAATGATGGATCCCAGTGCAGATCCTTTTGCAACGCCTGCTGGTGACGAACCAGAAGGAGAACCAGAGAAGTTTGGGGCCTCTGATGTGATGGATCTTAACTGGGCACAACTCCTTAACGCATATACCTGTACGGAATGTGGCCGTTGCACGAGTGAATGCCCGGCCAACCAAACTGGGAAAAAGCTATCTCCACGAAAAATTATGATGGATACCCGCGATCGTCTAAAAGAAGTGGGTGATAATATTGATAAGAATGGAAGTTTTGTAGATGACGGAAAGCAATTATTAAACGATTATATCACAGCAGAAGAGTTATGGGCGTGCACAAGTTGTAATGCATGCGTAGAGGCATGTCCTGTGAGTATTAGTCCTTTATCAATTATTATCGATATGAGAAGATATCTGGTAATGGAGCAAAGCGCCGCACCATCTGATCTAAATAATATGATGTCTAATATTGAAAATAATGGCGCGCCATGGCCATTTAATCAAATGGATAGATTAAACTGGAGTAACGAGTAACCACACCTAATAACCAAAAAGTTAACCAAGTAAAACCATTAAAATTAAGAGAAAGTAAACGTTATGAAGAAGGAAGAAGTAGAAAAATTATTGCATGACAAAGTAGAAGCAGGAGAACACATAAGTCCAGTACTACCAGAGGGTATTAAAAACTATCTCATTGATATCGATGGAACCATCACAGAAGATGTACCTAATGAAGAACCAGAGCGAATGGTAACTTGTGAGCCATTTCCTGATGCCTTAGTTACACTAAATAAATGGTTTGATGAAGGACATGTTATTTGTTTTTTTACATCAAGAACAGAAGATCATAGAGAAGTAACTGAAAAATGGTTAAATAAGCATGGTTTTAAATATCATAGCTTACTAATGGGAAAACCACGAGGCGGAAATTATCACTGGATCGATAATCATTTAGTAAAAGCAACCCGTTACACAGGTAAATTTACCGAGCTAGTAGAAAGGGTGGTTACCATCGAGGTTTTTGACGATGGAAAACATGATTAATTAAAGGTGGAGTGTTTCCTGAAATTATAAAATAAGAATATAAAGTATTACGTATGAGTGAAACTGTAAAGGTGCCAACTATGGCAGAGTATATGGCTGAAGGCAAGAAACCAGAAGTTTTATTTTGGGTAGGTTGCGCCGGTAGTTTTGATGATAGAGCCAAAAAAATCACCAAGGCCTTTGTAAAATTACTCCATAATGCTCGTGTTGACTTTGCTGTATTGGGTACAGAAGAAAGTTGTACAGGGGATCCTGCAAAAAGAGCAGGTAATGAGTTTTTATTTCAAATGCAGGCAGTTACCAATATAGAGGTAATGAATGCATATGAAATAAAAAAGGTGGTCACTGCTTGCCCTCATTGTTTTAATACTTTAAAAAATGAATACCCTTCTTTAGGAGGTGATTACGAAGTAATGCATCATACGCAATTTCTTAAGTCTCTTCTTGATGAAGGCAGACTTACCGTTGAAGGAGGAAAGTTTAAAGGAAAACGAATTACATTTCATGATCCCTGTTATCTTGGTAGGGCAAATAATATATATGAAGCACCCAGAGACCTGCTCAAGAAACTAGAAGTAGAACTTATTGAAATGAAACGCTGCAAGCGTAATGGCTTGTGTTGTGGGGCAGGGGGAGCACAGATGTTTAAAGAACCAGAACCCGGCAATAAAGATGTAAACATCGAGCGGACTGAAGATGCTCTGGAAACAAAACCAGATATTATTGCTGCCGGATGCCCATTTTGTAATACAATGATGACAGATGGAGTGAAAAATAAAGAGAAAGAAGATAGTATCGAAGTAATGGACGTTGCAGAACTTATCGCAAATGCACAAGATTTATAGATTATTTTCTTAGGCTTACACAATTTTAAAAGAGTTAATATGTTGTTCATATTAACTCTTTTTTATAGAAGTATATAGTAATAGTTTTTGTTACATTAGTAGCACATAAAAAAAAAGCTGATGTTGGTAGATTTTAATGACCTCCCAGAAACATCCAGAGTATGGATTTATCAAGCAAATAGGTCATTTTCCCTGGAAGAATTAGAGGAGATTAAACAAAAATTAAAAGGATTCATTACTCAATGGACAGCGCATGGTGCTGATCTTAAGGCGGGATATGAGATTAAATATAAAAGATTTATAACCATTGGTTTAGATCAGGGGCTTAATGCGGCATCTGGATGTTCAATCGACGCTTCCGTCCATTTTATTCAAGAATTAGAGCAAGCTTACAATGTTGATCTAATGGACAAAATGAATGTATCTTTTAAGCAAGGAGAGTTTGTAGCATATAAAACTCTTGCCGATTTTAAAAAGATGGCAAAAAATAGATCAGTATCCCCAAATACTATCGTTTTCAATAACCTGGTGACTAACATTGCTGAATATCGAACCAATTGGGAAGTGCCAGCAAAAGACAGTTGGCACAACCGTTTTTTAAACTAAAATTTTCGTGTGGCATTTTATTAAAAAGTACATTTCTTTTATAATTTTATTAATAACCTCTGTAATCTATCCACAGCAAGAGAGCCCCTTATTTACAGAGGACCAGGAAGCCCAAAAACGTTGGGTGGATAGTGTCTATAATACGATGACATTAAAAGAGAAAGTAGGTCAATTGTTTATGGTTGATATACTCTCTTCAAAACCTAAAAAAGATACAGACAAAATAAAAAAATTAATCCAGGAGTATCATATTGGAGGTGTTATCTTTTCTAAAGGTGGCCCTAATAGACAGGCGAAATTAAATAATGAATATCAATCGCTTTCCAAAATACCCTTGTTGATAGGAATGGATGCAGAATGGGGCTTGGCGATGCGATTAGATTCTACACAAGCATTTCCATGGAATATGACATTGGGAGCTATTCAGAATAATGATTTAATTGAAGAAACCGGAAGACAAATAGCTAGGCATTGCAGGCGATTGGGAGTGCATATTAATTTTGCCCCTGTTGTTGATATCAATACAAACCCAAAAAATCCAATTATAGGTAACCGATCTTTTGGAGAAGATAAAGAAGAAGTTACCCAAAAGTCTTTGGCTTTTATGAAAGGCATGCAAAAAGAAGGGGTTATTGCAACTGCAAAACACTTTCCTGGGCATGGTGATACCGATAGTGATTCTCATAAAACCCTACCCACCATTGATTTTGATGCCAAAAGAATTGATAGTGTAGAATTATTTCCTTATCGAAAACTTATTGATGAAGGCCTTTCCAGTGTTATGGTGGCGCATCTTAATATCCCAAGTTTAGAATCTAGATATGGATATCCTTCTTCGATCTCTAAAAATGTTGTCACCACATTATTACAAGATAGTCTGAAGTTTAAAGGGTTGATTTTCACCGATGCCTTAAATATGAATGGGGCTTCAGGTTTTAAGGATCCGGGTGATATTGATTTGGCAGCATTTTTAGCAGGTAATGATATTTTATTGATTTCTGAAGATGTACCACTTGCCTCACAAAAGATTATTTCTGCATATTATTCGAAAATAATTACAGAAGAACGTTTGGCGCATTCTGTAAGGAAGATTTTACTTGCAAAGTATAAGGTAGGACTAAATAAGTATCAGCCAGTTGAAACGGCATATCTATATGAAGAATTAAATAGTGTTAAAAATGAAGTCTTGCATCATGAATTGGTAGAGAACTCATTAACCATAATAAAAAATGCCAGGGCTACATTACCGATAAAGAACTTAGACCTGAAAAAAGTTGCTTATGTATCTCTGGGAGATGATTCTGGAGAAGCTTTTTACGAACAACTGAACAAGTATACCAAGGTTGATTGGATTAAAGCCGGTCAGCTTAGTGATATGATGGAGCAGCTACGTAATTATAATTATATAGTAATAGGATTTCATAAGTCTAATACTTCACCCTGGGCAACCTATAAGTTTACCGATAAAGAATTAGTTTGGTTATATGAGATCGCCAGGCTCAATACTACTGTACTCAATATTTTTGCACGCCCTTACGCGGCATTAGATATGCTTTCTACCACAAATTTTGAAGGAATTGTAATGGCATATCAAAATAGTAGTGTAGCACAAGAGAAAGCAGCTCAACTTCTTTTTGGTGCGATAGAAGCAAAAGGAAAGTTGCCAGTGAGCGTAGGAGAAGAATTCCCGGTAGGAACAGGAATCGAAACAAGATCACTAAAACGATTAACATATGGGTTACCAGAGAGTGTTGGTGTTAATTCTTATAGGCTTAGTAGAATTGATTCTATCGTTAATCGCGCATTAGAAGAAAAAATGACACCTGGTTTGCAGTTAATTATTGCCAGAAAAGGAAAAGTTATTTTTAATAAAAACTACGGTTATCATACTTATAATAAACTTCGCAAAGTAAAGGGTTCAGATATTTATGACCTTGCATCACTTACAAAAATACTGGCTACATTGCCGCTTACTATTGAATTAAAAGATAAAGGACTTATTTCTTTAGACTCTAGAGTAGGCGAACTCCTACCGTCGTTTAACGATTCTAACAAAAAAGATATCACTGTTAGGTCTATGTTGTCACATTATGCCAGATTGAGAGCATGGATTCCGTTTTATTTGAAAACATTAGACACCATAACTCAAAAACCAGATAAGAAATATTATCGCAATAGATTTTCGGAAGACTTTAATATAGAAGTAACAAATAATCTTTACTTGCGAAGCGATATGAAGGATTCTTTAATGCAGCGAATAAAGGACAGTGAATTGCGAACAAAATTGCGTTATAAATACAGTGATTTGCCATATTATCTTTTAAAAACATATATAGAAGATCACTATGGTAATACTTTAAATGATCTTACACAACAACATTTTTATAGACCTTTGGGAGCAACTAACACCACGTTTCTACCTTTAAAAAGATTCAAGAAGAAACGAATAGTACCCACAGAGAATGATCAGGTTTTTAGAAAAGAGATTATACACGGGTATGTGCACGATCAGGGAGCTGCTATGTTCGGAGGAATAGGAGGGCACGCCGGCTTGTTTTCCAATGCAAATGATGTTGCTAAAATAATGCAGATGTATCTCAACGGTGGATATTATGGTGGGAAGCAATATTTCAAAAGTCAAACTCTCGAAGAATTTAATACATGCTACTATTGTGATAAAGATGTACGAAGAGGAGTGGGGTTTGATAAACCCCAATTGGGAGATATTGGTCCTACATGTGGTTGCATATCGATGACCAGTTTTGGTCATAGTGGCTTTACAGGGACTTTTACCTGGGCAGATCCAGAAGAGGAAATCATTTATGTTTTCTTAAGTAATCGTACGTTTCCTGATTCTGCAAATCGAAAATTGATCGCTAATGATATACGATCAGAAATACAAAGGGTGATCTATGAAGCCATTGATTATTGATTACATAATGTCTCTGAGGATACTTTAAAAGTTTGAATAATATGAAAGTTGAATTTTCTAAAAATGGTCCTGTTTTTTCTCGTATCGTAGCAGGATGCATGAATTGGGGAGCATGGGGAGCCAATCTATCTGTGGATCAAACCCAAAAACTTATTGAAGATTGTATAGAAATCGATGTGACAACATTTGACCATGCCGATATTTATGGCCACTATACTACAGAAGAACTATTTGGTCATGCAATAAAAGGTAATACCGCATTTCGTGATAAAATGCAATTAGTGACAAAGTGTGGTATTAAGTTGACAACACCAAATCGCCCTAAAAATCGAATAAAATCATATGATACTTCGGCTAGTTATATTATTGAATCGGTTGAAAGGTCATTGACCAATTTACAAACTGATTATATTGATCTTCTTTTACTGCACAGACCTAGTCCGCTAATGAATCCAGAAGAAATTGCTGACGCTTTTACAAAATTAAAAGACCAGGGGAAAGCATTAAGTTTTGGAGTTTCTAATTTTACTCAATCACAGTTTGACATGCTTAATGATTTAATTTCTTTAGAGACAAATCAGATTGAAATATCCCCATTATATTTAAAACCTTTTACTGATGGTACTTTAGATCAATGTATAAAAAATGGTATTAAACCAATGGGGTATTCCACATTGGCTGGAGGTAAGTTTTTTGCAAAAGAACCAGAGGATAGTGTAGTACAAATTATTAAAGTTGCTGGTCAGTTAGCTCAAAAGTATAAGGTGACTATAGATCAAGTACTCATTTCCTGGATCGTAAAACATCCTTCTGGAATTTATCCCATAATAGGATCAACAAAAATTAGTAGAATTCAAGCTGCAAAAGAGGCCTTAGCTATTGAAATCACAGATGAAGAATGGTTTATGATTTGGGAAGCATCTACAGGAAGGGAAGTGGCTTAGAAATTTTATAAGAAACCAGAAATACTATATTATATATTTGATTTTGATGATTTTAACTTTGATTTTTTATGGGTTTCCATCAAAATATTAGTGTTAAATTACTTGTAAATTGTATTAGTAATATAGTTTTTGTTTATATTTAAACTTTCGGACTCTTAAACGTATATGCAGTTTTGTTGAAAATTGTTAACCGTAAACCAAGTAAACCTCGCACAAAAAACATCCCTAATCTTAATCCCCCTGACCAATGAATAAGTATAAATTAACACTTTTCGGATTGGTATTGTCTATTTTTATTTATTTCTCCTCAATCCTATTAGAATTAGACTTGTTTGAAAAATTTATGGACTTTCTAGCCAGTGTTGAACAATTTGAAGTCGACGAAATGATAATTCCTTTTTTGATTTTCGTAGTATTTCTTTTTATTGATACGTTTAGAAATAACAAAAAAGTCGAAATGGAAAGCGCAAAACTTAATATCTATAAAGCAATGCTTTCGTCTAGCCATCATATTTTAAATAATTTTATTTATCAAATGGATATCTTTAAACTCACAGCTGAAGATACACCAGGTTTTGACGCCAAAGTATTAGCTTTTTATGAGGATATCATAAGTAACGCCTCTGAACAGATTTATTCTTTAAGTAATCTAACTACTATAGACGAGTTTTCTATTCGAACTTCGGTAATGAGTGAATAGGACAGTTTTTATTTTTTGAAAAAACTGAATACAGAACCTCCATATTTTCGGGAATTATCAAAAAATGGTACTTCTTCTAGCGAGGTGTATTTTGAATGTTCGATTATTAGAATACCCTTTTCGTATAGTAATTCTTTTTCAAAAACTAATGTTGCTATTCTTGAAAATTGTTCATTGGTAAAGTCATAAGGAGGATCTGCAAAGATTATATCAGCTTTACGATTTACTTTTTCTAGGTAACTATAAACATCGCTTTTTATAGTTTCTATAGGGAAATCATATTCATGTGTCGTCTTTTTTATATATCCCAAACAGGCATAATGAGAATCTACTGCAGTTATATTTGTTGTGCCCCGGGAAGCAAATTCGTAACTTATATTCCCAGTTCCAGAAAAAAGGTCAATTACTGATATCTTTGAAAAATTATAATGATTGTTTAAAATATTAAATAATCCTTCTTTGGCCATATCTGTGGTTGGGCGAACTGGTAATTTTTTTGGAGCAGTAAGTCTTTTTCCTTTATGTTTTCCCGAAATAATACGCATGTCAAAAATGGCTTAATAGTACAAAATGTTGATGTGGTTCTATAGGATCAATAGTTGATGGTAACTTATATTCTTGCCCATTGTGATGACCAAAGTCTACATTTCGAATATATTTATGGGCAATAGTGTAATATTCACTATCTTTTTGAATATCTCCCAAAAATGTGAGTGTAAAGTCTTCCGGGTTTAGTTGTAATTGTTCAGTTGTGAACATGAGGTAATATAAAAAATCTTCCTTACTTTCATGATTAAAAGAATTGGCTAAAATCAATTTTCCTCTATTTATGATGATCAGATCAAAGGATTTTTCGTTCATGTTGGCAAAAACAGTTACATTGTCGCTATTCTTTTCTTGTGAGAGTAATGAGCTTATTAAGATAGTACTTGTATGCTTGTAAGTGAATGATCCAAAAGTTTCAAAAAAGAAATTATTTATGTTAGTAAGCGGAATGTATACAGTCACTATTTCATGCTGATCCAGTTCATCGTATGCAATAAAATCATTTTCAAGTAATTTGATATTGTATTTCAAATAATCAGTCAGAAGATTTTTATCAAATAAAGCCTTTGGAACAATTGTATATAAGTTATTTTGATGGATAACTTCAATGGTTTTAAAACTTCCCTTTAAGGCTGGGTTTCTATCAAAAGTATGCTTGATTTTATTAAGTACCTGTTCTGGTGTAAGTTGTATTCCAAAATTATCTTGCTCGATAGCATTTATGTGTTTATGGTCATCTATAGTGCAAAAAGAAAGTCCATTCAAGCTAACTTGAATGGACAATGTATGTAATACGTTATCTATATTATTATTGGTCGTTTGCTCCATAAGTTCTTGGCCAGTTACCAGAAGTCATTACTTCAGTCATTGAACCTACCGAAAGAAACGGTCCATTCACTCCATCAACAGATACTACCTCTTTTTCCTGAGCCAATAAATCTTTGTCCAAATCATGTAAAAGTATGTCTTTAGCTACTTTTGCCTCAAAAACAGGAATTCTAAGGTCATTTTTATTAATAAAACCGGCATTCATTTCGAAAGTAGCGTCAATACCTTCAACGGGTACTTTCATCATGCTTTTATGACTACCTGCTTTGAAAAGGGAATCTTTAACTGAAGCATACCCTAAGGTATCAACTACAACCGTATCTTTTGGTTCGTCGATTCTCAATATTTTATTATATCTTATGAAACTAGAATCTCTTCTTTGAGTAAGAGTAAACTGAGCGGTGTCTATAAATGTGATTAATTTTTCAGCATCTTTTTCAAATCTTCCAGTTATTGATCTATAAGCTAATTGGGCTTTACGGATATCCCTTAGATTTTCAACAGCTTGAGCATATCGAGCTTGTTTTATTTTATTGAATTTCACAGGACCGTTAACAGAATTGAATACTAAGTATCCTAAAAAACCTATAACTACCCACAGAACTAATTGAATAACAATTTTCATTTTATGATTTAGCTTTAAACATTAGTGTATACGCAAATCTACAATTTTTTTTTAATCGTAAAAGTTTATTGCCAAAAAATCATTCCTATCTTTGATTTATTAACTAAGTATCAATACAACATCAAAGAATTTAATGAAGGAAAATGAATTTTACGAATTATTGAAAGAAGATTTTCCTTTTGAACCCACACTCAAACAAGATATTGTTCTTCAAAAATTATCACATTTTGTTCTTAATGGAACAAAGGATTCTCTTTTTTTATTGAAGGGATATGCAGGTACAGGAAAAACCACCTTAGTTGGTACCCTGGTAAAAAATTTATGGAAGGCTAAACTAAGTGCAATACTTCTTGCCCCCACAGGAAGAGCTGCCAAAGTGATTAGTAATTACTCTGGCAAGCAAGCACAAACCATTCATAGAAATATCTATTATCCCAAAAAAGATAAAACTGGAGGTTTGGCTTTTCAATTAAAGCAAAATAAGTCCCGAAATACTATTTTTATTATAGATGAAGCATCAATGATTCCTGATACACCCAGTGATAGTAAACTATTTGAAAATGGATCTTTGCTTGATGATTTGATGATGTATGTGTATTCTGGTCATAATTGTAAAATACTTTTTATTGGTGATACCGCACAACTACCACCAGTTAAACTTGAGGTAAGTCCGGCTTTAAACCCTGATAATTTATCGATGGGGTTTAATAAAGATGTAACACAGATAGAATTAGACGAAGTCGTAAGACAAGCCGAGAATAGTGGGATTTTAATGAATGCAACACGCTTGCGAGAGTCGCTAAATGATGGTTTTTATGATTCTTTTCAATTTGAAATATCGGGATACCCAGATATTGTAAGATTTTTAGATGGACATGAAATCATAGAAGCTTTGAATGATGCATATTCTAGTTCTGGCCACGAGGAATCCGTTATTATTTTGCGTTCTAATAAAAGAGCAAACGTTTATAATCAACAAATAAGATCCAGAATCCTTTTTCAAGAAGAAGAACTTTCTGCCGGAGATTATTTAATGGTGGTAAAGAATAATTATTTTTGGCTTGATAGCAAAAGTGAAGCAGGGTTTATTGCAAATGGAGACATCGTAAAAGTTCTTGAAATATATTCGATAAAAGAGCTGTACGATTTTAGATTTGCCGAGGTAAAAGTGAGTATGGTAGATTATCCAAATCAAAAACCTTTTGAAACAGTTTTGTTGTTGAATACATTAACATCAGAGACTCCTTCACTATCATATGAAGAATCAAACAAACTGTATCAAGAAGTAATGAAGGATTTTACAGATGAAAAATCAAAGTATAAAAAATTTTTAAAGGTGAAGAACAACAAATATTTTAATAGCTTACAGGTTAAGTTTTCTTATGCGATTACCTGTCATAAATCACAGGGAGGGCAATGGGATAAGGTTTTTATAGAACAACCATATTTACCCGAAGGGATTAACAGAGATTATCTACGCTGGTTATATACTGCAGTAACAAGAGCTAAAAAAAAACTGTATCTAATAGGATTTAAGAATGATTTTTTCGTGGAAAACTAGTATTTTAAATGATTCACGTATCGATATTTAAGATATATTTAGAGACTTGTATGAAACTAAAATCTTATGTTGGCAGGATAATTGATTTAAAAAAGTTATTTTTGCAAATCCAGAAAAGCAACAAACATTGAACAAAAATACTCTAAAAATCATCGCAATGATACCTGCGAGATATGCAGCAACGCGATTTCCAGGAAAACTAATGCAAGACCTTGGTGGTAAGACCGTTATAAGACGTACTTATGAAGCCACGATCAATTCGGGACTTTTTGATGCTGTATATGTAGTTACAGATAGTGATATAATTTATCAGGAGATAAGTGATCACGGCGGAAAAGCAATTATGAGTAAGAAAGAGCATAGTTGTGGTAGTGACAGAATAGCAGAAGCTGTAGAAAATATGGATGTTGACATTGTTGTTAACGTGCAGGGAGATGAGCCCTTTACAGATCGCCAAAGTTTAGAAAAAGTTCTTGAAGTATTTTATGAAGATGATTCTGATCGTATTGATTTGGCAAGCCTTATGACCCCAATTAGTGATTGGGATGATATAATGAACCCAAATAGTGTTAAAGTCATTGTTGACGAAAATAATTATGCTTTATACTTTTCTCGCGCACCGATTCCCTATCCAAGAGATAAAGAATTAGACTACACGTACCATAAACATAAGGGTGTTTATGCTTTTAGAAAACAAGCTATTTTAGACTTTTACAATCTCCCCATGCGTTCATTAGAAGCTTCAGAAAAAATTGAATGTATTCGATATCTAGAGTATGGTAAAAATATTAAAATGGTAGAAACACAACACCAAGGTGTTGAAATTGATACCCCGGAAGATTTAGAAAGAGCAAAGAAAATAATTAACAAAGAGGATATTATAAGCACGAAATTTATGGCTACCACTTCCGAAGTATATACCTCTAATCATAGAAACTTTCCTATGGTTCCAAAGGTAGTATTTGGAAGAGGATCATTTAATCAAGTAGGAGAGATTATTTCATGTGAGCGCAAAGGAATCGCACCATTTATTTATTTGATAGATAGCGTTTTTGAGAAAAATATCACTTTTATTGAGGACAGAATACCGTTATCATCTACTGATGAAATAATTTATGTATCAACTGCAGAAGAACCAAAAACTTCTCAGGTAGATGAGATCGTTGCTAAAATAAAAAAGGACTATCAGTACACACCAAGTGGTATTATTGGGATAGG
Source organism: Aquimarina celericrescens (assembly GCF_042682765.1). NCBI lineage: Bacteria > Pseudomonadati > Bacteroidota > Flavobacteriia > Flavobacteriales > Flavobacteriaceae > Aquimarina > Aquimarina celericrescens. The sequence continues at coordinate 453,156 of NZ_JBHUHY010000002.1, read as the reverse complement.
TGGAGGATCAATATTAGATTTGTCAAAAGCTGTTTCGATTATGTTGACCAATCCCGGGAGTGCTTCGGAATATCAAGGTTGGGATTTGGTTAAAAATAAGGCGGTATTTCATGTTGGCGTACCCACTATTTCTGGAACTGGAGCCGAAGTGTCTAGAACAACCGTACTTACCGGACCTGAACGTAAGTTAGGTATTAATTCAGATTTTACTCCATTTGATCAGGTTATTTTGGATCCCGAATTAATTAAGGATGTACCTAAAGATCAGTGGTTTTATACAGGGATGGATTGTTATATTCATTGTGTAGAATCTCTTCATGGAACCTATTTGAATGCATTTAGCCAGAGCTATGGAGAAAAGGCATTGGATCTTTGCAAAGAAATTTTTGTAAGTAATTCACTTAGTAAAGAAGAAGCTGATGCCAAATTAATGATGGCCTCTTGGCATGGAGGAATGAGTATTGCTTATTCTCAGGTAGGTGTCGCTCATGCAATGAGCTATGGTTTGGCTTATGTTTTAGGTACAAAGCATGGAATAGGAAATTGTATTGTTTTTGATAAATTAGGAAAGTATTATCCAGAAGGCGTTGCTGTGTTCAAAAAAATGAAAGAAATACATGGTATCAGTTTACCCGTTGGAGTTTGTGCCGATGTAACCGAGGATCAGCTGAATATTATGACTAGCGTTGCACTAAGCTTGGAGCCCTTGTGGGAAAATGCCCTTGGAACAGACTGGAAATCAAAGGTGAATGCGGATACCCTAAAAGAAATTTACCGCTCTTTATAAATAAATTTATCTGATCTCGTAATTTATTTTTCTTTATGAAACGTTTTTCTTCCTTTTTATATCACAAAATTTTAGGTTGGAAGATAATAGGGGATTTTAGTGCAGCAACGGTTAAAAAATGTGTAGTCGTTGTAGTACCCCATACTAGCTGGCACGATTTCTACATTGGTTTACTTATTAGACAGTTGGTCGGTCTTAAAATTAGTTTTTTAGGAAAAAAAGAACTTTTTAAATGGCCAATAGGATGGTATCTTAAAAAGGTAGGAGGAATCCCGTTAGACAGAACTCCTGGGCAAAATAAGGTCGAAGCTATAGCAGAAATTTTTCAAAAAAGAGATGAACTACGTTTGGCAATTGCCCCAGAAGGTACTAGAAAAAGAGTAAAAGAATGGAAAACTGGGTTTTATCATATTGCCAAAGCAGCAAAAGTTCCTATAATCATGGTGACATTTGATTTTGGAAGAAAACAGAATGTAATTTCAAAGCCTTTTTACCCAACAGACAATATTGAAGAAGATTTGAACTATATGTACAGTTTTTTTAAAGGCGTTAAAGGGAAAATTCCCAAATATAGCTTCGATGTAGACTAAAATTTTTGAGTTTTCTTTTCTTTAATTTCTTCTTTCTTTTCTTCAGTATTTCTTCTGCCAAATAGTAAAGCTGTACTGGAAAAAGTTGTACCAAAATTTTTCGCAGCATAATAAACCTGAGACATTGCGCTTTCCACTTGTTCACTTGAAAGTTCCTTTAAAGGATGAATATAAACAGACCAAAGAATTCCGTTAGAAATGCCATATTTTACATCTAATGCAGAATGAAAATTTGCAGTCATCGAATCTAATAACAAGTCTTTATCAAGATTAGCCGATTCTGTAATCGGTGAAATAATTCTCATTCTATTATTTTGCTCATCGGTAACGCAAAGCATTGGGATTTTTTTATAAATAAATTTCCAGTTACCCATAACCCCGCCAATAGTATCTGCCTTTTGGTTAATGATCTCTTGAAGCGAATTGTTGGTCATGTTTTGAGCATGTGCGAAATATACTATAAAAAGGAGTAATAATATGAGTAGTTTTTTCATGCTTTGTGTTTTACAAGTAGTCGGCCAAATTTATAAAACATAACAATAAAAAAGAGTTTAGCCATGCTAAACTCTTTGCATAATATAATTAGGTGAATATTATTCATTCTTCAGAAGAAGATTCTTCCATGGTATGATATACATTTTGCACATCATCATCCTCTTCTATCTTTTCTAATAACTTTTCTACATCTGCCGCCTGTTCTGGTGTTAATTTTTTAGTAACCTGTGGGATTCGCTCAAAGCCAGAAGATAGAATTTCAATCTCGCGGCTTTCAAGTTCTTTTTGAATGGCTCCAAAATTTTCAAAGGGAGCATAAATTAGTATTCCATCATCGTCTTGAAATACCTCTTCAGCACCAAAATCGATAAATTCTAATTCCAATTCTTCAGGATCAACCCCTTCACTATTAATCCTAAAATTACAAGTATGGTCAAACATGAATTCAACAGAGCCAGAGGTTCCTAAGTTTCCGTCACATTTATTAAAATAAGATCGAATGTTAGCTACTGTCCTGTTATTGTTATCAGTGGCTGTTTCTACCAAAATAGCAATACCGTGTGGCGCATATCCTTCAAAAAGTACTTCTTTATAATCTCCCTGAGATTTATCGGAAGCCCTTTTAATTGCTCTTTCAATATTGTCCTTGGGCATATTTACAGACTTGGCATTCTGTATAACTGCTCTAAGACGAGAGTTAGAATCTGGATCAGGACCGCCTTCTTTTACGGCCATAACAATATCTTTTCCTATCCTTGTAAATGCCTTGGCCATTGCAGACCAACGTTTCATTTTACGCGCTTTTCTAAATTCGAAAGCTCTTCCCATATGTTAATTTTATAATCTAAATACAAACATAAGTAGAAACCAAGTTTTTGACAAATGTTTATTCTCCTTCTATGATATCTTCTATGGTTTTGGCAAGTTTAAAATCTTTGTCGGTTATACCGCCAGCATCATGGGTAGAAAGACTTATTTGTAATTTATTAAAGACATTAGACCAATCGGGATGATGTTGTTGTAATTCTGCTTCAAAAGCGATACGAGTCATCACAGAGAAAGCATCTTTAAAATCATTAAATTCGAAGGTGGTATGAATTGCATTATTCTCGTATTCCCAACCATCAATAGCTGTTAATCTCTCCTTAATTTCTGAATCTGTTAGTTTTTTCATGTTTTTAATTTTGTTTTTTGGCGTGATTATAAGCCCAGTTCATTACGCATCACTTCATCTTCATTACTGTTTTTACCCCAATAGGCAGATTTAATGCGTTTGATTTTTGTTGCTTTAGTAATCATTTCTTTGGCGTTGGATCCAAAACCACTGGTAAAGCTTTCTGTCCAACTTTCAATTTCGTAAGGGAAAGAGCTGTTAAATGCGATACTAATGTTTCTACTAAGTTCAGGATATTCGATTGAGTAAATATTAGTTTCTCCATCATTTTTTATAGAAGCTTTTGCTGTATAGGCTTTAATTTCCTTATGTTTTAACCTGCAATACTCAAAAGATGGGATCACTTTAATATCACCCAAAGGTAAATCATCGGGATTGATTCTAATTTTTGTCCATAGTTCATTTTCAAGGATGGCTTTGTTCAAAGAAAATTCTTGATCAGCTTCATTTTGAAAGTAAGAATGTGACATAATGTCGAATTGTTGTCGATTGTTTAATTGTGCATATATATGTCCACACCATTCTTGAATTGAACTTGATACTTTTATAGCATGTCGATTGTCTGAGACAGGATAGAAGGTACTTTGCATAATAGAATATGGATAGATACCAGTGTTGAATTTTTTGGTTGCATTGAGTTTCAGAACCGGAATATTGTTCGGATTGCGGTTATCAGCCTTTACTTGCTCATTGGGTAGAAAATCTTCAGTTACATAAATGAGTGTAGCAGTTCCCTTTCGTATTTCGCCGTACCGAGCTTGTTCTAATTGAAAGGAGGTGATTTCAGCATTACCGGCATACCAATATTTTTTAAAATCTTCTGAAAGACTTTTTGTAAGCGGTTTACTATCTTCTTCTAATTTTTCTTTTTCTTTATTCGATTCATCAGCTTTGGCATTACTACATGCGATAACTACCAGAAAACTTAGAATCCCGAATAATATGGCTAACTTTTTCATAGCTTTATTTTTGATTTCTCTTTCTGTGCAAATTACAATAAAGCTATGATTTGGCAAGTGTTGTTAACGTTTCATAAACAAGGTGAGTAGGGAGTCCCATTACATTAAAATAACTTCCTTCTATAGATGAAATTCCAATAAAACCGATCCATTCCTGGATACCATACGCACCGGCTTTATCTAAGGGTTGATATGTATTCACGTAGTACTCAATTTCTTCTTTAGTAAGTTCTTTAAAAGTAACTTTTGTAGTATCATAAATTACTTTGATTTGATTTGTAGTTTTAAAACAAACAGAGGTAATAACCTTGTGTGTGTCATTAGACAAAGAAGCAATCATATCTTTGGCCTCGTCAAGAGTTTTTGGTTTACCAAGCGCTCTGTTTTTATGCCATACAATGGTATCACTTGTTATTAAAATATCGTTTGGTTTTAAATCTGTAAACACTGTTGCCTTAAGTTCTGCTAAGTAATTAGAAATCTCCTCTTTTTCAAGATGATCTGGATATATTTCTTGGACTTCTCTAACATCAATAGTAAAATCTAAATCTAAATCATTAAAAAACTTTTGCCTCCTGGGAGAACCTGATGCAAGTATTATAGTGTAATCTTTTAAGAGATCTTTCAGCATGATTTATGTTAAAATAAATTGATAAAACAACAATGATAAAGAGGCGACAATGAGGATGATTTTTAAGAGTAGTTTCAATATAGCTATATGTTTGTTTGATTCCAGAGTAAAACTTCTTATCATGAAATAAATAAGAGGAGCAACCAACAATACCAATACAAAAACGACGGCCTGGGTATTAGCGAATAAATAGGAGTAAATATAATAAACAACCGATGCAATCGGAATTAAGGCTGCTATCCCTATTAATTTTATAGTTCGTTCTTTACCTAAAACTATTGGGACCGTTCTTAACCCGAGATTATGATCCCTATCAATCTTTAAGCAGTCTTTAACTATTTCTCTTAGTGTAATTATTGTAAATGCAAATACTGAATAATCTAAAATAATAGAAAATATGACGGTTTGAGATTCTCTGTTCTTTTCGGTAATAGCAGGAAGTAAGTCAAAGACTCCAACAACGATCAAGCTTAATGCGGCTAATAACCCAATCACCAAATTTTTGACGAATACTATTTCTTTTAGATATGAAGCATACATATAAAAGATACCCGAAACTAAGATGAATAACGCTGCAAAACCAGGTCTTCCAATAATATTGGCCAAATAAAATCCAATGAGAACACCAATTGCATTAAGGAGAATAAACAATCGATTTGCAGATTTCTCGTTAATATTCTTGTAAAGTAAATTTTTGTCTTCGTTGTCATAAATTGCTATGATAATGTTTCCTGCTGCAGCAATAGAAATAGTGGCAATAACGAGTAAAGCTATTCCAAAATTACTTAGTGTAATTGCAACTCCGAAAGGTTCAAAAAGACCATACTTTATGCAAAGTTGTGCAAAGGCAATTATTAGTAGATTATCTAATTTTATGAGTTTGAGAAATGGTGGCATGAATATTGGTTAATGAGTGGGCAAATGTAATAATTAATCTAATCTTTCAATAGGGGTTTTTGATACTTCAATAGGAAGAAATGTTTTAGCGATGATGATAAGGCTCATTTTTTAATATGGTGAACGCCCTATACAATTGTTCTATAAAAAACAGACGTATCATCTGATGGGAAAATGTCATCTTTGATAAGGACAATTTACTATTCGCACGACTGCAGACTTCTGGGCTGAAGCCATAGGGGCCTCCAATGACAAAGGTAAGTTGTTTGATCCCACTATTCATGTGTTTTTGCAAAAGACTAGAAAAACCCACAGAATCATATTGTTTTCCGTTTTCATCTAAGAGAATTAAAATATCAGAATTTTCAACTTTTTTCAAAATTAATTTTCCCTCTTTTTCTTTTTGTTGCGATTCGCTAAGGTTTTTTGCCTTTTTAATATCAGGAATAACGTCAAAACTGAATTTAACATAGAATCCTAACCTATTGATATAGCTGATGATAAGATCTTCCAGCTGTTTATTATCTGTTTTGCCTATTGCCAGTAATTTGATGTTCATATTAAGTAAAAGTTACGATAATTATACCTTTAAAATTGGGTAGATAATGCAGTAATAATATAGAGTAAGTAGCAATACCTTATGTTTCCGACTTCGTACTTCCGACTTCTTTTTTTACATTAGCAAAAATAACTATTCAATATGATTAGCAAAGCCCAATTTGATAAAGAAATTGATTTGATCATTGCCAACGCGATTAGAGAAGATGTTGGCGACGGCGATCATAGCTCGTTGGCATGTATTCCAGAATCTGCAACAGGAAAAGCAAAACTTTTAGTAAAGGATGAAGGAATTTTGGCAGGTGTAGCATTTGCTAAGAAAGTATTTAATTATGTTGATCCCAAGATGATTCTGGAGGTGAAGATCAACGATGGGGCTCCTGTTAAATATGGAGATGTTGCTTTCTATATATCAGGTAGTTCACAATCCATTTTAAAAGCAGAAAGACTAGTGCTCAATGCCATGCAACGAATGAGTGCTATTGCCACCAAAACGAATCATTTTGTAAAGCTGCTGGAGGGTACCGGAACAAAAATTCTGGATACTCGAAAAACTACTCCGGGAATAAGAGCTTTAGAAAAATGGGCTGTAAAAATAGGGGGAGGAGAAAACCACAGATTTGCCCTGTATGATATGGTTATGTTAAAGGATAATCACATAGATTTTGCCGGAGGAATAACAAAAGCCATAGAAAAAACTACAAAGTATCTTTCCGACAAAGGGCTTGATCTCAAGATTATCGTAGAGGCTCGTAATCTTGAAGAAATAAAAGAAATACTTAAAACTTCTAGCGTTTATCGAATATTAATTGATAATTTTAATTATGAAGATACCAGAAAAGCCGTAGCACTTATTGGAGATACCTGTCTTACCGAATCCAGTGGAGGAATTAACGAAAAAACGTTACGAAAATATGCAGAATGTGGAGTAGATTATATTAGTAGCGGAGCTTTGACGCATTCTGTTTATAACCTGGATCTAAGTTTGAAAGCGGTATGATAATATGACAAAACCTATTGAAGATAAGCTTGCTAAAATACCAGTAATCAATATTTTGGTTAAACTAGGAAAAAAAGCTATTCTTCCTGGTTTGGAAGGGCTATCACTGTATGATCTGGTAGAGATTTATGTCATAGGAATTATAAAAGGTACTTTTTCTGCAAGGGCAAGTGCAATATCCTGGAGCTTTTTTCTTTCCATTTTCCCTTTTTTACTATTTCTGTTAAATTTGATTCCATATGTGCCTATCGATGATTTTGAAAAAAACTTTTTTGAGTTTATAAATGAGGCACTACCTAAGCAAACTTCGGTTTTTTTTTCTGGTATATTCGAAGACATTGCATCCAATCCAAGAGGGGGTCTTTTATCAACAGTTTTTGTACTTTCAATCTTATTCATGACCAATGGTATTAATGCTGTTTTTTCAGGTTTTGGATACTCATATCATATAAGTCTGAATAGAAATTTTGTCAGGCAGTATGTAGTCGCCTTAGGAGTCTCGTTAATCGTGGCATCGTTGTTGCTAATTACTGTCATAGGAACTCTATATTTCACATATTTGGTAAATAACTTAAATGAAATGGGAATGGTAGACGATACTGTTTTTTGGTTAACCATTGGAAGATATTCATTATTCGTCTTCATGATATTTGTGATCATTGCAACATTGTTTTATTTTGGCACTTCAGAGGGAAAACAAAATAAGTTCTTTTCACCAGGTGCATTAATGACCACCTTGTTGATTATTGTAACGACTTATTTATTTGGAATCTATATTGATAATTTCTCGAATTATAATAAATTATATGGCTCTATAGGGGCTGTTTTGATATTGATGCTTTATATCTGGCTTAATGCGAACTTATTATTGTTAGGCTTCGAATTGAACGCATCATTAAATCAATTAAGGAAAAATTTTGACACATAATTTAAACAATTAATTACTATTTAAAAATGAAAAAACTAAGCGTATTATTTTTTGTTCTAATTTCTTCAATGTCTGTTCAAGCTCAAATAGAAGTAGGTGATGCAGTGTTACCTAAAACAGTACAGTTTAATGGAGAAACTCTTACTATTAATGGATATGGATTAAGAGAAAAAATTTTTATAGATATTTATGCAGGAGGATTATACCTTAAACAAAAAAGTAATAATGCAAGTGCCATATCAAAGGCAGATGAGACTATGGCGATTAAACTTCATATCGTATCAGGATTAATGTCAAGAAGTAAAATGGCTGGTGCTTTACGAACTGGATTTGAAAAATCTACTAATGGTAACTTACAACCTTATAAAGAAAGAATAGAGAAATTTATAAGTTTTATAAAAGATGAAATTGAAGTTGATCAGGTATATGATATTGTATACGAAAAAGGAAAAGGAAGCGTCATTTATAAGGATGGTAAAGAGAAAGGATATATAACCGGATTAGATTTTAAAGAAGCTCTTTTTGGTATTTGGCTAGGTGACAAACCTGCAGATAAGGGTCTTAAAAAAGAAATGTTGGGTTATTATTAATCCAAAAGATATAATTGTATTTTTGTATTAACAAGGTAAACAGATCTCATTTTGTTATGCGTGCATAATATTTTTAATATTTTGTTCGACTATAAAGCAATATAATTTTTACAATAACTTACCCCGAATAAACCTTATTTATAATGAAGAAAATTACATTCGTAGTAGTAGCTATAATTTCATTCACTGCTGCTACTGCACAAATTAGAGTTGGCAAAGCTATTTTACCTTATGAAGAGAATTTTGCGGGTACTGATTTAAAATTGAATGGAGCTGGAATGAGAGAGATGCTCTGGATTGATCTATATGCAGGAGGACTTTATCTTTCTAAAAAGAGTAAAGATCCAAAAGTAATATTGGATGCTAACGAAACCATGGCAATAAAATTAAATATTGTTTCAGGTTTTGTGACTCAAAAGAAAATGATAAAGGCGGTAAGAGATGGATTTACCAAAGCCACTTTTGGTAACACGAAGCCTTTGGATGAACGAATTAATAAGTTTATAAAATTTTTCTCAGAGCCCATTGTGAAAAATGATATTTTTGATATCGTGTACATCAAAGATAAAGGAGTAAAGGCCTTTAAGAACGGTAAAGAGTTGGGTACAATTGAGGGTCGTGATTTTAAATATGCACTCTTCAAAATTTGGCTAGGAGATGAGCCAGCTAGTGAAGGAATAAAAAATGGAATGTTAGGATTACAATAATCCTTATAATTTCAAAAATAAGAATAATAAAGTAAAGCTATCTGAAGTTTACCAGATAGCTTTTTTACCTAAGGACTTATATTTACTTTATAAACACAAATTACTTTATGGCTATGATTTTTTTTAGAATACTTTTTATTACATTATTGATAATATCTGGAAGTGTAAATGCGCAACAAGAGATCCTTGGTAAATGGAAAACAGTAGATGACAATACGGGAGAACCCAGATCTATAGTAGAAATATATAAAAAGGGAGAGAAAGTATACGGAAAAATTGAACGTATATTGAAAGAATCTGAAAGAGGGAAACGCTGTATAGAATGTGAAGGGGATAATTACAATGAACCTATCGAGGGTATGGTAATTATAAAAGAGTTAGAAAAAGATGGTGAGGAGTATGAGGATGGAACCATTCTTGACCCAGAAAACGGAAAAGTTTATCGTTGCAAAATATGGGTTGATAAAGAAAATCCAAGGATATTGAATGTTCGAGGATACATAGCTTTTCTCTACAGAACACAGAAGTGGATTAGGATATAAATAAAAATTCGGTTAGTAATCTGTTTGAGTTTTTATTGTTCAAATTACATCACTTTCTTTGGACTAAACTTGTATTTTTGTTCAAGAAAACTTAACTATTCTACTTCTTATTTATAGAAATAATGCCATACTTTATAGATGTTATCCTTCCTATACCACTCGATAAAGAGTTTACTTATGGCATTAACAAAAATGAAGCTGCTTATCTTCAACCAGGGATGAGAGTGGCGGTTCAGTTCGGTAAAAGCAAAGTGTATACCGCTCTGGTTGCAAAAGTCCATCAAAATCCACCATTAGTTTACGAAGCAAAAGAAATAGAGCATATTCTTGATGAGACTCCAATTATAACCAGTGAACAACTAAAGCTTTGGTCATGGATTGCCCAATATTACATGTGCACAAAAGGAGAGGTTATGCGTGCGGCATTACCCAGTGCCTTTCTATTAGAAAGCGAAACAATAATCCTTAAAAATGATCAAACAGTAATAGATGAGTCTATTTTGAAGGATGATGAATTTTTGATTTATGAAGCGCTTCAACATCAGAGTTTACTTCGTATACAGGAAGTAATGAATATCGTGAGCAAGAAAAATGTGCTTCCCGTTATAAAAAGATTGATAGATAAAGAGGTTATCGTTGTGCAGGAAGAAATTTATGAACAGTATAAACCTAAGATTGTTAGGTATATTAAGCTGCATCAAGATTTTTATAAAGAAGAAGCTTTACGGTCTCTTTTAGACACAATGACACGAGCTCCAAAACAACGTGAAGTTTTAATGCAATTATTCACCTTACAAGCTACGACGGTAAAGCCTATAAAAGTTGAAGAGCTAACAAAACAATCCAATAGCTCTTCTGCAGTAATAAGAACATTAATAGATAAGGGAATCTTACTTGAATATTTTGTGCAAACAGATAGGATAAATTTTGAAGGAGAAAAGAACGCTATCAAAGAACTCAATAAGTATCAAAATAAAGCATTTGATGAAATAAATGACTCATTTTCTGAAAAAGAAGTTTGTTTATTACATGGAGTCACTTCTTCAGGAAAAACCGAAATCTATGTTCAGCTCATTGAAAAAACGATTCAAAATGGAAGGCAAGTCTTGTATTTACTTCCGGAAATAGCACTGACTACACAACTCATTTCTCGATTACAAGAGTACTTCGGAGAAAAGCTTACTGTATACCATTCAAAATACTCTGTCAATGAAAGAGTAGAGGCTTGGAACAATGTAAAGAATAGAAAAGCCAAAGCGCAGATAGTAATTGGTGCCAGATCTGCAATATTTCTTCCTTTTGTAGATCTAGGATTAATTATAGTAGACGAAGAACATGAGAGCACGTTTAAACAATATGATCCTGCACCCAGGTATCACGCAAGAGATACGGCTATAGTATTGGCCGGTTTGTTTTCTGCAAAGGTGCTATTAGGATCAGCAACACCCTCAATTGAAACATATTATAATGCCAAACAAGGAAAGTATGGATTGGTTGAGCTCATGCGTAGATTTGGAGATGTCTTGATGCCCGAAATTAACTTAGTAGATATAAAAACTAAGTACAAGAAGAAGCAAATGACTGGCCATTTTAGTGATACTTTACTAGAAAGTATTCAGGATTCGCTTAAAGAAGGTGAGCAAATCATTCTTTTTCAAAATAGAAGGGGATACTCTCCGGTAGTCGAATGCAATACTTGCGGTCATTCCCCGCAATGCCCTAACTGTGATGTTAGTTTAACATATCATAGCTTTAGAAATCAATTAAGGTGTCACTATTGTGGACATCATATCGCAATGCTTCAACAGTGTATGGCTTGTCATAGCACAGAAATATCTACAAAAGGTTTTGGTACTGAGCAGATAGAAAATGAATTACAGAAGTTATTACCAGATCACATCGTAGGTAGAATGGATCAAGATACCACTCGTGGAAAGCATGGATATGAAAAGATAATCAGTAGATTTGAAAACGGAGAAATTGATGTTCTTGTAGGTACCCAGATGCTTTCAAAAGGGTTAGATTTCAGAAATGTGAGTCTAGTGGGAATAATGAATGCGGATAATCTTCTTAATTTCCCTGATTTCAGGGCACATGAAAGAAGTTTTCAGTTAATGCAACAGGTCTCAGGAAGGGCCGGTAGAACTAAAAAACAAGGGAAAGTGCTCATACAAACCTATAATCCGTTTCATCAAATTCTTCAACAAGTATCTGTTAATGATTATGGCGGTATGTATAAGGACCAAATTGAAGAAAGACAGCAGTATAAATATCCTCCTTTCTATAGAATCATAAAAATAACGGCCAAACATAAAGATTATAACAAGGTGAATGATGCAATGAATTGGTTGGCGAAATCTCTAATAAATGTTTTTAAGGATAATGTGTTGGGGCCAGAATTTCCACCTATTTCTAGAATAAGAAATCAATATCATAAAAACGTTCTGATAAAAATCCCACAAGGACAATCATTAATAAAAACAAAAGAAGTGATTCATAAGATTAATAACTCTTTTAAAAGTATAAAAGAATTTTCAGGTGTTAGAATAATAATAAACGTAGACAATTACTAGCTGTTTAAAGCCTCTATTAAGGAGTGTTTCTTATGCCTGCTTAGAGGTATTTTTTCGTCAGCAATTTCTATATTACGACTATTATAACGCTCTACTTTATCAAGATTAACAATGTAAGACTTATGTATTCTTAAAAAACGATCACTTGGTAATTGTGCTTCAAAAGATTTCATTGTGGCCAAGACTACAATAGGGTCTCCTTCTTCCATAATTAATTTCACATAATCACCAAGGGCTTCTACATATTTTAACTGACTTAAGAAAATTTTTCGTTTTTTGAGGTTGCTTTTCACGAATATGTAGTCATCATCTTCTACAGTGGCACCTTCAGTACCTAAACGAGACATACTTAACGCCTTTTCAACTGCGGCATTAAAACGATCTTTTTTAAGTGGTTTTCTCAAATAATCGATTGCATCATAATCAAATGCCTTAAAAGCATATTTCGTTTTTCCGGTTACAAAGATTATGTGAGGTTTGTTTTCCAGATCATCCAGAAGATCAAAACCTGTAAGTATAGGCATTTCAATATCTAAGAATAATAAATCCACCTTAGTATCCAATAAGCCATTTTTAGTCTCAATAGCATTGTTCCATTCAGCCACCAATTCTAGCGAAGGATGTTCATCTATGAGCTTAACTATAGCCAGTCTTTGAAGGCGGGAATCGTCTACTACCGCACATTTTAATTGAGGTTGTTCCACTTGTTTAGTGTTATATATTCTATTTACAATATTAATGAATATATATTATTCCAACAAACAATTCTGGTTTTTTATCGATAAAAATAGTGTTTCATCGAGGTGATTAGTATAGTTATTAGTAATTTTTAATGAATTATGAAGTTGTAAAACAGTTTTTTGCTGGTAGTCAGTGTTTTAGAATTCCCAGTATTACTTTGGAATTTCGATTTTTTCTTTCTATTGAGTAGCAAAGTACTTAAAAATGAGTGCTATTTGCTACTGGGTTAAACGCATAAATTGTAATAATAATAGGTTTTTTGAATGTCTTGAGAATGGGGTTTGAAAATCAAAAAAATAGTCTTACTTTTGCACCCAATTTTAATTTAAACATAGATTTTATGAATCATTATGAAACTGTTTTCATCTTGAATCCCGTTTTATCTGATGACCAGATAAAGGAAACAGTTAAGAAATACGAAGACCTTCTTGTTTCTAACGGTGCCAAGATGATATCTAAAGAGGATTGGGGGCTTAAAAAGCTTGCTTATGCAATCCAGCACAAAAAAAGTGGTTTTTATCACTTATTTGAGTTCCAGGCGCCTGGTGAGGGGATCAACCCAGTAGAAGTAGAGTTTAGAAGAGATGAGCGTGTAATGCGATATCTTACTGTTCGCCTTGACAAGCATGCGATTGCTTGGGCAGAAAAAAGAAGAAATAGAAACAAACAAAAAGCTTAATTATGTCATCTATAGAACAACAAGCTAAAGGAAAAAAAGACGGAGAGATCAGATATCTTACTCCTCTTAATATAGATACAACAAAAAATAAGAAGTATTGTCGTTTCAAAAAATCTGGTATTAAGTATATAGATTACAAGGATCCTGATTTTTTAATGGCATTCGTGAATGAGCAAGGTAAATTATTACCACGTCGTTTAACAGGAACTTCACTGAAATATCAGCGTAAAGTTAGTGTTGCTGTAAAAAGAGCAAGACACTTAGCTTTAATGCCTTACGTTGGTGATTTATTAAAATAAAATACGTCATAACATTATGGAACTTATATTAAGAAAAGACGTTGAGAATCTAGGATTCGCAGACGATGTAGTAGAAGTGAAAAATGGTTATGGTCGTAACTATTTAATCCCTCAGGGATTTGCTGTATTGGCGACTCCTTCTGCAAAGAAAGTACTAGCTGAAACATTGAAGCAGCGTTCTTTTAAAGAAAAGAAAGATATAGAAGACGCGCAAAAGATTGCAAAAAAGCTTGGTGGTCTTGACATCAAGATTTCTGCAAAAGTAGGAACAGGAGATAAATTGTTTGGTTCCGTTTCTAACGCTGATGTTGCAGAAGCTTTTGCTAAAGAAGGTATTGAGATAGAAAAGAAATTTATATCTGTACCTGGTGGAACAATCAAACGTTTAGGTCAGTATGAAGCTTCAGTTCGTCTTCATAGAGAAGTTATTGCTCCTGTTACTTTTGAGATAGTAGCTCAAGGAAAATAAATATAATATTTACAGTTAATAACTGTTTATAACATTAAAAAAAATCGCTCATTCGAGCGATTTTTTTGTTTTAATTTTATATCAAATAGACACACAAATTATCAAACATCATTTTTATGAAAAAACTCATATTGTTATCATTTTTGATATTAGGAGGATTAATGACTTATGCACAGGTTACAACTTCAAATATTTCGGGAGTTGTATATGATAGTGCCAATCAATTGTTACCAGGTGCTAATGTAACTGCTATACACACTCCAACAGGTACTTCTTATGGCGGAGTAACAAATTTTGATGGTCGCTTCGATCTTATTAACCTTAGAGTTGGGGGGCCTTATAGAGTTACAATAAGTTATATAGGATTCAAAAAACAACTTATTGATGATGTCTTCCTTCAGTTAGGGCAAACTTTTAATTTGGATGTTGTATTAATTGAAGATGATAATCAATTAGACGAAGTAGTCATAACATCAAACAAGAGTACTACATTTAGTAGCGCAAGAACAGGTGCCGAAACAAGCATTGGAAATAGAGAATTAAAAGCGCTTCCCACAATAACACGTTCTGCGGCTGATTTTTACAGATTAGAACCTACTGCATCTAGCAATGGTTCTTTTGGTGGTAGAAATGACCAGTTTAATAATTTTAGTTTAGATGGTTCTATATTCAACAACCCCTTTGGTCTTGATGCGGCAACTCCTGGAGGACAAACCAATGCACAGCCCATATCTCTTGATGCGATTGACCAAATCCAGGTGTCTACGGCGCCTTATGATGTCACACAGGCCGGATTTACAGGAGCGTCTGTTAATGCGGTAACAAAAAGTGGTACAAATACATGGAAAGGAACTGTATATGGCTTTTATCGTAACCAAGATATGACCGGTGATAAAGTAGGGGATGATGATATTATTGTTCCTGATCTTACTCAAGCTCAATACGGTATTAGTATTGGCGGACCAATAATAAAGAATAAACTTTTCGTCTTTGCTAACTTCGAAAAAGATGATCGTGAAGACTTAGGTTCAAACTTTCTAGCTGCGCGACCTGGTTTAACAGGAGCCAATGTATCCAGAGTTACTGCAGAAGATTTAGATTTTGTGTCAGAACAACTCAGGGCATTAGGGTATGATCCAGGGCCATATGAAGGATATACGCATGATACAGAATCTACCAAAGGAATTCTTAAACTAGACTGGAATATCAATGACAAGCACCGTATGGCCTTGATATATAATTTTTTAGATGCATCAAGAGATTTACCGGCGAATCCAGAGGCTATTGGGCGAAGAGGTCCCGATTTAACTACGTTGCAATTCCGAAATTCTGGATATCGAATCAATAATAAAATTAATTCATTTTTGGTAGAATTAAATTCAAATTTCACAGGGAATATCTCTAATAAGTTTCAGGCAGGATATACGTTTTTTGACGATAGTAGAGATCCGTTTTCTGCTCCTGCTCCTCCGATCAACATTGCACAGGATGGTGTAAGATATATCGTAGCAGGACATGAGCCTTTCTCTATAAATAATCGTTTAGAACAGAAAGTTTACCAAGTTACAAATAACTTAAATATTGTTACCGGTAACCATACTATTACTCTTGGAGGTTCTTTTGAGAAATTCGAATTTGATAATTCATTTAATTTAGGAGTTTACACTTTTTTTAACAACAATGGGCAAGGAGTGGGTACATTTGCGGCAGATTTCTTTGGTGTTAGAATAGATCCATCCAATCCTCCACCAGATCCGAGTCTTTTAAGCTTCGAAGAAGCTATTAATAATGGTCTTATTGCAGATGCATTAACCAATGCCCAAAACGTATTTGATTCTAATAATGTGGCTGATAACTGGGCATTAGCAGAAACCAATGTAGGCCAGTTGGCCTTCTATGCTCAGGATAAATGGAAAATGAACGATAAACTCACCGTGACTTATGGACTTAGAATCGATCAGCCATTATATTTTGATACAAAGGATAAAATAGCCGAAAATATAGAAAGAGGCGCAGGAGGAACGTTTCCAGATGGTAATTACCAACCAGAAATTACTTATTTTGATGAAAATGGTAATCCTACACAACTCAATAGTTTGGATTTGCCTACAAGAAGATTGTTGGTATCTCCAAGATTGGGGTTTAATTATGATGTAAATGGAGACAAAACCTTTCAAATCAGAGGAGGGACAGGAATTTTTACAGGACGCTTACCATTTGTATGGATAGGAAATCAGGTGGCAAATCCTAATTTCTTTTTCTACACTACATCGGCACCTAATTTTAGATTTCCCCAGGTATGGAGAAATAGTTTAGGTATTGATTATAAATTTGAAAATGGAATTGTGGCTTCTACAGACTTAATATATACTGAGGATGTTAATGCACAGATGGTTAGAAATTATGGTTTGGGGACACCTACAGGTGTTCTTAATGGGGTAGATAATAGAGCAATTTACGAGCCATCAGACAGAGCTCTTAATGAATTTGGAGGTCCTACAAATGCATATGTGTTCACAAATACCAACATAGGATATTCTTTTAACTGGTCTTTCAAATTGCAAAAGAATTTTAGTAACGGATTATTTGCCAGTATTGCTTATAATTATTTAGAGGCTGAAGATGCTAGTTCCTTAGATGCAGAAATCTCTAGTGATGCATTTGATAGAAACCCTGCATTGGGTAATGTAAATCAAGCAGTGAGTACTACGGCAAGATATGGTGATAAGCATAGAATTGTTGGTCAGATTAATAAGTCGTTTAGTTATGGTAAAAATAAAGAATGGAGAACGTCTCTAGGAGCTTTTTATGAATATGCTCAAGGAGGACGATTTTCTTATACTTATGGAGGAGATATTAATAGGGATGGTTCACCACTAAACGATTTAATCTATATTCCTACCCAAGATGATTTAGCTACGTATAGCTTTAGCGGAACAGTAGCTGAACAAAGTGAGCAGAGAGCTGCTCTCGAGGCTTTTATCCAACAGGATGAATATCTAAGCGACAGAAGAGGGAGTTATGCCGAAAAATATGCGATTTTAAGTCCGTGGAGAGGACGTTGGGATGTAAAGTTATTACAGGATTATGATTTCCAGGTAGGCGACCGAACAAATACGATTCAATTAAGTATAGATATTCTAAACTTTGGTAATCTATTAAACTCTGATTGGGGAGTAATTGAGATTCCGGTTAATGATCAGCCTATTGGCGTTTCTGTAGATGCCGCTGGCACACCAACCTATACTTTCGATACTTCTCAGGATAAAACTTTTGCCAATGATTTTAGTTTAGATTCCAGATGGCAAGCTCAAGTTGGATTACGATATATATTTAATTAGCTTATTTAAAAAAATATCTGGAAAAAGAGGTTCCATATCAGAGCCTCTTTTTCTAGATCTGCTCAATCCGGCTTATTAATTAATCAATCTATAAATCAATATGGCAGTGCGTTTGGTTAGTGCTTCAAAAGTAGTGAGATCTAACGATTCGTTAGGAGTATGTGCTCCTTTTCCCATAGTCCCTAGTCCATCTAAACAATCAACATAGTCTGCTACAAAAGACGTATCTGCAGCACCACGTTTTCCTGGATCAAAGGCTTCAACTTCTCCTTGGCCAAGATCAAGACTCACTTCGTTTAAGAGAGTCAATAATTTTAGGTTTCCCTCTGTAGGTTGCATGGCGGGATAGCTGTCCTTAAAACTTATTTCTGCAGTAGTATGTGGTAGATTTTCTTCGACAATTTTACGCATTTTTGATCGGGCATTTTCTTTTTGTTCTTCAGAAATAAATCGTAAACCACCCTTTACTATTACAGTTTGCGATACTACATTGCTTTTTCCAAAGGCCTCACCTTTACTTAATTCTTTATTAAACTTAACATCGGTTCCACCCAGAATTACTCCTGGATTAAAGGTTAAAAACTCTTCTCCTTTAACATCAGTATAAAAAGCATTAAGTATTCTTGAAGCTTCAAAAATGGCTCCAGCTCCTACATTTTCACTAAAAACACCCGAAGAATGTGCTCTTTTACCGCTTACTTGTAGTTCCCAACCTGAAGATCCCCTGCGGGCAACTGTCGCATAGTTGAACCCGGTAGACGTTTCAAACCCTAGAGCGATATCACTATTTTTTGCAGCATCGATAAGATCTTTTCTGCTTAAAGCTAACGGTTTTCCTGTACTTTCTTCATCTCCCGTAAATGCAACAATGATTTGTGCATCATCTAAAAGCTTATTTTCATATAATGCTTTTAAAGCAAACAAGACAATAACATCGCCACCTTTCATATCATTAGCCCCTGGGCCATACGCAATATCTCCTTCTTTTTTAAAGGTTTGAAAAGGACTGTCTTTTTCGAAAACGGTATCCAGGTGTCCAATAAGAAGTATTTTTTTCCCTTTGCTTCCTTTGTTTTCGGCAAAAAAATGACCGGCTCTATTGACTTCAGTAGGCATATCTATCCATCGAGTATCAAAATTGATTGCATCAAACTGTTCTTTAAAGATCATTCCGACTTCCTTAACACCAGCATGATTCATAGTACCGCTGTTAATATTTACTACTTTTTCTAGAAATTTTATGGCATCTTGATGATTGCTTTCTATCGTTTTGACGATATTTTTCTCTTTTTTGGATAATTTTTGTGCGGTTGCAGTAACGGTATTTCCAAATATAAAAAGGATGCTAAGTGCTAATAGGGGTATTTGTATTAATTTCATGTGAAGTTTTAATTTGATTGAATATAAATATACTCACTTTCACGATTCTATCTTATAAAAGTAATTAGATATTTTTATAAAAGGTAGAGACATTATTTTTAAATTAATTTTTATTCTGAAATTGAGGTTAAAAATAAAATTTTTCTCATAGTAAATTTAAGTGGTAATTGGTATTATAATTACTTTTGCAGTCAATTTTTACAGAGATGAAATATCAAAGACTAAGCAGAGAGCAGTTAGAAGAATTACATGTAGAATTTATCAATTTTTTGGCTTCTCAATCGATTACCGCAGACGAATGGAATGGAATTAAGGAAAATAAACCCCAGGTTGCAGAGGAAGAGATAGACATTTTTAGTGATTTGGTGTGGGAAAAAGTGTTAACCAATGCACAGTATCTGGAACATTTTTCTAAAGATCAAATTCATTTATTCGAGCTTAATGAGGATAAAATGAATCTCATCGCAGTAAAAGTTAATAATGAAACTATCGATATTACTACTGCAGAGGGGTATGATTGGTTACGAAATAATTTATTGAATGACGATGTAGTTTTTTATAATGCCTCCAAAGAATATAGTGATGATAGAAATCTGGATAAATTTAAACTCATACAACAAGGTGCAAATGTTACCAAAGGTGAGTTGTATCGTTACTTTGAGAAAATGATTTAAAAAAGGGAGTCAATAAGACAACTTTTTTAAAATTACTCATACCTCAAAGATTCTATAGGGTCTTGTCTTGCTGCTTTTACTGCAGGATAGAGACCGGATACAACTGCCGTTAGAAAAGAAGTCAATACAGCGGCAAAAATTGCTAACCAGGGGACGCTAAATTCAAAATTTGAAATTGAAGCAGCAAGAGCACCGACAGCAATTCCAAGAATTATACCTATAATACCCCCAAATTGACCAATGATAACAGTTTCCAAAAAGAATTGTCCTGATATCGTATGTCTTTTCGCTCCAAGAGCTTTTCTTACACCTATTTCTCGGGTACGTTCAGTAACCGAAACAAGCATTATATTCATAAGAGCTATAGAAGATCCAAAAATTGTAATGATACTTATAATCCAGGCAGCATAGTAGAGATATGAGGTTATACTGGATATACGATTTAAAAGATCATCGCTACGTTCTAGTCCAAAATTATTCTCTTCAACAGGGTTTAATCGCCTGATATTTCTAAACGTTATTATAGCTTCATCTTGGGCTCCCTCCAGAAACTGTTTATCATCAACTTTTACACTAATACTGTAATTTATATTAGGCAATGTAAAAATGGACCTTGCTATTTGTAATGGGATTAGAACTTTTAAATCTTGATTGTCCCTAAAGGTAGCTCCTTTGCTTTCGAGTATGCCAATTACCTTAAACTTTACCCCTCTAATACTAATCGTTTTTCCTATTGGATCAGTGTTTTTGAAAATGTTCTTTTTGAAATCAGACCCTAGGAGACATACGGGGTTGTTATTTTCGATATCGAAAAAAGTAAAATTTCTTCCTTTGTCAATCTCAGTTCCGGTATTCTCAAGATAATTTTCATTGACTCCGATTACCGAGGCTTCAGGATCAGTTTTTTCGTTTTCATATTTTACTTCGGCGTTACGTGTACCTGTAAAAAAAATAGAGGTTTTTGAAAAAGGATATTGAAACCGGTCGTTAAATTCTTTTACATTTCGATAGCTTATTACCGGATTTACTTTCTCCCGTTCTTTATTTCTTCTGGTAGTAAATTCATAGCGCTGGATATTAAAAGTATTCGCTCCCATGGATGCAAAATCTCCTGTTATTGTCTTTTCCAATGCTCCTAAAAATGTAAGTATGCTCACCAATGCAGTGATACCAATCGCAATAATTAATACGGTAAGGACAGTACGTAAAACCTGTCCTTTAATAGAATCCAATGCGATACGAATATTCTCTCTAAAAAGTGAAAACATAATAGATGGTATTAACAGGTTTGCATAATAAGACTAAAAAATGTATTTAAAGTTACTTAAAAATCAAGATTTTTTCTGGTGGCTGAAATGTCTTTATACTTTTTTTAGGATATTTGCAGCCTCGAATAGTGAATAGTTATTAGTAGTTAATAAATAGTTTCGGTCATATTTTTAAGTTGAAGACTAGTAATTACCATTCGCAGAAAACTAAAATCATAGGTAATATTTAGTAAATCTGTTGAATTAATAAAGTTTAGTTTTACTATTTTCTATTCTTAATTATGTGACTTTGAATATCAACCAACAACTATCAACTAACAATTAAAAATTAAATGGCACAAAAACCATCTTTACCAAAAGGAACTCGTGACTTTTCCCCTATAGAAGTGGCAAAGAGAAATTATATTGTTGATATCATAAAAAAGCAGTTTGAGTTATTTGGTTTTCACCCTATAGAAACTCCAAGTTTTGAGAATAGCGAAACTTTAATGGGTAAATATGGGGAAGAAGGAGATCGATTAATTTTTAAGATCTTAAATAGTGGTGATTATTTAAAAAAGATAGATGAAGACCTATATAGTAGTAAGAACAGTACCAAAATCACAGGTAAGATAAGCGAAAAAGCCCTTCGATATGATCTTACAGTGCCTTTTGCACGTTATGTGGTTCAACATCAAAATGAAATTGTTTTCCCATTTAAAAGATATCAAATTCAACCCGTTTGGCGTGCAGATAGACCACAAAAAGGTAGATTCAGAGAGTTTTATCAGTGCGATGCAGATGTGGTAGGAAGTAAATCTTTGTGGCAAGAGGTAGATTTTATTCAGTTATATGATCGAGTTTTTACACAGCTTAATCTGCAAGGAGTGACTATAAAAATTAATAACCGTAAGGTGTTATCGGGGATTGCCGAGGTAATTGGCGCAAGCGATAAACTCATAGATTTTACAGTAGCCCTTGATAAATTAGATAAGATAGGAGAGGACGGAGTTAAAAAAGAAATGCTTGAAAAAGGAATTTCTGAATCGGCTATAGAAAAAGTGAAACCACTTTTTAATTTTACAGGAACTACTTCAAAGAAAATTGATAAACTAAAAGAATTATTGGTCTCTTCTGAAGAAGGTATGCGAGGAGTGGAGGAATTAGAGTTCATAGTGAATTCAATTAGCGAAATTCCTTTAAAAACTAGTAACTTGGATCTTGATGTGACTTTGGCAAGAGGATTAAACTATTACACAGGAGCAATTTATGAAGTGTCTGCTCCGGAAACAGTCAAATTAGGATCCATTGGTGGTGGTGGACGTTATGATGATCTTACCGGAATTTTTGGACTTAAAGATGTGAGCGGCGTTGGGATATCTTTTGGATTAGATAGGATTTATCTCGTTTTAGAAGAACTTGGTCTTTTTCCGGAAACGGTGGCACCTCAAACAAAGGCTTTATTTATAAATTTTGGTAATGAAGAAGCACTTTATTGCTTGAGAGCTGTAAATAGATTAAGAAACGAAGGGATAATAACAGAACTTTATCCTGATCATACAAAAATGAAGAAGCAAATGGGATATGCAGATAAAAGAGGAATAGGGTATGTTATATTAGCGGGTACTTCTGAAATAAGCAATAATACATTCACCGTAAAAAATATGCATTCCGGCACCCAAGAGGAAATGAATTTTGAAGAATTAAAAATGATTTTACAGTAAAAATTTAGTAACTTAAAGCATTTAAATTTCACACTTTTCTGTTATATAATCAATTAATTGCGATTAGTTTTTCCAAAATTGAAATTATGAAAAAGACGATTTGTATTATTTTTTTAAGTGTTCTAGCGCTATTGTCTGTTACATCGTGTAAGAAAGATACTAAAGCTAATGATTTTGAAGCTGTAGAGTATCCCGTAGATTCTACATACATAGAGGGTGAGGATAAAGGAGTGGTAATAAAAAAAGCGGTTACCAAAAAGAAAAATAAACCCGCAGCCAAAAAGAAAAAGACGTCTACAAAGAAAAAGACTGCAAAAGAGGACGAAATGATGCGTATTCCAGGTACTTTTGAAAGAACGAATAATTCATATTCAAAAAAGTATATAAAGGACTACGAAAGGTATGTTTCTAATTATAAAAAAGCTGTCGAAGCTCACGACATGGATTCTTTTCTTAAGCTTAATAGTGCAAGTAGTGATCTTTCTAGACAATATAGTCGTCTTATGAGTATACTTCCCGGAGAAGAAATTGAAAAGCTGAGTAAATATATGGAGGTCAAAACAAAACAAATGAATGATCTTTCTGCTAAGATGTAAGAACTATTAATAAATTATAACGATAACAAACAAAAAAAGGTTGCTTAAAGCAACCTTTTTTATTGATTTTGCGCAAATTATTTTTATCGTAGCGAGGGGGGGGCACGATCCCCCGACCTCTGGGTTATGAATCCAACGCTCTAACCAGCTGAGCTACCTCGCCAATAGATGCTACATTAATAATAAATGCGGGTGCAAATATAAAAACAAAATACATTGACACAAACAATAATGTATAATTAATTTTTTTTTCATTGTCCTTTTAAAGTCGACAATTAATCTATATATTGGCTTACCAACAATTAATGATATGTCTGAAAAAACAAAATATGAACTTGAATTTGTGGTACAGTCATCACCGCAACTATTATATCAATATATTTCCACACCTTCTGGGCTCTCAGAGTGGTTTGCAGATAATGTGAATTCTAGAGGAGAATTATTCACTTTCATCTGGGATGATTCTGAAGAAGATGCTAAACTTTTGAGTAGAAAGAGTGGTGAACGTATTAAATTTCGATGGGTTGAAGATGAAAATGATGGTAATGACTATTTCTTTGAACTGCGTATTCAGGTTGATGAGATAACCAAAGATGTTTCCCTTATGGTTACAGACTATTCTGATGATGATGAATTAGATGAAAATAAAATGCTTTGGGACAATATGATAAGTAACCTTAAACATGTATTAGGATCAGCATAATTCTTTTTTTTTAAAACAAAATTTATTCCCCATAAATATTCAATTTTTATGGGACTTTTTTTATGATTAATAGTAATGGAAACTTACTGGAGGATACTGAAGCATTCATCCAGATCAGAAATAGGGGGTATGCTTACGGAGATGCCTTATTCGAAACAATTCGTGTTAATGCCAATAAAATTTTGTTCTGGGAAGATCACTATTTTCGTTTAATGGCCTCTATGCGTATTCTAAGAATGCAGATCCCTATGCAATTTACCCCTGAGTTTTTAGAAGAAAAAATTCTTAATCTTATTAAAGAAAATGATTTAATCAGTTCTTCTGTGCGGGTAAAGCTTATGGTGCATAGGGTTATTGGAGGATTGTATACCCCTACATCTAATGAAGTAGAATATTCTATATCGGTATCCCCTTTAGATTCAAGTTTTTATACTATTTCTGAAGAACCTTATAAGGTTACGCTTTTTAAAGATCATTATGTTGCCGCAGACTTGCTTTCTACCTTAAAAACCAATAATAAAATTATCAATGTTTTAGCAGGTATTTTTGCTAAGGAAAATGGTTTTGATAACTGTCTGCTCATGAATTCTAATAAAATGATTATCGAAGCAGTAAATGGTAATTTGTTTTTGGTAAAGAAGAATATTATAAAAACCCCTCCAATTGCTGATGGATGCCTTAAAGGTATACTTCGAACTCAGCTATTACGAATTTTGAAGGATTTACCAGATTATGAAGTAGAAGAAGCTTCTATTTCTCCCTTTGAGTTACAAAAAGCAGATGAATTGTTTATTACAAATGTTATTAATGGGATTCAACCCATAAGTAAGTTTAGAAAAAAAGAATACAATAACGCAACAAGTAGAAGGTTGTTAGGGATTCTAAATACAAAAATTAGATTGGGAAATTAATTATAAGTTGGGTTTTCAGGTGCATTGGACCAAAGCATATATTCGCCACCTAATTCTATCATTTTTTCTTTCCAAAAGGTGTCATATGATTTTCCAAAAATGTTTTTTTTGTAATTGTTTTCAACAATAACCCATGAGTTCGCCTCGAGTTCTTGATTTAGTTGTTCTGAGTCCCATCCCGAATATCCTAAAAAGAAACGAATCTCATTAGGAGTTATTTTATTTTCTGCTATAAGGTCGGAAACAACAGCGAAATCTCCTCCCCAATAAATTCCTCCAGATATTTCCACACTATTCGGTATCAAATCAGGAACTTTATGAATAAAATATAAATTATCCTGTTCCACAGGTCCTCCGTTATATATTTTAAACTCTGATGTAATCTCGGGCACCAAATCTGCGAGAAGATATTCAAGAGGTTTGTTCATGATAAAACCAATAGAACCTTGATCGCTATGATCTGCAAGTAAAACTACAGAGCGATTAAAAGACATATCGCCAATAATCGAAGGTTCGGCAATTAAGAGATGTCCTTTTGAGGGTTGAAGTGATATCATGCGATGGCTTTCATTATCTTAAAGCTAAATAATTATTTCTAATAATCAAAGAAGTCTTGAGTTTTTTGTGGAAAAACCATAAAAAAAGCTCCTGGAACCAGGAGCTTTTTAATAATATCGAAAACGAACTGATTAGTTTACCGAACTAGATAAATCAGCACCAGCCTTAAACTTAACAACGTTTTTAGCAGCGATTTTGATAGTTTTACCAGTTTGTGGGTTTCTACCTTCTCTTGCCGCTCTTTTAGAAACTGACCAAGATCCAAATCCTACCAAAGAAACACGGTTCCCTTTTTTAAGAGCTCCTTCAACGTTTCCTAAGAAAGATTCTAAGGCTTTTTTAGCCGCTGCTTTAGTGATTCCAGCATCAGCTGCCATTGCATCGATTAATTCTGTTTTGTTCATAATTCTGTTTTTAAATTAATTGTTGGTTAAACCAATCTTTATGTTAAACGCTTTACAAATTTATACGGATTTATGATTCGTGCAAGGATTAGCCCAGTAAATACAAGGATTTGTTGATAACTCAATGCGATTGTTAATAAACAAAGGTGGTTTTTATGGATTTTTAAATCCTCATATTAAATGAAACTTACATCATTTTTGCATCTCTGTAAAAGTTATACCCATTAAGGAGTGCCTGACTATCCATAATTTTTTTTCCTGGCAATTGAAGTTTCTTAATGTATAGATATCCTTCCCTAACTGCTACCTTAATTATAGAATCTTCGACAATTATTTTTCCAATCTCAAAATTATGTGTTTCTATAATAGGTGATGCTTCATAAATTTTAATAGATTGGCTCGTGCCATTATTATATAGTTCGCACCAAGCACTTGGATAAGGGCTTAAACCTCTTATCAGGTTATTAATGATATTGATATCCGCCTGCCAATTTATTTTAGTGTTATCTCTATTTAATTTATAGGCTGTTTTAAAAGTATCTTCTTTTGGTTGAGGTTGCACTTCAATTGTATCTTTTTCTATTCCTTGTAGGGTTTGAATAACTAATTTTGCTCCTTCTCTCATTAACTTATCATGAAGTATTCCTGCAGTATCGTTTTCACTAATTTCTACTTCTTTCTGAAAAATTACATGTCCCGTATCTATTTTTTCGTCAATAAAGAAGGTAGTAACACCGGTTTTTTGTTCTCCATTAATAATAGACCAATTAATGGGAGCGGCACCGCGATAATCAGGCAAAAGAGAAGCGTGTAAATTGAAAGTACCATATTCTGGGAGATTCCATACTACTTTTGGCAGCATTCTAAAGGCTACTACTACATTCAGGTTTGGTTCAAGAGCCTTTAACTCATTAATAAAGCTCTCGTCTTTTAGATTTGTAGGTTGTAGAATTTTTAAGTTTTTGGATAAAGCATATTCTTTTACTGCCGAGGCTTTAAGTTTTCTTCCTCGGCCTGCAGGTCTATCCGGAGCAGTTATTACACCCACCACATTATAGTTGTTTTCTAATATAGTTTTAAGGGTTTCTACCGCAAAGTCTGGTGTACCCATAAATACAATTCTCAAATCTCTCATTACTTTAGACTAATTGATAGTGATTATCGTGGTTAATTATTATAATTTTATGTTCATTCATTTTACGTAATACTTCCAGTACTGTTTTTTCGGGATATCCTAATTGCGCCATTAAATCTCTGGAAGATAATTTTTTTTCTTGTAAAAGCCTCAAAATATCTTCTTGTATTTGGATGGTATCGGTTTTTATATTATGCTTTTTTTTATTTGCACAAAAACTACAAATTCCACAATCTGTAGCGTTTTCTTCGCCAAAATACTTCAGCAGTTGCCTGCTCTTACATATAGTATCATTTTCGGTAAATCTTAAAATCGATTTCACCTTGTTTATTTTCGAATTGTTTTGTTCAGTCAAATGATGTTTTACTCTATTGATTGTATGATCATCTTCTCTGGGGACTAAAAGAATAATTTGTGCATCAGAAAGTTTGTAACTAAATTCAAGCAGCTCTTGATCTTTCAATTTATTTAAAATCGTAACAATATCCTTTTCGCTTTTGCTAATTTTTGACGCGATATGTGGTATGTCGACATCCACTTTATTATCAAAAATGCCACTATAGGTTCTTAGTATAGTCTTAATAACCAATTCGTACTCTGGATTGTTCTCCAAGTATTGCAAGAGATGATTCCCGCTGATAAGGATTTGTAAGCTACTCTTTTGGGTAAATCGTTGGGTAAATCTAATGACAGCGCAACGGTCTAGAAATTGTAAGGTATTATAGGTAATTAGTGTGTTGATTTCATATGTTTTGCAAAATTTGTTGAAATTGAATTCATGAATAGTATGCTCTCCTTCACCATAAGATATCTGAAAATAGTTACACAGTTTTCGATAAACCAACTTTACAGCATCAATGTTTGGTAATACTTTAATGAACTGATTGTTTAACCTCTGATGATCATTTTCATTTTTCAAAAGAAAAGCAATGGATTTCTTACCATCCCGACCCGCTCTTCCTGCCTCCTGAAAATAGCTTTCCAGACTTTCTGGAATATCATAGTGTATTACCGTTCTCACATTTGGTTTATCGATGCCCATCCCAAAAGCATTAGTGGCAACCATAATACGAACCTCTTCATTTAACCATTGTTTGAAGCGTTTCGTTTTTTCTTGAGCATCAACCCCTCCATGATAATAAGTAGTAGGGTAGCCCTTGTTATTTAGAAAATCACTCAACTCCATCGTTGCTTTTCTATTTCGCACATATATGATAGAGGTCCCTGGATATTTTTCAAGGATTTGAGTGATTCTATAAGTTTTATCTACCGATTTCATCACCCAATATGCCAAGTTAGACCTGAAGAAGGACTGTCTAAATATTTTTGTTTGAAAAAGATCTAATTCTACAACAATATCGTCAACCACTTTTTTAGTAGCCGAAGCTGTTAAGGCAATCATAGGAACATAAGGATGAAGCTGCCTTAATATTTTAATTTTCTTGTAGGATGGCCTGAAATCATTACCCCATTGCGAAATACAGTGTGCCTCATCTACTGCAATAAGATTAATATTCATTTGTTTTAACCGCTCTTTTACAATATCTTGTTGAAGACGTTCTGGCGATATATACAAAAACTTATAATTACCATAGATACAGTTATCAAGTAGCGTATCTAATTCTGAGTATTTGATCCCACTTGTAAGTGCAATAGCTTTAATTCCTTTTTGCTGAAGCTGTTGTACCTGATCCTGCATTAATGCGATTAATGGAGAAATAACAACGCAAATGCCATCTTTTACAAGTGCAGGAACCTGAAAGCAAATAGATTTTCCTCCTCCGGTAGGTAATAAGGCAAAGGTGTCGTTTCCTTCTAGAACAGAGTCAATGATCTCTTTTTGAAGTGATTTGAAACTATCATATCGCCAATATTGTTTTAATATGTCTAAGGGAGTTTGCATTAAAGGGTCATGATATAGTTTGAAGTATAAAATTACTTCGTTTTTCTACATCTCCAAAAGGAACCTCAATACAATGGTATCCTAACTTGGTATAGGTATCGAATAGATGATGATGAATTTCTACGGCTTGCTCAAAACTTTCATAACGCTCTTCGTCTGATACATAAATATCTTCCCAAGGCGGTAGTATAAAGATATGATCGTAAATATGTTTTTTACATTCGTTTACAAAATGTTCTTCATACGATTGGTTAAAGTAATCCATATATGCCAGGACATCGGGAATACCTCTATCATAGAACAGGATATTTTCTTTATTGAGTGAAGCATCTTTAAATTGCTGAATCCGTGCATTAAGTATTGTTGTATTAAACCGATATGGATTCGAGACAGATACGATGGGGTTAGAAACAATGCTTTTTACTCCATTATTTTTCTTTGCTTCTTGGGTCATGGTTCTTATCACCTCATGAAAACAAAAGAATTTAGATTCTTCAAGTTTAACAATGATAGAGGTTTTACCTGTACCTGGAGCTCCCGTAATTACAATTCTTTTCTTAGTCAAAGGAATGTTTTGGTGCAAATTTCGGAATTATAAAAGGATTTTAAAAATACTATTAACAGAACTATAAAGCTCTGTTAAAGTTGAATTTGCTAAAGTGAATTTTTCTTAACTTCAGTAGCAATTCTTGCTAAATTGCTTTATTTAGACTAGTTAAACACAATCATCAAATTAAATCTAAAACTCATGCCAGTTTATAATTTAAAAATAAATGGTCAGTCTCAAACTGTTGAAGCAGACCAGGATACTCCTCTTTTATGGGTGTTAAGGGACCATTTGGATATGGTAGGTACAAAATTTGGCTGCGGTATTGGCCAATGTGGTGCCTGCACCATTCATCTCGACGGATCTGCGACCAGAAGTTGTTTACTTAAAGTTTCTATGGTAGAAAATATGGAAATTACTACAATTGAAGGTATATCAGAAGACGCCTCGCATCCCGTGCAACAAGCCTGGAAAGAAATCGATGTTCCACAATGTGGATATTGTCAGGCGGGACAAATAATGTCGGCAACGGCCTTCTTAAATGAGAACTCTAATCCCAATAAGTCCGAGATTCGAGATGCGATGAATGGTAATATTTGTAGATGCGCTTCTTACAATAGAATTGAGAGAGCGGTAGAGCTCGCAGCTAGTAAAATGAGCTAACCCTTAAACTTCACAAAATGAAAAATACTATGTCGCCTTCTTTTAGTAGAAGGTCTTTTATAAAAACATCTGCCCTTGCAGGAGGTGGAATTTTAATTGGTTTTAATCTGTTTCAGGCTTGTAAACCAGAAACAACTCCACCGGTTGATATTTCTCAATTGAATTTTAATGACTTTAATGCATTTATAAAAATTGCAGATAATGGGATGGTAACAATTTTTTCTCCAAACCCTGAAATTGGTCAAGGGGTCAAGACATCGATGCCAATGATCATTGCCGAAGAGCTTGATGTAGCTTGGGATAATGTACATGTTGTACAAGGTGCTTTGGATACCAAGAATTTTACCCGTCAAGTGGCAGGAGGAAGCCAGTCTATACGATTTGGTTGGGAAGCTTTACGACAAACGGGAGCAACAGCCAGACAAATGCTTGTTAATGCAGCTGCCGCCAAATGGGGAGTAAATGCCTCGACTTGTACAACGGATAGCGGGGTAATCATAAACTCAAATGGAGACAAACTGGGGTATGGAGAAGTAGTACAAGAAGCAGCGGCTCTCGAGGTACCTGAAAATGTAACATTGAAAGAACCTAAAGATTTCAAGATTATAGGAAAAGATATAAGGAACGTAGATACCGACAAGATAATTACCGGAAAACCATTATTCGGATTAGACTACAAAGAAGAAGGAATGATGCATGCCGTTGTTTTAAGACCTCCTGCTTTTGGTAAAAAATTGGTAGATTATGATGACACCGAGACTAAAGCGATTTCTGGAGTAGAAGATGTTATTAAGTTTGGTGATAAGGTGGCAGTCTTGGCAAAGGATACCTGGACGGCAATGAAAGGTAAAAAGGCCCTTAAAGCTAACTGGACTTCTGATTCAAAATTAGAAAATACAGAAGAACATGATAAAATTTTAACCGACCTTCTTAACGGCAATGAATTTAAAACCATGCGTGCAGATGGAGATGTAAAGAAGGCATTCGCAGCTTCAGATCAGGTGATAGAAAGGGTTTATGAGTCTCCTTTCTTACCTCATAATTGTATGGAGCCAATGAATTTCTTTGCCAATGTGACCGCAGAAAAAGTTCGCTTGGTGGGTCCGATCCAAACTCCGGCAGGAACAGCAAAAAGAGTGGCCGATTTAATAGAAAGAGATGTAGAAGATGTTTCTGTCGAAATGACCAGAATGGGTGGTGGTTTTGGAAGAAGATTATATGGTGATTTTGCTTTGGAAGCAGCAGAAATATCTAAACTAGCTCAAAAACCAGTTAAGGTGATATACTCCAGAGAAGATGATATGGGAGCAGGGATTTATCGTCCTTCCATAAAATATAAAATTAGTGCATCTATAAAAGATGGTAAAATTACTGGCTATCATTTAAAAGAAGCTTCGGTAAACTCGAATATGTATGGGTTAATACCTAATTTTTTTCCGGCAGGTGCGATAGAAAATTATCAGGTAGATGTAGCTGCTTATGATAGTAAAATTACCACAGGAGCCTGGCGTGCACCGTATACGAACTTCTTGTCTTTTGCAGAGCAAAGCTTCTTTGATGAATTAGCCGAAATACTTGAAATAGATCGTATTAAACTTCGTTTGGATTTACTTCAAAAAGTGAAAGGAACAACCGATGAGAGGATTCAATATTCTCCCGAGCGATTAGAGAATGTTATTAATGTTGCCGTCGAAAAGTCAGGATGGGGAAATGCAAAAGAAGGAGTGTATCAGGGATTTAGTGCTTATTACTGCCATAATACTCATGTTGCCGAGGTTGCCGAGGTAGAGCTCGAAAATGATGTACCTGTGGTTAAAAAGATTACTTGCGTAGTAGATTGCGGAATCGTGGTTAATCCGTTGGGAGCCAAAAATCAGATTGAAGGTGGTGTTATCGATGGTATAGGCCATGCGATGTATGGCGATTTTTCATTTAAAGACGGAGAACCAGAAAGTAAAAACTTTGATACCTATCGTTTAATACGTATCAATGAAACCCCGATAGTAGAAACTCACTTTATAGAGAACGAATTATCGCCAACTGGTCTAGGTGAGCCCGCATTACCGCCTGCCGGTGCAGCAGTTGCAAACGCCATTAAAGCAGCCAAAGGAATTCGATTATATAAACAACCGTTTATTAAACACATGAATACTAAAGCTCCTTTAGGATAATAGTTAATGACACACGAATTTAAAGAGATCATCAAAGCTTATACTCTGGCCAGGCAGCAGGGAATACCTGCTGTTATGGCTACTGTTGTAGATGTAGAAGGCTCCTCATACAGGAGACCGGGAGTAGGGATGCTTATTCTTGAAAATGGAATTACAAAAGGGGCCGTAAGTGGGGGATGTGTAGAAAAAGAAGTATTTAGACAGGCGCAATCTGTATTTCAGACTGGCACTCCTAAAGTAATGACCTATGATGGGAAATACCGATTAGGTTGTGAAGGAGTACTTTATATTCTTATAGAAACTTTCGATATTAATCAAAAGTTGATCAATACAATTTTGGGAAAATTAAAATCTAGGAATGTATTCAAGATTTCTTCTTTTTATTCGAAGACTGAAAATCCTAATGATAATATGGGATCTGTAGTTCAATTTGAAGAAGGCGAGAAGATTGTATTTTCTCATAGAATTGATAAAACAATGCTACATGAAGAATCTACTTTAGCATGCTTTCAAAGAGATATGCAGCCTTGTTTTCGTTTGGTAATAATAGGAGCAGAACATGATGCCATAGAATTATGTAAGCTGGCTTCTACCACAGGATGGGAAATAGAGATAGTAAATTCTCCTAAGAGTCCAAAGCAATTAGAAGATTTTCCCGGCGCTTCCAAAGTACATAATAGTTCTCCTGATAATTTAAGAATCGAACATGTAGATAACCAAACGGCATTTGTATTAATGACTCATAATTTTGCGAAAGATTCATTATATCTTCAAGCTATTATGTGTTTGAAACCCATATATATTGGGTTGCTTGGTCCTGCACGTCGACGAGAAAAACTCCTTTCTGCTCTTATTGAATACAATCCTGATATCACAGAAGAATTTATGAATGCTATACATGGTCCAGCAGGTTTGAATCTTGGGGCAGAGACTCCGCAAGAGATAGCAATTTCTATTATTGCAGAAATTTTGTCAATAATAAGAAATCAAAAACCAATACCATTACAAGAAAAGAAAGGTGCCATTCATGATGATCCAAAAAGGAAAAATATAAATGTCCTCTCAAACAAAACCTAAAATTGCTCATCTTATTCTTGCAGCAGGCGCTTCTAGTAGAATGGGTAAACCAAAGCAATTATTATCCTGGGGAGATACCACATTGATAGGTCATGCAATTGTTCAATCCTTGTCCATTAAAGAAGTCACAACTTGGGTTATTTTGGGGGCAAATTATGATTTGATAAAGCGTGAAGTTTCTCGGTTTCCTGTAACACCTATAAACAACGTGAACTGGGCATTGGGTATAGGGTCTTCAATAAGTGTTGGTGTTAAAACTATACGCAAAGAGAAATCTAAATATAATGCCGTTCTCATTTCGTTAATAGATCAACCTTTAATAGATGTAGAACACTATAAGACCTTAATAACTGAATTTGATTTGTATTCTAATTCTTTGGTGGCTTCAGATTTAGGAGGTAGAATTGGAGTTCCTGCAATTTTTTCAAAATCTTTTTTTAATGAATTAGAACTATTGAAAGAGGATTTTGGAGCACGTTATATTATTAAAAATAAGATAAATGGAGTAAAAGTGGTTTCTGCTATTGAAAAGGGGATCGATATTGATACCAATGAGCAATATCAAGCAATTAAAAAAAGTAAATTTTCTTATTAGATAAAATTGGGTAAGAGTTTGTATCTTCTTAAGTATTTTTATAAATGATAAGTATTATCTTTGGCCTAAAATTTGGTAGATAGAGAATATGAGAGACTCAGAAGAATTTTATAAAAAATTAAAAGTACAATTAGCAGATACTGCATTATGGCCCACTGCTTATTTATATAAATTTATAGTACCTACTGATACTTCAAAAATTACTCAGATTGAAACTATATTTGATAATCTGGGAGCTGTAATTAATACAAAACAATCTAAAAACGGTAAATATACTAGTGTATCTATTAATGTAAGAATGAAGAATCCCGATCAGGTTATTCTTAAATATAAAGAAGTAGCCATAAAAGTTGAAGGAGTGATATCATTGTAGTTTGTGAATAGAAATAAAGTCCAATTACATATTTGCACTTTAAGATACCCCAATATTGGTCACTAATAAATTTATATAAGTCTATAGCTTACTTATTTTATTTTAGTATTTTGCGAAACGAATTATTATCGCCCTTACTTATGGCTAAAATACTTCACTTAAATTTTTTTTCATGATAATTGATAATTTAGAATATAATACAGAAAGAGAAAAGCTTATCATACCCGAGTATGGACGCCATATGCAAAAGATGATAAATTATGCCGTATCTATTGAAGATAAGGAAGAAAGAAACAAAGTTGCCAGGTCTATAATTGCGGTTATGGGTAATTTGCAGCCACACTTGCGTGATGTGCCAGAGTTTCAGCACAAGCTTTGGGACCAGTTATTTATCATGAGCGATTTCAAACTTGATGTAGAGGCCCCATTTCCTGTTTTAACCAAAGAAAAGCTTCAGGAACGACCAGAACCTTTAAACTATCCGCAAAATTTCCCCAAATACCGTTTTTATGGAAATAATATCAAACGAATGATCGATGTTGCAAATAGTTGGGAAGAAGGCGATCTAAAAACCGCACTTACTTATACGATTGCAAATCATATGAAAAAATGCTATTTAAACTGGAATAAAGACACAGTTGAAGACAGTGTAATTTTTGATCATCTTTTTGAGCTAAGTAACGGTAAGATCAATCTTAAAGGAAGTAAAGAAGATCTTACAGATTCTTCAAACTTACTAAGAGGTAAGAAGAAAAAAACTAACTCCGGAAGCAAAAAGAGTTACCGTAGTAGAGGAAAAAAACGCTACTAAATATCTAATCAGCCACCAGTGCTAACCACTAATGACTATTTACTAAATGGGTACTTTTCAGATTGAAGGAGGGCATCAGCTCGAAGGGGAAATCACTCCCCAGGGAGCAAAAAATGAAGCTCTTCAAATTCTTTGTGCAGTATTACTAACTCCAGAAGAAGTAATAATTTCTAATATACCAGATATTAGAGATGTCAATAAATTAATAGAAATCCTGGGTAATCTAGGTGTAAAAATAAAAAAGCTTGAAAAAGGCAAGTATTCCTTTAAAAGCGATGAATTAAACCTAGAATATCTGGAAAGCGAGCAATTTAAAAAAGAAGGAAGTGGTCTTAGGGGATCGATTATGATCGTTGGACCGCTGTTGGCTCGATTTGGTAAAGGATACATTCCACGTCCTGGAGGTGATAAAATAGGAAGAAGACGATTAGATACACACTTTCAGGGGTTTATTAATCTGGGAGCAGAGTTTCGTTACAATAAGGAAGAGCGTTTTTATGGTGTAGAAGCTCCAGAAGGCTTAACGGGAACGTATATGCTGTTAGACGAAGCTTCAGTTACTGGTACTGCTAATATTGTCATGGCAGCCGTATTAGCAAAAGGAACCACTACAATTTATAATGCTGCATGTGAGCCTTATCTCCAACAACTTTGTAGGATGTTAAACTCTATGGGAGCTAACATTAGCGGAGTGGGATCTAATTTGCTAGTTATTGAAGGTGTAAAAGAATTAAAGGGTTGTGAGCATCGTGTATTACCAGATATGATCGAGATTGGTTCTTGGATCGGTTTGGCAGCAATGACAAAAAGTGAGATTACCATCAAAAATGTTAGTTGGGAGAATCTCGGGATCATCCCCGATACTTTTAGAAAATTAGGAATTACGTTGGAACGCGTTGGAGACGATATTTTTATTCCAGCACATAAAAATGGTTACCAGATCGAAAGCTATATTGATGGATCTTTTATGACTATTGCTGATGCGCCTTGGCCAGGATTTACTCCTGATCTTTTAAGTATTGTATTGGTTGTTGCCACACAAGCAAGAGGAGAAGTTATGGTACATCAAAAAATGTTTGAGAGTCGCTTGTTTTTTGTGGATAAACTTATTGATATGGGAGCAAAAATCATTTTGTGTGACCCACACAGAGCTACTATAATCGGACATGATTTTGAGTCTACTTTGAAAGCCACAACCATGGTGTCACCAGATATCAGAGCAGGGATCTCATTACTAATTGCTGCGCTAGGTGCCAAAGGGACTTCTACGATACATAATATTGAACAAATTGACCGTGGATATGAAAATATTGATGAGCGTCTTAGGGCTATTGGAGCTAAGATCGTGAGAAAGGAATAAATGGGTGCTTATCAAAGATATTAGAGCAGGAAATTTTTTTCCTGCTTTTTTGTTTTATGCTTTTTTGTAAGGAATTGTAAAATAAAAAGTGGAGCCCTTATTTTTCTTACTTTCTAACCAAATCTTACCATCTAACATCTCAACATACGCTTTGGCTATTGACAGTCCTATTCCAGCACCTTCCAAAGCATAACGATCCTCTATATCGGCTTGAACAAATCGATCAAAAATTGCTTCTTGCCTGTTTTTATCAATTCCCATGCCGGTATCTTTTACATAAAACTTAAGAGAATCGGTCAGTTGATGATATCCAAATTCTATAGTACCTTCATTGGTATATTTAATAGCATTTTTGACTAGATTAGTAAGAATAGCATTAAACTTTTCTTTATCCGTTTTAATCATTGCGTCTTCCTCAGTCAATCCATTTTTTAGTACTAAGGTTATTCCCTTTTTGTCTGTTTCCGGTTTAAAGAAATTATACAAATATTCTGTTTGTTTATTGATATTAAATTCATTAACAGATACTTTGACCTGATCTGCTTCAATTCTTGAAATATCAATGATATCTTTGATAATGTTCAGCATTCTTGCTCCACTTTCTTTGATCAAATCGAGATACAATTGTTGCTCGTCACCTGTTAGTTTAGGTTCTTTTAAGAGTTCTGCTAGCCCTAATATTCCATTCATAGGGGTGCGGATCTCATGACTCATATTAGCCAGGAAAGCCGATTTTAAGCGGTCACTTTCTTCAGCCTTTTCTTTAAGTCGATTCAGCTCTATCTCATATAATTTGATGTCGGTAATATCAGTTATTGTACCAACATATCCAATGACTTCTCGTCTGTCATTATATTCGGGTATCGCTTGTCCTAATACCCAGGTAATAGAACCATCAGGTTTCATAAATCTGTATTCTGCATCAGAGTCTTTTCTTCGCGAAGAATCATTATACCATCCTTTTTTCAGTCGTGCTCTATCTTCAGGATGAACAGCATCTAACCACCCGTCATTTAGAGCTTCTTCCTGGGTTAACCCCGATATTGAACACCATTTAGGATTTACAAAGGTTGTTTTCCCGTCTGCCCGGGTCATGAAAATACCAACCGGCACTAGATTCGTCAAGGTATGATATCTGCTCTCAGTAAGTTGTATAGCTCTCTCTGCTACTTCAAACTTCTGTCTATACGTTAATGAATGGTAAATATCTTTAAAAGTGAGATAATCGGTTTGAAACTCTTCTTTTTCAATAAATTTTAAATAAATCGTAAACAAAATACTGTAAAAAATAGCCATAAAAACTTTTGAAATCAGTCCAGAATACATCACTTTTAAAACGTCATCAAAGAACCAAAATGCCCCAAGAGAAAAACAGATCGCATCAAAACTTAGTACTGCGGTCATGGTGATGAGAATCTTAAAAAAGAGAGTCTTAATATGTTTTGAAACAAACTCAAAAATAAAAATGATTAAGATAGAATCGATATACAGAAGACCAGTGCCGGCAAAAAGTACAAAAACATTAGTATAAAAAAATTCTGTAGAGACATCAAAAGGATTATAACTATAAGCCCCTTCAATATTCAAACGAAAAGAAGGCAAAAGAAAGCATAAAACAAGATTTGCGACTACCAAAGCGTATATCAGTTTCCTCGCTGTAATGGCATCTTCTTTTATATAAATTAATAATACAGTGAACAAAGTGGCCGAGAACAAGACAGACGAGCCTGGTGATACAACAAGAGTTTCAGAAATTTCGAAATAAAGAGTACTTGCAAGGAAAACTTGTATGAATTGAAATAGCCCTAGCGAAGTAAAAAGCAGACCATTACCCATTACTGTTCTAAGGCGAAATAATAGCAGTATCAATGAAGCAACTATTAAACCTTGAAAAAGGAAAATTGATATTTGATAAAAGTTAATTGTGTCCATAAAATCCAATACTAAGTTGGATAGGTTGTTTGAAGTCCTTTTGAAGGCCTGCAAATATAGGTTTTTATTTGGTTTTGAGTTCTTTAAAGCTACAAACAAAAGTTAAATTTTTACTACGGTTAAACCATAATGTTTATCTAGTGCCTTAAAACTATATTTTTTGAGTTAAGAATTGAATCCAGGGATTATATAATTGAATCTAATTGTTGGTAATTTTTGCGATTTGAAAAATATTTTGTTTTTTCGTTAAAAACATCAATAGTGTCTTGGAGGACTTAAAACAAACAATACGATCTTATACGCATGTTAGTGACGCTGATATGGAGTTTGGTCTTCGGTTTTACAAGAAACAAATTTTTAAAAAAGGAACTTTTTTACTTAAACCGGGTCAATATATAGATAGCTTTTATTTTATGAAAAAAGGCTGTGTTTCTTACTACACTATCGAACAGGGTAATACCCAGGTAATGGAATTTTTTACCGAGGGCTATTTTTTCACAGATTTATATGCCTATATCGAAGATATTCAGTCACAATGTTATCTAGAAGCTTTAGAAGATTCTGTGGTATATACGATTTCAAAAGCCGATGTTCAAAAAGTATTTGATCATTCTCATCAGCTTGAACGTTTTGGTAGGTTGTCTATGCAACGAACCTTTGTTATTAACTTTCATCGTATTAATCAACTTAGAAATCTTTCGAACCAGGAAAGGTACTTGCAATTACTTAAAAAGCGGCCTACACTTTTTCAACGCGTTCCTCAATATCTAATCGCCTCATACCTGGGGTTAACACCAGTAGGACTTTCCAAAATCAGAAAGCGACTAAGTCAAAAATGATATATTGTATACTAGATTACTAATCATTTTTGATATTCTTGATTATAAAAGTTAAGAGTATCAAAAATTCGGTATTTATTAAACTGGTTTAATAAGAATTCATCAAATATTTCCGTAATTTATTACTGTATTAATATCCAACTTTAAAAAACTTCACACAATGGCTAATGAATATATAGATTTTGAAACACTTAAATATCTTTTGTACGATGTACATCAACTTGAAGAGGTGTTAGAAGGAGATCGATTTGCAGATCATGACGTAGCATCCTTAGATATGTTTTTAGAAGCAGTCAAAGAGTTTTCAGACCGGGAGTTGTTTCCTTACATCAAAGAGATGGACGAGCAACCGGCGTATCATAAAGATGGTAATGTATTTGTGCATAAACAGGTTGATGTCATGATGAAAAAAGGAGGCGAAATGGGACTAATTTCTGGTACTTTTGACTATGATGCAGGAGGATTGCAGTTGCCCATGCTGGTCTATACGGCATCCGCTTTTATTCAAGATGCAGCAAATAATCATTTACCTGGATATGCTGGCTTAACGTTGGGATCGGCAGAATTAATCGTGCATTTTGGAAATGCAGCTTTGAATGACACTTATGTTCCTAAAATGCTTTCCGGAGAGTGGGGAGGCACCATGTGTTTGACCGAACCGCAAGCGGGAAGCTCATTATCTGATGTCGTAACCAAAGCAGTACCTACCAATGAGGGGTATTATAAAATTTCTGGACAAAAAATTTTTATCTCTGGGGGCGATCATCAATATGCTGATAATTTTGTGCATCTCGTGTTGGCAAGAATAGAAGGAGCACCAGCAGGAACCAAAGGGATTTCTTTGTTTGTGGTGCCTAAAAAACGACCAGATAGTGATGGCAATCTTAACCCTAATGATGTAACTACGGTAGCCGATTTTCAAAAAATGGGACAAAGGGGATATTGCACTACACATCTTGGTTTTGGAGATGCTGATGATTGTCGTGGCTGGTTGGTTGGTGAGCCCCATCAAGGTTTGAAATATATGTTTTTAATGATGAATGGTGCACGTATTGCAGTAGGTCGAGGAGCAGCTGCAATTGCTACGGCGGCGTATCACGCATCCTTGCAATATGCAAAGGAGCGTCCGCAAGGACGTAAATTAGCCAGTGACGGAAAGAAAAATCCTGAACAAGGACAAACCCTAATCATTAACCATCCTGATGTACGCAGAATGTTACTACATCAAAAAGTCGTGGCCGAAGGATCATTAAGTTTAGTACTACTTGCCTCAAAATATTATGATCTTAAAGAAACCATGAAGGATGAGTCAGAGAAAAATAAGTATGCCTTATTACTCGAATTAATTATTCCGATGGTAAAAACCTATCCGTCAGAAATGGGAGCACAAGCAGTTTCAAACGGCTTACAGGTACTTGGTGGTTATGGTTTCTGTACAGATTTTATTTTACAACAATATTATAGAGACATTCGTATTTTTCCAATTTACGAAGGGACGACCGGTATTCAGTCTCAAGACCTTTTAGGAAGAAAACTACTATTAGAAAATGGAAAAGCATTAGAATTGCTTACGAATGAAATTCTTCAAACCATTGAAGAAGTTTCCAAATACGATCAGTTAAAAAAATATGCTGTAAAACTTGGGGAAAAGCTAAAAATAGCTCAAAAAGTAATTCAATCGCTACTCCATTATGCTAAAAAGGGTGATTTCGAGCGCTTTTTGTCTGATGCTACTCCTTTTATGGAATACTTAAGTACAATCACAATGGCGTGGATATGGTTAGATATTGCTGCTCATTCAAAAAACGCTTTAGTTACTGGACAAAAAAATCATTCAGAGGATTTTTATGAGAATAAAATTCATGCTATGAAATTTTTCTTCAAGTATGAAGTACCTAAAACTAGTGGTCTTTCAGAAATTCTAATGGATGAAGAAACACTTACTATCGCGGACGAAAAAGAAGTGCTTAATTAGAAATAAAAACACCTTTTATCATTAAACTCACCAATTAATAAATGAACAGTATAAAACAATCGTTCGATCTTGAAGGTAAAGTGGCTGTTATTACCGGTTCCAGTAAAGGAATTGGAAAAGCAATCGCTCAGGGCCTTGCCGAATATGGAGCCAAAGTCGTTATAAGCAGTAGAAGTCAGGAGGCTGTAGACGAAGTTGCAGCAGAATTTAAAACCGCTGGACTAGAAGCTGTTGGCATAGCATGTCATATAGGAAAAAAAACAGAACGCCAAAACCTGGTACATAAAACTATAGCGCATTATGGCGGAATTGATATTTTAATAAACAATGCAGCTATTAATCCTGTGTATGGCCCGATTGAGGATGCAGACGAAGAGGTGTTTGATAAGATTATGGATGTGAATGTGAAAGCTCCCTGGATGTTGTCTAATTTAGTTATGTCTTCGATGAAAGAACGAGGAGGGGGTAGTATTGTTAATATAGCTTCGGTAGAAGCACTGCATCCTGGCGCGGGATTAGGATTATATAGCACTAGCAAGGCGGCATTATTAATGTTAACCAAAAATCAGGCAAAAGAATGGGGTCCGTATGGTATTCGTGCTAATGTCGTATGCCCGGGATTGATCAAAACCAAATTTAGCGCAGCACTTTGGCAAAATGAAAAACTACTTCAAAAGATAGAAAAGACTTTACCAAGTGCACGTATGGG
This sequence comes from Aquimarina celericrescens, assembly GCF_042682765.1. Classification (NCBI taxonomy): domain Bacteria; kingdom Pseudomonadati; phylum Bacteroidota; class Flavobacteriia; order Flavobacteriales; family Flavobacteriaceae; genus Aquimarina; species Aquimarina celericrescens. The sequence goes on along the minus strand of NZ_JBHUHY010000002.1, from coordinate 410,909 downwards.
AATGCCTGATGAAATAGCCGGAATTGTATGCTTATTAGCCTCAGATGCCGGAGCATATATGACCGGTGGTGTTTATAATGCAGACGGAGGATATATGATCGCCGGATAATGTAATAATGTGGCTGTACGACACAATGAGCTTGTTGAAATACAGACAGTAATCTCTTAACGATCGCTATACTAATGAATTTCAATTACACAGAAAAAACAACTTCACTTCAAGAAAAACTGAATACATTTTTTGAAGAACATATTCTGCCCATAGAAAAGGAAGTTAGCGCCTTTAATTATGACCCCGACAATAGATGGAAACGTTGGCCTGGCATGGAGGATCTTAAGGCAAAAGCAAGAGCTGCTGGTTTATGGAATCTTTTCTTACCTAAGAGTTATGGAGAATTAAGTCCTGGATTGACTAATCTTGAATATGCCCCGTTAGCAGAGATTATGGGTCGTGTATTGTGGTCCTCAGAAGTGTTTAACTGCAACGCTCCAGACACAGGCAATATGGAGGTGCTGGCAAAATACGGATCTCCGTATCAGAAAAAACAATGGCTAGAACCTTTGATGAACGGTGAAATTCGTTCGGCGTTTTTAATGACAGAACCACAGGTTGCTTCTTCTGATGCGACTAATATTGAAACTTCTATTACCGGTGACGGAGATGATTATGTGATCAACGGTCGTAAATGGTGGTCATCTGGTGGAATGGATCCTCATTGTAAAATAGCTATTGTGATGGGGAAAACGGATCCCGATGCCCCACGTCATCAACAACAAAGTATGATTTTGGTGCCTATGGATACTCCCGGACTTAAAATTATACGACCGTTATCGGTTTTCGGGTTTTATGATTCACCCGAAGGACATGCCGAAATTGTATTAGAGAATCTAAGAGTACCTAAAAAAAATCTTATCCTTGGAGAAGGAAGAGGCTTTGAAATTGCTCAGGGACGTTTGGGACCTGGCCGTATTCACCATTGCATGCGTTTGATAGGGATGGCACAACGATCCTTAGAATTAATGTCTCAACGTGCCTCAGAACGAATTGCGTTTGGTAAAACCTTTAAAGATTTTAGTAGTATTCGCCAAGAAATCGCTCAATCTCAGTGTGAAATTGAACAGGCACGATTGTTAACACTTTCCGCAGCTGATAAAATGGATAAAGAAGGAAATAAAATTTCAAAAGATCTTATTGCTATGATCAAAATTGTGGCTCCTAATATGGCATTGAATGTGATCGATCGTGCGATGCAGATTCACGGCGGAAAGGGAGTAGGACCAGATACACCCTTGGCACATTTTTTTGTAGCGGCAAGAATGCTACGTTTGGCCGATGGTCCCGACGAGGTGCATATGTATCAACTGGGTAAAAGTGTGATTAATAAATATGCTACAATTAAGATATAGCTAATAGTATCCTATTCAAAATAAAATTGTCAGTCTGAGCTTGTCGAAGACAAATTAACCAATACAATAAAATGCAAAACGTGCGCAAAGGCGAAGAATTAAATGAAAAAACATTAAAAATATTCTTACAAAAAGAAGGTCTTATTGATAATGATCAAAGTGATTGGAAAGTTACCCAATTCACACATGGTTATTCTAATCTCACCTATCTGCTGCAAATAGAAAGTAATGAATACGTACTACGCCGACCTCCATTTGGAGCTATAAAAAGAGGACACGATATGGGTAGGGAGTTTAAAGTACAGTCTAGGATTTACAATGCTTTTCCAAAAGTGCCAAAAATGTATGCGTATTCTGAGAATGAAAGTATTTTAGGCTGCCCTTTTTATATCATGGAAAAGGTTGAAGGCATTATTCTTAACGTGAAAGAAGCCAAAAAAAGGAATATTCCTGCAGATGACTTTAAAACTATAGCAGATTCCTGGCTAGATACGTTTGTAGAACTTCATAATGTTGACTATAAAGCGGTAGGATTATCTGATTTAGGAAAGCCAGAGGGATATGTAGAACGACAGGTGCTCAATTGGGGAAAACAATATCTAAAAGCAGCTACAGAAGATGTGCCTGCAGCAGAAAAGGTTATGCGTTGGATGGAGGATAACCAACCCACCAAATATAAGCATAGCCTAGTGCACAATGATTTTAAATACGATAACATCGTTTTTAAAGATGATAGCTGGAAAGAAGTCGTTGCCGTTTTAGATTGGGAAATGGCAACCCTTGGCGATCCTTTGATGGATTTAGGAACTTCTTTAGGATATTGGACCATGGCGAGTGATCATCCGCTTGTCCAGCAGGGAATTCCTTCGCCTACAATAATGGAAGGAAATCCAGGAAGAAGCGAAATTGTAGAATTATATACAAAAAAGAGTGGGCGACAAGTAGATCACCTGGTATTTTACTATGTGTTCGGACTATTTAAAATAGCAGTAATTGCTCAGCAGATCTATTACAGATATAGTAAGGGATTGACCACAGATCCTCGATTTGCACAACTGAATAAAGCAGCTGAATTACTATGTAATTTGGGATTGCAGGCAATTCAGAAAAATAAAATTGATTAACAATTCCAATTTAGAATGAATTATTTAGATCCTACATATTTTCTTGATTACGAGTCCGATGAAATTCAGAAACTCGTAAAAGAATTTAATACCGATACCCTAACACCAAAAGAAAAAGCAATAGGATTGTATCTTAAGGTGAGAGATCAATGGAAATACGATCCGTATAACATACACCTTACAAAAGAAGGATATAGGGCAAGTGAAATTGCCAAAAAACCATACGGTCATTGTGTTGATAAATCAATTGTATTAGTTGCAGGTTTGCGGGCACTACAAATACCTGCTAGAATTCATTTGGCAAAGGTGAAGAACCATATAGCTGTGGAAAAATTAACCGAGAAATTTGGAACCAATGAATTGACACCACACGGGATGGTAAATATATACCTTAATGGAAAATGGGTAAAGGCTTGTCCAGCATTTAATCAAACTTTATGTGAGAAATGTAATGTGACACCTTTAGAATTTGATGGTGAAAATGATTCTATGTTTCAGGAATATGATAGTAAAGGAAACATTTTTATGGAATATGTAGAAGATTATGGCCATTTTGAAGATGTTCCTTTTGATTTTATGATTCATACTATGAAGACGCATTATCCTGGAATTATCAACATGATTGAGGATTCAGGAATAATTAGGATATAGTAAACAAAATAAAAATTTGAGACATGAACGAAAAATATATTGGAGTTACCTCAGAACAGTTTCAGGATTTTAGTCAGTTGCCTCTTGAAGGGCCTTTTCAGATGTTAAACCTATTGAAATTTAAAGATAAAGTTAAAGAAACCGGAGTTACAGGAGCAGAGACTTATGCCCAATATATGAAAGCCGTGATCCCTTTTTTTCAAGCTTCAAAAGCTAAGGTAATATATCAAGGAAAACCCAAAATTACACTCATAGGTCCAAAGGATGGATTAGAATGGGACAAAATTCTGATTGTAGAATATGCAAGTAAAGAGGATTTTATAAAAATGATTACTTCAGAAGGTTATCCTGCAAAGATACGTAGCCAAGCACTCGAAGATTCAAGGTTGATATTAAGTGTTTCAACGTAGAAATAAGAATTAGATGCATAGGATAAAGTATAACGTTTTAAAGCAGCGCTTTGAAAATTCTTTTTCACCAGTATAAGATTTGGTTTGCGTTAAAAAATCTTATAGCCTTGGAAAGATTTTAGCAAAACAATTCTGGTTTTCAGTAAAACTGAAAAATACCTTGAAAAAGTGCCCTTTCTTTTGGTTCGTTTTCTTTGGGCAAGCAAAGAAAATGAACATGAGGTTCAATAGTTACCAAAAATTAAAAATGAAATAATAAAAAGATATAAGATACATGCAAGTAAAAGATAAAATAGTAATCGTTACAGGAGCCGGTTCTGGGATAGGAGCAGCAGCTGCAAAACATTTCGCAAAACATCAAGCCAAAGTAGTAGTTTCAGATGTAAAAGAAGAAAAAGCACAAAAAATAGCTGATGAAATTAAGGATGCAAAAGGAGAAGCTACTGTAATGGTGGCCAATGTAGCCAAATTTAATGAAGTAGAAGATCTTATAACTAAAACCGTATCACATTATGGTCGTTTGGATGTGATGGTCAATAACGCAGGAATAGGACCCAAAAATATGGCACGAACAGGTGATTATACCCTAGAAGACTGGGACAGTGTGATTGCGGTTAACCAAACAGGGGTGTTTTATTGCATGAAGTTAGCCATAAAGCAAATGGTAAAACAGGGAGAAGGAAATATTGTAAATATAGCATCTCTGGCTGGTCTGAAAGCTTCATTAAATAATCTCTCATATAGCGCAAGCAAATTCGCTGTAGTCGGAATGACAAAATCGGCAGCTTTAGAATATGCTACCAAAAATATACGCATCAATGCGGTTTGCCCTGGATATACAGAATCTGCTCTACTTGATAAGTTATTATCGGTTCGACCAGATATGGACCAGCGTTTAAAGAGTGTAATCCCGATGAAACGATATGGCTTGGCCGAAGAAATTGCTGAGGCCGTAGTTTGGTTAGCTTCAGATAGCACAAAATTCATTACTGGCCAGACCATTACACTAGACGGAGGAACATCTTTATAAATAAACACACAATAATCAAAATAAAATATCATGAGTAATAAACAACTAATATTCAAAAAACGTCCGGTAGGACTTCCGGAAGCAGATACCTGGGAATTACAATCCAACCCAATTCCAGAGCCAAATGAAGGCGAGGTTTTAATTCAGCAACATTATATATCCCTTGATCCGGCAATGAGAGGTTGGATGAATGAAGGGAAATCATACATAGAACCTGTACAAATTAATGATGTTATGCGTGCTGGATCAGTAGGAAAAGTAATAAAAGCAAATAATCATCCTAAATTTAAAGAAGGAGATTACCTAACAGGGTGGGGCGGTGTGCAACAATACACAGTGACCGATGGAAGTAATTGGTATCAGGTTGATCCAAACTTAGCTCCGCTACCGACGTATATCGGTACTTTAGGTATGCCCGGAATGACCGCTTATTTTGGAATTTTGGAAGTTGGTAAAATCAAAGAAGGAGATGTTGTTTTAGTTTCTGGTGCAGCCGGAGCTGTAGGAAGCGTAGTGGGACAAATTGCGAAAATTAAAGGATGCAAAGTTATTGGAATAGCCGGAGGAGCCGATAAATGTAAATATATTGTAGACGAATTAGGTTTTGATGGTGCAATCGATTATAAATCAGAAAATGTGCATGCAGGATTAAAGCGCGAATGTCCCAAGGGAATTGATGTGTATTTTGATAACGTAGGAGGAGAAATTCTGGATGCAGCCTTAGCTAGATTACGTATGCATGCTCGCATAGTGATCTGTGGAGCGATTTCACAATATAATAATAAAACGGCGATGAAAGGACCAAGTAATTACCTGTCATTATTAGTAAATCGTGCAACCATGCAAGGAATGGTAGTAATGGACTACGCCAAAGACTATGGTAAAGCAGCCATGGAAATGGGAGGTTGGATCGCTCAGGGAAAATTAAAAAGCAAAGAAGATATTTATGAAGGCATCGAAAACTTTCATGAAACCTTTTTACGCCTATTCTCTGGAAAGAAAATGGGAAAACTGGTGTTGAAGGTGATTGAGGAATAAAAAGCGTCATAACGAGTGATTTTTCGTGACAAAGTGAAGAAAAATTGCATGCTTGCCTAGCGGTCAGGTATCTAGAACGGCTTTTTAGTCAAGTTGAATGTCATCCTGAACTTCCTGCCCGTCCGGCAGGCTGGGATTCAGAGGGCTCTTTAAGAAAAAGAAATTATTAACAAGATGAGATACTGAAATAAATTCAGCATGACAAATTAAATCATTTAGACTAACATACTCAAAACTCAAAACTCAAAACTCAAAACCTCACAAACCAAAAATGAAAGCAATAGTTTGTAAACAATTTGGACCACCATCATCCTTGGTTCTTGAAGATATAGAAAGCCCAAAGCCCGCAGAAAAGGAAGTTCTGGTGCAAGTAAAAGCATGCGGTGTTAATTTTCCGGATACGTTGATTATTCAGGGATTGTATCAGTTTAAACCTGAATTACCTTTTACCCCGGGAAGTGATATTGCCGGAGTGGTTAAAGAAGTAGGTATCAAAATTAAGCATGTAAAACCAGGTGATGAGGTTTTTGGATTTGTGATGCATGGCGGCTATGCCGAAGAAGTGGTAGTGCCCGGCAATGCTTGTTTTCTAAAACCATCTGAAATGGAATTTCCGGTTGCGGCATCATTTATGATGGCCTATGGTACTTCGTATCATGCGTTAAAGGATCGCGGAAGACTTAAAGAAGGGGAAACCCTTTTGGTATTGGGTGCTTCTGGAGGTGTAGGATTAGCGGCTGTAGAACTTGGAAAGCTTATGGGAGCAAAGGTAATCGCTGCTGCATCTTCTACAGAAAAGTTAGAATTGTGTAAGGAATATGGTGCCGACGAAGTGATTAATTACGATACCGAAGATTTAAAAGCTCGTATCAAAGAACTTACCGATGGTAAAGGAGTAAACGTTGTCTATGATCCGGTGGGTGGTCGATATTCAGAACCTGCGATACGTGGTGTGGCATGGGAAGGACGTTACCTCGTGGTAGGATTTGCAGCAGGTGATATTCCTAAAATACCACTAAATCTTGCATTACTCAAAGGATGCGCGATTGTTGGGGTATTCTGGGGAAGTTTTGCCATGAAAACACCTGATAAAAATATGCAAAACACCATGCAACTGATGCAATGGTACGGAGCCGGAAAACTAAAACCCCATATTCATAAAATATATCCACTAGCCGAAGCTTCGAAAGCTTTGGAAGATATAATGAACAGAACAGTAAAAGGAAAAGCAGTGATCCAATGCTCTTAAAGAGGAAAGAAAGTTCTAACGTTTCAAAGCAGAGCTTTTAAAATCTTTTTAAACGCAAAATAAATCTGGTTTTTAGCGAAGCTGAAAAATACCTTACGACATAGCGAAAGCTATGGGCGAGATGGAGTAAGAAGAGCCCTTTTTCCCTGCCTACCTGGCGGATGGCAGGCAGGTTTTGGTTCTGTTTGCTGCCGGGCGAGCAAAGAAAATGAATGAGAGGTCGAAAAGAAGTTCAAGGTTTAACTATTACCGTTATTACTACATAAAAAAATGAAGATATGAGACTAAAAAACAAAATAGCTATCGTAACAGGGGGAGCCCGCGGAATTGGAAAAGCAATTTCAACCTTGTTTGCCAAAGAAGGCGCTTCGGTAATTATCTGGGATTTATTGGATGAAGGAATTGATACGGCCAAAGCAATTAATGCAGATGGCGATACAGCAGAGTTTACCAAAATATCAGTAACCGATAAAGCCGCTATCGAGACGGAAGCCGAAAGAATCCATAAGAAATATGGTAAAATCGATATCCTGATCAACAATGCTGGGATTACCAAGGATCGTACGCTTCATAAAATGAGCGAAGAAGAATGGGATGCGGTGATCGATGTGAATTTGAAAGGGGTATTCTTATGCACCCAAGTAGTCTCAAAATATATGAAGGAAGCAGGATATGGCCGAATTGTGTCTGCAGCCTCTAATGTAGGATTGCGTGGTAATTTTGGACAAACTAATTATTCGGCGACCAAAGCCGGGGTGATTGCTATGTCTAAAACCTGGACGATGGAATTAGGGAAATACGGAATCACAGCCAATGCCCTGGCACCTGGTTTTACCCTTACCGAAATGACTGAGCAAATCCCAAAGGAACATCTAGAAGGTATGAAGAAACAAATACCACTACAAAAAGCAGCTACACCTATGGATATTGCCTACGGATACTTATACCTGGCATCAGATGAAGCATCGTATGTATCTGGAATATGTTTGACGATTGACGGAGGGATATCGAGGTAGGAGTGAGGGATGAGGTTTGAGGTTTGAGGTTTGAGGTTTGAGGTTTGAGGAATGGGAGATTGATATTGAGGAAGAGTGAGCAATTGTGAGGAGTGCAATATCAGTTGTGAGGAATATAATACACAGGGTTCGAGAGCCTCACCCCTCCATAATTACCCGAACCCTAAGGTGCCATACTGAGCTTGTCGAAGTGCTCTCGAACCCTGAGGTTCTCGAAGGGTGAGGTTCTCGAAGGGTGAGATTCTCGAAGGGTGAGGTTCTCGAAGGGTGAGATGCTAGAAGGTTGATATTAATCGAACCCTAAGCGGAGCGGAAGGGTGACTATTTGTAAACCGGGTCTCGACTACGCTCGACCTGACAGAGGATTAATTAATCATAAAGCTATAAAACAATGAACCAACTTATTTGCAAAAACTTTGAAGAGTTTAGAAAACATGAAGGTAAACCATTACCAACCGGCGATTGGCTTACCGTTACACAAGAGATGATCAATGCCTTTGCAGAAGCAACACAGGATTTCCAATGGGTGCATGTTGATCTGGAACGTATCAAAAAAGAATCCCCGTTTAAAAAACCCATCGCACACGGATTTTTATCGGTGTCATTATTGTCTAAAATGTTGATGGATCTTTTGGTGGTAGAAAGCTTTGCGATGGGGGTCAACTACGGACTTAACAAAGTACGTTTCCCACACCCGGTACCCGTAGATTGCCGCTTACGATTACATAGCAGTATCCAAAAGATCGAAGAATATGGGGATAACGGACTAAAAATTACCTGGGATTGCTCTGTAGAGATTGAAGGTATTGAAAAACCCGCTTGTGTTGCCGAGTTTATATCATTGATGTTCGAAAAGTAAGTTTTGAAATAGGAAGACAGCCCGGAAAATATTTCCGAGCCATTTGAATCCAGAATAGGTAGGCAATAGTAATAATACAACTATTCTCCTTTTTTTTCCAACTCATTAATTTTCTGTTCTTGTATTTCTTTTTGTTTCTTCTTGGCCTTTAAGTTTTCATTAAAACGCACTCCATCATCATGCATATCGGCTAGAATAACATCGTTAGTGTTTTTTTTCTTATTCATTTCGTTTTTTGTTTCTAAAATAGAAAAAGTCATTGCATCATGGCGTTAAATATGCGTTAATAAATTCTTGTGTAATTGAGATAGAAATTGACAACCGAAATGATTTTCAATTCTAATTGCTTTATTAGTTGGTCAGAATTGGATTCAAGTATCGTTATAGAATAGTATAATACTCTAAGTCTATTGAAGAGTATGGATAAACGTGTATATTTAACCCATGCAACACCAGGAATTCTTTTTTGAGCATAAAAAACAGCAACTTTTTGGTCAGTATTGGGTGCCTAACGATTGTAAAGCAATGGTGCTATTGGTGCATGGTATGGGGGAGCATTCGTCTCGGTATGCCGATTATGTGATCCCAGAGTTGTTGGCAAAGCATATCGGTGTGATTACTTACGATAATTTTGGACATGGCAAGAGTACTGGTAAAAGAGGGCACTGCCCGAATTATGATGCGCTAATGGAGGTAATGAATGGTATGTTTTCAAAAACAAAAGACCTTGCCAAAGACTTTCCTGTTTTTTTATATGGGCATAGTATGGGCGGTAACCTGGTAATTAATTATGTACTTCGTAATAAGCCAGTGATAGCAGGTTCAATTTTGACCAGTCCGTTTTTGCGATTGGCATTTCAACCCCCAGTCTGGAAAATGACCTTGGGGAAACTAATGCAAAAAATAGCTCCTTCGGTAACATTATCTTCGGGATTAAATGTAAATACCATCTCAAGAATCCCCGAAGAGGTCGAGAAATATCAAAATGATCCGTTGGTGCATGATAAAGTGAGCCCTAATTTTTCTTTTCCGATCATCGAGGCAGGGGAATGGGCGATCGAGAATGCTTCAACACTCGAAACACCCGTATTACTACTTCACGGTACCGACGATCAAATTATAGATTATAAAGGCTCTCAAGAATTTTCAGAAAAAACAAACCAAGCAGAGTTAGTACTTATCAACGGGGGGTATCACGAATTGCATAAAGACCTCGAAAAAGACAAAGTGCTAAAAATCATCACTAAATGGATGCAGAATAAATTATAGCCGAGCCCTTCGAGAACCTCAGGGCTCGGCTATAAATCGAACTCACATTAAAAAATAAATCCAAGATTTTGTGGCTAACTGATATTCATCATATTAATTATGAAAATATGTGTAGATATTAGTAAGGTTAACACAAAATCTATTGATCATGGAAAAACAGGAAAATATTCACTTTATTGATAAAGTAGCAGAAGCACTTAGAAAAGCAGCTGTAGAGTTAGAAGAATTTCAGGTGAAAGCAGCCTTAGGAAAGGCCGAAGCCCAGGATAAATATGAAGAAATCAAGAAGAACCTTGATTCGTTTATCCAGGAAAGTAAATCCAAAGTAAAAACAGGAAAAGAAAAGGTTGACGAAGTGCATACAAAGTTTGATGAGCTTCGCGTTCAGCTAGCGCTTGGGAAAGCAGAAACCTTAGACGCTTTTAAAAACCAAAAAAAGCAGTTGCTTACGGCACTGCATGAGCTCGAAGTAAAAATTAAGAACAATAAGGCGCTTAATGAAATGTATGCTTTTGTATTAATTGAGATCGAAAAATTTAAAGCGCAATTAGAGGTTTTGGAAGAGAAATTTGATAAAGGCAAGGAAGATGCAAAAGCATCCTTTGAAAAACGTAAGCAAGAATTTGATGACTTTATAGAGAAGTTTAAAGCAAAATATGCATCAAAAGAAGAGAGTAGATGGGAACATTTTCAAGACGAAATATCAGAAGCGTTTACTCATTTTAAAAGCGCTTTTAGTAAAGCTTGATAAAAACACTCTTTAACCCGGATTATGTATTAAAACTTCGTCATGAAGGTTGAAAACGCAATAAAACCTGGTATTTTACAAGTTTTTGCATAGCATCGCTCTGGTTAAACTTGAAAATGCAGCGGAGCGTTAGGTTTTGAAGCGGTTTCAAGCTGTAATACCTGCCCGCCTTGATGGTTCGAATAGGCAGGCGGGGATTTTTTAATGCATAATCCGGGTTTAATGTAATTGATGATATTATCTCTCAGGCACTCAATTAAATTTACCTAATGTCACACTGAGCTTGTCGAAGACTATTCAAAACTAATTATTTAAAACTTCTACAAGCTCAGACTGACATCTCTTTGATAATAGTAATTCGTGTTTTCAGTTTACATTCCTGTGTTTACCAATCGTCATAGTCTTTCTTTCTGATATCTCTTATCATTCCTATCGCCAACACTATTGTAATCATTAGTCCGGCTATGCCAATCACAGAAAACTCTTTCCATAGCGGTGGAATTTCAGAAATAATGAATAAAGAGGACCCTACAATTAGTGCAGCCATAATAAAAGCAGAAACCAATTGTTTGGTTACTCTGCGAATCGTATGTACCATAGGGTCGATGCCTTTGTGAGTTAGATCAACTTTTACTTTTCCGCTGTTTATTTTTCGGATGGCATTTTTTAAATCCCGTGGAAACTCTTCCATATAATTTCCCAGCTCATAAATAGAATTCACTGCTTTTTCTCCCATCTTAATGGGGTTGAACGTTTTAGAAACTGCTTTTAGAAGATAAGGGCGCACTATGGCATATTGATCCAAATCGGGGTCGAGTTTTTGAACAACACCTTCGAGAGTAACTAGTGATCGAGCAAATAAGAAAAAATGAGTAGGTACTTTTAGGCCGTGTGCAATGATAATATCTTTTAATTCTAGCAATACAGTACTCATTTCATTTCTATGAACGGATCTCACGTAATGTTTTTCAACAAACTCATTGATATCAAATTCTAAATCCCTCATATTAGTAATGGTCATATCGTTTGATAGTCTTTGTAAAGCCCTAATAATTTTATTAACGTCTCTTCGGGTTATTGCCAGAAAGAGTTTGCCAAAAATCTCTATATCTCTTGGTAGTATGCTACCCATCATTCCGAAATCCAGATAGCAAATATGTCTATTGGGAAGAATTAGTAAGTTACCCGGATGTGGATCGGCATGAAAAAAACCGTATTCAAAGATTTGTTTGTAGTAACTGATCGCTAATCTTTTGGCGATAACCTTGGTGTCGATGCCGTTTTCATGAATTTTTTTGACTCTATCAATTTTAATACCCGAAATAAATTCTAAAGCAAGAATTTTGCCTGTGGTAAAGTCCTGGTATACTTTTGGCGCATAAGCAAATTGATCACTGCCTTCGTCCTGCATAATGTTATTATAAAACCGCTGAACGTTTATGGACTCATTGATAAAATCAAGCTCTTTTTTAATAGATTCTTCAAAATTTTTGACCAGGCCAAAAAGATCAAAACTTTTTATAGAAGGGATTCTCTTTTCTAAGATATCAGCGATAGTGTACATTACCTTGATATCTTCTGAAATAATTTCTTTAACGCCAGGGCGCTGAATTTTTAAAGCGATACGTTTTCCAGAGTGTAAAGTTACTTTATGTACCTGTGCGATAGAAGCTGATGCAAAGGATTTAGGGTCAAACCAAGCAAATAGGTTGTCAACTTTGTCATTAAGTTCAAATTCTACTACCTCTTTGGCTATTTCTTCAGGCATGGGGGGTACATTGTCCTGTAATTTTTCTAGTTCGATCGTTAGGTCTAATGGAATTAAATCAGGGCGATTGCTTAAAATTTGACCAAACTTGATGAAGGTCGGTCCAAGCTCTTCACAAACCAGTCGCATTTTTTCCCATCTTGTATGCAAAGCGGCATGTTTTCTGGATGCCTTAGGAATGAGCTTCTGTACGAAAGTAAATTGCTTTTTTTCCTTAAGATATTGCACCAAGTCTTCGAACCCATATTTTACAAGCACTCGTAAAATTTGGTTATATCTGGTGACAGATTTGTATTTACGGCCTATTTTTGAGAAAATATCCATCTTATTCTTTAGTTTCAAGATGATTTAGCCGAGCTTCTAATAAAGCAATAGCACTATCAGATTTCTCAATCTTTTCATTTAGGGCCCTTATTTCATCTAGGTGAGCAATATTAATTTTTTTATAAAATTTAGCCACCGATTCCTCGATTTTTTGTTCAAGTTCTTCTTTTACCTGACTCGTTTTGTAGATGATTTTATCAATAAGTTCAAGTTCATTTCCATCATCGTCCAATATAGGGTCTGATGCCATTTTGTTAAGATTGTCTTTTCCTTTTTCAGACATTTCGTTGATTCTGTCCAGAAGATGCGTGTCCTTGGCCAAGTGGTATATGGCAGAGGATAGCGTAAGTAGCTCTAGTAACGTTTTAGTTTTCATAAGCTGAATATTTACTTTTCGATCTTTAGTAAATATATTACGAAACTACCTTACGTAAAATGACTTAAATCAGCTAATATTGAATAGATGTAAAAAGGAGGTATTATGATGGTTATGATAAAGATTCCAACTCTAATTCATAATCATACTGTAAATCTTCGTGTAAAAGTTTTACCTTTTTTTTAACGGCTTCTAATTCTCTAAGATAGATGTTTTTGAGCACATTGTTTCTTTGAATAGAAGGTTTGAAGTCCTTAAGTTTTTGACAAAAGTGGAGAAGTAGTTCTATCTCGGTTTCCTTATTTTTAGAATATCGAATATACTTTTTGATCGTTCGCAAGATTTTGCGAATACTCTTTTTGATGTAATAGTACGATACCGTATTAATAGCTTCGAATTGCTCATCAACTTCAGATTTTATATTTTCTATGTACCCTTCTTCGTGGGTAGATTCAAATAATAAATAAGTGAGTAACTCTTTATTTTCTTTTTTAAAGCGTGACAAACGTAAACATAACTCTATGATTTCTTGATGAGTACATTGCGAAAGTTCACTTTTTATCTCTTTTATGGTAGCAGTTTTCATCTGTTATATGTATTGTTATTAAAAGGTCAGATAGAACAGCCAATAACTATATGGGTAAATACAAACTCAATCTACATGGCATATTTCTACACGCAATTTAAATGAAAAAAGTATGCTGATCCAAGGGATAGAATGAAAAGGTGTATCTCAACGAATAGAAAAACTATGATTTTTGCATAATTACAATAGTCTTTCTGGTATTTCTTTGATTTTCACAGGTTATGAATGTGTTTCGGTCATCTAACAATCAGTGTTTATACAGTTTTTCAGAGTTATTAACATAGTTATTAACAATTATAGTAAGTTTTTACTTACTTAAAACTTAGTAATTATATAAATTTGTTATTTATATCGATATAAAATTGTTTTTCAACAAATTATTAACAATTAATAAACAATAAATTTGGTAATATGTTGATAACTTGTTACTTTAGTGTTTAAATAATCCTTAAATCACACAGTCATGAATAATTTAATTTCCATTTTAGGACTAAATTTTGCAAGTGTTGTAAATTTTTTAAGAGAACTCCCTGAAGCTTCGAAGTATGCGATGCGTAAGTAAATTTGTAAGTAATAGAGATATAACCAATTTTGGTTTTGTGTTTTTTAAATCGATTAAAGGGATTATTTTTTGGTAATCCCTTTTTTAGTAACAATCAAAACTTATATTGGATTGTTTTAGGAATTAAACTAAGTTAGCGTTTATCATCGTTTCTGCATTGTGTCGATACTATTTTGTATGTATAGCATAAAAAGAATATGGTATAATAATAAGGCTGGTTTGTACTACTCAACTGATAACCATATCATTATATTATAAGCTATTCTCGCAGCTAATCGTGCAGTACAATTGTCAAGATCGTATTTTGGATTTAGTTCTACAATATCAGCACTGATCATTTTTTTAGATTCACAAATCAATTGAATAGTTTGCATAGCAATATCTATAGAAAAACCAAGTGGGGAAGGAGCACTAACTCCTGGTGCATAGGCTGAAGAAAAACCATCGATATCCATGGTAAGGTATACAAGATCGACAGTAGCAATAAATTCAGATACAGTTTGAGCTACTTTTTCTTTATTTTGAATGGTAAACTCGGTATTGTATAGATACTTGACCTGTAATTGATCTGCTCGATTAAAAAGTTCGCGATGATTTGATTCTTTTTGAATGCCAAGGCACAAATATTGAAAGGAGTCATGTGCTTTCGCAATTTGATAGAACGGGGTTCCAGAGGTACCGCGGTCGATGGTTTCTCGCAAATCAAAATGTGCATCGAGATTAATGATTCCTATTGTTTTATTTGGAAATTGCTTTTTGATACCATTGTAATGCGCATACCCAAGATCATGCCCACCGCCTAAAACCATTGGGAACATTTTGTGCTTTAGCAGCAATGCAATGCTATCGGTAGTTTCATACTGCGTTTCTTCAAGATAATGATCCTTACAAGTTATATTTCCAACATCGAGAATACTAACTTCCTCTGAAAAGTGGTTAGAGAGCGATGATAGCATTTTCCGAATGGCATTTGGACCCTCGACAGCGCCAACTCTTCCTTGATTTCTTTTGACGCCTTCATCACATTCATACCCTAAAAAAGCAAAACTTTTTCCGTTTATTGTTAACAAAGTACTTTCTTCAAGAGTAATACAACGAATCTTTTCGTGCATATACAGTTGCTTTTCAGAAGAACGCCCTGTCCACAGGTCAGGATTTGGTTTTTGGTAGTTTTTCATGTTACAAATAATGAAGTATGTGCAAATTATAGAATTTCATTCAGTACAGAATCTTCAACGATATTTGGCAGGGTAACTTGTAACTCTGGTGTACGTTTCATTTCTCTTTTTATGGCAAAGAGAGCTTCCTTGTTTCTGGCCCAGCTTCTTCGGGATATACCATTGTTTACATCAAAAAACAACATTCGTTTTAGTCTTTCTGATGCATTTTCTGAACCGTCGAGCACTAAACCAAACCCTCCATTAATCACTTCGCCCCAGCCAACACCACCTCCGTTATGAATAGATACCCAAGTTGCTCCTCTAAAGCTATCCCCAATTACATTATGTATCGCCATATCGGCGGTAAATTTACTTCCGTCATAAATATTACTGGTTTCCCTATAGGGTGAATCCGTTCCACTAACATCATGATGGTCTCTTCCTAAAACAACAGGTGCAGAAATATCCCCATGATGTATAGCTTTATTAAAAGCTTCTGCAATTTTGATTCTTCCTTCGGCATCAGCATATAAAATACGAGCCTGCGAACCTACAACGAGCTTATTTTCTTTTGCTTCTTTTATCCAGGTAATGTTATCTTGCATTTGTTGTTGTATCTCTTTGGGAGATACTTTTTTGATAGATTCCATCACTTCTAATGCGATCTGATCCGTTGTATCCAAATCTTCCGATTTCCCTGAAGTACAGACCCATCGAAATGGACCAAATCCATAATCAAAGCACATGGGGCCGAGAATATCTTGTACATAAGATGGATATTTAAAATCGACACCATTTTTGGCCATTATATCCGCTCCGGCACGTGAAGCTTCCAAAAGAAAAGCATTTCCGTAGTCAAAAAAATACGTACCTAGTGCAGTATGTTTATTGATTGCGGCAGCATGTCTGCGCAGTGATTCTTGTACTTTAACTCTAAAGGTTTCGGGATGGTTGCTAATCATAATATTCGATTCTTCATAGCTGAGCCCCGCTGGGTAGTAACCACCCGACCATGGGTTATGTAAGGATGTTTGATCGGATCCCAAATCGACATAAATATTTTCGTCGTAAAATCGTTCCCAAACATCAACGATGTTACCCTGATAGGCTATCGAAACTATTTCTTTTTGATCAACAGCTTTTTTCACTCTGTCGATCAAATCATTCATAGTATCCAGAATTTCATCAACCCAACCTTGTTCGTAACGTTTTTGAGCTGCTTTTGGATTTATTTCAGAACAAACCGTGATACATCCTGCAATAGTACCTGCTTTGGGTTGTGCGCCACTCATGCCACCCAAACCAGAAGTTAGAAAGATTTTACCAGAAGAGGATTCATTAGGTTGCAATGTTTTTCTAAAAGCATTCATTACAGTGATCGTTGTGCCATGAACAATTCCCTGTGGACCGATATACATGTAACTTCCTGCGGTCATTTGTCCGTATTGCGTTACCCCCAGGGCATTATATTTTTCCCAGTCATCGGGTGCCGAATAATTTGGGATCATCATTCCGTTGGTCACCACTACGCTAGGTGCATCCTTTGACGAAGGAAACAATCCCATTGGATGTCCAGAATACATATGTAACGTTTGTGTTTCGGTCATCGTTGCCAGATAATACATGGTAAGTAAATATTGCGCCCAATTTTGAAAAACAGCACCGTTACCCCCATAGGTAATTAATTCATAGGGATGCTGGGCTACTGCTGGATCCAAATTGTTCTGAATCATCAACATAATTGCAGCAGCTGATTTTGCTTTGGCAGGATATTCATCAATAGGCCGAGCATAGATTGGATACGATGGCATAAAACGATACATATAAATACGACCATATTGATTTAGTTCTTCTAAAAACTCTTTAGCAAGTTCATCATGCCAATCTTCAGGGAAATAACGCAGGGCATTTCTTAAAGCTAGTTTTTTTTCTTCAACAGAAAGAATTTGTTTTCGTTTTGGCGCCCGACTTACTTTTGAATCCATAATTTTCTTTGAAGGTAATATTTCTGGAATTCCTTGAAGTATTTGTTCTTTGAAGGTCATGTTTCTTATTCTTTATGCTTTACATTATATTAAATCACCTCGTTTCCATACTTGTGACGGAGTGAGTTTTCCCTGATGATAAAAGATTTCGTTAAAATGATCGGTTTGAAACAAATTGAAATCAGCCAGCATCCCTGAAGAAAGCCGTCCTCGGTCTTTAAGATTAAGTGCTGCTGCAGCTCTAAAAGTTATTCCGGCAAGGATTTCTGCATTAGATAATTTTTCAAAGGTTCCTAAGATACACGCTTGGGTTAGCAGATCTCCCATGGGAGCAGATCCGGGATTCCAATCACTTGCAATTGCAAGGGCTCCACCTGCATTTAATATTTTTCTCGCAGGCGTAAAATCGCACCCTAATCCAATAGAAGCACCTGGTAACGCTACTGAAATTACATCGCTATTGGCTAACATTTCTATTTCATTTTTTGTGCTGGCTTCCAGATGATCGGCGCTAATAGCATTTAGTTTTACGGCTACCTCACTACCTCCTACGCTAAATTGATCGGCATGAACGGTTATGTCAAACCCCATAGCTTTTGCCTTTTTGAAATATGGGTAAATATCAGAAGGAAGAAAAGCACTTTTTTCTATAAAGGCATCAATTCTGTTTGTGAGTTTTTCTTCTTTTAGAACAGGAAATAGTGAATTACTAATCGCATCGAGATATGTTCTATGATCACCATCAAAATCCCTGGGCAGCATGTGTCCTGCAAGACATGTTGAAATAAGATCAGCCTCAGTACTATCTTGGGCATTCTTTATGGCACGTAACATTTTTAACTCTTCTTTGGTAGAAAGACCATATCCGCTTTTCACCTCTATTGTAGTTATTCCTTGGTTTAATAGTGTGTTTGCTCTTTTAATCACTCCATATGTGAGTTCTTGTTGGTCTGATTTTCTTGTTTGGGTTACCGTATCCCATATACCCCCACCAGCTTCTGCAATTTCTAAATATGACTTACCAGCATTGCGCATTGCATAATCTCTTGCTCTGGAACCTGAAAAACAAATGTGAGTATGGGCATCGATAAACCCTGGGACACACACATGATCTGCATGCAATTCTATAATTTCAGCATTTAGATCTTTAGCTTTCTTACCTAATTCTGAAAATATACCAATACTATGAATTCGTTCTCCTTTAATAAGTATACCGGCATTTTCAATACTATGAAGTTCTTCATCTTCAATTGAACCTTTAAGGGAAAGATCTTCCATGGCAAGCAGTTGTTTGATCGGGCCTATTAATTTATATTTCTCCATTGATTATAACACTATAAATTCATTCCTTAATATACTTCAAAATCCTTAGAAAATAAGGTTTCCAGAGATAATTCTTCTCTCTCAGATACTTGATTTACAATATTGATTATTGTTTTTTCTTTGATCATTTTAACACCTTCTTCAATATCATCTGCAAATACTCTATCTTCTTTTGCAAAGGATACTTTGGTTCGAACTTCTTTATAAATTTCATCGAGAATTATTCCTGATTTCAATGGCTTTCTGAATTCAAAAGCTTGTGCTGCGGTTAAAAGCTCAATGGCTAGTATTTTTTCAAGATTTTCAACTACATTAAGAGCTTTTCGACCACCAATAGATCCCATACTAACATGGTCTTCTTGACCTAGAGAAGTTGGTATACTGTCTGCGCTCGAAGGAAAACATAAGCCTTTATTTTCGCTGGCCAATGCAGCGGTTGTATATTGTAGAATCATGTATCCAGAATTGATTCCGGTATTTTCCATCAATAGCTTAGGAACACCAGGGGAGTTGCCTTCTAAAGCCAAATATATTCTACGATCCGAAATATTACCAAGTTCTGAAGCGGCAAGACAGGCATAATCAATTGCCATTGCCAGGGGTTGCCCATGAAAACTACCTCCACTAATAGTCAAATCCTCATTAATAATTATTGGGTTGTCTGTCACAGAGTTGAGTTCGACCTCAAGTAATTCTTTGAGATGCAGCCATGCATTTCTTGATGCACCATGAACCTGTGGAATACATCGTAAAGAATAGGGATCTTGAACACGATCACAATCGATATGATCTTCCATAATTTCTGAACCTTTTAACAAGGATTTTACTCTAGAAGCCACATGAATATTTCCTTTAAAAGGTCTAAGTTGGTGTAGTTCTCTAAAAAAAGGCTTTACAGAACCCTGTAATCCTTCTATCATCATAGCACCAATAATATCGGCTTGAGAGAGGCAACTATGCAACTTTTCGATGATCTTTATAGCATGTGCAGCAATAAATTGAGTGCCATTGATGAGAGCAAGACCTTCTTTAGGCCCTAAATCAAGTGGATTTAGTTTAGTTTTTTTGAAAAGTTCAGCAGTGCTGATCATCTCTTTTTCGTACATCACTTTTCCTAAACCAATAAGCGGCAGGAAGAGATGAGATAGAGGAGCTAAGTCTCCAGAGGCGCCTACAGACCCTTGGCTTGGTACCACAGGGATTGCATCATTATCTATATGCCAGAGAATTCGATCTAACGTTTTTTCAGAGATCCCTGAATAGCCTTTTGATAGTGACTGTAGCTTGAGAATCATCATTAACTTTGCTATTTCTGAATCAATAGGTTCTCCCACACCCACACTATGACTTTGTAAAATGTTGCTTTGAAGAATTTTCGTTTCTTCTTTAGATATTTTAGTGGTGCATAAGGGCCCAAATCCAGTATTAATTCCGTATACCGGATGCCCTTTTTCAACTATATTTTCTACTACTTGTCTGCTTCTAACAATGTTTTTTCGTGATGCTTCAGAAATAATACCTTTTATTTTCCCACGAGCGATTTTTATTGCCAGTCCTGCGGTTAAATAGCCTTCTCCGTATAAAAAATGATCTGATGTAGTGAACATTGGTTTTTTTTATTGATACTACTAAATTAATGCTTACTTTTAATAATTAGAAATACTTATTTAGTCATTAATTAATAACTATGAGTTATAAGTTAGAATTGCGACACTTTACATATTTTTTGGCTGTCGCAGAAGAATTGCACTTTAGGAAAGCAGCAGACAGACTATTCATTTCTCAACCTGGTTTAAGTCGTCAGATAAAGCAAATGGAAGAAATAATAGAGGCAAAATTATTTATCAGAGATAAAAGAAATGTTCGTTTAACTATTGCTGGTCAATATCTTAAAAAAGAACTGGACTATATTTTTAATCATATCAATTTTACCATTAAGCAGACTCGTTTACTTGATTTGGGCAGTGATGGCGAGATACGAATAGGATTTTTAGGATCTGCCATGCAAACTGTAATTCCTGAGCTTCTGGTTAGTGCAAATAACACATTTCCAAACATACGATTTAGTTTGGAGGAGATGTCTAATTATTTGCAGGTAGATGCAATAGAAAAAGACCAATTAGATTTAGGATTTGTGAGATTAGCTAGAGTTCCAAAAGGTGTAAAGATGAAAACCATACATACTGATACTTTTTCTTTGGTTTTACCCAAGACTCACCATCTGGATGTGCAATCATTTAAAAATATTGGCCAAGTATCTAATGAAAATTTCATTCTATTTTCATCTGATTATAGTTCACTCTACTATAATAAGATCATGAGCATTTGTGAGGATAGAGGTTTTAAACCTAAAGTTTCCCATAGGTCTGTTCATGCACAAACTATTTTCAAATTAGTAGAAAGTGGATTGGGAGTTGCAATCGTGCCAACATCCCTACAATTTGGATTTGATCTTGAAGTTAAGTTTCTAGAGATTCCTAAAATTAAACAAACCGCTGTCTTATCTGTAATTTGGAAAGAAAATAATCGTAATCCCGCCTTGCAAAAGATTAGCACCTTGATAGATTTATAGTGAATAGGGATGGCTATAATAGCTTATAAAGGTAGATTTTTTTTTATTTCTGGATACTGTTGTTTACTTTTGGTTGCATAATTTTATCACTTTTTCTGAGTTTTAAACTTTGAAGGACTAATAATATTAGCTTTAAATAGTAATGCTCCAAATTTATAAACTATGATTAAAAAGCTGTTTTTTGTTACCGTATTTATGGGATTGTTTTCTCATGTTTCCAATGCACAGGTTGAAGACTTTGAGATTGGAATCAAATTGGGCCTTAATATCGCAGATGTAAGAGGTGATGAAGTTGATGATTTGGATCCAAGGACCAGTATTCATATAGGTTTGGCGGCAGAAATACCAATTAATGAATACATAGGGCTTCAACCAGAATTATTATATTCTTTTCAAGGATTTAGTGCAGAAAGTCTAGAGCCTAATTTTCAAGAAGAAAACCTAAAATTAGATTACATCTATCTTCCAGTAATGGTTAAATATTACCCATTTTATGTAGTTCCTGGTTTTAGTATAGAAGCTGGTCCTCAAGTTGGATTTTTAACCTCAGCCATTTTAGAACGTAAAAATGTGTTCGAAGGTGGCGTGACGGAGACCTCAGATGTAGATTATGAGGATTTTATATCTAGTGTTGATGTAGCTATAAATATTGGGTTAGGTTATCAATTTGAGATGGGAGCCTTTTTTCAGGCACGTTACAACATCGGGGTTACTGATATTGTTGAGGTAGATGATTTAGAAATTTCCAGACAATTTTCGATTTTTCAGTTCTCTACGGGGATAAAATTTTAATCAAAAAGCTGGTTCTCGATATCCCAAATCAAGTTGGGGATAGACTATTACGTCTCCATTTTATGACAACAAAACACTCTCGAACCTACGTTTTTTAATTTACGAAACCAAAATTTTCAAGGCGTAGTGTAGAAGAATTGCTCCTCTGTAATTTTTCCGTTATTAACGTGATAAACGGCTAATTCCTCTATTTGCATACGGCCTTGTCCTTTGAATGTGCAATCTAATTTCATAGCACAACTAAAATGATTTTCTGCGACTTGAGGATTTGAAATTTCACTCCCATGAAATTCTTCAACAGTAGCGAACCAATCTTCACTTTTTTTAATAACTTTATCTTTACCGATTACTACTGGATTAGGATCTTCAGGCATTTCTTTACTTATTATATTATCGTCATACAGCTCTTTTATGGCTTGCATGTTTTCACCGATACGACATAGTTCTATTAATCGATTTGCAACTTGCTGCGTATTCATTTTGAATATAATTTATTGATTATAATACCATTTCTCACATGAAATTACCGTATAAAATTGTCTCTTTTGACTTGATGCTTCGTTATAAAATTGATCGATAGCTATGGCTATCCATAAATTTTTTGCCTTGCCTAAAATCAAAATAGTTCAATTCGTATATCAGTAACTTCATATAAGAACTGGTATAAAACAATTTCACACTGTAAATTACAAAAATACTTCGACTTGAAATTTTAAAAAATTGTTATAAATGGGGCGTTAAGCTACTGCTTCTTTGTAGGTTTTTAAACAACGTTCACGAGCTTCTTTGTGATCTACCATTTTTTCAGGGTAGTTGTCGGTATCATATTCTGATATCCATTTTTTAATGTATTGCCTATCTTTATCGTATTTTTCAATTTGAGAGGTTGGATTAAATATTCTGAAATAAGGAGCGGCATCAACACCTGAGCCTGCTGCCCATTGCCAATTGCCAACATTTGAAGACATATCATAATCTAGCAATTTTTCAGCAAAATAAGCTTCTCCCCAACGCCAATCAATCAGTAAATGTTTACATAAAAAGCTGGCAACTACCATACGCACTCGATTGTGCATATATCCTGTTTGATTTAATTGACGCATGCCTGCATCTACTAACGGGTATCCTGTTTCGCCATTTTTCCATTTTTCAAACTCATCTTCGTTATTTCTCCATTCAATACGATCATATTTGGATCTAAAGGCTTTGTCTTTGGTTTCAGGATAATGCCATAGAATTTGCATAAAAAACTCCCGCCAGATAAGTTCTGACCAGAAGACTTCGTTTTTCTCGGCAATTGCTTTTTTTACCATTTTTCTTATACTCACTGTTCCGAAACGCAAGTGTGGCCCCAATCGCGAAGTTCCGTTTTCTTTTGCAGGATAATTACGGGTATCTTCGTAGTTTTCAATGAGTGTTGGAGTTACTGTATACTCAGGAATTTTTATGGAAGACTTTTCAAACCCCATATCACTTAGCGAAAGATTAGGAAGTCTTGTGTTTTTAACTAAATTGTGCAGGTACTGAGACGTATAGTGTATCTTTAATTTAGATTCATCAAAAATTTCTTTCCATTTGTTTTTGTAGGGTGTATAAACCACATAAGGGTCTCCATCTGATTTGACCACTTCATCTTTCTCAAAAATTACCTGATCCTTAAAGGTGTTGAAGCGAATATCTTTTTTTTCAAGAAGTTCCTTTATGTTTTTATCTCGATTACGGGCATAGGGTTCATAGTCGTGATTTGTAAAAACATTCTTAATAGAGTATTGAGATATTAAATCTTCAAAAACAGCTTCAGGTTTGCCATAAAAAATCGCAATTGAACTATCATGTTCTTTTTGAAGCTCATTTCGCATTGACTGAATATTTTCAAAGATAAAAGAAACCCTGGCATCATCTTTTGGAAGTTCATCTAGAATATTTTTATCAAAAATAAAAACAGGTAATACGGGAAATTCACTTTTAAGAGCCTGAAGAAACCCGATATTGTCATCTAATCGCAAATCTCTTCTAAACCAAAATATGGATACTTTCTGTGACATTTCAATTCACGTTTAAAGTAGACATTCCGCCATCGACACCAATTACCTGACCCGTTATCCAACTACTATCTTCGCTTAATAAAAATCTCGCAATGTTCGCTATATCTTCTGCCTGACCCACACGTTTAAGAGGATGACGATTATCCATCATTTCTTTCTTCTTTTCGTTTGCCAAAAGTCTTTCGGCTAACGGAGTATCTGTTAATGAAGGAGCAATTACGTTGACCCTGAATTGGGGTGCATATTCTGCGGCTAATGCCTTTGCAAAACCTTCTATAGCGCCTTTGGCCGCGGCTATACTGGTATGAAAAGGCATTCCTACTTTTACTGCAACGGTACTAAAGAAAACGAGACTCGCCTGATCGGCATTTTTCAGTTTAGGAAGTAGACTATGCACAATCTTAACTAAAAACATGAAATTGATCTGCATATCGTCTTCAAACGCTTTTGGACTAAGCATTTTGAAAGGTTTTAGATTGATACTACCCGGGCAATACACAAATCCGTCAATTTTTTCTGGTAATACGGATGCATCAATTTCATCTTTTGAAGCATCATAAGGTATATGGGTTACTTCCAGGTTACCTAAATTTTCTGAAGTTCTTGAGGCAATAAATATGTTATGGTCTTTGTAAAGTTTTAAGGCAATCTCGAAGCCTATTCCATGACTTCCTCCTATAAGTAAAATATTCTTTCTCATCATTATTTATATAAATACAATCTTAGATTTTGTTTCTGTTGCTATTTCTGTTTCAAAATTTCCAAATAACTCGATCAATTTCTTTTCTCGATATTGAAAAATTTCTTTCAATTTAGGCTTTACCAATATGGGGTGTACAAGCTGTCCCAAAATACCAAAAGGTACTTTGTAATCGATAATATCTTCCATTTCAACACCTCCAGGGATTTCTTTTAAAAAATGTTTATGATGCCATAAGGCATATGGCCCAAAACGTTGTTCATCTACGAAGTATTCTTTATCTTGAACATGAGTAATTTCAGTGACCCATTTACTTTTAATACCAGCAACTGGTGTTACAATATATTGTATAATTTGTCCAGAATACATTTCACGGTCGGCACCAGATATGATTTGGAATCCCATATAGTCTGGAGTAATAGTTTTCAGATTTTTGGGATCCGATAAGAATTTCCATGCCTTGTCTACTGTTATGGGAAGTTTTTGCTTTGCTTTCAGCGTATAAATCTTCATTACTTAAACCTATTTTATGTAAAAGTACAATCATTTTGTTTAACTTTAATATTAAAAATGTTAAACAAAAAATAATTTTTAAGAATTAAAAATATCCTTTAGCCCAGGATTTTGCATCTTCAAGGCAAGAAAAAAAGACAAATGATTTCTCATATAGAGGCTGTTCTATAATGGCTTGATCTCGTTCTTCATCGTTACTAGAGACCACTGCAAGTCCTTTCATATTAGGTAGTAAGCCTTGTTTGTAAATTTCTGGAGAAACTTTGTGTTTGTGTTTTCGATAACTGATCATTAAAAAATCGGCAGATTCGTAATAACTGCTAAGTTTATTTCTTACTACTGATGCTTTTTCCAGAGTAAAATTAACATTTTCGTTTACTGTAAGCACAACGAATCGCTCATATAGCTGCATTTGGCAAAATTCGTTAGAGAAGTCCTCCATAGGGGATGATTTATTGAATAATAAAGATATATCAAAAATAATATATTGTGCAAGTTCTGCTAAGATGGAATCTGAATATTAACAATTATCACAGCAATTATCGGACTTTACAATCTTACAGGTTAGCACCGCTAATAATGCGCCAATTATAGGTGCTGTAAAGTATAACCATTGATGTTCCCAGTGACCAGATAAAAGAGCTGGCCCCAGAGATCTGGCAGGATTCATAGATGCTTTGGTAATGGGTCCTGCAAACATAGCTTCTAATAATACCACTCCACCGATTGCAATGCCGGCCATTGTTCCGATTTCTTTAGAACCTGTAGATACATTAATAATAACTACCATAAGAAAGTAGGTGAGAAGTAATTCTAGAACAAAGGCTCTTAAGCTATCCACGGTAGGCAATGTTCCTCCTAAAAATTCACTTTCGGGAAACAGAAACAGCAAAATTGCACTTGCTACTATAGCGCCGAAGCACTGTGCAATAATATATTTAGGAACTTCTTTCCATTTAAATTTCTTTGCATACGCAAAAGCAATGGTTACTGCAGGGTTAAAATGTGCTCCGGATATTTCTCCAAAAGCATAAATCATCGCCATGACAATGAGTCCCCATGTGATCGCAATTCCTACATGGGTGACATCTCCTCCTGTAACTTCATTGACAGTCATTGCTCCAGTACCACAGAATACCAAACTAAAAGTCCCAATACCTTCTGAAATATATTTTCGCATCATCGAATATAATATGTCGGCAAATATACCATTACTTAATTTAAGTTTTTGTTAACTTTTAATGTGTGTGTAATCGTTAATTTCGTTATCACGAATTAAAACAAACTAAATCAAACACAATGAAAAAAATCGTCTTATTTCTTTCTGTGGCTTTACTCTCTTTTGGTATTGAAGCCCAGGTAAAAGCTCCTCAACCTAGTCCAACTTCTAAAATTGAACAGGTGATTGGATTAACGGATGTTTCGGTAGAATATTCTCGCCCTAGTATGCGTGGAAGAACTATTTTTGGAAATTTGGTACCCTATGATAAACTTTGGAGAACTGGTGCTAACAAAAATACCCAGATTAGTTTTAGTGATGATGTGAAAGTTGCGGGTACAGAACTAAAGAAAGGTAGCTATGCTATTTTCACAAAGCCAGGTAAAGAGAATTGGGAAGTTATTTTCTACAGTGATACGAATAACTGGGGTACACCAAGAAAATGGGATGACACAAAAGTTGCAGCAAAGGTCACTGTAAAGGCTACTACTATTCCAATAAATGTTGAAACGTTTACGATCATGTTTAGTGATTTTACGATGGATTCTGCCGTTCTTAGTTTATTATGGTCAAACGTCGAAGCTCCTGTGAAAATAGAAGTTCCTTCTAAAAAGATGGCTTTGGAAAGTATTGAGAAAACAATGGCCGGTCCATCTGATCAAGATCATTATCAGGCAGCAGTATTCTATAAAGATATTGAAGACTATGCTAAGGCAAAGCAACACATTGACAAAGCAATTGCTATGCGCAAAGAGCCTGCTTTTTGGTATCATAGACAACAATCTTTAATTTACGCTAAGACTGGAGATAAGGATGGGGCAATAAAAGCAGCAAAAACTTCGTTAGAATTAGCAGAGAAGGCTAATAATGCCGACTACGTAAAATTAAATAAAGATTCCCTTGCAGAGTGGGGAGCTAAATAGACACTCTTTTTCACACACAAATCATTTGAAAAACGTTCTGATTCTATCAGAGCGTTTTTTGTATCACCTAATAATATAATCCGATTTTTTCTCGAACCGTATCCAGTAAATTGATAAGCTCGAGACTTTTATCAAAAGTCATTATTGTGCTTTCTGTTCGATTTTGCAGTAACATTTGATTTACATGCGTCGCCTCATAACTATATCCATTAGTATCTACTGGGAATTCATATACTTTTGATTTGCCATCTTGGTAAATGGTTATGGAAGTAGGTTCATGAAATCTACTATTAATGTTAATGATACCATTTTCTAATTCAATGGTAGCTTCTGTACTTGTTTTTTTGGTGATGGCACTAAATAAAGAGGCTGTGATTCCATTGTTGTAATGTAAGCCTATAGAACAAGTTTCGTCGACGCCGGTTTTTCCGATTGTAGCTTTTGCTTCAACTTTATCTGGATATCCTAAAATGCTTAAAGCTGCAAAAAGTGGATAGATACCTACATCTAATAGACTTCCTCCACCCAGTTGTTTGTTAAATATTCTACTGGTGGCGTCAAAGTTAGTCATAAAGCCAAAATCTGCTTTCAGACTTCTAATAACGCCTAATTCTTTAGATTCAATTAAATCCAAAACATATTCATAATGAGGTAAAAAATAAGTCCAAAGTGCTTCCATTAGAAAAACTTCATTCTTTTTTGCGGTCTTAATCATTTCCTTTACTTGAAAAGAGTTCATTGCTAATGGTTTTTCACACAAAACAGCCTTTTTATGGGTAAGACACATTAAAGTGTTTTCGTAATGAAAAACGTGAGGGGTTGCAATATATACCACATCAATCTCTACGTCGTTACTTAACTGCATATAGCTTCCATAGTAAAAATCTGCATCATATTTACTTGCAAAATTTTTAGCTTTTTGAATATCCCTACTTCCAACTGCGTGAAGTTTTGCATTGGTAATGGTAGTCAAGTCTTCTGCAAATTTATGAGCGATTTTACCGCAACCTAAAATTCCCCATTTTATAATTTTATGTTGTTCCATACCGTCATTATATTATGATGATTGATTTCAAAAGTAGGTAAAAGACAGGATTTACGAACTTCTCTATGTAGTTTATACAAAGCTTGTCTTTTAAATATATAAATGAATATTATAGACTATTTTTTGATTTTTTATCAGAATAAAATCTTTTTTTTATGATTCTTTAATAAATTAACAATAATAGTATTTTTTCTTGTGTTTATGGGGGTATTTTCTTATATTAAGATACGTACTAATTAGAAACCTGCCACCATGAAAACCAAAAACACCACAAGAACTTCACTAAAGAGACAACCAGATTTTATGAAATTAAGCCTTATGGATAATGAGCTTTCTAGCATGCTTTCTAAGCTACATTCTTATCGCTGCGAACCTTGCACTTCTGAAATGTATGATGAGTATTTAGAATTAAATCATGATGGTCGAGCATTAAAGAAGACTATTGATAAAGCTAAAACAAGAGCCCAGGATCCTGTAAAGATTTCAAAAGGTATTGCAGAAGAAATCAATGAAGTTATGAGAATGTATTACAAATTTCAAAAATCCCTTTCTTCTTATCTTACAGAAGCTATTGCACACCATTAGGTTTACTGAACTTGTTTTGTAATAGTATTATTTGACCCTGATCGAATTATGAGCTGTAAAATCATTGCTATTACTATAACAAGCGAGCATCCAAATAGATTGAGCCATAAGTACGGCATCCAATCATAATACCAACCAATAATTACTATTGCCTGTGTAATGATAGCAGCCACAAAAGTAGCATTACTATGAACAAATTTTATAAAAAATGCCAGCAGAAAAATCCCTAGTACGTTTCCATAGAAAATAGAGCCAATAATATTAACTAATTGAATGAGATTGTCAAAAAGGTCAGCAAAGCAAGCCACCAAAATAGCAAGA
The DNA here is from genome assembly GCF_042682765.1 of Aquimarina celericrescens. Lineage (NCBI taxonomy): Bacteria > Pseudomonadati > Bacteroidota > Flavobacteriia > Flavobacteriales > Flavobacteriaceae > Aquimarina > Aquimarina celericrescens. Next base: position 381,309 of record NZ_JBHUHY010000002.1, on the reverse strand, counting down.
ACTCCCCAAGCCAACGTAAAAAGTTTTGAGGCATTTACATAATACTTTTCAGTCTTTTCTACATTAATATTTCGCTTGTATAGGTCTACCACTGTAGTAGAGGCCAATGCATTTAATTCTGAAGCTGTAGAAGACATGGCTGCAGATAAAATAACGGCTAATAACAATCCAATTAATCCTCTTGGCAAGTTATTCAATATGAAATGTATAAAAACATAATCCTTATCATTAGTTTCAACGATAGGATCTACTTTTTCGATAAGTGTTTTGGCTGTATTACGTATGTTTACTTCGGAGGCATTTAAGATTTCTAAATTCTTTAACGTTTCGTCACTAAGTTTTGGTTTGTTATTTGATGCAAAACTCTTATTAATGACCTCTTTTTTTTCGTTTTGAATTTTAATCAATTGGTTTTCAAGGGCTTTATATTCTTCGGTGAATTCAGAATTTTGAATTACTTCTTTTGCTTTCGGATTAAAATTTATAGGAGCAGGATTGAATTGATAAAAAACAAAAACCATGACTCCAACTAGAAGAATGAAAAATTGCATGGGTACTTTAAGAAGACCATTAAAAAGTAATCCTAACTGACTTTCTTTTACAGATTTACCTGATAAATATCGTTGCACCTGACTTTGATCTGTGCCAAAATAAGATAATGCCAGGAAGCTTCCGCCTATAATTCCACTCCAAAAGGTATAACGGTTATCCAGGTTAAAAGAAAAGTCTAAAACTTCCATCTTTCCGCTGGCGCCAGCTATATCTAAAGCTTTAGAAAAGGTAATTCCTTCGGGCAAATAACTTATAATTAGAAAGAAAGCTATGAACATACCCGTAAAAATTATAGCCATTTGTTGCTTCTGAGTAACATTTACAGCTTTAGTTCCACCAGAAACCGTGTAGATGATTACCAAAATACCTATGATAATATTTAATTTGGTAAGATTCCAACCTAAAACGGCTGATAGGATAATAGCAGGAGCAAAAATAGTTATTCCAGCAGCTAATCCTCTTTGTATTAGAAATAAAATAGCGGTAAGACTTCTAGTTTTCAGATCGAAGCGGCTTTCGAGATATTCATAAGCTGTATAGACATTTAGTTTGTGATATAACGGAATAAAAACCATGCAAATGATTACCATCGCTATTGGAAGTCCGAAGTAAAACTGTACAAAACCCATACCGCTATGAAAAGCCTGACCTGGAGTAGAAAGAAAAGTAATCGCACTGGCCTGTGTTGCCATGACTGAAAGTCCAACGGTCCACCATTTGGCTTGATTACCTCCTCTGATATAATCCTGCACGTTCTGACTCCCTCGGGTTTTCCATGTTCCGTATAGCACGATAAATAATAGAGTTCCGATAAGTACGATCCAATCAATGGTTTGCATAGGGTATAGTCTGTAAATTAATTTTTAGTACAAAATAGCGGTTGAATAGTTTTGATTATAAGTAAGCAGTGGTGATCAAATAAAATAGTACTATGTAGATAGCATTAGCGATTAAAACTGCGGAATATAATTTTTTCCAAACAAATTTTTCTTTTGAAGCTTCCATAATAATTATCCTTTATTTTCCTAAAGATAGCATATTTGCAAAAAGGCGATAAGCTCCCGGGACTCCTGCAGGGAATTCTCTAAAGAAGCTTAACCCTGTATATACATAGTATCCTTTTCCGTATTGTGCAATAAGTAATGGTCCTTTCTTTTGTGATTCACCTATATCATTTGCGGCCAGAATCGCAGTATATTTCTCTGACCATTCATTTGGGAAATACAAACCACGTTCTTGTACCCATCCTTTAAAGTCATCTTCGGTGATTTTGTTTGGTGAGTTTAGCACTTGGTGATCGGGCACTAGAAATGTGATTTCTGCATTTTCATCGGTCACACGATCTCTGGATAATTTAAAAGGGTAGGGGCCTAAATTATCTTCTACTTTTAGTCTTCGATTCGTATTATACTGAATCACTAAATTCCCTCCATTTTTAACATAATCCAACAAATACTGTTGCTTAAATTTTAATTGCTCCACGGTATTATATGCTCGAATACCAACCACTATTGCATCGTAAGTATTCAAAGTTTCAGCAGAAATAGATTCTGGATCGATAATAGTTACCTTATAACCGATTTGTCGCAAGCTTTCGGGAACTACATCTCCTGCGCCTTCGATATATCCAATATTCTGTCCTTTCTTCTTAATGTCTAGTCGAACCACTTTAGCCTCCGATGGTAATACGACAGTTTGAAAAGGGATATGATCGTAATCGATCGTTATCACTTCTTTAGAATATGTGTTACCGTTAACGGTTATAATTGGCGAAATGTAACCTTCACTTTGACTTTCTGGTGCAGTTAATGTAAATAATACAGTTTTTTCTTCTCCCTTTTGTTTAAGATTAATATTTACACTTTCAGGAGACACCTTCCATTTCTTGGGGTGCGCTAAACTAACAGTGCCATTAACATTAGCTTCTCCTGCTTTTATAGTCACTGGAATTTGTTTTGCGGGACCATTTGCATAGATAATCACTTTGTCCTTAATACTGGCCGAAACTACAGGTACGATCTCGAAAGGTTTATATACTTCACCCTTTACCGGATCGTTGGTTTTATAAATTATTTCCTTTGAAAAGAGAATAATTGTTCCTTCTATATCGACAGAGAAAAGCGCCTTGATTTTACGTTCAGTTTCTGGTTTGCCAATTAATTTTTGATCATCAACGCTATACATACCCAGCGTTCCTTTATTGGTGAGCCAGTACGGATTGGTATCGTCAAAATCTACAGGGATTTTACCTTTACATTCGAAACTTTGTTTTATATTATTTTCTAGCAATTTTTCAGTAGTTTCGTTAATACCAACAGCTCCTATTTTTATAGATTTTAATACCATTTTACTGGTACTTCTGTTAATGGCTTCAATTTTAAGGTATATTTCACTTCCTGTGGTAGAGGTAGGTTCAGAAGAAACGGCCTCAAGATATAAACCAGCCGCAGCGGGGATAATTTTTTTAATTTCATCAGACTTGACAGTTTTCCAGTGATCGTCTTCTAATTGCTGAATACCTTGATATGCCTTTACTAATTGGGGCAGAGAAGCAGCAGGATTTCTAAAATCAAAATCTTTTTCGACTTGATATAAAATGTCTCCTATAGCTTTTCCTCCCTTAATGCGATTCCAGGAAGTGTCTATTCCCTCAAAAATGTTCAATTTATCTTTGGGTAAATCTCCTTTAATCAATTCTATATATTCGCTTTGTTTTCCTCTATTACCAGTGCTGCCAAATCCTTGTGACTTATGCTGACTGCGACTTAGAGATGCTATTTCGGTGTTAGACATCCCAGAAAATGGGTAATATACACCCGTATCAAATTCTAAAAGATTTGACTTATCGGCTTTGTCAAAATTTTCTCTGCTACCATAAAACCACCATGAGGTATTAAAAAACAATCGTTTTGGCTGCCATGTATCAAGATATTTTAGTTGATCTGGATAAACGTTCTTCTTGTTTGCTAAATCAAAAGCTTCTACGCTAAGCATTGCAGATGAAGTATGATGTCCGTGGGTTGATCCCGGGGTTCTATGATTAAAACGGTTAATGATTACATCTGGTCTGAATTTTCGAATAGCCCAAACTACATCACTTAGCACTTCTTTTTTATCCCAAATGGCAAGAGTTTCATCAGGATGTTTTGAATACCCGAAATCGTTTGCACGTGTAAATAGTTGCTCACCACCATCGATTTTACGCGCTGCTAATAACTCTTGTGTTCTTATGACCCCCAAGAGTTCTCTTATTTCTGGTCCTATAAGATTTTGTCCGCCGTCGCCACGTGTCATAGACAAATACGCCGTTCTCGCCTTGACATGATTTGACATATATGATATAAGCCTAGTGTTTTCATCATCAGGGTGAGCAGCAACATATAAAACAGAACCTAAAAAATTAAGTTTTTTAATAGCTTCATGGATTTCAGAAGCATTTGGTTTGTCAGGTTTTTGGGCATTAGAAAGAAAAGGAATTAGCAAACCAAAGCCAACTACAAGAAGTATTTTTCGCATAATATTCGAAGCAATTTTAATGTAATGCCTCAAATATATGAAAGTAATACTCTCACTATTGTGGTTTAAGGATACTTTAACAAGAAGAATTAGCTAAGTAATTAAACAAGGATTACCTCTTTTTTCGTTCTACAAACTCCAGTTGTTCTACGGCCACATTTGTAGTGAAAATACCATAATTGACCACAGCCTTTCCTTTTTCAAGAATGTCTATCGTACCTACTGATTTACCATCAATCATCCGTACACGATCACCAATTTTTAATGCAACTTTTGGTTTTTTCTCTTCTATAAGTTTTTCTTTCTTTTTTTCCTCTTTCTTTTTTTCTCGAATAACCTTTACTTTTTTTTCAACCTCATCAACCACTTTTTTCTTTTTTTCTTTTTGTATCGTTCGTTGTTTTGCAGACTGTTTTTTTCGTTTAGAATTTTCGACTTGTACGATTTTCATAAACTCATCGATCAATTCACGCTTCTTTTTGTTGTTGAAATATTTTTCGTTCAGGTCATCAATTTTTTTTCCGAGATAGATCATACGTTGATTACTATCGTAGAGTTCTTGATAGCTCTCTAGTTTTTGTTGTACACGCTCGTTTATTTTTTCTAATCTCTCTTTTTCTTCTTCGGCTTTTTGCTCCTTTGTTTTTAGGATAGAAGTCGTTTTTTGAAGTTTTGACCGTTCTTTTTGAAGATTAGCAATACTCTTATCGAACCTGATTTTTCCTCGTTCTACCTTTTTCTTTGCTTTATTGATTAGACTATAAGGAATTCCATTTTTCTGAGCAACTTCAAATGTGAATGAACTACCGGCTTCCCCAAGGTATAATTTAAATAAGGGTTCTAGAGTTTTTGCGTCAAATAACATGTTAGCATTAGTCATATTTGGTAGTTCATTAGCAAGCATTTTTAAATTTGCATAATGTGTCGTTATTATACCAAATGATTCACGTTCATAAAAAACCTCGAGAAAGGCCTCGGCAAGAGCACCACCTAGTTCTGGATCGCTACCAGTCCCGAATTCATCTATTAGAAACAATGTTTTATTGTTACATTTCCGTAGGAAATAATTCATGTTTTTTAGACGGTAACTATAGGTGCTTAGATGATTTTCAATAGATTGATTGTCACCAATATCTGTCAATATAATATCAAAAAGGCACATTCTACTATACTCATGAACAGGAATAAGCATGCCACTTTGTAGCATCAGTTGTAATAAGCCTATGGTTTTTAAAGTGATACTTTTCCCCCCGGCATTAGGCCCAGAAATTACAATAATTCTGTTGTTTTGATCTAAACTTATAGTTTGCGGAAATGTTTTTTCTCCTTTATTTTGATTAGAAAGGTAGAGCAGGGGATGATATGCCTCGTTAAGTGTAAGTTCTCTGTTTTTTGTAATCTTCGGAAGAACGGCGTTTAACTTGGTAGCATATTTTGATTTGGCTGAAACCAAATCAATATGACTTAGATATTCTTGATACTGCTGTAACAGTTCTGAGAATGGACGTAATTGATTAGTGAGTTCTTTTAATATTTTTACGATCTCTTCACGCTCTTCATATTGAAGATTACTTAACTCCCGACTAAACTGCAAAGTAGCTTCTGGTTCAATATAGACGATGCTTCCGGTTTTAGAGTTACCCATAATCGCACCCTTTACTTTACGGCGATACATAGATTTAACGGCAAGTACTCTACGATTGTCAACAACACTTTCTTTGATATCATCCAGATAACCAAAACTATTATAGCGAGTAAGATCTTTTCCAAAACTACCGTTTAGCTTACCCTGGACGCTATTAATTTGTTTTCTTAAACTTAATAGGGTAGGAGATGCATTATCTTTTATCTCTCCAAACTTATCCAGTACAGCGTCTATAAGGCTAATGATCCCTTTGGTAAAAGGAACCTTTGTTGAAGTTTGATATAAAATAGGGTACAATTGCTTATTTGCTTTAAAGAAAGCTAACAATTCATTATTCGTGCTACTTATAGCAATCAGTTTTTTCAGATTTGATGCTTCGAGAAACGTATTCTCTATATTCAATAGTTGAATTTCTTTATTAATACTATCAAATCCATGATTAGGAATTTTTGCGTCATTAAGGTAAGAAGACTTATATTCGTATACCTCTTGTAAAGCTATCTCCAGTTCTTGTTTACTTTCAAAAGGAACCACCTGCAGTGCTTTCGATCTTCCATAATCGGTATTGCATAACTCTGCAATATGATTAAGTATAGCATCAAATTCAAGGTCTTTTAGTGTTTTTTCAGAAATACGAATCATACTTTTTTTACCCATTTTTTTGGGTTATATTCCGTCATTTTTAGAACGAGACAAAAGTACATAATTACAGCAATTTTTTGTTAAATATATGAATGTAAATATTGAATCCGGTTGGAAAGAACAACTTAGAGAGGAATTTGAAAAACCATATTTTTCTGAATTGGCTAATTTTGTAAAGCAGGAATACAACAAACATACATGTTATCCCAAAGGATCAGAAATTTTTGCTGCATTTGATCATTGTAGTTTTAATGATGTGCGCGTAGTCATTATTGGTCAGGATCCATATCATGGTGCAGGACAGGCCAATGGATTATGTTTTTCTGTTAATGATGGTATTGCAATGCCACCTTCGCTGATCAATATTTTTAAAGAAATTGAAGCAGATTTAGGAAAACAGTTTCCATCTAACGGAAATCTTAAACGTTGGGCGCAACAAGGGGTCTTGTTATTAAACGCTACTTTAACGGTAAGAGCAAACCAAGCGGGGTCACATCAAAACAAGGGCTGGGAGCGTTTTACTGACGCTGTTATTCAAGCGGTATCCAGTGAAAAAGATAATGTTGTGTTTTTGTTGTGGGGAGGCTTCGCAAAGAAAAAAGGATCGAAGATAGATAAAACCAAGCATCATTTGCTCACAAGTGGACATCCATCGCCTTTAAGTGCCAATAGGGGTTACTGGTTTGGTAACAGACATTTTAGCCAAACCAACAAATACCTGGACGAAAACGGTTATAACAATATTGATTGGTAGTTAGGCCGCGTTAGGTATCTCGGAAGATTTAGACTTTGAGGTAGCTTTCTCAGGCATGTGATTGATCTGAACTTTATTGGTTCTTGACTTCTTCTTAGTATCTACTGATTGCATACTAAATTTTAGCAGAACAAAATTAAAGGCCACCAGACCCAATAGTATTAGTAAAAATGTGATCATAAATAGATTTGTTTGTTTAATTATTAGATGCACTCATAACGATATGGTTGCTTATGCGTTAATAATTAGTTGTGGGGTAGGCTTGGCAAATGTACAAAAATATTTTATTCAGCAAAATACTTCATTAAAGTATCTTCGAGAATTCGTTATTTTATAAATTTTTTAATGTAAAACGCTAACATCCACAGTGTTGATCTTAAATTTTTAAAAGATTCTTTATTATGTAACGTTTTAATTAATGCAAACCCTACCCCACATTTAGAAAAAATCGTGCCAGAAAAATATATAATGAAGTTCTAAACCTTGAAAATCAGATCTTCATAAGCTGCTTTTTTATCGATAATGTTTAGATTATATAGTTGCTCTTGAATGGCATTTAGTGTTTCTTTTTCGATCATAGATTGACCCCATTCTGTAAGTTGTAGCCATTTTTGGATATCTTCAAGTTGTTGGTTATATCTATGGGACAAGGTTTTATCTATGCTTGGTGTTTTTTTAAAATCTATTGTAGTGGCATTAATGATATTAAGGATTGTTTTAATTTCTTTATTGTTAAATTTGAGTATGTCTTCTCTAACCGCTATCACAAAACATGGCCATGGAGTCGGGCAATCTGCGACTCTTCTAAAAATACCATTATCTACAATAGGTTTTGTTGTAAAATGTTCCCACATAAAATAGTCTGCAGTTCCATTTGTTAATGCTTCAATAGCGCCATCAAGGTTTTTAACTACTTCAAAATTCAATTTGGAAGTATCCCAGCCTTGATTTTTGGCGTTAATAAAAGACATTAAATGAGAACCAGAGCCATATCTGCTAATGGCAGCTTTTTTATTTTCTAAATCTGAAATGCTTTCATATTTAGAATTTGCACCTACATGAACACCCCAAATCAAAGGCGTTTGAATATAGGTTTGAACTATTTTACTGGGATTACCCGCAATGATATCCTTAATAATTCCCTCTACTAGAATTATTGCCATATCAATTTCTTGTTTCCTTAGAGCCTCACACATGGCGCCGGTTCCACCGGGATAGTCTTTCCATTCTAACTTAATATTCTTTTTTAAAAAACTTTCACCTTCTATTAGAAGGTGCCAAGGTAGATTAAAATGTTCTGGGACGCCACCAATTTTTATAGTAGTCATGTTTGATAAAAGTTAAAAAAATAAGTATTTCATCGATTATTTATGTTTTTTGGCGACAAAATAAAGTAAAAGTGTTTATATTTGACTTATTATTCTTCCAACTTTACTTATGTTTGAATAATTTTCAACACAAAATAAAAACAATATTGTTATGAAAAAGAATTTTCCCCAAAAAAAGAATGCATTCGTAAAGGTTGCTAAGCTAAAAAACAACCCGATCGAAAACGGAATTGTTGTTTTTATTGTCGTTTTGTTACTAACAAATTTATTGATAAGTCTAAAGATATTGTTTGGATAACTCTATCTTTTGTTTAAAATAGATATCTGCTAAAAATTTTTAATGATACTATACCAAAGGATAAAATCAGCTTTTCATCTTTTTTAAGGTACAACTTTTTATTCTTTCATAGCTATTATTTTATCTAAAGTATATTTTATTAGACGTTCTACAGTTTCTTTTGGGTTTTTACTGAATTTTCCAGTGGCTCGATTGGCTAGAATTCCATTCATGGATACAGCACGATGTCCAAGTAGTTTTGACATTCCATAAATACCTGCGGTTTCCATTTCTAAATTGGTGATTTTCTTTTTTTCATGACTAAAAGAGGCCATCTTGGCATTCAAATCATTGTCCTGCAAAGATAATCTTAAAACTCTACTTTGAGGACCATAAAAGCCTACGTTAGTAACCGTGATTCCTGTTCGTATTGTATCACTTCGCATGAGGTTTACCAAATTATCATCTCCTGAAACTGCATAGGGCGTAGACTTGTTGTGATCCCATTTTAAATGCTGCACCAGATAATCTGAAATTTTATGGGACAGAATATGTTGGCTATCATAAAAATGAAGAAGACTATCAAAGCCAATAGCCATTTCCGAAACAAGAAAACTGTCTATGTCAATATCACTTTGTAATGCTCCTGAAGTACCTATCCTAATAATATTAAGAGAACGATGTTTTTTTTTCACTTCACGTGTTTCAAAATCGATGTTGACCAACGCGTCTAACTCGTTAAGTACAATATCAATATTATCTGTACCAATTCCAGTAGAAATTACAGTAATTCTTTTTCCTTTATAAGATCCTGTTTGTGTCTGAAATTCTCTCTTCTGAATTTTAAATTCAATATGTTCAAAATATTTGGTAACCTGATCAACGCGATCGGGATCACCAACAGTGATTACCGTTTGTGCCAGGTGTTCTGGTTTTAGATGTAGGTGGTAAATACTACCGTCTTCGTTAAGAATAAATTCAGATTCGGCTATTGGCATATCAAAGTTTTAATAAAGTGTGTGATTCATCATTGTATAAGTAATCATACTTTTTGGCGCCTCCGTAATACCAGTCTAAAATCTGGGTGTTGTAAAAATTCTTTTTTTGTTGTAGGGCTAATTTACCTCTTTTTGATAGCGTTAACCGATCTTTTGTTTGATCTAAAAATTGAAAAAGCCTAGCCAATACACGTTTCATTTGCATGTCACCATATCCATAATATCCTTGATATTCTAAGGCATAGCCCATTAATTGTTTTACATTTTTTATCTGATACGTATTTACCATTTCCAGTATATTTTGTTCTAAGACATTGAGCCCTGTTAACATATTGGGGAAACGTTGTAAATGCGCACGAAGACATATAGAAAGATACTCAAAAGAAGAATGCTTTTTGATCTGCCCTGCAATCTTTTTTGGGTTTGATTCACAATATAACGTCCAAATATGTTGTGCCAGCTCCAGATCGTCAATAGTTAATTTAATTTTATTGTTGTAATGTTCTTTTAGTTGAGAATCTGATAGTTCACATAGCCCATAGAGTTTTTTTTCATGTGCAATTCTACCACTACAAACCAGATAAACTGGGGTGTCGTTGATTCCTTTATTTAACAATAAACTAATGGCCGCGATCATATTAATATGACAAAACAAGTCATATTCGAACCAAAGAATTACTTGGTCATACTCTGCCAGATGATCTAGTTTCTTTAGTTCTGAAACAAACTTTTTTTCATAATCTGCGGCACTGATTCGGTAATATTTCTTTAAAAAAGCTTTGCGCTTTTCAATGGAATCTTTGGTTTCTATACGGATTTCTGTAGGACCTTCACATAGCATTTCACGCCAAGTTAGAATTTCTCCTTCTACAAGCTTGAGTTCTGAAATTCTTTGAGTGAGACTATCCCCATTAGTTATATGTAATGTATTTATCCCCAAAATTACTATGAATTAATTAACCCCCTACACGTTTTACATTGAATCCTTTTTCTTTAAGGATGCTCATGATCTGATCTCTATAATCTCCCTGAATAATAATACTGTCATTTTTAAAACTGCCTCCAACACTTAATCGGGTTTTTAGTTCTTTGGCTAATTTTTTAAAATCTGTATCCGCTCCAGTATATCCTTCTAATATTGTAATTGGTTTTCCTTTGCGTTTTTCATATTTACAAATGATTGGATCTTCCTGGATCCATAGTTTTTCTTGACTCTCCTTAGTGTCTGGAGACTCTTCAAATGAATGATCCGGAAATAGATTTTTTAATTGATCTTGTAAATCCATGCGTAAAATCCTATTTTTTAATGAGTCCAATCTCTACCAGTCTTTGATGTAAAAATTCTCCTGCTGTTATATCCTCATAATGTTTAGGGTTATCCTTTGTAATGCACTCTTCAAGACAGTTGAGTTTCATATCACTTCTAGGATGCATAAAGAAAGGGATCGAGTACCTTGGTTTACCCCATTGTTCTTTTGGAGGATTGATTACTCGATGTATCGTTGACCTAAGTTTGTTATTGGTATGACGCTCAAGCATATCACCTACATTAATTACCAGTTCGTCTTCTTGAGGTATGGCATCAATCCATTCCCCATCTTTTCGTTGTACTTGCAATCCTCCGGTTGATGCTCCCATTAACAAGGTGATAAGGTTGATATCGCCATGAGCACCAGCACGAACTGCTCCTTTTGGTTCTTCTGTAATAGGGGGGTAGTGAATAGGTCTAAGAATACTATTGCCATTGCTGGCCCAATGATCAAAATAATGTTCATCTAATCCAATGTATAATGCCAATGCCCGAAGTACGTAAATTCCTGTTTTTTCAAGCATTCTGTAAGCTTTCATGCCAGTTTCGTTAAAATTACTGAGTTCTTTAACAACGACATTAGCAGGATATTCTTCTTCAAGATTGGCATCGGAATCAGGTTCTTGTCCAAAATGCCAAAATTCTTTCAAGTCACCTTCTTTCTTTCCTTTTGCATGTTCTTTTCCAAAAGAGGTGTATCCTCTTTGGCCGCCAAGCCCTTCAATTTCATATTTTTCTTTGGCATCAACCGGTAGTGCAAAAAACGCTTTTACTTCCTTATATAAATCTTCTACGAGCTGATCACTCAAAAAATGATTCTTTAAAGCAACAAAACCAATTTCTTCATAAGCTTTTCCTATTTCGTTGACAAACTTCTGTTTTCGTGACGGATCTTCAGACAAAAAATCTGCCAGATCAACGCTGGGTATGTTATTCATTTGTGTGGTCTTAGAATTGAAGAACTAAAATAGGTGTATTTCAATTAAAAATACCTCATTGTTCTCAAAAAATTTAACAATATTTAATATCAGTCAAATTTATTATTCCAGAATATAAATTCTACTAATAATAGTAAATTTAATTATTTCGCAGAATTGTTTGCGATAAATTAACAACTACTTAATAATATTGTAATTGTTGTTTAGATTCTGAAGTAAAAATAAGTACATTTACCTAACAAATTTTCTTTTATGGAGCACATTTCAAAAGAGAAACCTCAACTAATTTTCGATAGAAAGGATTATAGCGATGATCAGCTTATTTCACTATATGTGAGTATGCTTAAACCTCGTATGATTGAAGAGAAAATGCTTGTTTTATTAAGGCAAGGTAAAATATCCAAATGGTTTAGTGGTATTGGTCAAGAAGCTATATCTGTAGGTGTTACTAAGGCGTTAGAAGAAACCGAGTACATACTACCGATGCATCGTAATCTTGGCGTATTTACAACTAGGGGTATTCCTTTGTATCGACTTTTTGCACAATGGCAGGGGAAGGGAAGTGGATTTACTAATGGTCGTGATCGTTCGTTTCATTTTGGTACTCAAGAATACAATATAGTGGGAATGATTTCTCATTTAGGTCCGCAAATGGGTATTGCCTGTGGCATTGGTTTGGGTAATCTACTAAAGAGAAACGACAAAGTTACCGCTGTTTTTACTGGAGAAGGAGGGACTAGTGAAGGTGATTTTCATGAAGCACTTAATGTTGCTTCGGTATGGGGATTACCTGTTTTATTTTGTATTGAAAATAATGGATTTGGTCTGTCTACACCTACCAATGAACAGTATAACTGTAAAAATCTAGCAGACAGAGGGATTGGTTATGGTATTGAATCACATATTATCGACGGGAATAATGTTCTTGAGGTTTACGATGTAGTATATAAACTTACTCAAAGTATTCGAAAAAACCCAAGACCAATCTTGTTAGAATTTAAGACATTTAGAATGCGTGGTCATGAGGAGGCTAGTGGCACCAAGTATGTTCCTCAAGATTTAATGGATCATTGGGCGGCCAAAGATCCCCTAATGAACTATAAAAAATATCTAATCGATCATGGTATTATTTCTGAAGAGAAAGATTTAAATTTGATATCTACAATTAAAGAAGAAGTAGATACTCACTGGGAGCGCGCAAGTAGTGAAAAAGAGATTGATGTTGATCTGGATAAAGAGTTAGGTGATGTGTATGCAAAATTTGACTTTGAAGAGATTAAACCGATTCAATCTACAAAAGAGCTTAGATTAATAGACGCTATTTCTGAAGGGCTAAATGAATCTATGAAGCGATATAAGGACTTGGTAATTATGGGTCAGGATATTGCAGAATACGGGGGAGTTTTCAAAATAACCGAAGGTTTTTTAGAAGAATTTGGTTGTGATAGGGTAAGAAATACTCCTATATGTGAATCTGGAATTGTTTCTGCGGGATATGGACTTTCGATAAACGATTATAAAGCTGTTATAGAAATGCAGTTTGCTGATTTTGTATCTTCAGGATTTAACCCTATTGTCAATTTATTGGCTAAATCGAATTATCGATGGGGGCAATCTTCAGATGTAGTTATTCGAATGCCTTGTGGGGCAGGTGTTGCTGCTGGACCATTTCATAGTCAGACCAACGAAGCATGGTTTACCAAAACACCTGGTCTTAAAGTAATTTATCCTGCTTTTCCGTATGATGCCAAAGGGTTATTGGCATCAGCAATAGAAGATCCTAATCCTGTGTTATTTTTTGAACATAAGGCATTATATAGAAGTGTAAGGCAAGAAGTTCCCAAAGGGTATTATAATTTGCCCATTGGTGAAGCTTCATTACTAAGAGAGGGAAATGATATAACCATTATTAGCTACGGTGCAGCGGTTCATTGGGTGATAGAAGTATTAGAAAAACATCAACAGGTCTCTGCAGATGTTATTGATTTAAGAACATTGCAACCTTTGGATACAGAGAAGTTATATAATTCGGTTAAGAAGACCGGTAAAGTCATTCTGGTACAAGAAGATTCTATGTTTGGTGGTGTCGCCTCTGATATTTCTGCATTAATTATGGAAAATTGTTTTGAGTCTCTTGATGCGCCAGTAAAAAGAGTCGCCAGTTTAGAAACACCTATTCCATTTGATTCAAATTTGGAGATCCAATATCTAGGTAAAAACAGGTTTGAAGAAGAATTGCTTGCTTTATTACAATATTAATTCTAATGTTAAATTAAGAAAACGTTATAGTTAATAAAAATATATTTAGTATTAAAGTGTTGATATTTAGTTATTTGTTTCTTATTTATTGCGATTATTAAGCTTTTTTAATCAGTTGTTATCAAACGAATGCTAAATAGGGGCAAAATCCCCATGCACTTATGTTGTATGTTCTATAAGTAAATCTTAATTTCGCGCTGTCTATGAAATTTTTATAGGCTTTGGGGGTATAAAATAGGGAATTAAAAAGAATTTATGAACGCTAACCAACTAGAACAACTTCGTTCTTCGAAGATTCTTGTTACCGGTGCTGCTGGTTTTATAGGATCTAATCTATGCGAGGAACTTATAGAGATCGGTAGTACAGTTGTGGCATTGGATAATTTTGCTACAGGGCATAAGAAAAATCTTTCGGCGATAATTGAAAATCCTAATTTTACCTTTATTGAAGGTGACATCAGAAACCTTGATGATTGTCATAAAGCTTGTGACGGTGTAGATTTTGTATTGCATCAGGCGGCATTAGGATCTGTACCAAGATCCATTAATGATCCTATTACAAGCAATGATGTTAACGTGAGCGGGTTTTTGAACATGTTAGTGGCTTCGAGAGATGCAGGTGTTAAACGGTTTATTTATGCGGCTAGTTCTTCTACATATGGGGATTCTAAAGCATTACCAAAGGTTGAAGATAAAATAGGGAGACCTTTATCTCCATATGCGATTACCAAATATGTTAACGAATTATATGCAGGTAATTTTAAAAAGACCTATGATTTAGATACTGTAGGATTGCGTTATTTCAACGTATTTGGTCGCAAACAGGACCCAAATGGTGCATATGCCGCAGTGATTCCTAAATTTGTAATGCAGTTTATGAAACATGAATCTCCGGTCATAAATGGCGATGGCTCATTTTCCAGAGATTTTACGTACATAGATAATGTGATTCAAATGAATTTACGGGCTATCGTTTCAGATAATAAAGATGCTCTTAATACTGTCTATAATACTGCTTTTGGAGAAAGAACTACTTTAAATGAATTAACAACTTTATTAAAAGAATATTTATCTGAGTACGATAATGCCATTGCAAGTGTTAAAGTAAAATTTGGTCCAGAACGTAAAGGTGATGTACCACATTCTTTAGCCTCTGTTGACAAAGCAAAGAGATTACTTGAGTATAATCCTGAATATGACATTAAATCTGGATTAAAAGAAGCCGTTAAATGGTATTGGGAGAACCTAAAATAAATAAGTGAACACCATGCAAAATGTTAGGATTGCTATTATTGGATTAGGATATGTGGGATTACCCTTAGCAAGGTTATTTGCAACTAAGTATTCTGTAATAGGATTTGATATTAATCAAAATAGAATACATGAACTTCGTTCTGGTAAAGACACAACATTAGAAGTCGAAGATGATGTCTTGAAAGATGTCTTAAAAGATTTACCGAATGCAGATATAGGTTTATTTTGTTCTGCTGATCTGGAGGATATAAAAGATTGTAACTATTTCGTAGTAACTGTTCCTACACCAGTAGATAAAAACAATAGACCAGATCTAACTCCTTTGTATAAATCCAGTGAAACTGTTGGTCGGGTTTTAAAGAAAGGAGATATTGTTATATATGAATCAACAGTATATCCTGGAGTTACTGAGGAAGAATGTATTCCCGTATTGGAAAAAACAAGCGGTCTAAAATTTAATAAAGACTTTTATGCAGGATATTCGCCAGAGCGTATTAATCCTGGAGATAAAAAACATACCGTTGAAAAAATTCTTAAAGTAACTGCTGGATCTACTCCTGAAATTGGAAAAAAGGTAGACGCCCTTTATGCTTCAGTTATTACTGCAGGAACGCATTTGGCACCTACAATAAAAGTAGCAGAAGCAGCAAAAGTTATAGAAAATTCACAAAGAGATATTAATATAGCTTTTGTTAATGAACTTGCTAAGATTTTTAATTTGATGAACATAGATACCAGTGCTGTGTTAGAAGCTGCTGGTACAAAGTGGAATTTTTTACCATTTAAACCAGGTCTGGTCGGGGGGCACTGTATAGGGGTTGACCCATATTATTTGGCACAACGTGCACAAGAGTTTGGATACCATCCTGAAATAATTCTTGCAGGTAGAAGATTAAATGACAGTATGGGTCAATATGTAGCTTCAGAAGTTATTAAATTAATGGTAAAGCATGATATACATATAAAGGGTGCTAAAGTATTAGTACTGGGAATTACCTTCAAAGAAAACTGCCCCGATGTCCGTAACACTAGGGCTGTTGATGTAATCAATCATTTGAAGGATTTTGGTACCGATGTTACTGTTTACGATCCGTGGGCTAACTCGCAAGAAGTAAAACATGAATATGACTTGGAAACTTTGACTCAACTACCAAAGGGTACTTTTGACGTCATTGTTTTAACCGTAGCTCATAAAAAATATCTTGATCTGAACCTTAAATCACTATTATCTCCAAACGGAATAGTATATGATGTAAAGGGAATTATTAAAGAAAATGTACACGGAAGATTATAAAATAGCATTGCAATTAAATACCCTGCCAAATTGAGCCAAATAAAAAAAGGAGCGTTTTTAAATTATATTACCATCTTTCTTATCAATACTGTAGGTTTGGTGATGACCCCTTTTATATTAAAAAATTTGGGTAAAGATCAATATGGAATTTATTTAACTATAGGAGCACTAATAGGTACAATATCATTATTAGATTTTGGCCTTAATAACACTATAGTTCGTTTCGTAGCAAAATACAAAGCAGAGAAAGATAAAAAAGGAGAAGAAAATTTTCTAGCTACTACTATGTTAATTTATTCAATGATTTCATTGTTAGTAGTTATAGTGGGAGCAATATTTTATTACGGTTATTTTGATTCCTACTTTACAAAAATGAGTCCCGAACAAATTAAAATTGCGAAAACGATGTTCGTTATTTTAATTTTTAACCTTGCTATTAGTCTACCGGGAGGGGCTTTTACAGGTATATGTTCTGGTTATGAACAATTTGTCTTTCCGAAAACCTTAAAAATAATACGCTATGTGCTACGGTCATTTACAGTCGTTTGTGTACTCTTGATGGGTGGAGAAGCTATTGCGCTTGTTATTGTTGACACAGTGTTTAGTGTAAGCGCTATAGCGATTACCGCATATTATGTATTTATAAAATTGAAAGTAAAATTCAAACTACATTCTTTTAAGAAGAGTTTTATTAAAGAGATTTTAAAATATTCTGTTTGGATTTTTGTATTTGCTTTAACCGGGATTTTTCAATGGAAAGCTGGCCATTGGGTCTTAGGAAGAATAAGCGTACCATCTATACTTGCTATTTATGGTATAGGAATAACTTTAGGTTCGTATTATGGAGCATTTTCTACCGCGATATCAAGTGTTTTTTTACCCAGGGCTACTCAGATGTCGGTAGGAAATGCTACTGGAGAACAGCTTACCGATATGATGATCAAAATTGGTCGAATATCTTTTATTGTATTAATGTACATATTTATCGCATTCACACTTTATGGATATCAATTCGTTTACCTTTGGGTAGGAGATGAATTGGGAAGAGATGGGAGCTTACAATGTTGGATTATAGCCATGATGATTATGATAGCTTACACGTTGCCGTTGGTTCAAAATTTTGGTAATTCTATCTTAGAGGCAAAGAATAAACTGTCTTTTAAAGCAATTTTATATCTTTCTTTTATGATCATTGGTACAATACTGGGAGCTTGGTTGGCCAAAGATTATAGTGCAATAGGGATGATTTCTGGCTCTGTTATAGGTTGGTTGATTGTGCAAAATGTGATGAATTTCTACTATCATAAAGTGATTAGCCTTAACATTTTAAGATTTTTTAAAGAATTGGCCCACAAGATTATTTTTACTTTAATACTTATTTCTATTATGGGATATGGTATTACTCATATTCCAGGGTATGGATGGAGCAACTTTTTGCTGAAATCATCATTATTTACCATTATTTATGGCTTTTTAATATACTATCTGGGAATGATAGAGTTTGAAAAGAACTTAATAAGAAATACGATACAATCTGCTAGTACAAAAATAGCTAAGTTATGGAAAGCATAAGACTCAATAATGTATCATTTGTAGACGATGGGACAAAGATTCATTATGATTATCAGGTTAGCAAGGGTATTAAGAAATATTTTGATTTAGAAAATAAATTTTATGTAAAGTATGGCCAAAAGGTGGAAGATACTCCATTAGGATTAGCGGTAATCCCATTTATTTCCAATATCATGCCTATTGCCTGGTTTTTAGACGCAGACGTAATTATTGAAGAACTTGACACAAAATTTTATGATGCAGTATTAAGTCTCAAGGAAAAATTTAAAGAGTATTTCCCAAATAGGAGATTTAAAGGAGACCTTGAAGTAGAGAATTTAATTAGTGATAATATCGACGGTGAGGAAACAGCTCTTCTTTTTAGTGGCGGTTTAGATTCTTTTGAGTGTTATACTAGGAATTATAATTTAAATCCTTTTCTAATCTCTATACATGGAGCAGACGTTGGGATCGGCGACACCAAACGATGGAATGATTTTGTTCGGTATAATAGTGAAGAAGAAATTGTGAATAATGAACGGCTATTTTATATTGAATCCAATCTTAGAGAATTTTATACCTACCAGGTAGAATTATTGGTAAATCTGGGATGGTGGGGCAAAGTACAACATGGTATGGCTCTTTTAGGTGTCATTGCTCCTTTGGGATATCAATTGGGAATTGATAAGATCTTTATAGCTTCATCGGATACTGAAGGAGAAATAGATTTGAATAGCAGTTGGGGATCAAGCCCTTTTATTGATGAAAAGATGAGATGGGCCAATAGTAAAGTGATTCATGATGGATATCAATTTAGTAGGACAGACAAAACAGATAATTTGGTTTCCTATGTAAAAACCACTGGTATTCCAATTAAACTAAGAGTATGTTATTCTGAAAAGCGAGATGGGTATAATTGTAATGTTTGTGAAAAATGCCAACGAACTATTTTTGGTTTAATCCTTTCGGGAGCTGATCCAAATATATACGGATTTAATGTGCCAGATAATATATATGAGTTGATTTTAGGTAATTTCACAGTTAATCGAACTATGGATACTGCCGTAAAGTACCTTTGGAAAAGCCTTCAGGTAAAAGCAAAAAGTGTCGATTCATTGTTCATTTTAAACAATAAAGAAAAAGAAGAAAAACAAGTCCAAGAATTTATTAATCTTGATCTTGATCAAATTATTAATACCGAAGGAGATGAAGTAACAGGGACACAAAAGATTAAATTTGTTATAAGAAATAGGTTCCCATGGTTGCTTAAATTATACAAGAGCATAAAATAAGACTATAAGCTTTATAAAAGATATTATTTGTTAATGAAATACGCACTACTTAAATACGATGAAAACAAACGGTTTTTTAATGTTGGAGATAACATTCAAAGCTTAGCCGCTAAACAATTCTTGCCAAAAGTTGATGTTTTTTTGAATAGAGAGAGATTGGCCGATTATCAGGGAGATCCGGTGAAGCTTATCATGAATGGATGGTTTACCCATAATATTCATAATTGGGTACCCTCAGAACAAATTGATCCAATATTTGTTTCATTTCACATGAATAATACAGCAGCTCCTGCTATGTTAAGTGAAAAGGGAATTGCTTACTTGAAAAAACACGAACCCATAGGTTGTAGAGATCAGTTTACGGTAGATACTTTAAAAGCTAAAGGGATAGATGCCTATTTTACAGGCTGTTTAACATTGACCCTGGATTCTTATAAAGTAGACGATGCTGAAAGAGGAAATCAAATATATATTGTAGATCCATTGTATAGTTATCCCAGACCAGAAAAAGTGTTTTATAATACTAAGATAACTGTAAAGAATATACTTAACGGAGCCGCTTTTAAGCTAAAGAAGAAAAACAAGCATCTTAAAAACTTTATTAGTGAAGAACTGTGGAATACTGCAGAATTTATTAATCAGGAACCTCCCTCAAATCAATATTCAGATGAAGAGAAGTTTGACATGGCAGAAAGCCTCCTGAAAAAATATGCGAGAGCAAAACTAGTAATTACCTCTCGTATTCATTGCGCTTTGCCTTGTCTGGCACTAGGAACTCCCGTAATTTTTGTAAATGGTTTTGATAGTTTTGTAGATTCCTGTCGTTTTGATGGGATTTTAGAGTTATTTAATCGTATTGATGTCAATAGCAAAACAGGAGAATATACTGCGAATTTTCAGTTAGAGGGAAAAATAGATTATAGTACCATGGTAAAAAACCTTGAAAAGCATCACGAATTAGCATCAGCACTAAAAGAGAAAGTAACCAAAAATATATAGGTAAAAAACAACCAACCATGAAGAACACCATAAAGAAACTTTTTAAGGAAACTTTCTATTCAGCTCCAAAAAAAATGCAGCAAAAGCATACGAAGTTCACAAAGGAGCAATTGGATGAGTTAACCAGTTCTGTTAAAAAGAACTATATAGATAGAGGAAATACTAAAAGCAGATTGTCTCAACAAGAATACGATGAAGCCATTAGCGGCCAACTATATGATCGACTGGCTTATAACAGAAACCGTATTGCGCCCTGGCTTAATCAAGTAAAAGATTTAAACGGCGCACATATTTTGGAGATTGGCTGTGGTACCGGAATTTCAACATTAGCACTATCAGAACAAGGAGCAAAGGTTGTGGGGGTTGATGTAGACGCAGGAGCTCTTGCTGTTGCAAAAGATAGAATGAAGATTGCCGGTTACGAAGCAGAATTACATTTGGTTAATGGTGATGATATCCAAGAAAATTTTAAAGACAAGAAATTTGATTTCATTATATATTATGCAGTACTAGAACACATGACTGTACACGAAAGATTAGCTTCGTTAAAACAGGCTTGGGAAATGCTTCCAAAAGATGGATTTCTAGCGGTAATAGAAACACCAAATAGGTTGTGGTTTTATGACTCACATACTGCAGCATTACCATTTTATGATTGGTTGCCTGATGATCTTGCTTTTTATTATTCTAAATTTTCTGACAGAAAGAACTTTAAAGACTCGTATAGAGAATTAAACGATGATCAACTTAATAAGTTTTTGAGATGGGGTAGAGGAGCCAGTTATCATGAATTTGAAGTTGCTATTGCTCCCCTGAATGAATTAAATGTAGTAAGTAATCTTATAAAATTTGAGAAAACTGCATTTTTAAAGCTTGGTTTCAAAGGATTAAGATACATTAAGTTCTTGAGATCGCTACACAAAAACCTTCCTAAAGGTTTTTGTTATCCGTACTTGGATATTATTATTAAAAAATAGTGTCGATATACCCCGGTAACTTGAATGAGATGATTAAAATATAAAGCTAAGTTAATGGATAAAGGTGTAAGTAATAAAATACGGATTTTATCATTCTACTCCATTTTTATGGTGGTTGTTTGTCATGCTTATAATTTAACAAGTCTTGGTATAGAAAAAGAAAGAAATGTAGTTTATTATATTGAGTATTTGTTTGCTTTAGAAATGTCTAACATTTTTATACCCATGTTTTTTTTCATTTCGGGTTACCTTTTTTTTAACAACCATGATTTATCAGTGTTTACTTTCAAGCGAAAGATTAAAAATAGATTTAAAACACTGGTAATTCCTTATATTTTATGGTGTGGCCTTTGGTTTTTAGTGGTGTATGTTATCCAATTTATTCCTCAGTTATCGCATTTTTTTGACGAACCTTTACATACAATGCCTTTCTGGAAAAAGATCTGGTTAGCTTTTGTAGATCCTATTAATTATACATTCTGGTTTATCAGAGAATTGATTTTTTATGTATGGTTAACGCCTTTAATTTATTTGGGGATTAAATATTTAAAATTTTATTTTTTAATCATCTTGGCGGCTCTTACATTTTTACAACAACCAAGTTTATTATACTTAAATAATATATATTTATTTCAATATCTTGGTTTGTTTTCTTTTTCTTTTGGTGCGTATGCTTCAATTTCAAAATTCAATATAGTTTCAAGTTTTAAAACTTCGACATATTTGTTTTTATTGGTGCTTTGGTCAATTTTTATTCTTTTCAATTTTTATGTTAGGGAAACCTTTGAAGAAAATTATTGGTTGGCAATTTTATGTAGAAGAGTTACTATGTTTATTGGCTTTTTTACAGTTTGGTGTTGGTATGACTTCATAAATAAGAAATATGAGCTTCAGAATAAACATTTGTATGGCTATCGTTTTTTTATATATGCAGCACATGGTGTAGCATTAACTTATTTTACTAAAATATACGTGAAATATATAGGGGAGAATGACGTGATTCTACTACTGTTATTTTTTGTAAGTCCTTTATTAGCAACATGGGCATGTGTAGTTTCTGCAAAGCTACTTCAAAGAATAACTCCGAAAGTGTATGCGCTTTTAACTGGAAGTAGATAGCACCAAACGAATGTGAAAGAATGAAACAACTTAAAGAATGATAAACAACCTCGAAAATAAGAAGATTTGATGAAACTACTTTATATAACAAATAGAGTAAGCGGCCCCGGTGGTCTCGAGCGTGTGTTATCAATTAAGGCTAGCTATTTGGCAGATCATTTAAATTACGAAGTACACATTCTCACCTTAAATCAGAAAGAAACAGAGCTGTTTTATGATTTTAGTACTAACATAAAGTTTCATAACATAAATACCGAAGGAAGATCGATAAAGTCTTTTCCTAAATATGTAAAAGGACTTAAAAAAGTGGTTAAAGATGTTAGGCCGGATGTAATTTCAGTGTGTGATGATGGTTTGAAAGGTTTTTTTGTTCCGTTATGGATAGGTAAACCCTGTCCAATGGTTTATGAAAGACATGTTTCTAAAAATGTCGAGGTTAAAAAAGGAAAAACTTCTTTTTTTAATAAACTGAGTACTGCCATAAAATACCGTTTTATGAATTTTGGGGGTAAATACTATGATTATTTTGTAGTACTTACTAAGGGAAATACCAAAGAATGGAATTTAAACAACTTAAAAGTAATACCAAATCCGCTATCATTTTATCCTGAAGAAGAGAAGGTTAGCAATCTGATGCAAAAAAGAGTCTTGGCGGTAGGTAAGCAAAGCTATCAAAAAGGATATGATCGGTTATTAAAAGCATGGAAACCAGTTACAGAAAAGTATCCTGATTGGACTCTAGATATTTATGGTACATTTAGTGAAAGTGAAAAACTGGAAGAACTGGCAAGCAGATTAAGCATATCTGATAAGGTTAATTTTTATGCACCAGTAAAAAATATAGCAAAAAAATATCAGGAGACTTCGATTTATGTTATGTCCTCTCGCTATGAGGGTTTTGGAATGGTATTAACCGAAGCTATGGCATATGGTGTGCCATGTGTGTCTTTTGATTGCCCTTATGGTCCATCAGATATTATTTCTAGCCAAGAAAATGGTTTATTGGTAGAAAATGGTGACATCGATGGATTATCTACGTCAATCTTATCTCTTATACAAGACGAAAAATCCAGAATAATGATGGGGAAAAATGCACGAAAAGCTGTACAGCGGTATTTTCCTGAAAAAATTGCCATCGAATGGGATGATTTATTCACTAACCTAATACATACAATGTCTACATGAAAATAGTTTTTGTCATTGATCAGGTATATCTGCATGGAGGTATTGAAAGAGTACTTTCTATCAAGGCAAACTATTTTGCTTCACAGCCAGATTATGAAATTTATATTCTAACCACAGAGCAAAAAGATAAATCCCCTTGCTATGAGTTCAGTGCTAAGATTGTTTTTCAGGATTTGGCAATTAATTATAATAGACAAAAATCGTATTTCCATCCCGTAAATTTATTAAAGCTTCCTAAGCATATAGGTAAGACGCGATCAGTCATAAAAAAAATTCGTCCAGACGTGGTAGTTGTTTGTAGTCATAGTATGGACACTTATTTCATTCCTTTTATTAATAGAAAGATTCCAAAGGTAAAGGAATTCCATTATTCAAAATTTATTGAAGAGGATAAACGTAAGAACCCAAGCCTCTTTAAAAGAATATTTTTCAAGTTTACAGATTATGTAGAAAAGAAGTATGATAAACTTGTAATTCTAAATAGAGACGAAGCAGGATATTATAAAAGCAATAATACAGTTGTTATTCCCAACCCTCTGACATTTTCTCCCAAATCAGTTTCAAAATTAACCAATAAGGTTGCGATTACAGCAGGAAGAGTAGCTCATGTAAAAGGATATGACATTTTAATTGATATATGGAAAATCATAAATAAAACAGAAAAAAAATGGCAACTTCATATCTATGGTGATGGAGATTCGAATTATGTGCATAAATTGCAAGATAAAATTAATGAATACGGCCTTCAGGATACTTTAATACTCAAAGGATCTACCAACACTATAGAAGAAGAAATGCTAAATTCATCAATTTTTGTAATGACATCTCATAATGAATGTTTCCCCCTTGTTTTATTAGAAGCACAAGCTTGTGGTTTACCTATTGTTTCATTTGATTGTCCTCATGGTCCAAGAAATATAATTAATGAAGAAAATGGTGTGTTGGTACCTCATTATGATAATGAAACTTTTGCAGAAAAGTTAATCAACTTGATTCAGAATAAAGAAGAATTAAAAAAGAAGGGTAAAAATGCGAAAGAAAATTCTTCAAAATATGAATTGGAGATCATAATGAATCTTTGGAGCAATATGTTTCAGAGTTTACAAGTAAATTAGAAAAATAGGATGAGAGCATTATTTATAAATATTTATAAGATTTTTTTATTACCACATGTTATTCTGTATAAGTTAAGTAAGAATAAAAGTGATATTGATAAAGATATAGATAGATGGGCCATAGCCAAGGGTGTGAATGGTAGTAAAATAAGATTGTTACTTAATTTTCTTGCTAATTCATCTGATTTTAGAACGGTTTTTTATTTCAGAAACAGAGGAATTATTTCAAAAATTCTAAATATATATTGTAGAAGAGAAAAGTACTTTATAATAGACACTACAACAAAATTAGGAGGAGGGATTCTTACAGGACACCCATATAGTACAATTTTAAATGCTGAAAGTATCGGAGAGAATTTTTATGTAAATCATCTGGTTACTGTTGGTGAAGTGGAAGGGAAGCGGCCAACAATTGGTAAAAATGTATCTATTTATACTGGTGCTATAGTTATAGGAAATATCACTATTGGAGATAATTGCATTATTGGCGCAGGTAGTGTTGTCACCAAAAGCATACCAGATAATTGTACAGTTGTAGGTAATCCTGCAAGAATACTTAACACGTAAAGAATGAATTTAAAAGTAAGTTCAAAAATATAACATATGAATACTTTAGTTCCTTTAGAGTTATATTTTCCGGTATACATAAACCTCTTGCTTTTTCTAGCGGTGTTTACATTACTACATACTGGCATATTAAAAATGGAGGATCATAGAAATGTTACTTTTATTAATATTTCAGGATACATCCTTATCGTTTTTTTAATCCTTTATCTGGGACAAAGACCATTAAGTGGTCGGTATTTTGGAGATATGCGTACCTATACCCGGTATTTTGAATGGTATCAAAACGGAGGTGAAATATTGGGTTCAAAAGATATCTTTTTCCATATGTATATGAAAGGATTATCAAGCGTGGTTTCATTACATACATTTTTTACGATTTGTGCTGCTATTTACATATTACCGTTATATAGAGTTTCAAAAAAACTTTTCAATCAATATTGGTACTATGCTTTTGTTATGTTTGTGGTTTCTTTTTCTTTTTACACGTATGGAGTGAATGGTATTAGAAACGGAATGGCTACTTCTCTTTTTTTGTTAGCCATAAGTAATCACAAGAACAAAGTAATTATGGGGCTTTGTTTTTTACTTTCAGTATCATTTCATAAAACCATGTTTTTACCCACAATTGCATTTTTAATCACATATCTCTATAATAACCCAAAAACATATTTAAAAGGATGGTTAGTTTGTATTCCTCTTTCTTTGGTGATGGGTAGTGTTTGGATAGCTTTGTTTAGTAGTCTGGGGTTTGCAGATGACAGGCTTTCTGGGTATTTAACTGCAGAAGTTAAAGAAGGAACTTTTGCTAGTACTGGTTTTCGTTGGGATTTTCTATTTCATAGTGCTTTTGCAGTATTTGCAGGTTGGTATTTTGTTTACAAAAAGAAATACGAAGACAAACTATATTTTCAACTTTTGAATACATATTTGATAAGTAATGGATTTTGGGTTTTAGTTATCAGAGCAAATTACTCGAATAGATTTGCATATTTATCATGGTTTATGATGGGACTGGTAATTATTTATCCTTTTCTTAAAGAACGTTTTTTTAGAAACCATCATTTTATGTTGGGTAAAGTAATATTGGTTTATTTTTCGTTTACGTATCTGATGTTTTATTTATATAGCTAACCGTTATTTAGTACACAAAAATATGAAAACTCTTACTGTATTTACACCAACTTATAATCGTGCTTATTGTTTGCATAAGTGTTATGAGAGTTTAATAAAACAACCAAATCAAGATTTTGTATGGCTTATTATTGATGACGGCTCTACAGATAATACCAAAGAATTAGTTGCTTCCTGGGTTAAAGAAGAGAAAATTGATATCATATACCATTATCAGGAAAATCAAGGGATGCATGGAGGCCATAATGCAGCATATAGACTTACAGAAACGGTATTAAATGTATGTATTGACAGTGATGATTGTATGGGAGAGAATGCTGTTCAAAAAATTCTGGATGCCTGGGAAATTATTAAAGATAAACCCCATTATGCTGGAATTGTAGGATTAGATGCAGACCCAGATGGCAATATTATAGGAACTTCTATTCCTGAAAATATAGAGGAAACCACACTGTATGAATTATATCATACACATAATGTTCTGGGTGATAAAAAATTAGTGTATAGAACAGAGGTGGTAAAAAAATATCCACCGTATCCAATTTTCGAAGGAGAACGTTTCGTACCCTTAGGGTATTTATATCAGCTTATTGATCAGGACTATAAATTGTTGCCGCTTAACGAAGTGTTGTGTGATGTAGAGTATATGCCCGATGGATCCAGCCTGAATATTTTAAAACAATACAGGAGGCATCCAAAAGGTTTTGCGTTTTCAAGAAAAAGTAGAATGCAGTTGGCCAAAAATTTCAAGGATCGCTTTAAGAATGCGATTCATTATGTTTCTAGTGCTATATTTACTAAAAACTTCTCTTTTCTTAAGGAGTCTCCCAAGAAACTTACCACATTTCTTGCAATACCATTTGGGGTATTGTTGAATTTATACATTAGATATAAAACAAAAGACGATTTTTAATGGCGGCAATACGAGTTTTACAAGTTTTTACGATCATGAATCGAGGAGGAGCCGAATCTATGATCATGAATTATTATAGGCAGATTGATCGTGAACAGGTACAGTTTGATTTCTTGGTACACAGGCAAGAAAAAGCTGCTTTTGATGATGAAATTGAAAGCCTTGGAGGTAAGATTTACCGTATGCATCCTATTAACCCATTAATGCCTGGTAAATATTGCAAACAACTAAGAGCTTTTTTTGAAGAGCACAATGAATATAAAATTATACACTCACATCTTAATACTTTTAGTTCTTTTCCTTTAAAAATAGCCAAAGAATTTAAAATTCCATGTCGAATCGCACATGCACATATCGCAATTAATGATATAGGTTTTTCTTCTCTTTTTTCTCAAAAAGAAAGCCTTAAAGAAACTTTTAAGAAGTTGATTAAACTTCACCTAAAAAGAAAAGTAAAGAAAGATGCAACCCATTTTTTCTCTTGTGGAGAAAAAGCAGGAAAATGGCTTTTTGGAGATGATACTTCATTTACAATGATGAATAACGCTATAGATACCAAAAAATTTAGATACGACGTATCTATATCAAGTGCGTATAGAGAACAGTTCTATCTTAAAAACAAGTTGGTAGTAGGGCATGTAGGTCGTTTTGCCAGTCAAAAAAACCATTCCTTTCTATTAAAGGTTTTTGTTAAACTAGTAAAAGAAAAACCCGACTGTGCTCTAGTGATGGTAGGTGACGGCCCATTAAGAAAAGTAATTGAAAACGAAGTTATGGGTTATGGTGTAGAGGATAAAGTACATTTTTTAGGAGTTCGAGCAGATATCCCTCAGCTATTTCAGATGTTTGATGTGTTTGCTTTTCCTTCGTTCTACGAGGGATTACCGGTAACATTAATTGAAGCACAGGCTGCTGGAGTTAAAATTGTAGCATCAGATTCAATCACTAGAGAAGTACATTTAACAAACGATATTCAGTTTCTTTCTATAGATGAATCTCCAGAGTTTTGGGCAAAAGCAATACTGGGAATGGATCTATCAAAAAAAGGGGATAACACCGGTGAAATTGTCAAAGGAAACTACGATATTGTATCTAATACAAAAATGATAGAGGAGTTTTATAAGAAACAAACTTTGATGTAATTATGGGTAAACTACAAGAAAAGATATATAACAGTATGCCTTATGCGTTGAAGTTTATACTATTGAATATAAAAGCATATCAAAATTCTAAACAACGATATACCAAAGAATTTGAACAATATCTAGATGAGTATATTGGTTTGTGGAATGCAAATGCTGAAGTGATCAACAAATATCAAAAGCAACGGCTCATATTACTATTGTCTGAATCCCTGGAATATTCTGACTGGTATAGTCGAATAATGAACGAACTGGGGATCAATAAAGAAGAGATTACAAAAGACCCTTATGCCGTTTTGGGTAAAATGCCTATTCTCGAAAAGATTGACCGAAAAACCAATCCTGAAATAATAGTTAATAAAAAACGAAATACAGATGGTGTGGGCTACACTAGTGGGACTTCAGGTGCTCCAACAATTAATTACTTAGATTCTGAGTCTATACATCGATCTTTTGCATTATGGCGTAGATTTCACAAAGCCATAGGTTTAGAGACGAAAAGAGTAAAACAAGTTCGTTTCTCTGGAAGGTTAATCGTACGACCTGATGCCGAAAAGTCACCATTTTGGGTATATAATTATTTTGAGAACCAATTATTGATGTCTACTTACCATCTGAAAGAAAGTAATCTGAAACATTATATCAAAAAGCTTAATAATTTCAAACCGGTATTATTAGACGGTTACCCGTCTGCCATCTATATAATGAGCAGGTACATTAATGAAAATAATATAACACTGGATTTTACTCCAAAAGCTATCGCAGTAACTGCCGAGACCTTATATGATTATCAACGTTTTGAAATCGAGAAAGCGTTTAATTGTCATGTGTATAACCAATATGCATCTAGTGAAGGAAGTCCTTTTATAACAGAATGTATAAAAGGCAACTTGCATTTAAATACAGATTCAGGAGTATTTGAATTTATAAATACTGTAGGAGAAAAAGCAAAGCCTGGCGAAGTGGCCCAGTTAGTAGTGACCAGCTTCACCAATCTAAAAACACCATTGATTCGATATAGTATTGGTGATACAGTTTTACTTGCCAAAGAAGGGAAAACATGTGACTGTGGATGTGTCATGCCAATAATTGAAAAACTTACAGGTAGGGAGGATGACATTTTATGGACACAAGAAAAGGGGTATGTTGGTCGTATGGATACGGCCTATAAAGGGCTACAAGGAATTGTGAAGAGTCAAATAATACAGGAAAGTCCAAAGGAAATTGTGGTTAATGTCATAGCGAATGATGAATTTAGTTCGGCTATGCAAGAGATGCTGTTACATAACTTAAAAGATAGACTAGGACATAAAATAGATTATCAAATCAATCAAGTCGATGAAATCCCTTTGGGACCTAATGGTAAATTTGATGCAGTGAAAAGAAATTTTCCAATCGAATTGTAATAAAAAGTAAGAGGTGTCTAGATACAAAAAAGCCAGAGAATTGTTGTGTTCTCTGGCTTTTGTTTTATAATTAATCTAAAGATTTAGATACAAGTATTACCACTTTCAGTAATAGCTGAAGGGTTACTAGAATTATTATTGATACATTGATATCTGTCACCACCGGTTGGCTCTGTAATCGAATTATTCAAAATAGATACGTTCGAATTACTACCAAATATTCGTATGCCATCACTACCATTAGGTTGGATTTTTGTATTTGCAGATATAACGATATCATTTGAATCTCCAATTTCGATACCACCTACAACTGAGTTACCACTAAATGTTACTCCATTTACCCTGGAAATAGTGATTTTATTTGCATTTAAGAATGTATTATCAGTTACGGTTGCCTTATACTTTAAAGACTCATCTGTTTGATTTACACCTGTAAAGTACACATGAAATCCACCACTTGCTGTAGTAATTTCATTACCTCTAACTTCACCATTATTGATAAATGTGTTTGTTGCAGTAATTCCTTTTTCGGTAACATTTAATACATTATCGATAACTCGGGTATCATTTGGTTTACTTAATTGTATACCATTATCGGTATTATTGATAATATTATCATGTACATACGCTTCGTTAGAACTAACCACTATTCCGGTTTTGTAACCAGAGATCTCATTACCACCTATTTCATTATTAAAAACAGTCTCACCCCCGCCTGCAGCAAAGATTGCCCAGCTCTCGGTACCAATTCCACCGGCATCAGCGTTGAATCTATTATTAAGAAACTTGGTTCCATTTGTAAGTGAGTATACCGCTCGAGTACCAATGTCGTTATTTTCTACCGTGATATCTTGTCCGATAGTCACAGTGATAAATCCACCTCTACTATTGGTTTCGGTATTTCCTCGAATATATGCATTAAATACTTTCTGTAATTCTAAGAGCTCTCCGGTATTCGCATCTCTTCTTCTGGCAGGCTCGATATTTATAGAATAGCCTACTTCACCTCCATCAGAGTTAGAAGATGGTTGGCCAGAGTTGATAAACGTATTATTTTCGATAAAAATTTCTCTACCATCTGTAAGAGAAATACCCATTCTTCTACTGTCTTCAAACAGACAATTTTTTATGGTCACATTTGTTGAAGGTTTATAATCTGCGGGATTTGTTGAAAAACCTTTAGAGTATATGGTAAGTCCACCTTTAGATCCTTCTATAAATTTAACACCGTCGACAACTACATTTCTTCCAGATTGGATATGCATACAATGACTTCCTTCTAGGCCTACATCATTAGGAGAATATTCACGTAGATCTCTATCGCCAATAAGATTCCCTCCTCGAACGACAACATTATCCACATCATTGATTGCTATAATTGCTCCGTTTTCTACTCCAGCTTCAGCCGGAAATGTTCTAAGGTATGTATTATCGGTCATCTCCATAGTAAAGTTCGAGGGTACATTGATTCCTTCTTTACTTGCTCTAAATGTTGTTATAGCCGGAGGGGTAATTTTAGTTATTTCGAAATAGGCGTCAAACTTGTCGATTTTAAAAGTATCTCCTCCTAACTCCTTTATAAAGAACATGAGATCTTCTAACTTTTTATTATTCTCTAAAGCGATGTCTGAAGTTGTAGTACCTTCTACAATATCCCATCGAGAGGCAAAAAACTTGAAAGTTGGACTAATTAATTGTATATCACCTTCTACTTTAAGTGTAGAATTAAGTAATTGTCCTGCAATTTTACCACCAGTACCAAAGTTGATGGTTCCGTTGATAATATCTCCTTTATCAAACTCAAGGGTAACGTTTTCAGGAACAGTAAAAGTTTCTCCTTCTAGATCTAAAACACAGTCGATAACTTTTGTTTCGTTAGCTGTAAGATCAGATAGTTTAAAATCACACGGCGTTGTTGCTGTATTATCCGGCGTGTCTGGATCTGGGTCTGGATTGGGATCCGGGTCTGGATCAGGATTTTCAATTCCATCAGGAACGACTTCTTCAAAATTTTCGTTGCTGCAGGATATGAAACAAAATGTCAAAAAAACAACAATGAGGTAATTGGGGGGCATAATCCTCTTCATAATACTAATAAATTTGGTTATAGAATTTAGTTTAAAAGTAGTACTCCTGCCATATATTATTTTTTGGTATTTGCAAATAAACGTAATTTCATCGGTACTATTGTGTGTTATATCGATAAAAATATGTTAAATAATTATTAAAAATAGTTATTTAACTGCCAATATACCAGCAAATTACGGAATAACCGTAAAATTTATACCAATTAAGGGGTTTTTCCCCGTATTCTTTCAATTCATTTAAGTTTATTTTTGAAATTCAATAATTCTTGATTTTTTATATGATAAAAGGTTATAGACTTCATGACAACTAGAAGTTATATCTATATTTGCAAACGAATTATTAGCGCAAAGATTATTTATACCGTTTGATTATTAATATGTACAAAATTATTCGTGTAACTACGATTCCCAAATCATTAGGAGGATTACTTAAGGGGCAACTTAAATTTATATCTCAGTATTATGAAGTATTGGGAATCTCTGGCAAAGGTGGAGACCGGTTAGAAAGAATCTCTAAAGAGGAAGGGATCAAAGTAATACCTGTAGAGATGACACGTAAAATAACTCCTATTCAAGATCTTAAGGCGGTCTATCAATTGTACAAGATTTTCAGAAAAGAAAGGCCAGATATTGTTCATAGTCATACTCCAAAAGCGGGAACTCTATCCATGATTGCTGCCAAATTAGCGGGCGTTCCTCATCGACTACATACCATTGCGGGACTACCTTTACTAGAAGCCAGAGGTAGTAAAAGAAAATTATTAGACGTTGTAGAGAAAGTTACGTATCGATGTGCTACCATGATTTATCCAAATTCATTTGGTTTAAAAGATATTATTATTCAAAATAAGTATACAAAAAAAGAAAAACTAAAAGTTATTGCCAATGGCAGTTCTAATGGAATAGATACTTCATTTTTTGATCCAGCAAAATATTCTAATGAGGAGAATCTTAAATTGCGAAAAGAACTCAACATATCATCAAGCGACATTGTCTTTATTTTTTTAGGTAGATTAGTAAAAGATAAGGGGATTAACGAATTAATAGTGGCGTTCAAAGAATTAAACCAAGAACATTCTAATTGTAAACTTCTATTGGTGGGTATCTTCGAAAATGAACTGGATCCTCTACTACCAGAAACAAATCACGAAATAGAAACCAATCCTAATATTATCTTTGCGGGATGGCAAAATGATGTAAGACCTTATTTTGCAATATCAGATATTTTAACCTTTCCAAGTTATAGAGAAGGTTTTCCGAATGTTGTTATGCAAGCAGCTTCTATGGGGTTGGCAAGTATTGTTACCGATATTAATGGATGTAATGAGATTATTAGAGAAGGAGAAAATGGGTTGATTGTACCTGTTAAGGATGAAAGGGCTCTATTAGAGAGTTTAAGGAGATTGGTAAATGACAGGGAATATAGAGATTCATTGGCTGCAAATGCAAGGGAATCTATTGTTAATAGATATAAGAATGACTATGTCTGGAACGAATTATTAAAAGAATATAAGTCACTTACAGACTAATACATTTATATCCTTGGGTATGAAAAGAAAATTAAAGTCGCTAAAAAACAGAATTGCAATTGTTATTAGTGATGATGATAAAAAGGGAGGTTTTCAAATTTTGAGGGAAGCTATTAATTTTTGGATTGTTAAGGGTGAGTTTCCCTACTTTTATTTTGGTAAATTTTTGTATCGAAAAGAGGTAAAGAATTATAAGGAGTATCTAAGTAGCAAAGAAGTAGATAAAATAACACTTTCTAAAAATCTTCACCATTTTCAATACGCGTCTCTTTTGAGAAATAAATTAGCTTTTGCCCTTCATATGGAAAGGAATAAAGTAGCTATTCCTTTATTGATCAGTTATAATTTGGGTCATAGGTTTTTCTATCAATCCAGTATGCACATTGTTAAAAATGTACCTAGTCTTATAAGTTATTTTGAGGGTATTTTCGATAAGACTGGAAAACATAAGGTTTTTGTCAAGATAATGGCCGAAATGGGAGGTAAGGGAGCTTATTTGATTACCAAAGAAAATCTAAAAAAAGAAATAAACGCTTATGCAGATCATATATTAAACAATGATTGTATTCATCAAGATGTTATTGAACAACACCAAGATATTAATGTCATCTATCCCCATAGCATAAATACAATAAGATTTGATAGTTATCTTGATAAAAAGGGCACTATTCATATACTTTCAGCATTTATGCGTTTTGGGGCTGGTGGCGCTGTGGTTGACAATAGTAGCTCTGGTGGGATGTTTGTTCGCGTGAATCTTGCAACTGGAAAATTACAAGGTAAAAGCTATCGACAATTGAAATATGGAGGTAGAAGATTAGCAGCGCATCCCGACACAAATATGGTGTTTAACGATTTTCAAATACCATATTTTCTTGAAGCATGTGAGCTTGTAAAAAATGCTGTTTCTGTAATTCCTGATCGATATATTGGCTGGGATATTGCTATTACACCTTCAGGTCCTGTGATCGTAGAAGGAAATGATAATAATTCGCTAATTGCACCAGATATTGCATACGGTGGATATTTAGGACATCCCTTATATGCAGAAATCATGGATGAAGCTTGATAAATAAAAAAAACCAAAATGAATTTTTTTGAATTACTAAGAAATAAAATGTTCTGGTGGATCGACAGAATAAAAGGAGGTAAGAAACGAAATCATTATGATGATATTAAGTTCATTAATGAAAACCCTACATCTTCAGAAGCAATCGATCTTAAAAAGAAAAGACTACAAAATATCTTAAATCATGCGGTGAGATCTACATTGCATTATAGAGAATTACAAAACTTTGATTCTATTCAGGATTTTCCGGTAGTAAATAAAAATATAATTAGAGATAATTTTGAGAGATTTCAGTCAGAATTGTATAAAGATAAACCAAAATTTACTGTTAGTACAAGTGGGTCTACAGGTACGCCATTTAAAGTGCATCAAAATATAGACAAACGTATTCGTAATATGGCAGATACCATATACTTTTCAGAAAAGGCGGGATTTACTATTGGCAATCGACTTACATATTTCAGGATGTGGAATGCATTTGAAAAGAAAGGGTTTATCACGCAGATGTTACAGAATATTGTACCCGTTGATGTGTTCGAAATGAAAGAAAAGAACCTGATCGATGGCATTGTAAGGGATTTGTCAAAAAGTAAGTCTACCAATAGTTGGTTAGGATATGCATCTGCGTATGAAGAAATATGTAAACACTTAGATCGCAAAAAATCGTCTTCAATCTCGTGTAATCTCAAATCTGTCATAGCAATGTCAGAACGGTTGAATGATTATACCAAGGAAAGTATATATAAATATTTTAGTGCCGAAGTAGTTTCGAGATATTCTAATGTAGAAAACGGAATTTTGGCACAGCAACCGCTGGGAAATAAAAGGCATTTTGAAATCAATGAAGCGAGCTATTTCATAGAAATTCTAGAAGTAGACTCAAATAAAAGGGTAGAAGATGGCAAATCCGGAAGAATAGTAATTACCGATTTGTTTAACTACAGTGTGCCAATGATACGATATGATACTGGGGATATTGGAGTTAAAGACACTTTGGACTCTAAGAATATATTGAAGGAAGTAAATGGTAGAAAAATAGATCAAATCTACAATACAAAAGGAGAGATCATATCTATTAATCTTGTTTTGTTGGTCAACAATTATCCAGAGTTAAAACAATGTCAACTTATTCAAAAAGCGGCTGGTACATATCACTTTAAACTGAATACTGACCATAAATTTGAGAGGGAATATGAGTTTATTAACGAATTTAAGGAGTATTTGGGCGAAGATGCTCAAATCACTATAGAATATGTTGATGAAATTCCGTTACTTGCATCGGGAAAAAGAAGGGTTATGGTCAACGAAATGATAAATTCATAAGTAAGTAAATAGTTCAAGTTGTGTATAGATTATTTATCAAAAGGAGTTTGGATTTTTGTATATCATTAATTTTATTAATTATTATTTCTCCTATATTTGTACTTCTTATTATTTTTCTTGCTTTTGCCAATAAAGGAAAACCATTTTTTATTCAAAAAAGACCAGGCAAAGACGAAAAGATATTCAGTATAGTAAAGTTCAAGACCATGAATGATAAAAAAGACAAGCATGGAAACTTACTCCCTGATAAAGAAAGGTTTACAACTGTGGGAAATTTTATAAGAAAAACATCGTTAGATGAAATCCCCCAATTGATTAATGTATTAAAAGGCGATATGTCTTTAATTGGTCCCCGCCCATTAATCATAGAATATCTCCCCATTTATAATAAAACACAAAAAAAACGTCATAATGTGCGACCTGGTATTACGGGTTGGGCCCAGGTTAATGGTCGTAATTCTATAGCCTGGAAAAAAAAATTCGAATATGATGTGTGGTATGTAGAACATTTCAACTTTTTGCTTGATCTTAAAATAATAGGCTTGACACTTAAAAAAGTTTTGCAAAAAGAGGATGTAAATCTTTCTGAAGAACAAACTTCAGAATATTTTAATGGTAATAATTAGTGTATTGTAGATTAAATAAATGGCAAACCTTGAAGTAATTGGCTTGACAAAAAAAATGTTACGCCAGGCAATCGACCAAAATACATATTGGGAAGATACCCTTGCTCCTATGCCAAAGAGCAAAGCATTGTGGTTAATTTCTAATAATCGTATAGAAGATAATGATTATTGCGGTGTGATAGGGTACGAAGACAAAAAAATGATCTCTTTTATCTTTATGTTTCCGGATATAGTGAATACAGGCTTTAATAAAACCAATAAGGCATACTGGATGATCGCTTGGTGGGTGCATCCTAAATTTAAAGATACCGTATTGGGAACCTACATCTATAATGAAGCGGTAAATTTTGCAGATCAACAAATACTTATAAAATCATATGCAGAAAATGTAACTACTTTTTATCAAAAACAACCGTTTACAGTAATAGCTTCCAGATTGAGACATACTATATTTTTTAGTCTGGATTCAACAATGCTTATAGGAAGATTTAGATTCCTAAAATCTTTCAAGTTTCTATTGGAAAGAGTAGATGCATTGACTTACTCTATGATAAAATTACTTAATAAATCTAGATTTAAGAAAAACACAAAGACCCTTTCTTATGATTATATGTCTCATATAAATAATGATACTTGGGAATTCATAGAACCTCTTTGTAAAAAAGATCTGATCCATAAAACCAAAGATTATATCAACTGGCAAATTGATAATAGTCAGTATATGCAAACTCCTGTTTCTAGTAAATTTCCTTATAAAGCATTACAAACCGGGATTAGTAATAACATACACATTCATAATTTAAATGTGATTAAAGACAGTGAGATCATCGCTTTTATCTCTTACATCATTAATTTTAATGAATTCAATGTGAAGTATTTTCTGGTAAAGGAAGAGGATAACTATGACCTTTGTGTTGACGCGTTGATGGAGAATTTTTATAAGGTAAAAACAAAGTTTATCTTCACAGATGACACCACACTATCAGACAATATAACTAAAAGATATAAAACCATTTTTACACATAGAGTTCTTAAAAAAGGATTAGCGCATAACAAAACTAGATTAGATCCTGAGAATTATACAATGTTGAATAGAGATGGACATTTTTATTAAACCAATTGTTGAACCAACCACACTATGAAATTTGTAAAGAAACTACAAGAATCTATAGAAAAACATTATGATCATAATGTTTTATGCATTAATAATACATTTTATACGTACAGAGATTTTGCTCTCGAGGTATCTAAGATTAGGAACGAGGTCGATAGAACAACTAATGATTCTGCAAAATTAATTGGTTTGGTAACCAATGACGATATTCAAACATATGCTAGCATTATTGCACTGTGGTTAGAAGGAAAAGCCTATGTGCCTGTTAATCCAGATACACCAGTAGAGCGTAACACGAAGATTTTTGAACTGACAGAAACCAAATATGTTATAGACTCATCTAAAACATCGGTTTATAATGAGTACGAAGTTATTGTTTCTCATTCTATTCCAGAAACAACCATAAATTTAGAACCTAAGAATATTTCTGGTGATGATTTGGCCTATATTTTATTTACTTCTGGTACCACTGGTTTGCCAAAAGGAGTGCCTATTACATTCAATAATGTTGCTGGTCTTGTAGATGCAATAGAGGCTGAACCTGAATTTAATTTGGTTCCTTCAGACCGCTGTTTACAAATGTTCGAGCTTACCTTTGATTTTTCGGTGGTTACTTATTTATTTCCGTTGTTAGCGGGCTCATGTATCTATACAATACCCAAGGGAGCAATCAAGTACTTTTATATTTTTAAATTGATAAAAGAGCAAAAACTTACGGTACTTACCATGGTGCCATCAATTATCAATTATTTACGTCCGTATTTTCCCGAGATTGATGCTCCAGATGTAAGATATTGTAGTTTTGGAGGAGGAGCATTGCATAGTGATATAGCAAAAGAGTGGAGTAACTGTCTTCCAAATTGTAAGATCTTTAATTATTATGGCCCTACAGAATTTACAGTGTATAGTGGATTTTATCCTTATCATAAAGAAACACATACAAAAGCACACAACGGTATAATAGCAATTGGTACACCACAAAAAAATACGTCATATCTTGTTGTAAATGAAAATAATGAAGAAGTACCAGTAAATGTTTCTGGTGAGTTATGTCTTGCAGGTCCACAAATCACTCCTGGATATTGGAAAAATGAGGAAAAAAACACTCAAAGCTTTTTTACCATAGAACAAAATGGAAAAGAAGTAAGATATTATAAAACAGGGGATCTTTGTTTCAAAGACCAAGAGGGAGATTATCTTTATGTGGGAAGAGCAGATTTTCAAGTCAAAATAAGAGGATATAGAGTAGAACTTACTGAAATTGAGTTTCATGCAAAGGCGAAATCTGACAAAAAAGTGAATATGGTCGCTTTAGATATCATCAACAAATTAGGTAATGCCGAATTAGGATTGGCGATTGAATCTGAAGAATTTGATACCAAAAAAATATTTGATCATATGAAAACAAAAATGCCCGATTATATGATACCGATGCATGTGAGATTTGTTAAAGAATTCCCGCATAGTATCAACGGAAAAATAAATAGGAAAGAATTAAAAACATATTTTGACATTAAATAAACGATCAATAATGAGTAGAGAAGAAATTTTGTCTAAAGTTAAGGAAGCCTTTATAACAGTATTAGAACATGATAATTTTGAACTTAGAGATGAGACCACGGCAGATGACGTAGATGGATGGGAATCGGTTACCCATATGATGATAATTACAGAGGTAGAAAAGTCATTTGGTATAAAATTTAAATTAATGGATTTGATGAATATGAATGATATTGGAGATCTTTTGAATACTATTAAATCCGAATTATAAGTAATTTGATATTAGTCATATTCTTTGTTTCCTAAAAATCATATACTTGATGAATTTTTAAGATATAAAAGATGGATAAAGTCCTAATCATAGGTGCATCTGGTCATGCCAAAGTAATTATTGAAGTGGTAGAATTTAATAAACAGTATAAGATCTTTGGTTTAATTGATTCTTTTAAAGAAAAGGGAGGAAAATTAATGAATTATGAAATTTTGGGGTCAGAGGATATTATTCCCAACTTAGTCAAACAAGGTGTAACCAAAGGAATAATAGCTATCGGAGATAATTGGACTCGATATCAATTGCATGCCAAAATTAAGAAATTGGCTCCAGATTTTGAGTTTGTTACCATAGTTCATCACTCTGCAACCATTAGTGTAAGCGCAAAAATTGGTAAAGGAACTGCGATCTTGGCTGGAGTAAAGATTAATACGCATGCCCAGGTGGGAAACTTTTGCATTTTAAATACAAATTCAAGTTTTGGTCATGATTGCAAAATGGAAGATTTCTCTAGTATCGCTCCTGGTGTAACTGTGGGAGGTAACGTGAAAATTGATTTCTGTACAGCAATTTCCTTAGGAGCAAATATTATTCAGGGGATCGATATTGGTAAACACAGTATAATTGGTGCGGGTTCATTAATAGTACACGATGTAAATGATTTTAAATTAATTTATGGTGTTCCAGGGAAGGAAATCAAGACCATTGAAAAAGGTGAAAAATATATATCCAAATCATAGAATAGAAGATATAAATCTGTTTCAGCTTAAAGAAAAAAAGAATAGAAATGTTATTACATTCAAATTTTAAAAATAACCCATGTATAATCCATTTTTAAAACGTTTATTGGATTTTATCGCTTCATTTACCGGGATCTTATTGCTCTCCCCAATTATTATTGTGCTTATTATAGTATTGGCTATAGTTAATAAAGGAAAACCTTTTTTCTTTCAGTCTCGTCCCGGTAAAAAGGAAAGGATATTTAAGATTATAAAGTTTAAGAGCATGAACGATAAGAAAGATGAACATGGAGAGCTGCTTCCTTTTGAAGAAAGGATTACAGGCGTTGGGAAATTTATTAGAAAATATTCTTTAGATGAGATTCCTCAATTGTTCAATGTATTGAAAGGAGATATGAGTCTAATCGGTCCCCGTCCACTTTTAGTGAAGTATCTACCACTTTATAATGATTTTCAAAAGAAAAGGCATAATGTTAGACCTGGAATAACGGGGTGGGCTCAAATCAATGGAAGAAATACAATATCGTGGGAACAAAAATTCAAGTTAGATGTTTGGTATACAGAGAATATAAGCCTTAAGGTCGATGTTAAAATTATTATTTTAACCATTAAAAAAGTAATTTTTAAAGAAGATATTAATAGTGGTAAAAACTTGAATATGCCTACTTTTACAGGAAATAATTAATCATATGAAATTTTAATCACAAAAAACTTAATTTTTGCAAGTGAAAAATGCAGTAATTATCGGGGCGGGAACACAGGGACAAGTTTATGCTTCTTACCTTAAAGAAGCTGGTGTTGATATCATCGGTTTTATTGATGATAATCCGGACCTGCAAGGAAACATGGTATTGGGTATTCCCGTTTTAGGTAAATACAAAGACTTATTTCTGAAAGAGTTCAAAGATAAAATTCAGGATGTATATTGTCCAATCGGAGTAAACTCTGTTAGAGTAGAATATTTATCCACATTAAAAAAAGAAGGATATGGAATTCCAGGATTTCTACACCACACTGTATCCATTGCACCAGATGTTACCATAGGAGAAGCAGTGTATATGCTTGCGGGTAATATTGTTATGCCGCATACTACTATAGGTAATTATATTATGATCAATATGGATAGTACAATTGCACATCACGTAACTTTGGAAGATGGCGTATTTATGTCTTCTGGTGTCAATATTGGTGCTTTGATACATGTTAAAGAAAAAGCATATATAGGAATGGGAGTTACCGCTATGACGGGTATAAACGAAATAGGAAAAGATACTTTAATTGGTGCTGGAACTGTTATAATTAAAGATGTTCCAGACTATACTACAGTAGTGGGTAATCCTGGAAGAGTCATTAAAACCAAACAATTATAATTCATGGGGGCTGAAATTAAAACCAACACATCTGATATTACTTTTATTGGTTCGGGAATCTCATCATCGTTTACGATTTTACATTTTTTAGATGGTATTGAGGTCAACAATGAATCAAAAAAGAAAATAAGTATAACTGTCATAGATAAGTCTCAAGAGTTTCATACGGGGATACCATATGGTGTTCGATCTGGGTTTTCAGTACTTCTAATAACATCGTTGAAAAACTTTTTGCCAGAACCAGAATTAAGTAAATTCGTTAAATGGCTTAATAATAATAAAAAGTGGCTATTAGAAGAGTTTAAAAAGGATGGTGGGAAATTGTCTCTTAATTGGATTTCTAAACATGCAGAGAAAATAGAAAACAATGATTGGGAAGACCTTTTTATCCCCAGACGATTTTTTGGATGCTATATCGATCAAAAAGTCAAAGACAGATTAGAAGCGTTTACGAAGACGGGGCAGGTACAGG
Organism: Aquimarina celericrescens; assembly: GCF_042682765.1. NCBI lineage: Bacteria > Pseudomonadati > Bacteroidota > Flavobacteriia > Flavobacteriales > Flavobacteriaceae > Aquimarina > Aquimarina celericrescens. Next base: position 339,045 of record NZ_JBHUHY010000002.1, on the reverse strand, counting down.
TAAATTATGTTACGGGAGAGGTTCTTGATCTGGAAAAGGATAAAGATAAATATATAGTGTCTTTAGAAGATGATAAGACTATTTTATCAGAGAAAGTAATTCTTTCTGTAGGATCACTTCCTGTTAATTATTTATGGAAAGATGAAACTCTTATAGAAGAAGATAGTTTATTGTTTGTAAACGATCCTTATCAACCAGAACTAAAAGAGGTTTTGAATAAAATTGAAAGTTTCATTGAAAAAAATATAAACAAGAAACCAAATGTTCTCGTGGTAGGAGCAAATGCCAGTGGGCTTGAAATGCTGTATAAATTAAATGATAACCATAAAATAAAGTCAGGTGTCAATAATTTTACTGTCCTTTCTACACAAGGTTTGATGCCGGATGCTGTAATTGACTTTGAAAAAAGAAAAGAGTATACTCCCTTCAACTTGCAAGCTTTAGCCGGTAAAAATACTTTAACAGCAAAGACTATTGCAGAGGCAGCCTTTAAAGATCTTGATTATGCAGATGAAATTAATTTGGGAGCTGCATCTACCGTAGAAATTATTTCAACAGCTTTTGGGTCATTATTGGGTAAGCTTGATCATGAAGAACTAAAAAAATTCGCTTGTCTTTATGGTAATGAGATCGGAAGAAGACAGCGTTGCGCTGGATCTCATTATTCTAAAATCATAGACGATCTTCAAGAAGAACATCGTTTTGATCATATTGCAGGAAGATTTAGCAATATTAGAAAAAATGAAAATGATGAATACTTGTTGGAGTATCTAGATACAAAATCAGGAGAAAATATGATCCTGGAGAATCCCGTCCATTTGGTCATTAATTGTATTGGCAGCACTAATTTGTCTAAGGATAATGTTCCTATACTATTAAAAAAATTAATGGAGAAGGGATACTGCAAATCGAATGAATCAAAAATTGGTTTCGAAGTAAATGAATCTCTCGAATCTTCAGAAAACTTACACATCATAGGACCTTTACTGGCAGGAAATATTTTTGAAGGAAAGGCAGTGTGGCATTTAGAACATTGTGGTAGGATTATTTGGTTATCACGTGTATTGTCTGAGAAAATGAACAACTATTTTTTTAAAAAAGTAAATTAAAACTAACCCCTAGTCATAATTTAAGAACCTTTGTCTAACAAACCTTTCTAACAATTGAAGCAAAACTATAGACTACTTATTAAAAACCTTGATGATAGTTCGGATGTATTGGAATACAAAGCACTTCTTCAAAAGGAATGGGATAATAATGTTTACTATTCTATAGAACATTTAAAATATTTTGAAAAGGATTCTGATAGGTTGAGATGTTTTATACTTGAGAAAGATGAAACTCCTATTATTCTGATGCCTTTTATTCTAAGACAAATAGAAATTAAAGGTAAAGAAACCTCTTATTTTGATGTTATCAGTCCCTATGGATATAATGGACCTCTATTTAATGATGATATTTCTAAAGATGATATTATTCAATTTTGGGAACAGGCAGATCATTGGTATCGAGAAAACAATGTTATAAGCGAATTTGTGCGTTTTAGCTTAAATGATAACCACTTGGGGTACTCTGGGGATTTAATTCAGACATTATCTAATGTGAAAGGGAATCTTTTGGATAATTTTGAAGATCAATGGACTTCATTTGTCTCGAAGGTTAGAAATAATTTTAGAAGAGCAGTTAATTATAATTTGGAATTTAAAATATTTCACAAAACTTCAATTACTAAAGAAGTTATAGAGATTTTTAATGATATTTATGTAGAGACTATGAAGCGTAATAAAGCTGATAGTATATACTTTTTCTCTTTTGAATACTTTGAGAGCCTAATACTTTCAAATATTAATAATTTTTCAATCGCTATAGCATATTTTGAGAAGATCCCAATTTCTGTAGAACTCATTATTAATTATAAAGATACTGTTTTTGCATTTTTAGGAGGTACAAATGCAGAGTATTTCAGTCATAGACCCAATGATTTTTTAAGAGTTAAAATTATTGAATGGGCTATTAAAAATGGCAAGAAATACTACGTGTTAGGAGGTGGTATGAAAGATGGAGATGGCTTGTATAAGAGTAAGAAATCCTTCTTCCCAAAAGACAATGATTTGATTTTTTATACGGGTAGGAAAATAGTCAATGAAAAAATCTATAACGAACTTTGCTTATCGGTTAATAGCGATTACATCAATACCGATAAAAAGAACCTGAAAAATTATTTTTTTCCATTTTATAGAATGAGTAGATGAGAAGAGAGAACATCGATTACTTTTTTGAATTGTTTGAAAGAGGGATAATACCCAAGATATTTTTGAAAGTTAATACAGTAAATGATAGCGCTTCGATAATCAATCCTGATTATGATAAAAAAGAGGCTGAAAATTTAAGTAAAATCTATTCCGTTTTTTTTATTCCAGACTATCTGAAGCCATCTATCAATAAAGATGTTTTTTCTGTAAAAAAGGTGAGCCAGTTTTTTAAAGGATATGCTATTTTTCTCAATGGCTTTTCTAGTGCCGATGCCTATATAAAAAATCGTTTCAGAGGCAATGCCAAAGGTATACGAAGAAGAATTAAAAGATTGGAGTCCTGTTTTAGGATATCATACAAAACATTTTATGGAGACATAGAAAAGGAAGAGTATGATTTTTTGATGGATTGCTTACGTAAAATGCTTATTAGAAGATTTGAACAACGTAACGATGTTAGTCAAAGTCTTACACAATGGGATCGCTATCAGAAAATGTATTTTTCTTTAATAAATAAAAAAAAAGCATCACTCTTCGTAGTTTTAGAAAATAATACTCCAATTGTTGTCTCGCTTAATCATCATTTTCATGGGAAATTATTTAGTGCGATATCTTCTTATGATATTGATTATGCTAAATTTAGCTTAGGCAGCGTAGAGATCTACAAGAAACTCGATTGGTGCATTTCCAATAATCACGATTCTTATGAGATGGGGATGGGAGATCTTAGTTATAAACGCGAGTGGTGTAATCATATCTATAATTTTGAGCATCAAATTGTCTATCCCAAAGGGTCTGTTGCTGCATCTTTAAGTGCTGTTATTGAATATTTTAAAATAAGTATTAAAGAATTTGTTTTCAAAATTGCTTATGTGCGGTATAAAAAATTCAAGGCAAGCCGAAAAATCAATACTAATTTTGAAATACCTTTAAAAAGTTTTCCAATAGAAGAGCTTCAAAATGATTTAGATTATGCTACAGTTGATTATAATAGTGATGAATATCTCTTTTTAAGAAAAGCTACATTTGATTTTCTGTATTTGGCTATAGAGCATGTTTCTAATGTTAGAGTATTAGAAGTTTCAAAAGATAAAAAATCGTATTTGATTACTGGAAAATCTAAAATGCAGAAAATCAATTTTTAATGTGAGTTTTAGGTATTGATCTTTATGGTTTTGGGATTTGAAATTCTTTTTTGCTTAAGTACTCTGTAATTGCTCTGGCAATTAATTCTCTTCCATAATTATTCCAATGTCTGTCATAAATTAGGGTAGTGGGACGATTAGTCGCTTCAAAGGTATCAGCGAAATCTATATAATTAAAATTATTTTTTTCTAAGTATGAAAGAAAAACAGGACTGGTAATTCTAGAATCCAGCAGTAGCGTATATCGTTCTTTATCATAGCCGTATGTAGAGATTAAGCTTTCAAAATTTGTTAAATATTGCTTCTCTTTTTCTTTCTTGATTCTTGAGATTTCCTCGTCACTTTTAGTTGTAAACTTTTGTTTCGATTTAAAAAGGGAGATGAAACGATAGATCAGTTCCTGAGGTGGATCTAAAATCCCAATACTTTTACAGTAGACCAATAACCTACTTTTTTTTAATAATCTATTTTTTGGGGATTCTAGTGCTAATCTACTGTAAACCACATTATATGCTCCACGATCAAGATCGTTGGAGAACTTTATGCCTAATACTATGTGATCAATAAGTTGGAATTGCTCTTTGTATGAATGTACCAAATGCAACTGATCTGCAAAATCATAACCCGCATAGCCATATTCGTAAACTTCAATATTTGGGAGTTTATTTTCAATCTTTTTTCCAATAGAATTGTAGTAATCCTGATGAAATCCTTCGATAAAGGAATCGCCCACCAAAGCAACTTCTATTTTGTTTTTTGTAGGGTTAAATTCTCGATAAGAATTGTATCCAGAGTTATTAATATTATATTCAGAAAAGTTTTGCCTACGATTGCCCGTAACAGAAAAACCGTTTTGATTTGGAACCCATTTTTCAACTTCATGCTCATCAACGAACCGAGCAGGAGTGTCTTTACCTAAATGAAAAATACGGACCAATACTTCTAATAGAATTAGTATTAGAAAAAAGTATAAAGCACTTTTGAGGATTAATTTTTTCATTTTTACGTGATGCGGTTACTCAAATTTTTCTATGTATTTTAAAATTGAAAATAGATAAACGACCGGTCGATATTGTCATCAAAGAAAAGGAGCATCCCTAAAATTACTAAAGTATACATTACAAATCGTACAACTTTTGACTTAAATTTAAAAGGTGAGCGTTCATCTCTCCTTATTATGAATTCATAAACGACAAAAAGTGCCAATAAAATAAAATAATCGATCATTCTATAGCCCAATGGATGCTGATAGGTGTCATATGTGAAATTTGTAAAGATCTGTTGCAAAAATCCAAAAGCATCAGTAATCGATTCTGATCTAAAAAACACCCTTGAGAATGTGACTAAGGCGAAGGTAAGTAAGATTTGTGAGATTTCAGTTATAGTAGGAAACCATCGATTTTCTGCCACGACATTATTCATATAAATTCGATTTCTTCCCATTAAAAAAACGGGTATGTAAAAAGCTGCATGAACGCCTCCCCATACAATAAAGGTCCAATTTGCACCATGCCAAAAACCACTTACCAAGAAGATAATGATAATATTTCTAACCGATTTGAGTTTACTTACCCTGCTACCGCCTAAGGGTATATATACATAATGTCGAAACCAGGTTGATAAAGAAACGTGCCATCGCTGCCAATATTCGGCAACGTTTCTTGAAAAAATAGGGAATTTGAAATTAGACATTAACTCAATCCCGAATAATTTGGCAGTACCAATAGCGATATCAGAATATCCGCTAAAATCTCCATACACCTGGAAACTAAAAAGAGACACGCCAAGTACTAATGTTGAAGCAGGATATTGAGTATAATTAGCAAAAATATCATCAACAATTGGTGCAATAGAATCAGCGATTACAACTTTCTTGAACAAACCCCAAAGGATAAGTTTTAGTCCTTCACTACTTTGATTATAATTAAAAATTCTTTTTGTAGTGATTTGGGATAAAAGGTTAGATGCTCGTTCAATAGGACCTGCTACCAGTTGAGGGAAAAAGCTTACAAAGGTCGCAAAAGCTATAAAATCTTTCGTTGGCGTTAGTCTTTTATAATAAATGTCAAGTGAATATGACATAGTTTGAAACGTATAAAAAGAGATTCCGACAGGTAAAATAATCTGTAGAGTCCAGGTACTTTTTAAGTCATATCCGAGAATTGAAATAAAATCTACCCACGAACCGATGAAGAAATTATAATATTTAAAGAAACCTAAAAGTCCAACATTGAAGATAACACTCACCCATAACCATGCTTTTCTTGTTTTATCAGAAGTGCTATGGTGAATAGTTTGGCCCACGAAAAAATCGACAATTGTACTAGCGAGTATAAGGAACAAAAACCTCCAATCCCACATGCCGTAAAAAAGATAGCTCGCTACTAGAATAAAAGAGTTTTGGATCTTAATATTTTTGTAGAAAATAAACCAATAGATAATAAAAACAACCGGTAGAAATATGAAAAAATCTAATGAATTAAATAACATTCAGAGTCAATTGGTTTATAAAATACTGGGGAAAATGTTGCTCGTGAGTCAAGAAAATCGACTCAATACATTTGTAAAGCTATAAATTTTATGTATTTAATTAGATAAATCAAAATTTATTTGGATAATTTTTATTCGCCAAAAGAAATCAATAGGAGCATGTGAGAAAGTGCTTTTTAAACTAGGGGAAAATACCCCTTAAAATATTAGTGATTAAACTCTCATATTTGGTAGAATTATAGGTTATCATTGTAATGACTAAAGAAAGCACATAATTTCAATGAATGTTTAATTTCGTCTTTGTAGTAGTATTATTTGATGTTTTTAGGCAGATTTTAAGATAAAATGGAAAGATTTGATAAGTAGTACTAGTAAAATTTATCTGGTATTATCATACTTTTCTTACGGCAATCACGTATTGTAAGTAATTATGAGGGAAGTACATAGCCATTAAACGGAGTTTTTAAGTATTCTGTCTAAAAAATAAAATTTTAAATTGATAATTGATTTAACTGAACTATTTTAGCATTGGAAAATAAGTATTAGAATAAATTCAATATTAGGAAGTTTCTACCCCCCTTCTTCCAGCGTTTTTTTTAGATTGTCATGAAAAAGAATTTGGTTAATAATCCTAAATAGGATTTGTAATCAGTAGAAAATTATTGTTCATTTTTAATGGGAGAATATGAATATAATTGATTCAAAAAGGATATGGCTTTCTTCGCCGCATATGGGTGGAACAGAGCAAGATTTCGTAAAAGAAGCCTTTGAAACAAATTGGGTAGCACCCCTGGGGCCAAATGTAGATGGATTTGAAAAGGATATCGAATCCTATTTGAATACTGATATACATGCAGCAGCATTAAGTTCGGGAACAGCAGCATTACATTTGGGGTTAAGACTTTTAGGAGTTACTACCGGTGATGAAGTATTATGTCAAAGTATGACATTTGCGGCTTCAGCAAATCCAATCGTATACTTAGGTGCTAAACCAGTATTTGTAGATAGCGAGAGTTATACCTGGAATATCTGCCCAGAACAACTCGAAATAGCAATAAAGGATAGAATTTCTAAAGGTATAAAGCCGAAAGCTATAGTGGCAGTACATTTATATGGAATGCCATACAATGTAGAGGCTATTCACAACGTTGCATCAGAATATAAAATTCCAGTATTAGAAGATAGTGCAGAAGCTTTAGGTAGCTCGTATCATGGTGTTCAGTGTGGTACTTTTGGGGACATCGCAATTCTTTCATTTAATGGTAATAAAATAATTACCACTTCTGGTGGTGGAGCTTTAATCTCTAAAAATGTAAAACATAAAGAAAGAGCCATTTTTCTTGCTACACAGGCTAGAGATAATGCTCCTCATTATGAACATTCAGAAGTAGGATACAATTATAGAATGAGTAACATTACTGCAGGTATTGGAAGAGGCCAAATGCAAGTTCTGGATAGTCATGTAGCAAATCGCAGAAGAAATTTTGATTTTTATAAAAAGCATCTTGAAAATTATTCAGAAATAAGGTTTTTAGAAGAACCAGAAGGATATAGTTCTAATAGATGGCTTACTTGTATAGAAACAACTTCATACCAACTAAGGGAAGGATTACGACTTTCACTAGCTGAAGAAAACATAGAATCGAGACCGTTATGGAAACCCATGCATCAACAACCCGTATTTGCAGATTGTGATGCATACCTCAATGGATTTTCTGATGATCTATTTGATCGAGGCCTTTGCTTACCTAGCGGGTCTAATCTTGAAGAAGATGATTTATATAGAATTGTATCAGTAATTAAAAATGTATTGAGATGATCAAAAGTTACCTAATTAATAATTCGCATAAGCACGCTTCAAAATGGCTGGTATTGATTATAGATGTATCAATAACAATTTTTAATTTCTTTTTGGCGTACGTTATAAGATTTGGGATTACATTAGATTTTGATATTTCTAACATGCTATATCAACTACCAATTGTAGCTGGTTTGGCAACATTGAGTTTTCTAGTAATAGGGTCCTACAAGGGTGTGGTTAGACATACGGGAATGAGAGATGCCTATAACCTATTCCTTGCAGTTACTGTTTTGATAGCTCTTACCGGAGGGTTGATGCTATCCAGTAGAGCATTTTTGATGCCAGAATTGTTAAATATTCCAGTATCCATAATTTGTATACATTACATGTTGAATATTATTACACTTACTACTAGTCGTTTAATTTTCAAATATTGTTATTATTATATTAAATCAAAAATAGGAGAGACTTCAAGAATTTTAATTTATGGAGCCGGGGATTCTGGTCTAATTACTCTTGCAGCGGTTACTAACGATTCGAATAGCTCATTATCCGTTGTTGGTTTTATCGATGATAATCCCCAGAAAAAGGGAAAGACCATCAACGGTATTAAGGTGTATGCTTCTGATTCTTTGACCCAGAGTTTTATTACTAAAAATAATATTAAAGAAATTGTAGTATCAATTCCTCATATAAATAAAAAACGTTTATCAGAGATTTCAGACAATTTATTAAAACTAAGAGTAAAGGTAAAAATTATACCTACGGTAAATGACTGGATTGACGGTAAATTAGAGATTTCTCAGATAAAAGAAATTCAAATTGAAGATCTTTTAGATAGAGCTCCAATTAATATGGATAATCAAAATATTACAAAAGAACTTCATAACAAGATAATTTTGATTACGGGTGCAGCTGGATCCATCGGCAGCGAGATCGTTAGACAGGCTTCTTACTACAATTATAAAAATCTAATTTTGGTGGATCAAGCCGAATCGGCCTTATATGATTTGCAACAAGAATTACTGAGTAAAGGTGTAACCAATTTTGTTCCGATCGTAGCAGATATAAGAGATCACCAAAGGATAGAGACCATATTTGAAAAATATAGACCAAATATGGTTTTTCATGCCGCAGCATATAAACATGTACCATTAATGGAGTCTAATCCGTGTGAAGCCATAAAAATAAATGTTTTGGGAACTAGAAAACTGGCAGATTTGTCATCAGAGTTTGGAGTTGATAAATTTGTTTTCGTATCTACAGACAAAGCCGTAAACCCTACCAATGTAATGGGAGCGACCAAAAGAGTGGCAGAGATGTATATAAAATGCCTCCATAATACAAGTAAGACCAAATTTATTACGACTAGATTTGGTAATGTTTTAGGATCTAATGGTTCTGTAATACCATTGTTCAAAAAACAAATACAAAAAGGAGGGCCACTAACCGTAACTCATAAGGACGTAACTCGTTTCTTTATGACCATACCAGAAGCATCGCAACTTGTTATAGAAGCAGGTACTATGGGTGATGGAGGAGAGATATTTATTTTCGATATGGGAGAATCTGTAAAAATATTTGATCTTGCGAAGAAGATGATAAGACTTTCGGGGCTTAATTATCCTGATGATATTGATATTAAGATCACAGGGCTTAGACCTGGAGAAAAGTTATATGAAGAACTGCTTGCTGACACCGAAAACACAATGCCTACCTATCATAAGAAAATTATGATCAGTAAGTTTGATGATAGTAATTGTCCCAATGTGAAGGATAAAATAAATGATCTTTGTATCATGAATTTATTGAATCAAGACCATCAAATAGTTGGAAAACTTAAGGAAATTGTACCGGAATATATTTCTAATAATTCTACCTTTGAAAGTATTGATAAAATCAACAAAGAAACAACCCAAAAAAAACCAAAAGTTTTGGTTTGACATGTGCAATAAAATAACATTGCCAAACTAAATAAAATTTTATTTTTGTAACTCAATTCAATGAGTTATTTGTAAAGTACTATAAATATGCAAGGTAGATTTCTCCTTTTATTACTATTGACTCTTTTAATTTTTTCGTGTAAAACTCCTACGGATGTCGTATATTTTCAAAATGCTTCCGATCTAGAGAAAATAACTTCGACTAACTCTTTCACGCCTACTTTGAAGGTCGATGATGTTGTAAGTATATTGGTTTCTGCATCTGATATGGACGCAGCTAGACCTTTTAATCTACAAGGCGCATCCATAAGTATGGGTGAAAATGGGGGAGAAGGCGCTCCTAATGCAGGAAGGGTAGCAGAGCCTACTTACCTAATCGATGAAGAAGGAAATATCGAATTCCCGGTATTGGGTAAACTAAAATTAGCAGGGCTCACACGTATTCAGGTGAAAGAGATGATCAAGGAAAAATTGAAGATCTATATCAACGATCCTATAGTTAGTGTACGACTGAAAAATTTTAAGATTACCGTAATTGGAGAGGTCAATAGCCCGGGTTCTTATGTCATACCTAATGAAAGAGTAACAGTAATTGAAGCACTTGGTTTAGCTGGTGATTTAGCTATAAGGGGAAAAAGAAAAAATGTTATGGTGATAAGAGAGAATGAAGGTGTGAATACATATCATCGCTTAGATCTTACTTCGAAGTCTATTTTCGACTCACCGGTTTATTATTTGGCGCAAAATGATGTGCTTTATGTAGAACCTAATCCATCTAGGATTAGAGAATCGAGAACCAGCAATAATTTGTTAGGAATTGTCTTAAGTGTAATAGGCGTAGGTGTATCTGTAGCAGCGCTACTCATAAGATAGTTAAAAATATGACTTCTAATAATAACGCCACGGGCAATAGTAGTAGAGCAATTAAATCTTCAAGTTTTAGTTTTAATCTACGAGAAGCACTTATTCGATATCTGAAAAAGTGGTATTGGTTTGTGTTAAGTGTGATCTTGTTTTTGGCTTTGGCATACCTAAAAATACGATATACTATTCCGCAATATAATGTGTCCTCGACCATCATGATTTCTCAGGATGAGAATATTAGTGAGTCAGAACTTGCTGCATTTAAGGATTTAGGGTTACTAGATAATTCGCAAAACCAAATTGAAAATGAAATACAAATATTAAAGTCGAGAACATTAATTACTAATGTTGTAAAGAATTTAAAACTTAATGTTAGGTATTTTTCAGAAGGAAGAATCCTAGAGACTGAGAATTATCCGAAATCGTTGGTTGAGATTAATTTTTTATCTGATGATTCTATTGTACATACAAAATCTGCAACTTTTCATGTTAAAATTAATTCAAACACGTCTTTTTCTTTATTAAATAAAAAGGGTGAAAAGTTAAGTGATCATTCTTTTGGTAATACTGTTAGTAGTAGTGCTGGTGACTTTGTAATTACTCCGAATTCTGAAAATTTAAAAGATAATTCAAGTGCTATAATAAAAATTCAAATTACTCCTGTTAAGTTTGTTGCAGAGGGATATAGAAATAGATTGGCAATATATCCAATAGGCGGGTCATCATTGGTAGGGATATCTTTAAACGATCAAGTACCAGAGAAAGCAAAAGATATTGTAAATAATCTCGTTGATGAATATAATAAATCTACGATCGAAAACAAGAAGCAAATGTCTGCCAGAACTGCCGAATTCATTAATGAGCGTTTGGATCTTATATCCGGCGATTTATCTGAAGTCGATGATGAGGCTGCAGGCTACAAGTCAAAATTTGGGTTAACCAATGATGTAGGAGCCCAAACACAAAGGGTTGCAGATATAGACTCAAGAAATGTTCAGGAGATTGCTCAACTTAGTACACAGCTGAGTCTTATCGAGTCAATGCGAAGATTTGTTTTGAGCCAGGAAGGAAGATATGATTTAATCCCAGCAAATCTTGGATTTGACGATCAAACCATAGCGAATACTGTATCTAGATATAATGGATTGATTCTTCAAAGAAAACGGTTGCTAAAAACTTCAAGTGAGCAAAATCCGGTTGTGGTAAATATTGATCAACAGATTGATGGTTTAAGACAAGTGTTAATAGGCAGCTTAAATAGTTTAAGAAGTTCAATTAACATTAGACTGAAAAGTCTTAGAACACAGGATCAATATTTTAGCGGTAAGTTGTACAATGCACCAATACGACAAAAAGATTTGAGAGTTATTGAGCGTGAACAAACAATTAAAGAAGAATTATATCTTTATTTACTTCAAAAAAGGGAAGAAGCCGAAATAACAAGTCACATTACTTTATCTAACGCAAGAGTAATCGATCGTGCTTCTACGATAAATTCTTATCCTGTTTCTCCAAATAAAAAAGTTATTTATGCCGGGTCATTGTTTGCAGGGTTGATTATTCCTTTTTTAATTATTTATTTATCAGATTTATTGAATGTTAAAATAACTTCAAGAGAAGATTTAGAGAAAGCACTCACTATGCCTATAATTGGTTCGATCCCAAAAGTAAAATCTAAAAATAAAGTTGTTATTTCAAAGCACGATCGGTCTGGTGTTGCAGAAGCATTTAGAATTTTACGTACCAACCTAGATTTCCTAATGGCGGGTACTAGTAAAGATACCGGAAGAGTGATTTTCGTAACTTCAACTATCTCAGGCGAGGGGAAAACGATGATTTCTTCAAATCTAGCCAGAACACTTTCAATAACAGGTAAAAAAGTTGCCTATTTGGGTACAGATTTAAGAGATCCTAAATTTCATCAATTTCTAGACCTTCCTGAGGGTAAGGATACTAAAGGACTCACTAACTTCATAATGAATAGTGAATTACATCCTAAGGATGTTATTTATAGGGAAAAGAACGAAAGTTCTTTTGACTTTATACCGTCTGGTGCTATACCCCCAAATCCCGCAGAACTATTAATGCATGAAAGGGTAACAACAATGTTTGAGTATCTTAAAGAACAATACGATTATATTATAGTAGATACTTCTCCCGTTAGTTTGGTGGCAGATACTTTATTAATTGGTCATTTCGCCGACTTATGTATTTATATCGTAAGAGAGAACTATTCTGATAAAAGAATTTTGCAAATGCCACAGAGTTTCTATACCGAGAAACGGTTGCCAAATATTGCTGTACTTCTTAATGCAGCAGGAAGTCAGTCAGGGTATAATTATGGATATGGATATGGTAGCAAGGACTAAGAAAAGATTGAATTGTTTTTCATTAGGTTCGTTACTTTTTCTGCGATATTAGGGAGGAAACCTTTTTCCAGTACTTCTAAGTGGTGATAGTTATGAATGTCTGTGCCAGTAAAATCGATGTAGTTTTGATCCACTAATTTTTTTGCTACTGCTTTTACTTTATCTCCATAATGTCCCGATAATGATAATATATTGAGTTGAAATAAGAAACCCGATTGTTTCAATTCGTCAAATTTCTTTAGATCATTTTGATAATAAAAAGAATATCTTTCTGGGTGGGCAAGAATGGGAGTATATCCTGCAACTTTAATTTCAAAAAGGATTTCACTTAAGTTGATAGGAGGGCTAAAGGTTGACATTTCTACCAGGATATAATTTTCATGTAAAGGCAAAATATCATCTTTTTTTATGCGCTCATAGAATAGGTCATCCATCATATATTCTGCACTAGCGTGTACATCAATTTTTGATATTCCTAATACAGGGAGTACCGTTTGTAGTTTTTTAAGATTGCCGGTAATCAAATCAGAGGAGTTAGGCCAGATTTGTTGCATGACATGAGGAGTCGTAATTACTTTTTTAATACCCCACTTTTCAAATTGTTCTAAAATATATGCCGATTGATATATTGTTTTCACTCCATCATCAATTCCTGGAAGAAGATGTGAATGAATATCTACATAATCATAGGGGATAATTTTTGAAAAAGGAACTTTTTTTTTAGATAAAAATGACAATGTACTTGTTGTTTGGGGTGAATTTTAAGTATAAATTGTTTATATCATAAAGATACTAGTACAATTTTATTAATAGGTATAAAAGTAAAGATTATTATACATAAAAAAAACTGTTTGAAAAGCTTGCTTCTCAAACAGTTTGAAGGAATAGATATTTTTATTTTATTGCCTTCTTATGTCACCAGAACCAGAGACTTTTTTATCTTCTCTCTCTGGATTCCCTTTGTAATTAATGTCACCAGATCCAGTAATTCTTGCTTTAATAGAGCTCGTAGCCGTTACTTCAATATCTCCAGAACCTGTTATAGAAGCGATTACTTCTTTAGAGTTAAGGCCGAACGCCATAAGGTCACCAGATCCCGTCACTTTACAATCAAAATTGTTTGAGGTGCCGCTTAATGTAAGGTCACCACTTCCAGTAACATAACCTTCTGAGTTTTGTGCATCAATGATTAATTTTATATCACCAGATCCAGATATTCCAGTTTTAAAATTAGACGCTTTTATCACGTCACTGCTGTTAATATCTCCCGAACCCGCCAGTGTAACTTTAGTAAGATCTTCGAATGGTACAGTTACCAAAAGTTTTTTTCCTTTGGAAGGCTTTAACCAGTATTCTTTTTCTACATAAATTTTTAAAACATCTCCTTCAACTTCTGTGCGTATGTGTTCAATGAGATTACTTTCACCTTCGATAGATATCTGTCCTTCAGAACCAGATACTAATGATACATCTAAGTTTCCCTTAACTTTTACTTCATCATAATCAGAAGTACTTCTGTTTTTGGTAACCATATCACCATTGCCACTTACTTTTTTTCCGCCCCACCATTGTGCATTTACAGAAGTAATACTACACAATGCGATACTTAAAATTATTGCTGCTGCTCTCATTTGATTGAATTGTTAATTTATTTGTAATTAATTTTTTCTTAGTTTAATTCCTCCATAGCTTGAAGTAATATTAATGGTATTACCACTATTTTTAGTACCGTTATATCCTTGATAATCCTTTTTAGAATCTTTTACATACTTTTTCAGAACATTCATACTCTCATCCAGATTAATGCCGCCATATGAGGTTTTAATGGAAAAATCAAAATTGCATCCATTTTCGTAGCCAATATTAATTCTAGTATAATCGGTATCTACAGTTACACTTTTGAAAGAAGGTTGTAGTGCATATATTTCTAATGAACCATAATCTGATTCAATATCTAGCTCTTGGGACACGTTTCCTATTTTTGTACTTACATAGTCAGATGAACCAGTTATTTTACCACCGTTTTCTACTCTAATACCTCCGTAATCGCAATTAAAATTTAACCGCTTAACAGATTTAAATTTAGATTGTGTATAATCGGCATTAAGTTCTATTCGCTCGCTATCCCCAATTTCAAAATCAGAGTAGTCTGCATTTATTTTACCAGATTTCATGTAGGTGATACTACTGTTGTTGGTATAGTCAATATTGATGTAGTTATTATCGGCTAATAGTTCACCAAGTATAATCTGACCATAGTCACAATTTATTTTTGCACTGCCTTCAATTTTATCTAAGGTAATGTTCCCATAATCGTTATTGAGATCTATATTATTGGTTACGGGAACTTTAACAGTATAATTAATTTTCATACTTGTGTTATTATTCCAGCCGCTTGACCATTTACCCCACCACGAATCGCTATCTTTATTAAAAATAGTTTTGGCACTTACCATTTGGGGTGATGCATCAAATTCTACGTCAATAGATTCGAGTTTTTTAATTACTTTTTCTTCATTATTACCACTTACTTTGATGTTAATCTCCATTACGATCCTATTTTCATTCCAAGACGTTATATCAAGGTTTCCATAATCATTGCTGATTTTGAGTAATGCATCTCGGTTTACACTAAATTCTTTCTTTAGCGTTTTCTCTTTATTATATTTTCCTTTTAAATCACCATCATTGGCAAAAATAAGTGTCGGAACTAATAATAGTAATAGTATATTATAGTATAGAGTTTTCATTTTCTGTTAATTTAAATTCATTAATATCATTAATCTTTTGTTGCACTTCTTCCAAAAGTTTTGCACGTTTTTGAAAGTTCTTAATCATAGCACTGATTACGCGTTTATCATTTCCACTATGAACCAAATCCTTTTTTAGTTTTTCATAATCAGATTCAAGTTTTTCTAATTGTTTCATTGCATCAGCCACCAGTTCTCGAGTTTCATTAGAAGAAATTTTGCCAATCTCTTCTAATTGCACCTCAATTGCAGAGGTAAAAAAACTTTGAGTTTCTTGCATTTGTGGTGAAACACTCGCCAGGTCTGCTTCCACAGTCGAATTAGACATAAGAGAGAATGCTGCAATACCTATTACAATGGCTATAGAAGCTGCAATCGATAGGGGTTTGTACCAGTTACGTTTTTTAGCAGGTAGCGTAACAACTTTATTTTGTTGCTGTAGCTTTTCTAAAAATCGTATTTGATGATCAGCAGATGGCTCATGTATGTCTAATTTATTCTGCATGTTTTCAAATATTTTTTTTACAATGTCCTCGTTTTTCATACTAATTCTAATTTTTTTCGTAAACTCTCTTTTGCTCGCGAGACGAGTGTACGACAATTTGAATACGATATATTCATAATTTGACAAATCTCCTCATAATCATATCCCTCAATGAGGTGCAATGATAATGCTGTGCTATAGCTATCTTTTAGTTGATTTAGTGTACTCAATATGGTATCTGCTTTTATACTGGTCAAATCCTCTTCCGCAATTCCATCAACATCAGTAAGAGCGTATTCTACAGTTTCTAAATTTACCTCGCGATAAGAATCGTTTTTACGTGATGCCGTCAAGCTAGAATTGATTACAATTTTCTTTAACCAGGCGCCAAACATATTATTATCTTTTAGCATTGACAATTTGGTAAAAGCGGTTAAAAAAGCTTCTTGCATAATATCTTCTGATTCTGCGGTATCTTTTATAATTCTCAAAGCTGTATTGTACATTGCTTTATAATATCGATTATAGATCTCGAGTTGCGCATTTTGATCTTGCTCGCGACATTTCTCTATTAACTGCTCTGTATTTAGTTGGGTTAGTGACAAAAAAAACAATTTAACTTTTACATAAAGATATATATAGAAATGTTTTGTTACAGTCTTTTACTTTTTTTTTGAATGTTTATGGCATAAGAATTGAAATACATATGACAAATACATCCTTAATGCCCTATATTATTTGGTAGTTTAGGGATTTTCATTGAGTTAACATTAATTTAAAAAAAAAGAATGTTTTTTGTCTTAATGACAAAATGACTTTTATATATAACTATGGCGAAAACCAAATTTACGACACTTGACAGTTTGTCATTTCAAGGAATTGATGAAGATGCAGAATTAATTCCTTTATTGACACCTGAAGATGAGGAAGAGATAGATAGAGAAGAATTACCTGATATATTAGCTATATTGCCATTACGGAATACAGTATTGTTTCCTGGCGTTGTTATCCCAATAACTGCTGGTAGAGATAAATCCATAAAACTTTTGAATGAAGCCAATAATGGTAATAAGACTATTGGTGTGGTTTCCCAAAAAGAAGAAGGCATAGAGAACCCTTCTCTTAAAGATATAAATAGAGTAGGAGTTGTAGCTAAAATCTTGAGAGTTTTAAAGATGCCTGATGGCAATACAACGGTAATTTTACAAGGAAAAAAACGCTTTAAGATTGATGATATAGTAGAAGAAATTCCTTATATCAAGGCAAAGGTTAAAGAAGTGCCAGAGGCAAGACCAGCTAAAGAAAATAAGGAATTTGGGGCAATTATAGATTCGATAAAGGATTTAGCGTTAGAAATTATTAAAGAAAGCCCTAACATACCTTCTGAGGCTTCTTTTGCAATTAGGAATATAGAAAGCAGTTCCTTTTTAATCAACTTCGTATCGTCCAACCTAAACCTACCTGTAGAAGAAAAACAAAAACTATTAGAGATCAATGATCTTAAGGAAAGAGCATTGGCAACTTTGAAATTTATGAATGTTGAGTTTCAAAAATTAGAACTTAAAAATGTCATACAAAGCAAGGTTCAACATGATATGAGCCAACAACAACGTGAGTATTTTCTACATCAACAGATGAAAACAATCCAGGAAGAACTTGGTGGTGTTTCTCATGAAGATGAAATAGAAGAAATGCGTGCACGCAGTAAAGGTAAAAAGTGGGATGAAAGAGTTAAAAAGCATTTTGATAAAGAGCTTTCCAAAATGCAACGTATGAATCCGCAAGTTGCAGAATATTCTATTCAGCGTAATTACCTGGATTTATTTCTGGATTTACCATGGAATGAATATAGTACTGATAAGTTTGATTTGAAACGGGCCAAAAAGATCCTAGATAGGGATCATTATGGATTAGATAAAGTGAAACAACGTATTATTGAGTATTTGGCGGTCTTAAAACTTCGCAATGATATGAAATCTCCAATTTTATGTCTTTACGGACCTCCTGGTGTGGGAAAAACTTCGTTAGGTAAATCTGTTGCTGAAGCATTAGGGAGGGAATATGTTAGAATCTCATTAGGAGGACTTAGAGATGAAGCCGAAATACGCGGACATAGAAAGACCTATATTGGGGCTATGCCCGGTAGAATTATTCAAAGTCTTAAAAAAGCAGGAACAAGTAATCCGGTTTTTGTATTAGATGAAATTGATAAATTATCTGTGGGCAGTCAAGGTGATCCATCCTCGGCATTGCTTGAAGTTTTAGATCCTGAGCAAAACTCTGAGTTTCATGATAATTTCCTTGAAATGGGATTTGATCTATCCAAAGTTATGTTTATTGCAACATCAAATAGTTTGGGAACTATTCAACCAGCACTTCGTGATCGTATGGAAATCATTAATATGACAGGATACACCATCGAGGAAAAAGTTGAGATCGCAAAACAGCATTTGTTGCCAAAACAACTAGAAGAACATGGATTAGATAAATCTCATCTCAAAATAGGAAAACCACAACTAGAAAAAATAGTAGAAGGATATACCAGAGAATCAGGAGTAAGAGGCCTTGAAAAACAAATAGCCAAAATGGTGCGTTTTGCGGCCAAAAATATAGCTATGGAGGAAGAATACAACATAAAAGTGACTAATGAAGACATCATTGAGGTATTGGGAACTCCAAAATTAGAGCGTGATAAATATGAAAATAATGAAGTCGCTGGTGTGGTTACCGGGTTGGCTTGGACCAGTGTGGGAGGTGACATATTGTTTATTGAGTCTATCCTATCCAAAGGAAAAGGAAATCTTACTATTACTGGAAACCTGGGTAAAGTAATGAAAGAATCGGCCACTATTGCGATGGAGTACATAAAAGCGAATGCAAGTAACTTAGGAATCAATCCTGATATTTTTGAGAAGTATAATGTTCATATTCATGTTCCCGAAGGAGCTACTCCAAAAGACGGCCCTAGTGCCGGAATAACAATGCTAACATCGTTAGTGTCTTTATTTACTCAGCGTAAGGTAAAGAAAAGTCTAGCCATGACAGGAGAAATAACGCTACGAGGTAAAGTCTTGCCTGTTGGAGGAATTAAAGAAAAGATTCTGGCGGCCAAAAGAGCACATATTCGTGAGATATTGCTTTGCGAAGATAATAGGCGTGATATTGATGAGATCAAACCAGAGTACCTAAAAGGGCTTACTTTTCATTATGTAAAAGATATGGACGATGTTTTGAAGTTGGCTTTAACAAATACGAAAGTCAAAAATGCAAAGAAATTGTAATTCAAGAAGGTGGTTTGAAAATGATGTTTATTTACATCTTTTCAAACCACCTCTTTCTTTAATCTTTATGGTGTTAACGTCTGTCCTGAACTAATACACTATTATAATGTTCCAAATTTTTTAATACAATATCGCTTCCCTTTACAACCGTTTCCAGAGGTTGTTCTCCCAGATGTATAGGGAGTTCAGTAGTTCTAGATAATCTTTCATTAAGTCCTCTTAACATAGATCCTCCTCCAGTTAAGTATATCCCGGTATTGTAAATATCTGCCGAAATCTCAGGAGGGATTTCAGAGAGTGTTTCCATTATAGCGTTTTCTATTTGAATGATGGATTTTTCTAAGCTCTTTGCAATTTCTTTATAAGACAGTTGTATTTGTTTTGGTTTACCGGTGAGTAAATCTCTTCCCTCTATATGCATTTTTTCTGGAGGAGATTCTAAGTTATCTATTGCAGAACCTATTTTTATTTTTATTTTTTCAGCCATAGATTCACCGATATGCAGATTACGAGATTCACGTATATACTGGATTATATCTTCGTTAAAAACATTTCCTGCAATTTTTACAGATTGACCACTAATGATTCTACCTAGAGAAATTACGGCAATTTCGGTTGTTCCTCCGCCAATATCAACCACCATGTTGCCTTTTGGTTCCAATACATTTATACCACCACCAATAGCCGCTGCAATGGGCTCATGAATAAGAAATACATTTTTTGCATTAAGTCGTTTTGCAGACTCCTGTACTGCTCTCATTTCAACTTCAGTACTTCCACAAGGGATAGAGATTATCATATTATATGAAGAGCTAAATACTGAGGCATTAAGAGAAGACAGTTTTTTAATAAAAGTCTTTAGCATTTTTTCCGAAGCATCAAAATTGGAAATTACACCATTGTTAAAAGGGTAGATAGTCTTTATATTCTTATTAATTTTTCCTCGCATCATACCTGCTTCTTTACCAACAGCAATAATTTTTCCGGTAATTTGATTTATGGTGATGATAGAAGGATGATCTACTGCTATTTTTCCTTTATAAGTAATTAGCGTATTTGAGGTGCCTAGATCTATTGCAATTTTTTCATTTAAAAAATCAAAAAAGCCCATGAGTTGTGTTTACTTTAGGTTAATATGTGTTGATTCAAGGTGTAAAAAAGTATCTTCTAGTCATGCATTAGGGTTTAATGGTAAATAACTCCGATTAAGTGCAATTATTGTATATTTTTTAGGGTTTTTTACTTGTATTGTATTTTTCTTTCTGGCTTGGAAAAATTGCAATTCACTGTACCCTCAGTAATTACTACATTTCGTGCTTTTTTAAAAAGAATTTTTAGAATAATCTTCACTTTCCTTAAGTATCATAATTTTTAATAGCTTACTAGTGGTTTATAAATAGTTTCATTTATTTTTGAATTAAATAAAGTCATTCTTGATATTAAAGATCACAATTTGGAAGATAAAAAGATAATCATTGCTATCGACGGGTATTCTTCAACGGGTAAAAGTACCGTTGCCAAACAATTAGCCAAAGCATTAGGATATATTTATGTAGATACGGGTGCTATGTATAGAGCAATTACTCTGTATGCAATGCGTAAAGGTTATATTGATGAATCCCAGTTTGAGCAAGAAAAATTAGAAAAGGCTCTTCCAGAAATTCAAATTAAGTTTGAGATCAACCCAAAATCCGGATTAGCAGAAGTCCTGCTTGACGGAGAAAATGTAGAACGTGAAATAAGAACATTAGCCGTTTCTAATCAAGTAAGTAAAATAGCCGCTGTATCTGCAGTACGTAAAAAACTAGTAGAACAGCAGAACCAAATGGGGAAAGATAAAGGAATTGTGATGGACGGTAGAGATATAGGAACAGTAGTTTTTCCTAATGCAGAACTTAAACTATTTATGACCGCTACCGCCAAAGATAGGGCAGAGCGCCGCTTTCTAGAGCTCAAAGAGAGAGGAGAAGATGTCACGTACGAAGACGTATTAAAAAATGTAGTTGACAGAGATCATATTGATAGTACTCGAAAAGATTCTCCATTAAGACAAGCTAGTGATGCCGTAAAAATAGATAACTCTAATCTTACTCTAGAAGATCAATTTAAGCAGATTTTGGGACTTGCTAAAGCAACTATTAAAAAGGCCTAATCCTTTGTAGATAGAAGGTAATTAGCTATTTGATCCTCTTCAAGTTTAAAGTCAATTACTTCTGGGTATTCATAAAATTTTACATCTTTATCAGACCACTCTACAAGTTTAATAAATTCATCATTACTTTTTAAAACTAGAATTCGACTTAGCGATAGTGTATAATCCAAAACTTCAATATGTTGTTTTGCTGAAGAATCTGAGACTTCATAAAAATCTGTTTTTGCAAGTATTTGATATTGCTTACCATTGTTCATGATAATCTGATCTTTCGACTCATAAATAATATGAGTTTTAGATAAAGATTGTGCATAATTGCAAATTGACATCAATAAGGAAAGTGAGAGTAATATTCTTTTCATAAAAGCAGATTATAAATTTAAAACAGCGGCAAAAGTAAGGTAAAACCGTAAAAAAATATTACTTAAGTGGATGTTTTTTTATTTTTTATCCGGATAAAAGACGAAATTAAGGGTTGTACTACTCAAATAACCTCTATTTTGAAGTCTTTCCTAAAAAGAGTATGAATAAAAAAGACCACTCAATTGTGGTCTTTTTTATGTGAAATAAACAATACTTTATAGATTAGGGATTACAAGTTCCTGGTCTGGGTGAATGATGTCTGGATTTTTAAGAATACTGGTATTGGCATCAAAGATTGCCTTATACTTCATTGGATCGCCATAATAATGTTTGGCAATTTTACTTAATGATTCCCCACTTTTTACTACATGTCTATGATACACCGATGTATCTGCCACCTTGATGTCTGCTTCAATATCAGAAGGAGATTCACCACCAATTTCTTTGATCTTATCCCATAATATGTTCTTTTCATATTGGGTTTGTGCTATACCTTTTATCTTTAAAGTTCCGTTTTCCTCAGAAACATCACCATCCTGAATATTCAATTTTTGTCCAAGATCTAATACATCTTGATATTTTGCTTTAACCATAACTAAGTTGATTTTAAATTATTAATTAGCTTTACTCAAATATAGCGAATTACCATGTTTTTTTTATATAGTTCTTTGACCAAAAAAGATCGTTTATCGATGAAATACATAATTTGTCTATATTCGAACAACTTTTGAAAAATTAGTATATGTTTAGAAAACGGTTCTATTATCTAATTGAATTGCAATATCTTGGATTTAGATATCATGGATGGCAAAAACAACCTACCGTAAACACATTACAAAGAATGGTCGAACGAACGGTTACTTATGTTTTAGAACATAAAGACTTTAAAGTTTTGGCTGCTGGAAGGACCGATGCTAAGGTGTCTGCAAATCAGGCGTATGTTGAACTTTTTGTGGACCATGAAGCATTGGATTTAAAAACATTTTTCCCCTTGCTCAATCAAAATCTTCCTCAGGATATTAGAGCTTTGGACATAGAAGAAACTGACGAGGAATTTAATATTATCCAGTCTCCAAAGATTAAGGAATACTTATACTTATTTTCATGTGGAGAAAAATTTCATCCTTTTTGCGCTCCTTTTATGTATAATGTTTTTGAAGAGCTGAATATCGCAATTATGCAAGAAGCAGCTTCATTATTCATCGGAAAACATAATTTTAGATCCTATTGTCATCGACCTTCAGAGAATACAATACTAGAAGGAGAAATTATAGATTGTTGTATACAAAAAAATGATGTATTTACCGCTAATTTTTTTCCAAAAGATAGTTATCTTTTGCAAGTAAAAGGGCAAGGATTTAAGAGAAATCAAATTCGTTTAATGATGGGAGTATTGCTTGATCTGGGAAAAGGTAAAATAGATTTAGATTTCATTAAACAAACTCTTGATCCCGAAGCAGAAGAAATTATCTTAGAGCACATCGTTCCGGGTTCTGGCTTAATACTTAATTCGATTGAATTTAAATAACAGGCTTATGAAAGTAGTATCCACAAATATTTCTGAAGGAAAAACAATTCTTTGGAGAGAAAAAGAGGTAATAACTGGAATTTATAAATATCCTGTTGATGAACCTATATTTCTGGATACAGAAGATGTAAAAGAAGACCATGTAATTGATCGAAGATATCATGGTGGGGTAGATAAGGCCTGTTATCTATACTCTTTAAACCACTATGAATTTTGGAAAGAAAAGTATCCTGATTTGGAATGGAACTATGGAATGTTTGGAGAAAACCTCACTGTTGACGGGTTTGATGAGCATAGTATTAAAATTGGTGCTATTTATACATTGGGTGATGCAACCGTTCAAATCTCTCGACCCAGACAACCTTGCTACAAGTTGGGGATACGGTTTGGAAATCAGGGGATAATTAAGCAATTTATCGATTCACTTCTCTCTGGAGTTTATGTTAGAGTTTTAGAACCAGGTCTGGTAAAAGTAGGACAGGAGTTTACTATTAAAAAAGAGCATGCCAACGGTATCAGCATAGCCGAGTTGAATACGCTGATGTTTCATTATGATAAAGAGATTCATCGTGAGCTTTTAAAAAGAGCACTTGATGATGATTTAGTTTCTGATAGCGATAAAAAGTATTTGAAAAAACATCCAATTCAGTAATGAACTATGGAGAACCCGCTATTTTAGTGGTATTAAAATCTAGTTGAATACACCTTACGGAATTGGGACAGTCTTTATCGAATCTTTAATGACACTGATACTGTCAACGTGCACATTATCTATAGTATCCAATGTTTTTTCAGTAGTATAAAAATCTAATAATTTGTACTTATCTGCAAATCGACCACCTAAATCTTGATCAAAAGGTGTTTTTACCAAAACTGTATTGTATTTACCTTCTATCCCGATAAAAAATTGATCAGTATTCTCTAGACTCATACCTTCAACACATGCTTCAATTAAGGTAATCAGTTGCTTCCTGGATTTAGCCTCTATTTTTTTGATATCTCTTATTTCGAGTAAGATTAGCAATTTGTTTTGATTGCGCTTTGTTAAATATTTAATAGTACTCTTATCTATTTCGGGATTTAAATAGCCTGTTATGCAGTTTCTAAGAAAAAGGGTTGTAGAATCAGATTCGAATACTCTACTCTCAGACAACTTATCTATATCATTATCTAGTAAAGTTCTCCTATTGTCTAAAGGCGCTGCAGTTGACAATGGTGCATCATTAGTAGTATGATAAATTAAAGAAAATACAATTAAACCTATGATGATCAAAATTGGAATTATAAGTAGCATACACCCTATGCCATGCCATAAGGGTCGCTTTGCTGGATTGGTTGAATTCGCTCTAATTAATGAATTCATCATATCTTCTGAAAACTCTTTTTCAGCATATGTTTTTTTACAATGAGAACATTCGGCGACAGATGTTTTTGATATTGGGATTATAGGGATCCAAAAAAAATGAAAATACTTACCAAAAGTGGTTGCGGTAAATGAATTCTCTTTTTGACAATAAGGACATTTAGTATTGCTTAATTTTCTTTCTTTTAGTTTTGAAGAACGAAGTCCGTAAAAAAAGATCATAAAATTTGAATTTTAATAAAATAGGGGTTAGATAGTTAATTATTTTTATTGCTAAGGAATAAATTCCTATGGACTTTGATATGTATAGAATTATTCATCATTAACAGAAACAGTACCCTGTTCTAAAACAGCGAGGGCTAATTTAATGGTATTATAATCAATAGCACCTTGAAAATGCTCAAAATAAGGTTTTAAACCTTCTGGATTATCAAGATGTTCTTTTGCTTCTTTTATAGATTTTATATCTTCGGTATTTACAAATTTCTTCAGATCAATATCTTCTCCTTCTTCATATAATTTTTGGATGTGAGAAAATATCGTTGAAGATGCCAATTGCCTTTTAATGGCTATTTCTTCTATAGATAACCCTTCCTGATACAAAGCCAATGTCTCTTTATGAGTCTTGCCTTTTTTCGAACTCTTCTTCTTCTTTTTAGTTTTTTCCTGGGAAAAACTAATAATCTCTTTTATAAACTGATATCCATAATTTTGCATCTTTTGTCTTCCTACACCATTGATTTGTATAAACTCTTCGTCGCTCATTGGGCGAAACTTTTCCATTTCCCGTAATGTAGCATCACTAAAGATCTGATAGGCGGGTATCCCAGCTTCTTTGGATAGCTCTAATCGAAGCTGTCTTAGTTTTTCAAACAAATCAGGAGCTACTCCCTGATCCATTTGTATTACTACAGGTTGTTTTACTTTTTCCAGTTCTTTTAAGTGAGCCAGACTCACTTTTTCTCCTTCAAACAAGACCTTTTTAGATAAGGATGTTAATTTTAACTTGTTGTTTTGATGAAATGCAATCTCGAGATATCCTTGATTAATCAGCTGAATAATGTATTGTTGCCAATCACGCCAAGCAATATCTTTACCAATACCATAGGTTTTTAAATTTTGATATCCTTTATCTTGTATCGCAGTGTTTTGAGCACCTCTTAAAATATCAATTACAGTACCTATCGGTTCTTGTTCTTGGGTTCGGGTAACGCAAGACAATGTTTTTTGAGCGATAACAGTTCCATCAATAAACGTAGGAGGATCTTTACACACATCACAGTTACCGCAGTCTTTTTCGATCAGTTCTCCAAAATAACTGAGTAGTATTTTACGTCGGCAACTTAAGGACTCTGCATATTGCTTAATACGATCAAGTTTGGCCAATTGAACCTCTTTGTTTCCAGACATATCTGCAAACTTTTGTAATTGCACTACATCTGCATAACTGTGAAACAGTAGGGTCGAAGAAGGGAGGCCATCTCGTCCGGCACGGCCAATTTCCTGGTAATAGCCTTCAATATTTTTGGGGAGGTTATAATGAATGACCCAGCGTACATTGGATTTGTCTATTCCCATCCCGAAAGCAATCGTTGCACACACAATCTGCAGGGTGTCGTTAATAAAATCTTCCTGCACTTGCGATCTTTTTTGATGATCAATACCCGCATGATAAGCTTCGGCACTAAATCCTTTGTCCTTCAACTTCTCAGCTAATTTTTCTGTGGTCTTTCTACTCAAACAATAGATGATCCCGCTATCATTTGGTTTATCAGATAAAAAAGTAAAGATCTGTTCAATTCTTTTGTTGCCCGGCCGCACTTCTAGACTTAAGTTTTTTCGATCAAATGATGCCAGGTGCTGTATTGCTTTTGGGATATTAAGCTGATTACAAATATCCTGTCGTGTCGCTTTATCGGCCGTTGCCGTGAGTGCAATAATCGGTGTTTTTGGAAATTTATTTTTCAAATATCCCAATTGCGTATAGGCAGGCCTGAAATCATGGCCCCAAGCCGATATACAGTGGGCTTCATCGATAGCGACAAGGCTAATTTCTATTTGCGAGAAAATTGTATCTAAAAACGATAAGCTCTCTGGAGCTACGTACAGCAATTTGATTTCTTTATCCAGAAGTTTTTTATAGATATCCTGTTGTTCTTCCTGGTTTTGACTACTGTTTACAAAAGCAGCTGCGATCCCATTCGCCAGAAGCCCATCTACCTGGTCTTTCATTAGTGCAATAAGTGGCGATATGACTAATGTAATACCCGGTAATAAAATACCGGGCAGTTGATAACAAATCGATTTACCACCACCGGTAGGCATGATTACAAGGTTATCATTACCGGCAAAGACAGAATCGATGATTTCTTGTTGTAATGGGCGAAAAGTATCATACCCAAAATATTCTTTTAAGGTCGCTAAAATTTGTGGTTGCTCTGGCATAAGTACAAAAGAACAAAAATAGGATTAGAAAATAAATAAACGATACGATTTACGCTAGTTAAATTTTCAGATGCTATGATCGTGTTTTAAAATTATTAGTAGGTGCAATTATAAGATGTTTCAGTTTCATTTTTTGAAACCGGGATTTTTTTGTTGATTATTTGGGCTACGGGAGTACTTGGATAAGCTCAGTAGGCAACTTGAAATAGTAGTTATTCTAAGAATAGTTCAGGAATCTGCTGAAATTAGCAAAGTGATAAAAAGATTAATTCTCTTTTAAAGGCATATCTTAATAATGTGAATTTGTTCTTTTTGAGGCAAGTTTCACCATTGTGGCCTTAAAATGTTGCATAAGAGATCTAAAGCCGTCTAGGACTTCATCATTATATCTCGGATTAAATATTATGTTTTTAAAAAGCATGGTTTAGATCGTCGATTTTCTAAAAGGTTTTGCTTTTTAGGAATTTATACAATGGTTATCTTAATTACTATTATTAGTTTTTTCAATTTTCAAAGCTTCTTTAAAAGAGTTCACAGAGCCTATAATATCTTTCTCTGTTGTAGCCCAAGAACAGATACTAACCCTAATAACTTTTTTACCCTTCCAGATTGACCCGCCTAACCAACACTCTCGAAGTTCTTGGATATTTTTTAATACATTTTGAGTAGTAGTGTCATTTTCACAACTCACAATCACTTGATTAAACACTACATTGTTTTCTACAAAAAAACCATTTAAAGAACTTATCTCTTCAGCAAATTGCTTTGCCCTATCACACATTATACCAATCATTTCATTAATACCTTCCCTGCCCAAATATTTCATTGTTGCCCAAAGTTCAATTATTCTTGCTCTTCTTGACATTTCTGGCGTATAATACATCCCATCTCTATCATTACTTTTGTTTAAGTAAGCTCCAGAAGTTTGCATAGCTGTGGTAAGTGCTTCATTATCTTTACATAAAACAATGCCACAATCATACGGTGTGTTTAATGTTTTGTGACCATCGACTGCCCATGAATTGGCCATGTTGCAACCTTTTGTTAAATACCTCAATTTATCAACTACATCTGCCCATAATCCAAAAGCACCGTCTATATGGACCCAAGAAGTAGCTTTCTGAGCCTTTTTACATATATTTTCAAAAGGGTCGAAAGAACCACTATTTACATTACCTGCTTGAAGAATGATAATTGTACTTTCATCTAATTCAGGTAAGGATTCAGGAATTATTCTTCCTTGATTATCAACTTCTGCCCATTCTATATTTTCCTGTCCAAAACCTAATAGTTGCAGAGCTTTGATTATAGAGGAGTGTGCTTGTCCTGTAACTATTCTTATCTTCGGTGCAGAGTAAAGTCCTTTTTGATTAATGTCCCACCCTTTTCGTTGTAGTATTCTATATCTTGCTGCAGCCAATCCACATAAGTTAGCAACAGTAGTTCCACTCACGAATCCTGCAGAAGTACCAAGAGGCAGATTGAATAATTCAATCAACCATTTTTCGACTACACTTTCGAGTTTTGCAGCAATTGGTGACAAAGAGTGCATAGTGGGGCATTGGTCCCAATAGGTTCCTAAATTTTTTGCAGCTATTGCGACTGGTAAAGCACTTCCACACACAAAACCAAAATAACGACCTCCAAGAGTTGAAACTGTAGCTGGATTCCCAAATTCATTAAGTAATTCTATAACTTTTTCTGCCTCAATTGAATTTTCAGGAAAGGTCTCGTCAAAGACCAAAAGGTTGTTAAGTGCCTCTTCGGTGGGATAAACATTTCTATCAAAAACATTTTCAAGGTATTTTATGGAGTAATTTTGAGCTTTTTCAAAAATACTTTTTTCCTTTAATTCCAAAAACATTTTGTCTTGAATGGTAAATTCTTTCATTTCATTCTTTAATTACTGCAACAAATTGTATAAATCCAATTTGATTTATTAAGTATAGCAGGAGTATTGTGAAAATAGCACTTTATTTTGAAATCGTTATAGGGTGTTGCTATATTTTAATTAGAACGCACAGATATGAGAAAACTATTGATGACACTCCCAAATACCTTGTATTAAGGGGATAAACTCCTCCTGTTAAGGGATCGAGATCGCACCAAGTTAGTTCGAAGCCATACTTTAATGGTTCTAGGCCACACAACATCACTTATTTTTCATAAGATGCCCCTTCTGATCTATAGATAAAGGCTTCGAGGCTATAGAAGAGGTGTTATTATTGATAGCGAGATAGGGGAAGACCCTAAAAATGGTAGTTCGAGCTACCTTCATATAGCTTCGTACTAGCTATTTACTACTCGAGACCACCTAAGTAACTACTTCGAAAGATGATATTGATCCTTCGAGTTGCATGTTCAAGGATTGGAAGTACCATGATAAGTCAAGGAGAAGTTAAGTCTTAACTAAGTTATAGACCCCTGAGGCTCTCGCAGGGGGCTATCATTTGTGTTGTTTTGGTAAATGCATGGATTGTTTATGCTATTCGGGCTTCGAGAGCCTCAGCCCACCTCGAGAGTACTTCGACTGTGCTCAGCATTACACCTCAGCCCTCATGGAGAGTACTTCGACTACGCTCAGCATCACACTTCAGCCCGCTTCGAGAGATAACGTTCGAGGTAGGGGTCATAAGTTTTGGGTACAAAGATGTCACCTGTAATTTGTACGTTTGTTTATAATTACATTTAACAGTTTTATGAAAAAGGGAAAACATGCAAAGAAAAAAATAAAAAAGCCCTGGCCCACCAAAGCTGCTATGGAGCAGGTGTATGAAATGAACCTTTGGGGAGGTAATACCTCTGATTTTTATTCGGGTACAGGATCACATGATCCTGAAATCGTAAAACCCTATGTGGCTACTATAACTTCATTTTTAAATTCTTTTGAAACGCCACTTACCGTATGTGATTTAGGTTGTGGAGATTTTAATGTCGGAAAAGAGTTGGTGCGGCATACTCAAAAATATATTGTCATAGATATAGTGGCAAACCTCATAGCGCATAACAAAGAAAAATTTATAGCAAAAAATTTAGAATTCCAGTGTTTGGATATCGCCGTAGATGATTTGCCTTTTGGGGATTGTGCTTTGGTACGACAAGTACTACAGCATTTATCGAATTAAGAAGTACATCATGTATTGAGCAAGTTAACTACTTTTAAGTACGTTATTCTTACAGAGCATCTACCCGAGGGACCTTTTGTACCCAATAAAGATATTATTTCGGGTCAAGGAACCAGACTAAAAAAACAAAGTGGTTTAGATGTATTAGCTCCACCATTTACTTTTAAGGTTAAAGAAGAAAAAGAAGTATTGTCTATTGTTTTGAATAATGGGAAAGGTGTTATTGTAACTACTTTGTATACATTGTTTTGAATTAAGTCTTTTGGATTATACGTGTCATTGCGAGGGACGAAGCAATCTTTTTACTAGGAGTTGCAGTGTCGTTTTTTAATGGACAGACTACTTCGTCGTACCTCCTCGTAGTGACGGAGTGTTGGTCATTGCGATTCGCCTAAGCGAAGAAGTAATCTTTTTACTATAAGTAGGAGTATATGGTTTCATAGTGGGCAGACTACTTTGCCGTACCTCCTCGTAGTGACGGGGTGTTTGTCATTTCATTCGAACTTGCTTTATTTAGTTTGTAATTCGAAAATGCACAACGACTAAAATAGTAATTAAAATTTTAGAAACTTATTCGAATAAATCAGAGCTAAGGTATCGATCTCCACGATCGCAAATAATCGCAACAATTACACCGCTATCCAGAGTTTTAGCTAATTTTAAAGCAGCCGTTACCGATCCGCCGCTACTCATCCCAGAAAATACACCTTCTTCTTTGGCAAGTCTTTTTGCCATAGCTGTGGCTTCTTCCTGGCTTACTTCAATAACCTGATCGACTTTTGAAGGATTAAATATTTTGGGTAAGTATTCTTTAGGCCATTTTCGTATACCAGGGATTCTGGAATCATCGGTGGGTTGAACACCTACAATTTGCACAGCCGCGGATTGTTCTTTAAGATAGGTTGAAGTCCCCATTATGGTACCCGTGGTGCCCATCGAGGATACAAAATGTGTGATTTTACCTTGAGTATCCTTCCAAATCTCAGGTCCTGTCGTTTTATAATGTGCTTTCCAGTTATCATCATTGGCAAACTGATTTAGCATTACAAATCCTTCATTATTTACTTTGGCTTCAGCATAATCACGAGCTCCTTCAATTCCTATATCTTGCGAAGTCAGTGTAACTTTGGCTCCGTAAGCACGCATGGTTTGTACTCTTTCTTTGGTAGAATTTTCGGGCATGACCAATTCTATATTCAGTTTAAAAACACCAGCAATCATAGCCAGGGCAATACCTGTGTTACCACTGGTAGCTTCAATAAGTCTAGTGTTTTGGTTGATATCTCTACGGTCTAATGCAGATTTTATCATATTGTAAGCGGCACGGTCTTTTACGCTTCCACCAGGATTGTGTCCTTCTAATTTTAAATATAATGTAATATTAGGATTGTCTATCAAGGAAGTCGCCTTTACTAAAGGTGTATTTCCGATAAGGTCTAAAATGCTATGCGACATTAAATAACTTTTTTGATCTTAATTTCTGAAGTGTTTGAGATAATCGAGTTTTCTGGAACCGAAGATGTTATCCATGCATTACCTCCAATAGTACTATTGGCTCCTATAATTGTATTACCGCCTAAAATAGTTGCATTAGCATAGATAGTAACATTATCTTCTACGGTGGGGTGGCGTTTTACATTGCGTAGTTTTCGGTCCACATATAATCCGCCTAATGTTACTCCTTGATATATCTTTACATTATCTTTTATGATCACCGTTTCGCCGATAACAATTCCGGTGGCATGATCAATAAAGAATGAATCTCCAATTTCTGCTCCCGGATTAATATCAGTTCCTGATAATCGATGGGCATATTCTGTCATTAAACGAGGTACCAAGGGTAATCCAAATTTTAGCAATTCATGACTTAATCTATAAATGGCAATCGCATAAAAACCGGGATATGCCATATATATTTCTTCAATAGAATTTGCCGCAGGATCACTTTGCATAAACGCCTGGGCGTCCCTATTTAACTTTTCTAGGATACCGGGTAAGGTTTCCAGATAGGCCTGCCAGAGTTTACTACACGGTTTTTCGGTTTCCCAACATGCGAGATCGATCAGTTCTTGAAAGGTTTGCTCAAGAAGATCTATGTTTTTTGCTACTTCAGTATCGGTGTCAAACAGCGTATAAAAAAGTAAGTTTGTAAAATACTCTGTTCTTTCTTTTAATTTCAGCTTTAGGTTAGGATTCTTTTTTTGCTGCTCTATTTTAGCTATAATCTGCTCTCTTTCTTTAGTCATCACGATAGTTTTGAAAACTCTAGTAAATATATAGAATTAACCATATAAAAGTCTTAATAAGTCATAATTACTTACATTTTTAAAATAATTATAACAAAGATCTATTGTAAGTTATTATTTATCACGAAAATCATAGAGATGTGATATAAAAAAATCATATCATTTTGACTCGAAATTCTTTTTCTCGAATTCAAAATCTTTCAGTATACCAGTGCTGGTTGATTTTATTTATTTGATATGAATACAACTGATATTTATCATAATTTTTTTAAGAATACGATCCTACATTTGATACTAATTTTAAATGAATTCAAATGAAAAAAAGAACTCCCGTATCCAAAATTATGACTTCTGATGTAATCACTTTAAATAGCACTAATGGTTTAGAGACAGCAGAAATGCTATTCAAAAAAAATAAGATTCGACACATTCCTGTAGTTAAAGGTGATGCTATTGTTGGTATGTTAAGTTATACTGATTTACTTCGTATTAGTTTTGCAGATACCGTAAATGAACATGAAAGTGAGGTGGATACCGTAGTCTATGATATGTTTACTATTGAACAAGTAATGGCAAAAAACCTGGTAAGTGTAACTTCTGATACGACGATCAAAGAAGTTGCAGAAATATTGTCTGAAAGAGAATTTCATGCACTGCCAGTAGTCGATCATGGTAAATTAGCTGGGATTGTAACTACGACAGATTTAATAAACTACCTCCTGGATCAATTTTAAGATATTTTTATTTCTTTTGGGACTTTACTCGACAATCGAGATTTAAATGCCTCGTGGCTTGCCGCGAAATCAAAATTAATTTCCTACTAATGCATAGTGGGCCCATCTTGTAATAGTACTAGTTTATCATTACATAAAAGCTAATGGGATATTATATTCCATTAAATTTAAGTTAAACTTCGATTCGAAAAACAGTTTTTAGTAATTTTAGAATCAAAGTAAAATTTATGAACACCATACCAAAATCGGCATTCGAGTTTTTAAAAAAACTAAAAAAGAATAATCATAAGGATTGGATGACCGAAAATAAAAAGGAATATCAAGCCAATGAAAAGGCTTTAAAGGCTTTTTACGCAGCTGTCGTTGAAAGATTAAATGAGAGTGATGAAATAGAAAAAACTAAAGTTTTCCGGATTAATCGTGATATTAGATTTAGCAAGGATAAAACACCCTATAATGTTCATCGAAGTGCTAGTTTTAGTAGGGCGGGGGCACAAAGAAGAGGAGGGTACTACTTAAGGTTAGAGCCCGGAAATTCATTGATGGCAGGCGGTTTTTTCAGTCCAGAACCTGCTGATTTGTTACGAATTCGTAAAGAATTTGAAACAGATGATCAGGAAATAAGAGAAATATTAGCGAATCCGGATTTTAAGAAAGCTTTTGACGGTTTTAATAGTGATTATCAAGTAAAAACAGCACCTAAAGGTTTTAGTAAAGACCACCCGGCAATCGATTTAATAAAGAATAAATCATTTTTTGTTTCTCATAGTTTTACTGATAAAGAAGTTTTTGCACCAGACTTTCTGGACAAACTTGTCTATCATTATGAACTATTACGACCTTTCTTTGATTATATGAGCGATGTATTGACTACAGATTTAAACGGAGTTTCTTTAATAGATTAAACTTATTTACATTAGTAAAATATGAAAAATAAGAAGCTGAATAATTTGTTTCTCAACTTAAAATTCAGCCTCTTATGATAAAGAATAGTTTTGTATTTTAGATTTGACTTAATCCGCCATCAACTTCTAACTCTACACCATTAATATAAGACGCATCATCTGAAGCTAGAAATAGTGCAGCTTTTGCAATTTCTTCGGATGTACCAAAACGTCCAAGTGGTACTTGTTGTGCAAATCCTTTACCCATCTCCTCTACAACATCTTGAGGTAATCCCATCTTACCATAAATCGGAGTATCAATGGGACCTGGAGCGATTGAATTTACTCTAATTTTTCTGGATTTCACTTCAGAGGTTAACACTCTCTGATAGGCTCTAAGTGCACCTTTGGACGCTGAATACACTCCTAATCCATCAAAACCTTTCTGGTGCACGATAGAATTCGTAAATAAAATAGTTCCTTCATCATTGATATGTGGTAAAGCTTCTTTGGTCGCCAGAATTGGTCCTTTTACATTGATATTGAATACTTCATCATAGTGACCCTCATTTATTTGATCTGTTGGAGTTACTGGTGCGATACCAGCGTTTAAAAAAAGTATGTCAATCTTTCCATACTTATTTGTCGCCTCCCGAATTAACTTTTGATTGTCTTCTGGTATAGCCACATCTGCTTTTACGGTGATAAAATCTCCTTCGAGTTCGCGAGCTACCTGGTCAAGTGCTTCTTGACGTCTTCCAGAGAGCACAACTTTTGCGCCTTCCTGTAAGTATAATTTTGCTGTAGCTAAACCTATTCCACTATTAGCACCGGTGATAACGGCTACTTTGTTTTCTAACTTTTTCATATGTGTCGTTTTTAGATGTATTTATAAAAATTATTTAAGTATCAATTCGTTTATTTCTGTTTTTACCTGGTTTAGAATTTTTTTGGCATCTGTCATGATTTGATCTGAGTTTATAAACTCTATATCCGTTATACCAACAAAATTTAAAAATGTGGTCATATAACCCGATACATAATCTACATCGGTTCCAAGTTTGGTGCCACCAGTAGTAATAATAACATAGGCTTTTTTTCCTTTGAGTAATCCTTCAGGACCATTTTCAGAATATGTAAAGCTTATACCAGAACGGGCTATAAGATCTATGTATGCTTTTAATCCTGCAGTAATACTAAAATTATACATTGGCACTGCAAAAATAAATGCATCGGCCGACGCAAACTCAGCAGAAAGTATGTTTGAGGCCTTTACTGCTTCTTTTTGGGCTGTAGATTGTTGCTCCTCTGGAGTAAAGTATGCAGAAATACTATCTTCATTACCTAGTTTTATTAGCTCATCATAGTAAACGTCTCTGTGAGTGCTTGTATAACCGACTTCAGTTTCTAGTTTTTCCTGTAAGACATCTGCAAGTTGTCTGCTTAATGATGATTTTTTTCTTGGGCTGCTGTCTATTCTTAATAATGTTTTCATGAGTATAGTATATTTATTTGAAACAATCGTTTCAAAATAGGTTAAAAAAAATTGTCTTAATATAGTATTTTCAATACCATGTTGATTAAATTTTTAAGTTCTTCTCTATTAGTATTTAGTATTCCGGTCATTCTTAATCCTTGTATAGCAGAGTAAAGGTATAGTGCATACTGGCTTGCCGTTTGATCTTCATTGAATACCTTTTCCATTTGCCCATTATGAACTACATCTTCAAGCATAGCAATAGTTTGTTCTTGATTTTGTTCCATAAAGGATTTGATCATTGGTTCTTGATTTGCCATCTCAGACTTACAATTCACGATCAAACATCCTTTTCTGTCTTGATCTGTAAGAATATCGTTAAGATACATGTCGAAGATAGCCTCAATAGTATCTTTAGCATTATGGGAATGTGCTAGTTCTTTTCCCATTTGATCTTTATTGGTAGATTGATAATAAGAAAGAACCTCCATAAACATGGCTAGTTTACTTCCAAATGAATTATAAATGCTTGATCTATTTAAAGAAGTAGCATCTACTAGATCTTGCATAGAAGTACCATTATATCCCTTTTGGTGGAATACTGCTGTGGCTTTTTGCAAAACTTCTTTTCTATTGAATGTTTCAGTTTTTGGCATCTTAATTGAAATGAACGTTTCAAAATTAAACAAAATTTTTCTTCGCTAATGTTATCAATATCATAAAGTTTTTTGAAGGAATTATAACGCTAACTTCATCATCATATCGGTTTGCATATCAGTCCCTAACATAAATGTATGCTTATCAAAGATTTTGAATCCGTTTCTTTTATAAAATCGAATAGCACCTGGGTTTTGATCCCAAACGCCTAACCATATAAAATCTACTTTTTTTTGTTTAGCTACTTCTAGCGATGTATCCAAAAGCACCTGACCAATTTGTTTGCCTTGATGTTCTTTTACTACGTATTTCTATCTCTATGCCATCGCCATTAACGGCTTCTGTTTGCGCGTCTTTAGAATTTAATTTTATATAGCCTACAATTTCATTGTTGATTTTCGCAAAATAAAATTCAGAGTGTGGATTTTTAAGTTCTTTAGAAATGATTTCCAGGGTAAACTTTTCTTTTAAATAACTTTGAATATTTTCTTCAGAATTTACAGGTGGCCCGAAGGCATCATAAAATGTCTTGTAACCAATGTCTAATAATTCTTGATTATCTTTAAGCTGTACATTGACTATTTCTACTTTCTCCATAATATTTATAAGAATTTAGAAACTAAATAATCCGCTTAATCACTCTAAGGTTATGTGTATGCATTCTCTTCTCTGCATTATAGATGCCAGAATGATCTATACGATCCACGCGCACCTTACCATGCGCATGGATGATATAGTTATCTTTCATCATGATACCTACATGTATTATCGTACCTTCTTCATTATCAAAAAAAGCAAGATCTCCTGGTTCGCTTTCTTCTATAAAACTTAACGGTTCACCTTGCGTAGCTTGTTGAGAAGCATCACGTAATAATTTGTGCCCATTCAATTTATATACCATTTGGGTAAAACCGCTGCAATCGATACCAAAGCTTGTTTTACCTCCCCATAGATAAGGGGCGTTCAAGTACATAAATGCGGTATCAATCAAATGTTCTTTGGTTTGTTTTTGAATGATTTTGTGGCCTTCATAGGAGTGCTCTAAAAAATCCAAAGCTCCTAATGAAGCTCCCAAAGGAATGGCTAGTAATTGATTTTGATCACCACTTATAAACTCAACCAAATCTCCTGCCAGACACAACTCTTGTTGATCAAATTTTTTGTATTGCTTCTCGGTAATTTCAAGGTACTGTTTATTGTCAATCCAGCCTTCATAATTGTCAAAGGCCAGACGAATCCTGCTCCATTTTTTTCGTTGTTCAAGTACTTTGAAATGTTCACCATAGAGCACCTGAGAAACCATTTCGCTGGGGTCGCTGGGTTCTGCACGTAAAGGCACAATACTTAAATTGCAAATACCATATTGCATTATAGAGATTAGTTGTTAGTTGTTAGTAATCAGTAGTTAGTACATGAAAGCTTTTTCGATAGATATTAAAAGTAACTTCATGAAGCTCTTAATAGTGGTTAGGTGTATAACTTTAAGTAATATTTCCTATTCTTACTAAGAGTGCCTCATATCTCACATCTAATCTTTACATTAAACGCGCTCAATGACCATAGCAGATGCACCACCACCACCATTACAAATAGCCGCAGCACCAATCTTGGCATTATTTTGTTCTAGTACATTAATAAGAGTGATTAGGATTCTTACACCAGAGCATCCCAATGGATGTCCTAAAGATACAGCGCCACCATTAACATTGGTATTCTCATCGCTTAGCCCAAGGATTTTAAGATTAGCCAGTCCCACCACAGAAAAAGCTTCATTAAACTCGAAGAAATCTACATCATCCAGAGTAATACCCGCTTTTTCGATTGCCTTTGGTAATGCTTTTGCAGGAGCTGTAGTGAACCATTTTGGTTCTTGTGCAGCATCTGCGTAGCTTTTTATTTTAACTAGTGGTTGTAAACCGAGTTCTTTGGCCTTATCAGCACTCATGACCACTACGGCACCTGCACCATCATTGATGGTAGAAGCATTAGCGGCTGTTACCGTACCGTCTTTACTAAAAGCGGGGCGCAAAGCTGGTATTTTCTCCATCTTTACATTTTTGAACTCTTCATCTTCAGTAACCATAACAGGTTCACCTCGACGTTGCGGAACTGCAACGGGAACAACTTCATTGTCGAATTTTCCTTCTGCCCATGCCTTGGCAGATCTTTCGTAGGATTGAATTGCAAACGCATCCTGATCTTCTCTGCTAAACTCATATTCATTTGCGCAAAGATCTGCACAAACTCCCATTGCATGACCATCATAAACATCTACCAGTCCATCTCTTTGCATTCCATCCTCAAGTGTTTGTGGTCCAAATTTATGACCAGTCCTTAGACGAACATAATGCGGAATCAAACTCATACTTTCCATACCACCGGCAATAACAATATCGGCATCTCCTAGTGCAATTGCTTGTGCTGCATGCATAACCGCTTTCATTCCACTGGCACATACTTTATTTACCGTAGTACAAGGTACAGTATCACTAATTCCTGCTGCTAAAGCTGCTTGTCTGGCAGGAGCTTGACCGTTTCCTGCCTGTACGACATTACCCATAAACACCTCCTGCACAAGAGACGGATCCAGATTTATTTTATCTAATGCACCTTTAATTGCTGTAGCACCCAACTCGGTGGCAGGTACAGTTGACAAACTTCCCAGAAAACTTCCAATCGGTGTTCTTGCGGCAGATACAATTACTACTTCTTTACTCATTATGTATTATTTAAAATGTGTGTATTGTTTGTGCGAATTTAATGATTTTTCAAAGATATATTATGTTAGAATCACGTTTTAAGAACTTGGAGTTTCTAATCTAGAATACCCGAGATATATGAGCATATATTCAGTAAGTTTTTTGGTAGACTATAATTTGATTTTTCTCTATTTACATTTATTTAGTCTAAAACTCACTAATCAATTAAGTAGTAAGTCTATCAAATATTGTTTAGTAAGTCTATCAAATATTGTTCATCTAAATTTATAAATTCTCAGTACTTCTAACTTTGATTTAGTACTTTTGAAAAACTTATATATCATTGTTTTGAGAAGATTTTTGGACACAGTATATAAAAAGAAATCCACTATGTATAAGATTTTTCTTTTTATATGTACCGCAACACTTATTGTGTATTTATTTCCTAAGGGAGGAATTTTTAAATATGAATTTGCTAAAGGAAAGCCTTGGCAGTATGAGAATCTGTATGCCCCTTTTGACTTTGCTATTGCAAAGACTGAAGAGGAAATAGAAACTGAAAAAAAACGTATCACCGATAATATCATTCCGTATTTTGAGTATGATACTATTATTGCCAATACTGCCAAAGAATCTTATGATGAAGCTTTTGTGAGCAATCTTAAAACATTAAGCCAAAGCAGTTCTCGAGACCAAGCTAAACTTTTTGGAAGAATTTTACTTAATGATATCTATAGATACGGAGTATTACAAGAGGCATACTCTTATGGAAATAAACGACAAATATTCTTAAATAAAGGAAACAAAGCAGAGGCAATTACATTCGGACAAATACTCACACCAGATGCAGTTACAAAACTTATTAATTCGAGAATTGACAAGAGTGAGTATATTAAGTTTAAAAGT
Organism: Aquimarina celericrescens; assembly: GCF_042682765.1. NCBI lineage: Bacteria > Pseudomonadati > Bacteroidota > Flavobacteriia > Flavobacteriales > Flavobacteriaceae > Aquimarina > Aquimarina celericrescens. The sequence continues at coordinate 299,087 of NZ_JBHUHY010000002.1, read as the reverse complement.
GGATTTGTAGCCTTATTTTTTGATCTGGTAAAACCTAATGTTAGGCTAAATGATAAATTAACTGAAAGTACACTGGAAAACGAGTTGGCCAAAGTATTGACTACTAGAGGAGGAGTTTCTCGTGGAAGCAGAATTATTGCTAAAGGAGAAGTGGTTGAGGGGGATAAGCTTCAAATTCTGAATTCTTTGAAGGCTGAGTATGAATCACAAGTTTGGAGCGATAAAAATTTCTACTGGATAGTCTTGGGGTATTGTTTGTTGGTTTCTCTTGCACTGATGATGTTGTTATTGTTTATTAGAAAATACAGAGAGGAAATTTATGCAAATAATGCTCAGGTAACTTTTATCTTTTTTAATATCATTTTTATGGTATTGGTTACCACCTTGGTAGTTAAATACAGGTCAGATTATATCTATGTAGTGCCCTTATGTATTCTTCCATTGGTGTTAAAAGCGTTCTTTGATTCAAGACTGGGGTTGTTTACCCATGTAGTAACCGTTCTCATATTAGGTTTTGTAGTGCCAAATAGTTATGAGTATACTTTTTTACAAATTATTGCAGGGATTGTAACTATACTAACTATTTCGGAGTCATTCAAGAGGGCAAACCTATTCATTTCGGTTGGACAAATTACCTTGATCTATATCATTGCGTACATCGCTTTTCACGTCATTCATGAAGGTAGTATAAGTAATATAGACTGGACAACTGTTGTCTTGTTTGTTATCAGTGGATTTGCCACGCTAATTGTTCATCCTTTAATTTATGCCTACGAAAAACTTTTTGGATTAATCTCTGATGTATCCTTACTGGAACTTAGTGATACCAATTCGGTTTTACTGAAAGAATTATCAAATAAGGCCCCAGGAACTTTCCATCATTCATTGAATGTAGCGAATATTGCAGAGGCAGCGGCTAATGAAATTGGAGCTAATGCAATGCTGGTAAGGGTAGGAGCATTGTATCATGATATTGGAAAAATGGTTAACCCTACGTATTTCACCGAAAATCAATCTGCTTCGGGTAATGCTCATGATGTTTTGTCTCCAAAAGAAAGCGCCAAAATCATTATAAATCATGTTATAAGGGGAGTAGAAATTGCCAAAAAATACAAGTTGCCAGATCGTGTCATTGATTTTATCAGAACCCATCATGGTACTAGCTCTGTATATTATTTTTATTCGAAAGAAAAGGAAAGTAATGAAAATGCTAATATTGAAGATTTTAGGTATCCTGGACCAAAACCGTTCTCTAAAGAAACAGCAATTTTGATGATGAGCGACAGTGTAGAGGCGGCTTCAAAGAGTTTAAAGAATCCGACTAGTAGCCTTATTGATACTTTCGTAGAAAAGATTGTTACAAAACAAATGGAAAACGACCAGTTTATTAACGCAAACATAACTTTTAAAGAAATTCAACAAATCAAAAAAGTATTTAAACGCAAGCTCACCAACATTTATCATTTAAGAATAGAATATCCTGAGTAGTGATTGAGTTTGTTAGTAAGTGAGTAGTTGAGTTAAGATCAAGACTAAATAATTGTTTTTCTTACTCACACACTCACACACTCACACACTCAAATACTTCTTATCCATCCAAAAAGTTCCAAAGGGTATGATTGAGCAAAGTAATATAATACCTAGGGTTTTATTGTTCCATTGTTTTTCTGGTCGTATTACAAAAGCGAATACGATATAGAGTAGAAATAAAAAACCATGCGCCATACCAATTACTTTATTTGGTTCTGGAGACTCGAACATATATTTCAAAGGCATGGTTACGAATAAAATAAGTAAATATGAAATGCCTTCTAGGTAACTAATTAATCTAAAACTTGTAATCATAAATTTAATACTGATTTATATAAATTAATTTTCTGTAGTATAATTTAATTCGAATACTTCTAAATTGAAATATGGTATTGCAGATAATAAATGATCGAAAATATCGGCCATTATCCTCTCATAATTTTTCCAAACTTTGTCATTGCTAAATGCATATATCTCTAGTGGAATTCCCTGAGCAGTTGGTTCCAATTGCCGACTCATAATGGTCATTTTTTGATTGATATACGGATGGTTTTCTAAGTATGATTCTACGTATTTTCTGAAAACACCCATATTTGTGAGGTTTCTACCGTTTATAGGAATTTCCTTATTGATACTATTTTGGGTGTTAAAAAGATCTATCTCTTGCTGGATACTCACTAAATAATCATGAATAAGTGCTACTTTTTTAAGCTTAACAATATCTTCGTTTGATAAAAATGAAATACTGGATGTCTTTATTAATAAAGACCTTTTTATTCTTCTTCCGCCAGAATCCATCATTCCTCGCCAGTTTCTAAAAGAATCTGTAGTTAGGTAATAGGTTGGGATTGTGGTAATGGTTTTATCGAAATTCTGCACTTTTACCGAGGATAAATTTATTTCAATTACATCTCCATCTGCTCCATATTTATCCATAGTGATCCAATCACCAATTCTTACCGTGTCATTTACGGCTACTTGTACACTGGCAACAAAACCTAAAATAGTGTCTTTAAATATCAAAAGAATTATGGCAGACATAGCTCCCAATGCCGTAAGAAATGTCCAGATCGGTTTTCCAGTTATTGAAGAGAATATCAAAATAGCCCCAATAGACCATGCAAAAATCATAAATACCTGTACATAACTGTCTATAGGCTTATCCTTAAAAGATTTTAAGGATTTTAAAAAGTCTCTAAATGTTCTTAAAACACTTCTCACAATCCAAATAACCAAAACTATAGCCATGATATCAAATAGTAATTCGAGATATCTTTCTGCTGTTGGAAAAGCGATAAACAATTCGGGTAAAATCCAGATAATTAGTGAAAGTGGTATAATATGAGCTAAATAATCAAAAGTTTTATTTTTGACCAGGTAATCATCAAAAGTGTTTTTAGATCTTGAAGCATAGGCTTTAAAAATTGTGACAAACACTTTTTTTATTACTAGATCTAAAACTAAGATACTAATTACCAGAATAATAACATCAATTATTAGATTCAAGTATTCTGCAGTACTTTCTGAAAATCCTTTTGATACAAAGAGATTATAAAAATAACGGGTTAATTCTTTCATGAATGTGGTCTACAATTAATTTTAATGCAAAATTACGTTGCATAAACCATCTTTTACAAATAAAGAAAATCATTTGTGAAAACTTTTGTAAATAGCGTATATAAAAATGCCATCATCGTTTCCGAAATGGCATTTTTTATGATGGGTATAGTTTTTTTAGAAATTGAAATCTAACCTGGCATAATAATACGCTCCGCTAAATCCCATTTGCACAGCATCCCAATATCCTCCCGCTTCGGTTTCTCCATCGTTTTGTTGGTCTGGATACTCGTTAGTAATATTGTTTCCACCTATTGTCAATTTCAGATTATCGGTTAGGCTATAACCAAGATTGAGATCGGCGACAATTTTTGCACTGTAATTATCTTCAGTATCTGCAAAATCTATGAGAGTGATTTCGCTAAAACGAGTTAAAGCAATACCAGCATTAAATTTTTCCTTGCTATAGGTTGTATTGAAGGTAAATTTACTTTCTGGAGCAGAAGCCAATAGAAAAGCTTTTTCTCTTTCTCCAAAGAAAATACTTTCATCCAGGTCACCATTCTTAACCTCTTCAATCGTCATATCATTAATGTTACCAGCCAAAGTTGCAGAAATATTTCCAAAATCATAGTTTCCTTTCCATGAAAGTATGATATCCAGACCAATGGTTTCTGTGTCCACACCATTGGCAAAAAATTGCGCTTCATTAACATTGGGAATTTGAGGCGCAGCAAACGTACCCGTTAATACTATTCTATCTTCTACATTAATCAAATAACCGTCTACAGTAGCTGTAAAATTGCCAATATTTGCGGTAACACCAATAGCAGCGTTTATAGAAGTTTCTTCTTCAAGAGCGTCAATTCCAAAGGATGCTGTAACAGGACTGTTATTAGGTGAAAGTAAGGTTTCTGTAGCCGTACCCCCTTGAAAGTCTGTAAATCTCAGATTGTAATAGATTTGTGCGAGAGAGGGAGCTCTAAAACCCGTACTCACAGATCCTCGAATATTAATGTCCTCAGTTGCTTTTATTCTAAATGCTAGTTTACCGTTGATGGTGCTTCCAAAATCACTGTAGTTTTCGAACCTTGCCGCACCTCCTAGTAAAAAACTATCAGTAATGTCCAGTTCTGCATCTGCATAAATCGACAAATTCGATCTCGAACGATCCACTTCATTAGCCGGGCTGTATCCAGGAAAACCTTGTGAACCACCGGGTCTTTGAATAGCAAGTTCATCAATTCTTTGTCGGTCGTTAGGGTCTGTAACAACAACTAAAGGTCTGTTTCCGTTAGCATCATCTACTGTAGCTCGAGCCACATAATCTCCATTAGAATTTTGAGCTAAACCATCTGCATCAATAAATAAATCGGTTTGAAAACCATCTCCAGATGCATCAAAATCTGTTGTGATGAAATTTCCGTTAGGTCTAAAATAAGGTAGATCTAAAAAATTGGTATTAGAATTAACTGCCGTACCATTAGAATCGAAGGTAGCATATGACCCTTCTTCACCAGCAAAAATGGTAAAGTTTTCTGTCCTGTACTCTGTACCAAAAGCTATATTTAGTCCTTTTAGAATATTTGGATGGTATTTAGAAAAATCAAGACTAGTTGTATTTTGACTTAAACTATGGCCACCAGCATCAAAATCGGTTGGAGAAACAGCTTCCAGAGATGCGTTTAAAGTTCCTTTTATGAAATAATGGAAGTTGTTCTTACCCCAGGTATTATTTATATCAATTTTCCAGCCACTATCTGTCTCTGTTCTAATACCCGCAGAAACAGAATTGTCGATGATATTGGAAGTAATTCTTGGAGTAAAGCCATTAGGATATATTTCTGTAACAACGCGCTCACCACCATTACGGGTAAATGCGAATGCGTCTGTATCACGATAGTTTCTACCACCAAAAAGATATAATTCTGTTTTTTCTGATAGCGGTATACCCGAATTAATAAAAATATTGAAGCCATCTATGGCCGCTTCACCAAACCCCCTTCTAAAATCGAAACCAGGCCTAAGTGTTTTATTTTTACTTAAAAACTCTGTAGTAACGTTAGCAAAACCTCTTTCACCAATTTCGACCCCATAATTTGCAGTTATTTTTACAGATCCTCCGTCAAAATCCTGGTCATCGCCAATACGATTTCCATCAGCATCAGTATCTAAACGGTTTCCATCCGTATTGGGAGTCCCATCGGGAAAATCTCCTTGTGCATTTGTATTGTATGCACCATAACTAATACTTCCTGTAAATTCATCGATATTATCTTTTAAAACAAGGTTAATAACGCCCGCAATGGCGTCAGATCCATATTGTGCTGCTGCACCATCCCTTAAAACTTCAATTCTTTTAATCGCCGAAGCTGGAATTGCATTAAGATCTGTTCCCGAATTTCCTCGTCCCCGAGTACCAAAAATATTGATCAAAGAAGAAGAGTGTCTTCTCTTACCGTTAATTAATACAAGGGTTTGGTCTGGCCCCAGACCTCTTAAAGTAGCAGGATCAATATGGTCGGCACCATCAGAACCCGACTGTTTATTTGCATTAAAGGAAGGAGCAGTATATTGTAGGAGTTCATTAATTTCTATCTTACCACTTTTGGTTATGATATCCTGCATATCTATGATGTCTATAGCGACAGGAGTATCAGTGGCAGTACGTTTTGGACTTCTCGAACCAACAACAACAATAGTGCTTAGAGCCTCTCCTTCTAATAGCGTTACATCAATTTTTTCTTGAGTTCCTACTTGTATTTCTTGAGTTTGAAAACCTATAAAACTGAAAATAAGGGTTGCATTGGCATCTACCGCTATGGTATAATAACCTTGGTCGTCTGTGGTGGTTCCTTTTTCAGAACCTTTTTCTAAAATATTGACAAAGGGTAGCGGTACCCCTGAAGCATCTGTAACTGTACCACTAACTATTTGCTGACCTAGACAAATATTAGCACATAAAACGAATAAAAGAATAGTGAGTTTTTTCATGTAAAGAGTGTTTATTTAGGATGATTGTGATGTTAAAGATATTTAAAAGTTAATTATTTAGACATTTTTTTAGTGGAAATGAACATAAATAGAAAACAAAAAAAGAGCCTTTTTGGATAAGGCTCTTGTAACTTTAGTTAAAATAATTAAATTTTAAAGGCAGACTGAATCAATAGGTAACCGGCATAATGGAGCACCCCATTCACCACCGCAGAGAATACAATCTCTTTCATTGGTTGGCCATCCACCACCATGAATTTTTTGTTGCTTTTTTCTGTTTAGTTTTTCAACTCCTTCTAGTTTTAAAATACGTTGTAACATAATTTAAGGTTTTAAGATTATTCTTGCTAATATAAGTAAGAATTACCCTAATCATATCGAATCTAATAAATAATTAACAGTATACTTATTTATTGTGATTTCAAAAGTCAAATCTTACAGATCCAATCGTAATATTATGGTAAAAGCTTTTTAATAGAAGACTATTTCACTTTGTAAACCGTAGTTATCACTTGATCAGATTTAGGATCATATCTTTCTAAAATAAGGTTTTTCTCCTTATCGAAATGTCCAAGACAGTTATCTGTTTCCCCCATATTTATGATGTAATATCCACTACTTACAGGTCTTGCTTTTGATACTTTGTTTCCGGATTTACTTAAAAGAGTAATACGATATCCGTTGCTCTCTTTGATCAAAGTGTATGAATCTTGATCAGAAGAAGAATGTGATTTTTGTACTTGGACCTCTGCATCTGTATATGTTGCCGCCTGATTTGTTTTATCTTCATCGCCTGGATTGAGTTTGATTTTACTCTTTTTAGTAATAACTTCCTGTTTTTTTATAACCTTTTCCTCACCATTTGGCCCTTTGATCCGAATGATCTTAGTCACTGTTTCTTTTGATGAATTTTCCTTGGATTTACCTTCTTCGGTTTGTGCAACCACTATTGATGCACAGCTCATAAATGATACTAAAGTTAGAATTCTAAAAGTTTTCATTGTGTTTACTTGTTGGACTTTAAAATTACAAAAAAATGAAAATATGATATAAAATTCTGTTTTTCAATACATTACAAACAAGGCGCGATTTTTCAATCTTGTGTATCTGTACTTGTATGATACGCAATAATACTGTTATCTTTGCACTCTTAAAAAATGAGATAACTAAAATGTGTCTCAAATACTATTTTACAATTATTATGAAAGCAGGAATCGTAGGATTACCAAATGTAGGAAAATCAACTTTATTCAACTGTTTGTCAAATGCCAAGGCGCAGAGTGCAAATTTTCCTTTCTGTACTATTGAACCAAATATTGGTGTGGTAAATGTTCCAGATATAAGACTGGAAAAATTAGAAGAACTTGTGAATCCAGAGCGTGTCATTCCGGCAACAGTAGAGATTGTTGACATTGCGGGATTAGTAAAGGGGGCGAGTAAGGGTGAAGGTTTAGGGAATCAATTTTTAGGTAATATTCGCGAAACCGATGCTATTATTCACGTTTTACGATGTTTTGATAATGATAATATTGTTCATGTAGATGGATCTATAGACCCAATAAGAGATAAAGAGACCATAGATATTGAATTACAATTGAAAGATCTTGAAAGTGTAGAAAAGAAACTCGATAAGGTAAAACGCGCTGCAAAAACCGGTAACAAAGAGGCGCAAAAAGAAGAAGCAGTTTTATTAAAACTAAAAGAAGGACTGGAAGCCGGGGTCTCAGTAAGAGCAATTGATATCTCTGATGATGATCGGTTGGCTTATGTTAAACCGTTGCAGTTTATTACTGATAAGCCAGTATTATATGTTTGTAATGTAGATGAAGGATCAGCAGTTAGCGGTAATGAGTATGTAAATAAGGTGAAAGAAGCTGTAGCTTCAGAAAATGCAGAAGTAATCGTATTAGCCGTAGGTACCGAGGCAGATATAACCGAGCTTGATGATTATGAAGAAAGACAAATGTTTCTGCAAGATATGGGACTAGAAGAACCTGGAGCTTCTGTATTAATTCGCGCAGCATACAAATTACTTAACCAGCATACATATTTTACCGCAGGAGTCAAAGAAGTTAGGGCATGGACTGTAAATATAGGTGCGACAGCACCGCAAGCTGCCGGGGTAATACATACAGACTTTGAAAAAGGTTTTATTAGAGCCGAGGTAATCAAATATGATGATTTTGTAAGTTATGGTAGTGAAGCCAAAGCAAGAGAAGCCGGAAAATTAGGAGTAGAAGGTAAGGGGTATATAGTAAACGACGGAGATGTAATGCATTTCTTATTCAACGTTTAGGTAATTTTAAAAGTATTTATATAGCCTCTTTTGAAATTACTCAAAAGAGGTGTTTTTTTGAAATTATTATCTTTTTCACAATACCACAATACAGAAAAATAGTATACAATAAGAGATATCAATGCTATTTTAAATACTTTTTAATGTTTTTTCCTTAATTTAAACAAATAATTAAAAGTTCTCATTTACTTGGGGGTATAAATTTTTAGTAATAAAGTATTCGATGGAAGCATTGAATAGTATAAATTTATAATTTGGGGGCCTTAAGGATAATATTTGTTTTACATTGCTTTATAGGTAGCGTATGCTTTGCTTATAGTCAGGACTTGGCAAACGAGACTATAAATGATAGTTTATTAGCTTATAAAAAAAGGTCTAGTGATTTTCTTGCTCAATATAAAATTAAAGAATCACTAGATTATGCTATTAAGATAATAGATCTTGCGTATCAAATAGATAGTGACACCTACAAAACTATTGGTCACTATTTGATGGCAAGTAATTATGAGATCGTTAAAGATTTTAAAAATGTAGAAATTCACTATAAAGAATCCCTTAAATATTCAAAACAAGCCAACGATTCAATTAGAATATTACGTAGTTTAAACGGATTGGGTAATGTATATTCTGAAGGATATAAAAATATTGATAAAGGCCTTTACTACTATAATCAGTCTCTACAAATCGCAGAAAAAATTAATGTCGAATCAGAAAAACTTGCACCAATATTAAATATTGGCTGGACCTATATAGATGAAGAAGAGTTTGACATCGCATACCCTTATTTGAAAAGGGCTGAAAAACTAGCCAAAGATTCTGGAGATATTGTTGCTATTTGCGATGTTAAATATTTATTAGGCAGATATTATGTTGGAAAGAATGAGATGCAAAAAGCAAATAAATTATTTAACGAAGTTATAGAAGATGTAGAAGAAAAAGAAATACTTTCTGTACTTACAGATACATATAAGGCAAAGTCTGACGCTTTCAAAAAACAGGATAATATAGACTCTGCATATTATAATATTAATAAATATTTGTATTACAAGGATAAGCTATTTGATGAAGAAAAATTGAAACGAATAGAAATTGCAAATGCAAGTTTTAGTTTAGACAAATTTCAAAGAGAGTTAGAAGTCACTACAAAAGAAAAAGAGTATCTAGCAAAAATAGCAAAGAGTAATAAATTAATTACTATAATTTCAATTGGTCTTATGCTGATGCTTGCCGGGATATTTTTCTTTTATCGAGGCTATAGGTCAAAGAAAAAACTTAGTAAAGTTTTAGAAGAGAAAAATGAACAATTAATTCAGGCAAAGATTGAAGCTGAAAAATTAACCAGTATTAAGTCTCAATTTATTTCAACAGTAAGTCATGAGCTCAGGACTCCACTCTATGGCGTAGTGGGGATTACTACATTACTACTTGAGGATAATGAAATTCAAGCCAAGCATAAAAAATTGCTTAATTCCTTAAAATTTTCGGGAGATTATCTTCTTGATCTAATTAACAAGGTATTGAAAATAAGTAAAATAGAATCTAATGCTGAAAAACTTACAAAAACTCCAACCAATCTTCTTCAACTTTCTCAAAACCTATTATATTCTTTTGAATATCAGGCAAAAAATAGGAACAATGAACTTATTTTAGAAGTGCAAAAAGAACTTCCTGAAGTACTTAATGTGGATTCTCTTAAATTATCTGAAGTGCTTATTAACCTAATCGGAAATTCAGCCAAGTTCACAGAAAATGGAAAAATATGGCTTAGAGTAAAAATTCTGTCAATTGATAAAGACCAGATTACTATTCGTTATGAAGTCGAGGATAATGGTGTAGGCATTCCAGAAGACAAAAAGGAATTCGTCTTCGAGAAGTTTTCGCAAGTTGGAAGAGAGTTTAATAAATCAGAAGGAACTGGATTAGGATTGTCTATTGTAAAAAATCTTTTAGAGATGATGAATAGTGAAATTCATCTCGATAGCAAGGAGGGAAGAGGTACAAAGTTTTATTTTGACTTAACATTGGAGGTTATCGATGAAAGAGGGGAAAATGAACTAAATCTGGAAAATAGTGGTATTAACCAAAAATTTAGAAGGATTTTGGTTGCCGAAGATAATAAGATCAATCAAATAGTGACTAAAAACCTGCTAAATCTTATTGGATATGAATGTACCATTGTTGAAAATGGCTTCAATGCCTTACAAATGGTTCAAAAAGAAGATTTCGACTTGATTTTAATGGATCTTAATATGCCGTATTTAAATGGTATTGAGGCTACGAAACGAATAAGAGAATTTGATCAAACTACGCCAATAATAGCATTAACTGCATCAGAACTAAGTGAAGTAAAGGAAGAGTGTCTGGAAATCGGGATGAATGATATTATCAATAAGCCATTGAATAAAAATGACCTTAGAGATATTATTGCCAAAAATCTTTTGCCTTAAAAAAGACTATAATTATTGTTGTCATAGTCTTTTTTAAGTGCACTATTTAATTAGTTCCTTGTTGTTTAGGACTCTTCTTGTTCTTGACATATTTTTCTAACCATTGATCTTGCTCCCATAGCAAATGAAGAATCGACTCTTTGGCTCTATATCCATGGCTTTCTTTGGGAAGCATAACTAATCTAGTTGTTGCTCCCAACCCTTTTAGGGCATTAAAGTATCGTTCACTTTGCAAGGGATATGTTCCCGAATTATTATCAGCATGACCGTGAATCAATAATAAAGGAGTCTTCATCTTATCTGAATGCATAAAAGGGGACATATTGTAATACACCTCTGGAGCTTCCCAGTAACTTCTTTCTTCGCTTTGGAAACCGAAAGGGGTAAGAGTTCTATTGTAAGCCCCGCTTCTGGCAATACCTGCAGCAAATAAATTAGAATGCGATAGCAAATTAGCGGTCATAAATGCTCCATACGAATGGCCTCCAACAGCTACTCTATCTCGATCAATATATCCTAATGAATCTACTGCATCTATAGCAGCCTTACCATTTGCGACTAATTGTTTTCTAAAAGAATCATTAGGTTCTTCATCTCCTTCTCCAACAATAGGGAAAGATGCACCATCTAATACAACATAACCTCTTGTAACCCAATATAGCATAGAACCCCAAAAAGGATAAGTAAACTCATTTGGGTTCGAGGTAGATTGTGAAGCGCTACTTTTATCCTTAAATTCTCTTGGGTATGCCCAAAGAATCATGGGCATTTTTTCTTTTTTAGTTTTATCATATCCAACGGGCAGATAAAGAGTTCCTGATAATTCTAATCCATCATCTCTTTTATATTTGATTACTTCTTTATGTACATCTTGTAGACTAGCAAAAGGGTTCTCAAAAGACGTTATTTGAGTAAGTTCATTTTCTTTTTTAATGTTGCGAATATAATAATTGGGGTATTCATTAGGAGATTCTATTCTTACCAAAAATTCCCCTTTTTTTAAATCAATAGCCGTATAAATATTCTCTACTTTATCAGTATATTTTGATTGATATGCGCGAGAGGAGGTGTTGGACTTTAAACTAAATTTATCTATAAATGGGAATTGCCCTTCTTTGGTATAACCATCTCCAATCATATATATGTTGTTATTTTCGATGTTAATCACAGAATATCCGTACTTATTTTTTATGGTAACGGGGCTTCCCGGATCGCTATATCTGTCTTGATAATTTCGATCGTGAATTATATTCGGTTTTTGACCAGGTTTTGATGGATTAAAAATATAAGTTTTAGTGTTTCGGGTATTCCACCAATAATCATAGGCAACGGCCACTTCCTCATTGGTCCATTGAATACCTCTAAAACGATTGATCATTTTTAAAATAGACTTTGGACTTCCTGTAAATGGGGCTTCAAGCTGAAACACTTCATCTCGATATTCAACTTCAACTTCGGGATCGCCTTTATCCAAAGCTTCTGTCCAAACTAACGTTGCCGGTCGATCCGAACGCCATGTCATAGATCTTTTTCCGGTGCGTGTTGCCATAAATCCTTTCGGTAGCACTTCTGTAAGAGGTACCTTGTTTACAGTTCTAACGATTTCGCCAGTATGTTTATACAGTTTGGTTTCTTGCGGAAAACGTCTGTAAGGGACTATGTACGAAAATGGTTTTTGAATTTCGGTAGCAATAACATATTTACCATCTGGTGAAAATGAAAAATTACTGTACATTGCGGCTGGAGCCCAATTTTCCGTTTTTCCATTTAGGGTAACTTTTTTAATTTCAGAAATTGCTAACTGTTCAAAATTATATTCATCATTTGGATTTTTCAATAGATCTTGATAAGTCCTATTTTGAGCTTTTTTTCCATCACTCATTGTAATTGTAGGTCCTACCGGAATAGCTTTTTGAGCATCAATAAGAGGTTTTCGGGTACTTGGTATAAACTTCACCAATAAGGCCGAGTTATCTCTAAACCATTTAAAGGGATTTCGCATGTTTGCATTAATAATGGCATCAGTGATTTTTGTCGCTTTCGCTTCTGAAATATTCAAAATCCAAAGTTCGACTCCACTTTTGGTGGTGTTGGTAAATGCAGCTTTACTCTGATCCGGAGACCAAACGAAATTTGTTATTCTTGGATTTTCAGGAAGTCCTGTAACTTGTTTTGCTTCTTTATCCAAAGTCCTTTTAACTTTTACATCGTTAAAATAATTAGCTCTACTAGAAATATTTGTTTTGGGATTAATACGTAATCCGGCTAATCGCATTTCTTTTTCTGATAATTCTGAAATTGTTTTGTAACTATCTCTGTATAAGAATACCAGATTTGCCCCTTTTGAATCTACTCTTACTGAAGGAGCTAACTTAACATCTACAAGTTCTAAAATTTCTTTTGGAGGCTTTTGATATTCGAGTTTTTCTTGAGCATTACAGACAGACATAATCAAGAATAGCAAAAAAGTTGATTTGATGAATTGCATAGTGAAATGATTTAAAGATAATTGTTACAAGTTTTTAAATAAATATCAAGAAATATAGAATTTATCAATTCTTTAACATGATATACCGATTTTGCGTAAAAATTGATTGACTTTTTCAATTACAATTTGGGGATTTTCCTTGTGCGGAGTGTGGCCAATGTTTTTGAGTATTAAAGAGTTAGACTCTCCTGTGGTTTTTTCAACAATGGAATAGACTTGTTCCAGAGTGCCATACTCGTCATTTTCTCCCTGAATAATAAGAGACGGGCATTTTATTTTAGGAAGATATTTCTCGATGTTCCATGATTGATAAGAAGGAGAAAGCCAGGTTTCTGTCCACATTTTAAAAACAGCGTCTGTCTTTTCACCATGATATTTAAATAGTCGCTCTTTTAAATTTGTATTTTTAAACAATCGTACTGCCTCTTTGATTCCTTTGATTGTCTTTTTTTCAACAAACACATGAGCTCCTTCAGTGATAATACCAGTTATTTTTTCTGGGAATAGAGCAGCCGCCAACAAAGCTATACTACCGCCATCACTATGACCAAATAAAACTACTCTAGAAAGGCTCAATTGATCCAGAATTTTTCCTAAGATCATAGCTTCTTTAAGAAGATAGTCATTATTTCTTTGAATAACTGTAAAAGGAGAGGATTTTCCATACCCATGTCTATCGTAAGAAAGTACATTACAATTACAAATTGATTCTATACTCTTTGGGAAATCCCTCCAAAGTTCTACACATCCCAGGGAGTCATGCAAGAAAATGATTGTAGTGTTATCTGGAGGTAAGGAATTAGTATCTCTAGAAAAATGCAGTGTATATTTGTCAATTATTAAATTCAAAAAATGTAAGCTTTTATAATTAAAAAGTGCTAAAAGTAAGCCAAAGTCTATACAAAATGCATATTTTGCGTAACGAAATTGTAACACACGTTTCTTTTTAGAGTTTAGCATAAGTAAATATAGATTTAGATCAAATGAAAAATACATTAGCCAGGATTTCTATTGGTTTATTGTTGGTAGGATGTGGAGTACAGAATCCTTCAAATGATATTTCGACCAATGTTCCTGTAGCAACAGTTATGGATTTAACCCAAACAGCAGATGATAAAGTACCTGTTACCATTAATCCTGGACGATTTGTACAAGACACAGTAAAATATTATCTGCCAAAAGTGGTTCAGGGGACTTATTCAGTCAGCAATTTTGGAAAATATGTGGATGATTTTAAGGCTTTTGATTATGAAGGAAATGAAATCAATACAGAAAGTCTCGATGACAATACATGGTTAATAGCCAATGCAAAGCAACTCGATAAAATTGAGTATAAAGTAAATGATACCTACGATATTGAAAATGTAACGATTGGCGCTCCTTTTTCTCCTTCAGGCACCAACATAGAGCCTGATAATTTCGTGCTCAATCTTCACGGCTTTATAGGTTATTTTGATGTTTTGAAAAATAATCAATATTCGTTAGAAATTAAGGCGCCTACTGCAATGAAAAGAACTTCTGCTTTGCAAAAAACAGGTTCTGAGGTCAGCGAAGATGGATCAAATACAACTGATAAATATTTTGCGACTCGCTATTTTGAAATTACAGATAATCCCATGATGTATGGTAATCTGGATATCGAAGAATTTCAAGTCGGAGATATAAAGATTGTATTAAGTGTTTATTCTCCTAATAAAGTACATACAGCTTCAAAAATTAAAGAAACTGTATTTAAAATGATGAAAGCACAAAAAGCATATCTTGGTGATATTAATAGTACTCCTAGATATGATATCTACTTATATTTAGCTTCTGGTGAACAAAATTCCCCCTCTGGATTTGGGGCTCTAGAACATCATACTTCTACAGTTGTAGTACTGCCAGAACAGATTCCTGATGATGCATTAGCTTCAGCAATGATCGATGTGGTATCTCACGAATTTTTTCATATAGTTACTCCGCTTAGTGTACATTCTGAAGATGTGCATTACTTTGACTATAATGCTCCAACATTTTCTAAGCATTTGTGGATGTATGAAGGAGTGACAGAATATTTCGCAACGCTTTTCCAGATTAATCAGGGATTGATAGATGAGCAAGAATTTTTCCTTAAGATACAAGCTAAAATCGAAAACGCTACAGCATATGATGATGCGATGAGTTTTACAGAGATGAGCGAAAATATTTTAGACAAACCCTATGCGCCTAACTATGCTAACGTTTACGAAAAAGGAGCATTGATAGGTATGTGTATTGATATTTTGATGCGTGAGGCAAGTGATGGAAATAGAGGGATTTTGTCTTTGATGAAAGAATTATCTCTTAAGTATGGTGAAAATAAACCTTTCGATGATGATAAAATCATAGCAGAAATTACAGAGATGACATATCCTTCTGTGGGAGAATTCTTGAAGACCCATGTTGAAGGGAGTACTCCAATCAACTATCAAGAGTTTTTTAATAAAGTAGGATTAGAGATCAAAACACAGAAAATAGAAACAAACTATGTCCAGAATGGAAGGGAATTGATTTTTGCAGGAAATATGGCTGCAGGTACCATATTTTTTACCGAGCAGGTCGAAGATAATAGCTTTTGGGCGGATAACGGAGTGAAACCTAATGACGATGTTATTGAGCTTAACGGTACTAAAGTAACCATTCAAAATGTAAATAAGGTTCTTGGTACTACTCTAGAATGGGAGGAAGGTGATAACTTAGAAATTAAGTTAAATAGAGACGGAGAGGATGTGGTGATAAAAACTAAAGTTACAAAGTCTTATACAACAGGGAAAAAACTCACAACAGTCGAAAATCCTACTACAAAGCAGTTGGAATTGAGAAATGCCTGGCTTAAAGGTTAAGCTTTTGTTTGAAAAATCAATTATCTGTAGGGAATAGTATTGAGAATATATTGTATAGCTTCAATTCGGGCTTTGGTTTTTCGATCTGCTTCAATGACGATCCATGGCGAAAGTTCTGTATTCGTATGCTCAAACATTTTGACTTTATACTTTGTATACTCATCCCAGAGTTCTTGCGCACGTTCATCAACAGGAGTCATTTTCCATTTTTTAAGAGGGCTAGTTTTGATATCATTAAACCGTAGTTCTTGCTCTTCTTTTGTGATAGAGAAATATAACTTGATCAAATGAGTATTTGATTCCAGAATCATTCTTTCAAATTCATTTACCTGCCCCATAAACGTACGATATTGTTGTTCTGTACAAAATCCATTTACGGGTTCTACAACAGCACGATTGTACCAACTGCGGTCAAAAAGAACCATTTCACCAGGCTTTGGCAATTGGTTCACATACCGCTGAAAATACCACTGGCCTTGTTCTTCGCTAGTAGGTTTCGGTAAGGCTACTTTACGAAAATGTCTTGGATTAAGATGTGCTGTAAGTCTTCTTATAGCGCCTCCTTTTCCTGCAGCATCACGACCTTCGTAAAGAATGACAATTTTTTTGTTGTTTTGTATGTACCAGTTTTGAAGCTTTATAAGTTCTATTTGTAGCTCTCTTAACTCTAGTTCATATTTTGCCATTCTTAAAGCTTTAGAAACATCTGTCTTTTTATCATTAAATAGATACCTAAGCCCAATGGGTGAGTTTAATATTTGTAAATCTTCGTCGCTTATGTTCAGGATTTCTTTTTTTTTGGCTGTTGTCATATTATATGTCTATTTGTTCTATGTGTCGGTGGTATCTTACTATAACATTTGGATCTGGTAACAGCGTAGTTTTAGCTTTTGATTTACCTATATAATCAAACATAGAGAGTACATATCTGATACTTTCCAAGCGAGCTGTTTTTTTATCATTTGTTTTAACAATAATCCAGGGACTAAAAGTAGTATGGGTTTTAGAGAACATTTGTTCTTTGTATTTGGTGTATTTATTCCATAGATGCTGACCTTTCATGTCTACCGGACTAAATTTCCATTTTTTTAATGGATTTTGCATTCGGGAATCAAATCTCTTTTTCTGTTCTTCTTTTGATATCGAAAACCAGAATTTGATTACAATTGCTCCGTCTTCATATAACATGTGTTCAAACCCCGGAACCTGAACCATAAACTTATTGTACTGTCTTTTTGTGCAAAAACCCATAACGGGCTCTACGACTGCCCGGTTGTACCAACTGCGATCAAAAAACACTATTTCACCCGGATTAGGTAATTCTTTTATGTATCTCCTAAAATACCACTGTCCTTGTTCTTCTTCTGTTGGTTTAGAAAGTGCTACAATACGCATCGATCTGGGATTTAGGTGCTCGGTGAACCGTTTAATAGACCCCCCTTTACCAGCGGCATCTCTTCCTTCGAAAAGAATAGCCACCCTAAGCTTCTTTTTGGCAACCCATTGCTGTAGATTTACAAGTTCTGCTTGTAAGGCTCGAAGCTCATCTTCATATCTTAAGCTTCTTTGGATCTTAGAAATATCAATGTTTTTTTGATCTGCAATATGAATTAATTGTTTTCTTTTTTTGATATGCGCCAGATCTTCGAGTGTGAACATAGAGTAGTATAATTTATTTTTTAGGATAATCATTAAAGGTAAAAAAAAGGAAATTAATTATTATGATATTTATCCTAGACTAAGAAATTTTTGGTATTATTCGATATTTGGATGTGGCTTATTTTATTTAACCAATCGGTTATCGCATTTAAGAATCCAACACATCTTGTCCTAGGCATGTCATTATTTTGAAACTCATAAAAACCTCCTGTTTTGCATGGATATAAATTGTGATTACGGTTCGGCAATGATTTGACGGTCAAATCTGTATTTCTGCTTAGTGTCTTTTCGTATAAAGGTTTGGTTTTCTTCCAGTCAACATTCATATCATTTTCGCCAAACAAAGCCAAAACAGGAAAATTTATATTAGATAATATAGAATCAAAATTCTTGATGTAAACTTGTAATACAGTTTCTTCATCAAGTTCTTCTTTCATAAAAGATTTTTGATATTTATAGTAATCTTCTTTTGTGTTAACAGTATTATTATTAAATCGTTTTAAAAACTTATTATTTCTGAGGTTTTTAGTAGCATTCATATTTCAGGACGGATCATCTTTAACGACAAAGGTCTGGCTATGATTTTTGGGATAGTATCCACCTTAAGACTATTTTGCAGAGAAATCAAGTTGGTTTATGTTTAATTTTTTCTTACGCGCCTCGTCACACTTAATTATAATCATTGTTGCCATTTCGTTGCTTAAGTCTGTTCGTATTTGATTCAAATTTATCACAGTTACTATCTAAACACCTTACTAGAGCTCAAAAACTTATTATTAAGGCGGTTTGCATGATATGTGATATTATACTATATTAAAAAATAAAGGCAGTTTTAGATCAAATACTTTATAAAGTATTGTATACCAAATAATCAACAAAAGTCGTTATAGATTTGTTAATTACTTTGTAGGAAGCTTGTTTTAATTCTGTACCTGATACCTTATATTAGCAAGCATTCTACCCAAAAATTTTATGAGCAAGGAAACCAAATATACCGAAGATAATATACGATCCCTAGACTGGAAGGAGCATATTCGTATGCGACCAGGGATGTATATTGGTAAGTTAGGCGATGGATCATCTGCAGATGATGGGATTTATATTTTGCTAAAAGAAGTACTCGACAATTCGATCGATGAGTATGTAATGGGAGCTGGTAAAACCATCGAGATCTCCATCCAAGGCGATAAAGTGGTGGTGCGAGACTATGGTCGTGGCATTCCACTAGGGAAAGTTGTAGATGTAGTATCCAAAATGAATACCGGTGGTAAGTATGACTCCCGTGCTTTCAAGAAATCGGTAGGACTTAACGGTGTAGGTACTAAGGCAGTTAACGCGCTATCTACATATTTTCGTGTTGAATCTACGCGTGACGGTAAATCGGCAGCTGCAGACTTTGAACAAGGAAACCTAACCAATCAGGATTCTTTAGAAGAAACAACTCGTAGACGTGGTACCAAAGTAACCTTTGTGCCCGATGATTCGATTTTTAAACACTACAAATATCGCACAGAGTATGTGGCCAAGATGCTTAAGAACTATGTGTACCTTAATCCGGGTTTAACCATAATTTTTAATGGAGAGAAATATTTTTCAGAAAACGGATTAAAGGATTTACTTTCCGATACTATCAACGAAGATGATAGATTGTACGATATTATTCATCTTAAAGGTAATGATATAGAAGTAGCCATCACCCATAGCAAAACACAATATAGCGAAGAGTATCATTCTTTTGTAAACGGGCAGCACACTACACAAGGAGGGACACACCAGGCTGCTTTTCGAGAAGCCGTAGTGAAAACCATACGAGAATTTTATGGTAAAAACTATGAAGCTAGTGATATTAGAAAATCAATCGTGTCGGCGATAAGCATAAAGGTGATGGAACCTGTTTTTGAGAGTCAGACCAAAACGAAACTGGGATCTACTGATATGGGAGGTGGATTACCTACGGTGAGAACCTACATCAATGACTTTGTAAAAACAAATTTGGATAACTTCTTACATAAAAATGTCAATACTGCGGAAAGCTTACAACGTAAAATCCTGCAGGCAGAACGTGAACGTAAGGATCTATCTGGAATTCGCAAACTGGCACGCGAACGTGCCAAAAAAGCTAGTTTACATAATAAAAAACTTAGAGATTGCCGTGTTCATCTTACCGATAGTAAAAAGGATCGTAATCTTGAGAGTACGCTGTTTATTACCGAGGGTGATTCTGCAAGTGGGTCGATTACCAAATCTCGTGATGTAAATACCCAGGCTGTTTTTAGCTTACGTGGTAAGCCATTGAACAGCTATAATATGAGTAAAAAGATTGTTTATGAGAATGAAGAATTTAATCTTTTACAAGCAGCATTGAATATCGAAGAATCCCTTGAAGATTTGCGTTATAATAATATTGTGATCGCGACCGATGCCGATGTCGATGGGATGCACATTAGACTTTTGTTAATCACCTTCTTTTTACAGTTCTTTCCTGAAGTGATCAAAGAAGGACATTTATATATCTTACAAACACCACTTTTTAGGGTAAGAAATAAAAGAGAGACTATTTATTGTTATTCTGAACAAGAAAGAAGAGATGCGATTACCAAATTATCTGGCAAACCTGAAATCACTCGATTTAAAGGTTTAGGTGAGATTTCTCCAGACGAATTTGTACACTTTATTGGTGATGATATTAGATTGGATCCAGTAATGCTGGATAAAGAAAAGTCTATCGAAGAGTTATTGTCTTTTTATATGGGAAAAAATACTCCGCAACGACAAGAATTTATTATCGATAATCTAAAAGTTGAATTGGATACTGTAGAGGAAGAAGTATAAAGAATCGCGATCTATGAATTCTAAGGAAGGATTAAATTCTTTGATTGAGGTTGCTTTGGAGAATTTGTAACTCTGCAACTTTGAAATTGATAAAATAGCCCCAATAATTATATATGGATTTGGAAAACGAAAACGAAAACGAAGAACTACATGACGAATCAATTCCCGCAGATCACCAACCACAAGAAGTGATCACCAAAGTTACGGGAATGTACAAGGACTGGTTTCTGGATTATGCATCGTATGTAATCCTGGAGCGAGCCGTACCCGCTATTGAAGACGGGTTAAAACCAGTACAACGGCGTATTCTTCATTCTATGAAAGATTTAGATGATGGTCGATATAACAAAGTTGCCAATATTGTGGGGCACACCATGCAGTATCACCCTCATGGTGATGCCAGTATATCGGACGCTATGGTACAAGTCGGTCAAAAGGAACTACTAATCGATATGCAGGGAAACTGGGGGAATATCCTTACAGGTGATAGAGCAGCAGCATCTCGATATATAGAAGCGCGTCTTTCTAAATTTGCACTAGACGTTGTATATAATCCTAAGGTAACCGAATGGCAATTGTCCTATGATGGTCGTAAAAAAGAACCGATTAATCTTCCTGTTAAATTTCCATTACTATTAGCACAAGGAGCAGAAGGAATTGCAGTAGGATTAAGTACAAAAATTCTTCCGCATAATTTTATTGAGCTTATAGATGCTTCAATTAAACATCTGCAAGGAAAACGATTTACTATTTTACCTGATTTTCCGACATCTGGTATTGCTGACTTTACCAATTATAACGATGGTAACCGAGGTGGGAAAGTACGAGTACGTGCCAAAATATCGCAGTTAGACAAAAATACACTGGTGATTACAGAGATTCCATTTTCAACCACTACCACTACGTTAATAGATTCTGTTCTTAAGGCAAATGACAAGGGTAAAATCAAAATCAAAAAGATAGAAGACAATACTGCTGCCGAAGTAGAAATATTAGTACATCTTCCGTCTGGTATTTCACCAGATAAAACAATTGATGCGCTTTATGCATTTACGAATTGTGAAGTGTCTATCTCGCCATTAGGATGTGTGATTGAAGAAAATAAGCCCAATTTCATTGGGGTTTCAGAGATGCTTCGTCGTTCGACAGATAAGACCCTAGAATTGTTAAAACGAGAGCTCGAGATTCAGTTAGATGAGCTTCAGGAACAATGGCATTTTGCATCGTTGGAAAGAATTTTTATCGAAAATCGTATCTATCGTGATATTGAAGAGGTAGAAACCTGGGAAGGTGTTATCGAAGCTATTGATAAGGGACTACAACCTCATATCAAACACCTAAAACGTGCTGTTACCGAAGAAGATATTGTAAGACTAACAGAAATTCGAATTAAACGAATTTCAAAATTCGATATCGATAAAGCGCAACAAAAAATTGAAGCGTTAGAAGAAGATATTACTAAAGTAAAACATAACCTGGAACATCTTATAGCGTTTGCTATAGATTATTTCAAGAGATTGAAAACTACTTATGGTAAAGGTAAAGAGCGTAAAACAGCGATTAAGATTTTTGACGATATAGAGGCTACCAAGGTAGTGATACGCAATACAAAGCTTTATGTAAATCGGGAAGAAGGATTTGTTGGTACTTCATTACGAAAAGACGAGTATGTTACCGATTGTTCTGATATAGATGACATTATTTGTTTTACTTCAGAGGGTAAATTAATGATCACCAAAGTAGATTCTAAGACCTTTATAGGTAAAAATATCATTCATGTAGCGGTCTTTAAGAAAAAAGATAAGCGTACGATCTACAATATGATTTATCAGGATGGCAGAGGAGGAGCATCGTATGTAAAGCGCTTCGCAGTTACAGGCGTTACGAGAGACAAGGAGTATGATCTTACTCAAGGAAAGAAAGGCTCTAAAGTGGCATATTTTTCTGCCAATCCGAATGGAGAGGCAGAGGTAGTGACTATTTTCTTACGTCAGGCGGGAAGCATTAAGAAACTCAAATTTGACCTGGATTTCTCCGATTTGATGATAAAAGGACGCGGAGTTAAAGGTAATATAGTGACCAAGTATAATATTAAACGAGTAGAATTGAAGGAACAGGGAGTTTCTACCTTAAAACCTCGCAAAATATGGTTTGATGATACAGTGCAACGTCTTAACGTGGATGGTAGAGGAGAGTTGCTAGGTGATTTTAGAGGAGAGGATCGTTTACTGATTATTGATCAAAAGGGAGTTGCGAAAACCATTATTCCTGAGATGACGTTACATTTTAATACTGATATGATCGTTTTAGAGAAATGGAAGCCTAAAAAACCAATTTCGGCAATCTATTGGGATGGTGAAAAAGAGCGATATTATGTAAAACGATTTCTTATAGAAAATCCTGAAAAGGAAGAAGTATTCATTTCAGAACATCCAAAATCATTCTTAGAAGTTGTTTCAACAGATTATAGACCAGTAGTAGAGATAGTTTTTAATAAACTTCGTGGTAAAGATCAACGCCCAAATGAAGAAGTAAGCCTAGAGGAATTTATTACTATAAAGGGAATTAAAGCTCTTGGAAATCAGCTAACTACTCACAAAGTAAAACAAATTAACTTGCTGGATTCGTTACCTTATGAAGAACCAGAACCGCCTGCTACAGAGGAAATAGAAGTGATAGAAGAGGAGAATGTCTCTGCTAAACCTTCTGGAGATAAAGATGATGAAAATACCGGAGATGGAGAGCAAGCTAGTTTATTTTGATACTTACATTATAAAACATAAAATCCGTTAGGTATTTTAGCGGCTTAACAGCTATATCATTTTTGGATTGGTTAATTTTCTGACTTTATAATCAAGACTTTTTTACAAATTTGGTAAGAATTACGATATGTTGTCCATTTACTCTGCCTTCAATGTGTTCTGGATTGTCGTGCACTAAAGAGATATTTCTTACGGCCACTCCTCTTTTTGCTGTAAAATTAGCTCCTTTTACATTCAGATCTTTGATGAGTACGACATTATCTCCCGCGTGTAGGACGGTGCCATTAGAATCAAAATGTTTGACTGTATCTTCATTTGCTTGACCTTCTCCTGTGGCTTCTGCCCAGGCCATTGTTTCTTCATCTAAATACAGCATATCGAGCAAATCCTGTGGCCAGCCCTCAGCCCGTAAACGATTAAGCATTCTCCAAGCCATTACCTGTACAGCAGGTACTTCACTCCACATACTGTCATTAAGACAACGCCAGTGATTTGGATCTGTTTTCTCAGGATTTTTTATTTGTTCAAGACAAACTTGCGAAATAAGAATGTGGGCACCTACGCCTGTTACTGGTGATTTTGGAACCTCATAAGCTTTTAGGTTTTCAGTTTCTCCTGATAATTCACATACTGATCCACTACGAGCATATAGTTGTTTTTCCAGATTCATGGTTTTGGTTTAGAATTCTTCTGCGAATTTCGGGATAAAAAAATAAAAAAAACAGCATTAAATTGATAAGAACTTTCTTGAACTACATTTTCTCTATTTCTATATGATCTGAAGTGTAAATATCTCCCTGATCGTCAATAATAATACATTCAATTTTTGGTAATTGATTAATTCTATCAAGTCCTGCATCTTTACCCATAACAAAAATTGATGTAGCGAGAGCATCTGCAAGTTCTGCTTTCGCAGCAAAAACGGTGGTGCTTATGATTCCGCTAGAGGGGTATCCTGTTCTGGGATCGATAATATGTGAGTATCTCTTACCATTAAAAGATACATACTTTTCATAATTTCCTGAAGTGACTACTGCTCCCTCATGTATTGGGAGTAAACCAAAAGCTTTTGTCTTGTTCATAGGATTAGTAATGGCTACTTTCCATGCTTCACCATTGGGCTGTTTACCCCACGCATTCATGTCTCCCGAGGCATTAATAATGCCTGCATTTACATTTTTTTGTATCAATAGGGCTTTTGCTTTATCGGCGGCATAGCCCTTGCCTATGGCTCCAAAACCAATTTTCATTCCCGGGACTTTTAAGAATACGGTAGTGTTTTTTTTGTCTAATACTATGTTTTGATATCCAACTTTGGCAACAGAAGCTTTTATCGCTTCTTTTGACGGGAAATTTGTCATGCTTCCATCAAATTTCCAGATGTTGTCCATCGATGCATAACTAATATCAAATGCTCCATCGGTGAGATTTGAAATGCTAATAGAACGGTTAACAAGATCAAACAATTCCTGATCAACTTTTACAGGTTGGATGCCTGCGTTTCTATTTATTTGTGAAGTTTGAGAATTTTGATCCCAGGAGGAAATGAGTTTTTCAATCCGGGTTATCTCTTTAACAGCCAGATCTATATATTGATTAGCTTGGGTGCTGTTTTTTGCGACTACCGTAATCTCAAAATCACTTCCCATAAGGAAGAGTGACCGCTTATAAGGCTTTTGGGCATGGCAGACTACCCAAAATAAGAGAAGAATAATAAGAATAAGATGGTTTTTCAATTTAATTTTGTTTTAGTAAAGCTTACGAATATCCAAAGGTATTGAAATAAGTAACTCAATTTTAAATTATATAAGAACCAACATTACTAATGTCTTAATTCAGGATCACTTATAAAATGACAAAATCATTTAATAGGAATCCATACCTCTTCCTCAGACTTTGGATGAAAGGGGCCATGATATTTTTCTCCCATGACCGTAAATATATCTCTTGTGTCTAGTTCATAATCAGAGTTGGGTAACCATAACCTAAGAATATAGTCCATTGTTTTTTGAAATGTACTTACAGGACCTTTATGCATAAAGACTGCATATTTCCCTTCTGATAGACTATATGAAGACATCCCATTAGGAATATGGTCAAAATCTGGAACTTCTATCGCTGCCCATTTTTCGAACAGAATATCTTCTGTAAAAGTATCAAGCGTAATAGTATCATTATGAACTTGCACCGAGTAATATCCGGTATCTCTATTATTTTTGATTTCATGTCTTCTGGGCATAAACTCCTGCCACATTGCGGTTGTTGTGTCATTAGAAAGACTGGTTTCAATTTTTAAACCTACTAATTTTCTTTCTTGGGCATTAATAATATGGGGTGTCGCGGTTGTAAAGTCCTTTTGTAAACGATCAAAATCGCTGGGTGATAAAGTATAACGATCAAAAGGAACAAGTCGGTGTCCTTTCTTTCTATATTTTGCCGGACTAATTTCAAAAACAGATGTAAAAGCACGGGTGTATGACTGTTGAGAATCAAATTGATACCGCTCAGCAATTTCTATGATGGGCTGTTTAGTGAGAATTAATTCATGAGCAGATTCAGAAACCCTTCTTTTTCTCACATAGTCTCCAACAGTTTCGCCTGTTATTGCGGTAAAGACTCGACTAAAATGATATTTAGAATAATAAGCTTGCTGTGCAATACTATCTAAAGTAAGTTCACTTTTGAGGTTTTCCTCTATAAAGGATATGGCTTTTGAAATTCTGTTAAAATAAGAATCATTTGAGTGTTTAGGCATAATTCACTTTTGAACTATACAATATTACAATGAAAATCCGATTAGTTTTTAACGAATATTGCTATAATTAATTTCGATTATACATGTCGAACAAATAATTTATTGTATTAAAGTATAAGTGTCAATTATTTATTATAAAATAATGATTATCAAATATTTACAATAAAAGTAAATGATTTCAGTATTTAAAATACATCTGATTAAGATCAAAAACGAATGGTAAAGCATCTAGACAGAGATGCAAATATTTCGAACATTATTTTATTTTTTTCGCGGTTCCGCGCTGTTTATTTGATGAGCCTACCAGCGCATACTCAAAAGTATACGTATCGTTGTTGGTCGATAAGATTTTCATGTGAATAGCTTTCTCTTCGGCCATGCTATTTGGGTGTAGTTTCTGTACGATATATTCACAATCATTAATCCATCGGACACTAGATGTGTCTGTTTTTCCCTGGAAATAATCAACCTCAATAGAATCGTTTCGAATAAAAGTTGTTTTAACTAACTCGCCATTAAGTAAGGTTTCAAATTCGAAAGTACCCATGTGAAAATCAGTACAGTTTCTTTCTGGCTGATAGCAACCAGAAAGTAGTAAGATACACAGGAGTATAAAAGCAATTCTCTTCATATAATAGTTTAACTGAAAAACGAAAATAGATTTATTTCCAGAAATTTGATAACGACACATAAAAAAGTTGTTAAGATTTTTTCATTTCATACGAATTGAAAGTGCCATCTGAATAAAAAATGACGATACGATCAATAGCGTGTTCTGAAGAATGAACTTGCGAAATCTTTTCTACAGAAGAAATTGATTGTTCGACTATTTCTTTTTCACGTGTTGCTGATTGTGAAAATAGATCTTGTTCGGACGAAATAGTAGGAGTAGAAGTTGCTTTTGAAATAGCTTCAATTTCTTGTACGTCTGTTTTTTCTTGAATCGTATTTTTAGATCTTGGAAATGTGCCTTTACCGTATAATAACCATTCCAGATCTACATCTGTATATGCGTCTACAATCTTCATTACAAAGTCGAGACTGGGTTTATTTCTACCCGAAAGTATATGCGAAATAGATGAACGGCCTACACCCATGTAATCAGCAAAGGATGAGGCAGATACAGCATAATAATCCATAATTTTTTGGATTCTTTTACCAAAATCTTTATTGTTTACCATTGTAAACGAGTTAGAGTATTCATATTGGTTACAAAGGTAAACAAATTCTATGACAAAACCGTTTTACAATTGTAAACACCACTAATTATGTGTTAAAACAAAACTTTATATAATTAAACTTATAACTCTGATATATAGTTATTTAAATAAATAGCATGCATCTATTTAAATAATTGTTAATAACTAGAATACATTTGGAAACTTGAAGTTTTGTGCTGTTTACATTTATATACAAAAATTAAAACTTTAGTTGTTTACAAATGTAAATAAAGGTAAATTACAATTGTAAACTATTAAAGAGTTTACAGATGTAAATAATCTTTTCAATTACTATGATTACTCAATAAACTATGGTAATTTCGTAGCTTTATCATGCTAATTTATGAACATTACTACGCTAAAAAATTGGTTCGCCAACTATAAAGAATCATCTTTATCTGGGCGTTATATTCATGGAGATCATATTGCTCCTCTACTTGATTTGCTATCTGCGAAAATTGAAATAGATCAAATCGGAGTCTCAGAAAATAATGCTTCTATCCATCTCATAAAAATTGGTACTGGTCCAAAGAAGCTTTTATTCTGGTCACAGATGCATGGTAATGAAAGTACCAGTACAAAAGCTATTTTTGACCTTTTAAACCTACTTACCGATTCTAAAAATTATATCACAAATGAAATCTTGAAAGAGTGTACTTTATTTATAATTCCAATACTTAGTCCAGATGGAGCTAAAGCATATACCAGGCTTAATCATAATAAAGTTGATCTTAATCGAGATGCTCAGGAGCTTACACAAAAGGAAAGTAAGGTACTTCATCATCTAATTAAACAAATAAAACCTGACTATGCATTTAATCTTCATGGACAACGGACTATTTTTAGTGCAGGAGAAACGAATAAAAGTGCTACCGTATCCTTTTTGTCTCCAGCAGGCGATATTGAACGAACAGTTACTATGAGTCGCAAAATAGCTATGGAAATTATCGCTAGAATCAACACTGTACTTCAAGAATGTATTCCAGGGCAAGTGGGGCGTTATGATGATGGATTTAATATTAATTGCATAGGTGATACTTTAGAGTACAATAGAATTCCGACAATTTTGTTTGAAGCCGGTCATTATGCTAATGATTATGACCGTGAAATTACAAGAGAGTATATTTTTTATTCGTTAATTACAGCAATTCATTATATCGCTAAGAATAAAATTACTGGACAAGGGTATAAAGATTATTTTCTAATTCCCGAAAATAGAAAATGCTTTTATGATGTAATTATAAGAGATGTAGTTTTGGATGGAAAAAGTGTCGATATAGCCGTGCAGTATACTGAAGAATTGATTGAAAATTATGTGAAATTCGTACCTAAAATTGTTAAAATTGAAGATTTACGAAAATTTTATGGACATAGAGAAATTATCGGTAAAAAAAGGACGATACGTAACGAAATCGTTACAGTAGAGATAGTTCCAGAGATTGAGATGTTAAAATTCTACCTTGATTCTGAATTATTCTCAATAGAATTGACAAAAAGATAAAATAAAATGTGTGAATGCTTTATTTTTCTGTTATTTTTGCAATGTAAATAATCGGGAAAAAATAATACGAATTACTATGGCAAAGTTTAAATTAGACGAAGTTGATCACCAAATTTTGGATATGTTGATTGAAAATACCCGTACGCCTTTTACGGATATTGCAAAAAAACTATTGATTTCTGCCGGTACCGTACATGTACGTGTTAAAAAAATGGAAGAGGCAGGGATTATCGAAGGATCCTCTTTAACGTTAGATTACAAAAAATTGGGATATTCATTTATCGCGTATGTAGGTATATATCTACAAAATACTTCGCAAACCAAATTTGTTTTACAAAGAATCAATGAAATACCATACGTGACCGTAGCGCATATTACTACCGGAAAATTTAATATTTTCTGTAAAGTGAGAGCAAAAGATACAAATCACGCAAAAGAAATTATTTTCAAATTAGATGATATCGATGGTGTTTATCGCACCGAGACCATGATTTCTTTAGAGGAGAGTATCAACGATAAAAAACGGTTAATGCATTCAATTTTTCAGGAATTGTAAAGGGTATTCCATAAAATATTTAATGAGCCCTTTAGGAAATGTTCTTAAAGGGTTTTTTTATATAAAAAATACCTGTGTCATTGATTATAAATTAACCATAAACCACAATTACCACCACAAAAATGGCTAGAAAACCAAAAATCGAACGTTTTAATGAGAACGTTCTGGCGAAATACCAAATATACAATAGTATACTTATTACATTACCTTTTGATACGGTAACCAATACCGGGGTATTATTACCACTCTTCAAAGAAGTATGCGAAAAAGGGTATGAACAGCATAAAAACCCAACAGAGATTGTAGAGGGCTTCTTCTCTTTATACCAGGATAATCCATCTCAAAAAGAACGTCATGATCTCCTATTCCGATTCATTCAGTATATAGAACGGCAAGTTGTATTATTTGATGCGATTGAAGATGCCGCTTTCCCTATCGTAAATAATATGGATGGTCGCGGTACCTTAAGAAGTATAAAGGAAGAAGCACAAGCAAAAGGTCAATTAGAAGAACTTAAAGAGTATTTAAGGCGTTTTAAGATTAGACCTACTTTAACAGCGCATCCAACCCAATTTTATCCGGGTACCGTGTTGGGAATCATTCACGATCTTGATGATGCCATACGGCGCAATGCTTTATCAGAGATAAAAAAATTACTAGCTCAATTGGGTAAAACCGCTTTTTTTAAGAAAGAAAAACCCACTCCGTTTGATGAAGCGGTAAGCCTGATTTGGTACTTAGAGAATGTATTTTACCATTCGGCAAGCAAGATTTATAATTACGTTCAACAAAATATTTTTGAGGGTGAAGATCTAGATAATGACCTTATCAATTTAGGATTTTGGCCGGGAGGTGACCGAGACGGAAACCCTTTCGTGACCACTGAAACTACTCTAAAAGTTGCAAAAAGATTACGTAAAACAATATTGATCAACTATTATCGTGATATTCGTGATCTAAAAAGAAGAATTACTTTCGGAAATCTTCAGGATAAAATAGGGGTATTAGAAGCTGCATTGTATGATAACTTTTACTATGCCAAGACGGCAGAACCCTTATCTGTAGAAAGCCTGATGAAAGGCTTGTTAGAGATTCGAGAAGAATTAATAGCAGAACATCAATCTCTCTTCCTTGAAGAACTTCAGGATTTGATTAATAAGGTTAAGGTTTTTGGTTTTCATTTTGCAACACTCGATATCCGTCAAGATTCAAGAATACACCATAAAGTATTAATCGATGTTGTTAAAAAAACGACAAAACTAGGATTAAATATTTTCCCAAAAGATTATGAAACGCTTTCAGAGTCTGAACAAATTGACATTCTATCTACAGTAGCGGGAAAACTTGACCCTTCTATCTTTGAAGAAGATATTACTCGGGCGACTTTAGAGTCTGTGTACGCTATAAAAACAATTCAAGAAAAAAATGGCGAACGTGCTGCTCATAGATATATCATTAGTAATAATGGAAGTGAGCTCAATGTGATGGAAACATTTGCTTTAATAAGACTCTGTGATTGGGAGCTTCCTACTGTAGATGTGATTCCGTTATTTGAAACTGTCCCAGATTTAAGGATTTCTCATGAAGTAATGGAGTCATTATATAGTAATCCGGTGTATATGGCACATTTAAAACGCCGTGGCATGAAACAAACCATTATGCTTGGTTTCTCTGATGGTACAAAAGATGGAGGATATTTAATGGCCAATTGGGGAATCTTTAAAGCCAAAGAAGCATTAACTGAAATTTCCAGAAAATATGATGTGAAAGTCGTATTCTTTGATGGTCGAGGTGGGCCACCTGCAAGAGGAGGAGGGAATACTAACCAGTTTTATGCTTCATTAGGACCAACAGTAGAAGATGAAGAAATACAGATAACCGTGCAGGGGCAAACTATTAGTTCTAATTTTGGTACGCTGGATTCCTGCCAATATAATCTCGAGCAATTACTAGGTGCCGGGGTAGAGAATGAATTGACCAATAATGAAAGTAATCTTTTTTCTGTAGAGAACAAGAATACCATGCAGGAGCTTGCTGATATTAGCTACCAAACGTATGTCGATTTTAAGAGTCATCCTAAATTTCTTCCATATTTGGAACATATGAGTACCTTAAAATACTACGGGAAAGCAAATATTGGTAGCCGTCCTTCGAAGCGTAGTAAAAGTGCTACTTTAGATTTTGGAGATTTGAGAGCCATACCATTCGTAGGTAGCTGGAGTCAATTAAAACAAAATGTACCGGGTTTTTATGGAGTAGGAACCGCTTTAAAAAACTTTGAAGAACGTGGAGACTTTGATAAAGTTATAAGATTGTACAAAGACTCTGCTTTTTTTAGAGCACTAATAGGTAATAGTATGATGAGTCTTACCAAGTCATTCTTCGAGCTTACGTCTTATATGAAAGAAGACGAAGAATATGGAGCGTTTTGGGATATTATCCATGACGAATATCTACTTACCAAGCGCTTATTATTTAAGTTAACTGGATATTCTGAATTAATGCAAAACGAACCAGCAGGAAAGGCTTCTATTGCTATTAGAGAGAATATTGTTTTGCCATTATTGACTATACAGCAATACGCCCTCAAGAAAATCCAGGAAATTCAAAGATCTGATAATGTAGATGCCAAAGATTTGGATGTTTATGAGAAAATGGTGACCCGCTCATTGTTTGGCAATATAAATGCAAGTCGTAATTCTGCGTAATAATGATAAAGTACTGTTAAGAATATATGTGAAGCAGTTGGGAATCACTAAATTTCTATCGTATTTTTTATTAATTATATATGTTGGCTCAAGTAAAAGAAGAGGAGTTTAATCCTTATTATCGTACATACATTTCAAAAGCAGAATATCCCGATATTGTTGAAGGATTACAAAAGAGCAAGAAAGAATTTATTGATTTTATGAATTCACTTCAAAGGGAAAAATTGACCTATGCTTATGCTGAAGGAAAATGGACAATCGCTGAAGTATTACAGCATTTGATTGATACCGAACGAATCTTTGCTTACAGAGCATTGCGATTTGCACGAAATGATAAAACTCCGTTAATGGGGTTTGATCAGGATGCATATGTACCAAATTCTAATGCCAATGATTACAGCAATACAGAGCTTATTGAAGATTTTGAAGCGGTAAGAAATAGTTCGATTACTTTGTTTAAAGGTTTTGATGATGAGATGTTATTAAAGGTAGGAGAAGCTAGTGGAAGTCCTATAAGTGTAAGAGCAGTAGGCTACATATTGGCGGGTCATCAAAAACATCATTTAGAAGTTATAAAAGAGCGTTATTTGTAAATTTTTTAAAGGAATTCTAAATATTAAGTATAGACAAAACTAATTATTTTAAAGTGATATTTAGAAAAAAATCAATTGAAGTTACTTGCAGCCTATGTGCAAATACTTGTGCTACAATAACATTATCAGAAAGAAAACCATACTCTCTTTTTATTGAGGGCTTTTTGGGCAATGTAACATTTAGGATTGATAGGCTTATCCGTAATCATCTAATAAAATATTATCAGAGTAAAGACTTTCATAAAATTCAAGAAATCGATAACGAGTATGCTCCCTTTTATTGTAAGGAATGTAAAATGTGTTATTGCATAGCGCATTGGAAATATTGGGCCGTATATGACGATGGTTTTTACGATGCGACAAGAGGTGTTTGCCCAAATGGGCATGAAAAAACTTTAGATGATTAGCAGCAATATGAGTGTAAAAGAGATCGTTCAAAAATATCTTTTTTATCTTGAAAAAGGAGAGATAAATAAAGTAATTGATCTATTTACCAAAGACGGAATAGTAGAATCTCCATTATATGGGACACAACCAGCCAGAATTTTTTATAAGGCTTTGGCCGAAGATACCAATAGTTCTAAATTGAAATTTGGCGGTTTGTTTTTTGAAGACAACACAAATCGTGTTTCGTTACTTTTTGATTATGATTGGGAGCTCAAGGATGGTGGTCGCGTTGTATTTAAAGTAGTGGACATTATAGAGTTTAATACCAATCATAAAATTAAGAAACTCACTATTATTTATGATACAGTTCACAGCAGAGACGCTTTAGAAAGACTTAAATAATATGAGTTAAAGTTTTTATATTTAATTCATGGCCTCCTGGATGTGTTCTAAATTCAATTTGAGGTAGTATCTCTCGCACCCGTTCCTTTTCGGCTTCAACTTTTTCTATTTCAAAAAAAGGATCCATTTCACCCACAATGTGTATGATTTTTGTGTTTTTAGGTAAGAAATCAAAGTCTTCTTTATGTAATTCTTTTGGAAAACCTCCAGATATCATAACAAGAGCATTGCAATTAATTTTGCGACTGGCTATCCATCGGCTTGCAATACTGACTCCTTGAGAATATCCTAAAACAATGAAGTTTAAATCTTGAGGAATTCTTTCTTTTGCAATAATAGCATCAATATATCTTAATACATTTTTAGTCTCAACTTGAGTATTTTCCTTGGTTAACCAGCTAGAGCCAACTTTTCTATAGTCATTTCCCTTGTAATATTTTGAAGGAGCTTGTGGAGCGATAAAATAGTTATCTTCCTTATTAAGGCTATCAAACAATCTAACAAAATAACGGCTTAAATATCCTATCCCATGAAAAACCAACCAAATATTTTTTGTTTTTGTTGTTAGTGTATTTAACGTTGAGTAGGTATTAGTAGTTTGATAAGAGATTTCTTTTTCTTTTATATTCATAAAGTGAGCAATAAAAACTAATAATTTTGGTCTGATAGCTGAGTTTAATTGAGTTCAAACCATTCAGAGACAATTGGCCACAAGATATCTTGATTTTTCTTTCTAAAAAAATCAAAATGACCAATTTCTTTTAAATTATAATCGCTAGGGTTTAAATGCTTTCTGGTCACCAGAGCATTACTATATACACGTTTTCCTAGGATATCTACCGATTTCTTTGGTGCAAAAAGATCATCTTCTATACTTACCAGAAGCATAGGCTCCTTTATGTTTTCATAAAAAGTGGTGTTGCTTTCTTTTGTGAAACTTAACATCGAATCGGGATGGAGTAAAAATTTTGCCCAGTCCTTTGCAACTTTGGTGGTTAATGGTTTGCCTAAACCAAACCACCCAGAAGGATAATATCCTAATATAGATGTGGTTACAGGTACGAATATTCCAAAATTGATGAGTATTAGTAGTTGCATTTTCAGTTTGAAATGTTTATAATATCCAAATTGGGAAGCGATAGTAAGATATTTGTCATAGTATTGATAAACGTCACTAAAGCCCAAGCTGTTACCTCCGTAGCTATGGCCAATTGCATATTGTTTGTTATTGGGAAACTCTTCTTTTGCATATCTAGAAACTTCTTTAAAATCTCCTGCCCAGGAAAAATAACCATGATCTTTCAAGGACTGAATACTTTGTGACATAGAACTGCCAATACCGCGATAGTCAAAAGTGAATACGTTACAACCTTTTTGGGCTAAGTGTTCTGCCAGGTGGAAATAAAATTTTTGTGGTACCGCAACGGCTGGAGCAAAAACGATCGTCTTATTATTAGGAGATTTTGGTGTGAATTCGTGAACAGCGATAGGGAATCCATCAAAAGAGTGAATAGTGTATGATTCCATAGGTGTATTATTTTAAAATTATTTTTTCCATCCTGGAAACGGCATTTTTTATATATTTTTGATCATTATAAACTTGCGCCAATAAAATACCTCCTTCTATATCCTGTACTATCTGTTCTGCAAGTTCCAGTGATTTTTTAGAAGAGTAATTAGGTGCTAACAATCGTTGTAACCCTATAATGAAATCTGAAAAAAATAACTGTATTTCTTTCTTGTAAATAGGGTTAAGATGAATGGTTTCCAGTGCTGTATTAGCCATGATACAACCTCCATCTGAAACCTGGAATATTTTTTTCATGAGTTGCTTCATTTTTATAATCTTCTCTTGTAAGGGTAAGGAGGTACTATCAATGATTTTAAAAAGGTTGTAATTGAAGTAACTATAAACAGTTGAAAGCACCTCCTTGATTAATTCTTCTTTATTATTGAAATAGTAATAAAAATGAGATTTTTGAATACCACATGCTTTTGCCAATTCGCTCATGCTACTGTTTTGAACGCCACGAAGCCGTAGTATCGGAATTATTTTATGCAATACTTCTTCTTTTGATGTTTTTATTTTTGGCATATTTTATTGAACGTTCGTTAAAATAATGATTAAATATAGTTATAATATTTAAACGCCATTGTTTATTTTTACTTAAAATTTAAAAATTCCATGAGTTTATCAGAAAAAGAATTGCTTAAGAGATGTGATGAAATGTGTAAAAATACATTAATGGAGACCCTGGAAATCTCTTTTTGCGAGGTAGGGAAAGATTATTTAGTTGCAAAAATGCCTGTGAACCCAAGAGTGCATCAACCCGATGGAGTATTACATGGCGGAGCCATGGTGGCATTAGCAGAAAGTGTGGGTAGTGCAGCTTCGCATATGTTTCTTGATGCAAATGAATTTTATATCAGGGGAATAGAAATCTCTGCAAATCATGTGAAAAGTATTCGGGAAGGACATGTTTTTGCTAGGGCAGAAGTTGTTCATCAGGGAAGAACTACACAGCTATGGGATATAAAAATTCGTGATGAAGAAAATAATTTGATTTCTATAGTGAAGTTAACCACCATCGCACTTCCCAAAGCCAAATAGTATGAGCATATCCGATGTTTATGCTAAAATTAAAGAGCAATTAGATGAGCAATTACCATTTGTGGTATACAGGAAGTCAGATTCTTTAGAGTTAAATGTTTTTCTTCAAGAGAATGACATTAAATATTTGGTAGAAGATTATGATATTTCAGGATTTGTTTTTGCACCATTTGATAGTAATGAGCCTATACTTCTTATTCCCTCTGAACATAGTAAGAAACTAACGGCTAGTCTTTCAGATGAACTTGAATCAAATGATAAAAATTCAAGTCATAATCGAATAACTTCTTCAGAAAATTTAAAAGATAAAGAAACTCACAAACGACTTATAGAAAAAGGGATTCAGGCTATTGCATCCGGGAATTTTAAAAAAGTAGTGTTGTCTCGCAAAGAAGAAACCTCTCAATTTGAATTTCTTAACCCTTTACTATTGTTTCAAAGATTACTTGATAATTATCCAACAGCTTTTGTGTATTATTGGTATCATCCTAAAGTAGGGGCATGGTTAGGCGCCACTCCAGAGACATTACTGCATAGTAAGAATAATGAAATTTTCACAATGTCTCTTGCAGGGACTCAGCCATACCAAGAAGATACACCAGTAACCTGGGGGAGCAAAGAAATAGACGAACAAGAAATAGTTACTCAATACATTTTGAAGAAACTAGACCCGGTGCTAAGTAACATTACTGCTTCAAAAGCGTACACATATCGCGCAGGTTCTTTATTACACTTACGAACAGATATAAAGGGAACACTTAATTCTGAAGTACAAGGTGTAGAAGATATAATTAAAATATTACACCCTACACCTGCTGTTTGTGGTTTGCCTAAAGAAGAAACACAATCATTTATAAGGCAATATGAAGGATATGATCGAAAGTTCTATACAGGCTTTCTTGGTGAATTAAATATGAGTCATGGTGCAGAAATAGAATCAAACCTGTTTGTAAATCTTCGTTGTATGGAGGTGAAAGGAAATACAGCAATTCTTTATGTGGGTGGCGGTATCACAAAAGACTCAATACCAGAGAAAGAATGGGAAGAGACGGTAAAAAAGACAGAAACAATGAGAAAGGTATTGTTTTAAAATACTTTTAAAACATTGGGGTAAATTATTACGATATTGTACTTTAGCCATTCGAATGAAAACACGATTATATTCCAAAATCCCTTTAGCACAAACTATAGTTACCTTATGCGAAGCAAAAGGTATTCATCATATTGTTATTTCTCCTGGATCGCGTAATGCTCCTCTTACCATTGGTTTTAGTGAACATCCTGGTATGCATTGTTATAGTATCGTTGATGAGCGGTGCGCAGCATTTTTTGCCTTGGGAATTGCGCAGCAAATTAAAAAACCGGTAGCTCTTGTCTGTACCTCGGGTAGCGCTTTATTAAATTACTATCCTGCAATTTCAGAAGCTTTTTATAGTGATATCCCTTTGGTAGTACTAAGTGCCGATCGTCCCATAGAACGCATTGATATTGGAGACGGACAAACCATTCGACAGAAAAATGTATTTGAAAATCATATTCTATACTCTGCCAATCTATATTCTGAAGTAGTTGCAGAGACTAAAATAGAGGATGACAAGGTGCGTCAAAAACAACGTGAAGCACAAAAACATAATGAAAGAGAAATAAATCTTGCCTTAAATAAATCAATAGAACAAAAAGGCCCGGTTCACATTAATGTGCCTTTTTATGAACCTTTATATGACAAGTTAGAAAACCCGACAATTGTACCAAAAAATATACCAGTAGAATATCCAATACATCATATTTCAGATGGTTTACAGGCAGAAATGCTATCAGTCTGGAATTTGGCAAAACGAAAGATGGTATTAATTGGTGTAAATTCACCTGGAATAATTGATCAAAAATGGATTAGGCATTTGGCAGATGATCCTTCGGTATTGGTCCTTACAGAAACTACTTCAAATATCCACCATGCATCGCATATTAATTGTATTGATCAATTAATTACGTCCTTAACAGATGATGAATTTAAAGCTTTGCAACCCGATGTTTTATTAACTATTGGAGGTATGGTAGTTTCAAAACGAATAAAGGCTTTTCTACGTAATTATCAGCCACAATCACATTGGCACATTGATGAGAAAAAAGCATATGACACTTATTTTTGTCTTACCGAACATATAAAATTACATCCAAATGTATTTTTTTCAGAATTTTTACCCAATACAAAATCTAATCATAGTGATTATAAGTCCTTTTGGATTTCTATAAGAGACCAAAGAAGAAAAAAACATCAAGAGTATCTTAACAAAGTTTCATTTAGCGATCTTAAAGTATTTGAAACTATTTTTGATAAAATCCCTGGTGGGCAGATGATACAGCTAAGCAATAGCTCTACGGTACGCTATGCACAGTTATTTTCATTAAATCCATCATTCAAAGTTTTTTGTAACAGAGGGACCAGTGGTATTGATGGTAGTACTTCTACTGCTATAGGTGCTGCAATAGCTTCAAAAACTCCAACTACGCTGATTACGGGAGATCTAAGCTTCTTTTATGACAGCAATGGATTATGGAACGAGTATATTCCTTCTAATTTTAAAATTATTATAATCAATAATAATGGAGGAGGTATATTTAGAATTTTACCGGGTAAGGAAGAAAGTAGCAATTTTAGCACTTTCTTTGAAACTACGCATGATTTATCCGCGATACATTTATGTGAAATGTTCGGTTTCGAATATCATGCAGCTCATAGTTTGGAAGAGGTTGTTCAACACATTCAAGTAATGTATCAAAACAATAACTTACCCCAATTACTAGAGATTTTTACTCCCAGAAAAGAGAACGATAGTACTTTAATCGATTATTTCAAGTAGTTCGTCTAATAATGACTTCTT
Source organism: Aquimarina celericrescens (assembly GCF_042682765.1). Taxonomy (NCBI): domain Bacteria; kingdom Pseudomonadati; phylum Bacteroidota; class Flavobacteriia; order Flavobacteriales; family Flavobacteriaceae; genus Aquimarina; species Aquimarina celericrescens. The sequence continues at coordinate 260,046 of NZ_JBHUHY010000002.1, read as the reverse complement.
ATTATACTTTATAGACGATTTAATCATTTATAATTCATCTATATTTGGATAACATTAAGAATTAACTAAAAACCTAAAACATTTATCATCTTATGAGTAAAAGAGACGAACTAATAACTAAGTACGCAGCCGACATTAAGGATAAAATTGGTCAAACTCCCGACATGGATCTTTTAACAAAAGTTACCATAGGCTGTGGCCCTTCAATTTATAATGCAGATGCAGCTACGGTATCAGGAAGTGATCAAGGCGAGCTGGATACAGTAAAGAAAAATTTCTTAATCAAAAAATTAGGACTTTCTGATGGAGCAAAATTAGATGAAGCTATTGCTTCAGTAATGGATGCTTATGGTAAATCAAATCGTAATAAATACAGAGCAGTCGTTTATTATTTATTAACGAAGCACTTTGGAAAAGAAGCTGTTTACAAATAGTAAAGAAGATTTTTAAAATTTTGAAAGGTGTTTTGATCATAAAAACACCTTTTTTGTTTAAAATAATTAAGAAAGAATGAACTCATCTTGGCTTTTTCTATTTCCTAAAAAATGACTAAGATTCACCAATGTTTCGTTCTTGTTCTTAACCTTAGCGCTGCTAGGGCTTTCAAAAAGTGCCTCATTTGATTAAGTTTTAGCTCATTTTCGGTTAAACACAAAAAGTCAAGATGAGTTCAATATTAAAGAAGTATCTTTGCGCAAAAATTACAAAGAATGCTTGCGTTAGGAGTTTATAATACATTAGAAATATTAAGAGATAGAGAACCAGGACTTTATCTTGGTGATGATGACGGGAATGAAGTGCTACTTCCTAATAAATACGTGCCCGAAGAGTTTGAAATTGGGGATAAATTAAAGGTTTTTGTGTATTTGGATAGTTCAGAAAGGGTAGTAGCTACTACGCTGGAACCCTATGCTACTGTAAAATCTTTTGCCTATTTGAAATGTACCAGCGTTTCAGACATTGGAGCTTTTTTAGATTGGGGGTTAGAGAAAGATCTCTTTGTCCCTTTTAAAGAACAGGCTTCAAAAATGAGAGTTGGGAGCTGGTATTTGGTGTATGTGTATCTTGATGAAGAAACCAACCGTTTAGTAGCGTCAAGTAAAACTAATGCATTTCTAGATAATTCGTTAGTACTACTTTCTTCATATGACGAAGTGGACTTAATAGCTTCCCACCCTTCTCCTCATGGATGGAACATGATTGTGAATCAAAAACATCTGGGGTTGGTATACTCAGACGAAATTTTTCAGAAAATTACTCCAGGCGATCAATTAAAAGGTTTTATAAAAAAGGTTAGACCAGATGGTAAAATCGATCTTACCTTGCAACGTCATGGTTATAGAGGAATCGAGCCAAATGCTCAGCAAGTTCTAAATGAATTGAAAGTGAGTGGTGGTTTTATAGATTTGAATGATAAATCTGATCCCGAAGATATCAAAGAAGTTTTTCAATTAAGTAAAAAAAGCTTTAAAAAAGCAATAGGTTCTCTTTATAAAGCAAGAAAAATTAGCATAGAAAAGGACGGAATTAGATTACTGGATTAAACCCGGATTATTCATAAAAAATCCCTGCCTTTGCCGGCAGGCAGGTATTACAGCTTGAAATCGCTTCAAAACATAGCGCTCCGCTGCATTTTCAAGTTTAACCAGAGCGCTGCTATGCAAAAACTTGTAAAATACTAGGTTTTATTGCGTTTTCAACCTTCATAACGAAGTTTTAATGCATAATCCGGGTTAAACCAAATAGTCTATAATAAATTCAATTAAAATAGGTTAAGTAACAGAGAGGCAATACTATAATTTAATATTTTTTTAAATTTAAAGTCTCAAAACTAAATAATAACAACAACTTAACCTTTTTCTTACATGGTGGCACTATGCAAAAAGATTGCTCAATCTAAGTGGTTTCAGAATTTTATTATTTCAGTAATTATCCTTGCCGGAATCATGGTTGGGATACAAACTTATGGAGAAAAAGTTGATCAATGGACTCCCATTATAGATGTTATTGATTGGATCATTCTAATCATATTTACTGTAGAGGTTTTTATTAAAATCACAGCCGAAGGAAACCAACCGCAAAATTATTTTAAAGATACCTGGAATTTATTTGATTTCTTCATTGTAGTTGCCTGCTTCGCAGGCCCATTTCTTGGAGATAATGCAGAATTTTTACCCGTGTTAAGACTCATACGAATTCTTAGGGTATTTAAATTGGTAACAGCACTACCTGAGTTACAACTTATTGTGGGAGCACTTCTAAGGAGTATTCCTTCAATGGCATACATTAGTCTTCTGCTTGGATTGCTGTTTTATATTTACGGTGCTATGGCTGTATTTTTATTTGGACCTAATGATCCTATACATTTTGAGAATTTACAAACGGCAATCTTATCACTTTTTAGGGTTATAACTCTCGAAGACTGGACTGATATCATGTATATTAACATGTATGGTTGTGATAACTATGGCTACGGGGGAAATGAAGCTTTATGCACTAATTCTTATGCTTCACCCGTTTTAGCATCTTTTTTCTTTGTTTCTTTTGTTTTAATCGGAACAATGATAGTGCTCAATTTATTTATAGGGGTTATCATGAACGGTATGGATGAAATGAAAGCCGAAACAGAGGTAAAAGCGAGGGTTCAGAGAAAGAAAAAAGAAAGCGGTACAGATCTAAAAAATGAAATCCATCTTTTGGTAGATAAAGTTGATGCACTGAAACAGGAACTAAGTTTGCTTACTCATCTTTACGAAGAAGAGAAAAACATAAAACCATTGCTAAAAGACCTGAATACACAAGTAAACGGAAGTGCAAAGAAAGTTTTTAATAAGCAAGCCCGGTAATCGGGCAGAAAGCTCCACTATATAAACTAGCATCTTTATAAGCGGTGTTTTTAATTTCTCCTGTGCTATTTACATTAGCATTGTAACCATTTCCTGAAACACTAAACCCTACATTTCCTTTCTTTGGCTGTGGAAATGAAAAATTGTATTCAGATTGTATAGATTTATTGTCGGGCAGTAACATCATTGGTGAGGCATTTTTTTTCAAATATTGTTGCCTGAGATCAACACTTAAATCTACTTCGAGTAATTGATATGTATTGATATTCGAGTTGTCATTAACAAGGGATAAAGGAGCGCCTAGTTGCTCCCATGCTATAGTAATGGATTTTATATTATTTTCTTGTCCGTATGACAAGAAACTAATGCTACCAATAAGTATTACTACTAAGCTCTTCATGATCGTAAATATATTATCAATTCACATAAAAATTATCAAAAACTATGCTAAAATTTTTTCAGAACTAAATATTAGGGACATTTACCCTATAAATCATATGGCAGGATATGCTATATTGTATTATTTTTGATGAATTAAAAAAAATACAATGAGTTCAATAGACTGGAAAACTGCAAAAGAATATCAAGATATTACCTATAAAAAATCAAATGGAGTTGCGCGTATCGCATTTAACAGACCTAATGTACGTAATGCTTTTCGCCCCCAAACGACAAGTGAGCTTTATGATGCGTTTTATGATGCACAAGAAGATACTTCAATCGGAGTTGTATTACTTTCTGCTGAAGGACCTTCTACAAAGGATGGGGTATATAGTTTTTGTAGTGGTGGTGATCAAAAAGCCAGAGGGCATCAGGGATATGTTGGCGAGGATGGAATGCATCGATTAAATATTTTAGAAGTTCAAAGGCTTATTCGATTTATGCCTAAAGTTGTAATAGCAGTAGTGCCAGGATGGGCAGTAGGAGGTGGGCATAGTCTTCATGTGGTTTGTGATCTCACGTTAGCGAGCAAAGAACATGCAATTTTTAAGCAAACCGATGCAGATGTGACCAGTTTTGATGGGGGATATGGGTCTGCATATTTGGCAAAAATGGTGGGTCAAAAAAAAGCACGAGAGATTTTCTTCTTAGGAAGAAATTACTCTGCTCAAGAGGCCTATGAGATGGGAATGGTCAATGCGGTTATTGCTCATGATGATCTTGAAGAAACTGCATATGAATGGGCTCAGGAAATTCTAGAAAAATCTCCCACATCTATCAAGATGCTTAAATTTGCAATGAACCTTACCGATGATGGAATGGTCGGACAACAAGTATTTGCAGGAGAAGCAACACGATTAGCATATATGACAGAAGAAGCAAAAGAGGGAAGAAATGCATTTCTTGAGAAGAGAAAACCAAACTTCAAAGATATTAAGTGGATTCCTTAATTTGCATATTCTTCATTAATAGTTTTGACTGCAAGGGATTAATCGTTTTATAACATGGATAAAAAAGAAGAAGAAATCTTATCAATGCATTATCAGATTGAAAAAACTGATATAAAGCAACAAAAAATGGAAGATCGGCTTATGTCGATCTCTAAAGAACTAAAAAAAAGTAAGAAGATAAGTAATTTATATTTTTTTTTAATAGTTGGACTTATTGTATTAATGGCTACAGGAAGTTTTTATTTAATTGAGAATGATGCATCTTTTTCTTCTGAGAATGCCAATGAAATTGAGAAATTACAGGTAATTAATGATTCTTTACAAAAAGAATTGACAAGACTTAGAGTAGATATTTCTGAACAAAGAGAAGGTTCAGCGATACTACAAGATTCATTAGAAATGGCAAAAGAATTAGCCACTGATACACTGGATGGCAAAGCAAAATTAAAGTTTGAAAGACAATATTGCTATGTAAAGAAAGCTTTTAAAAGTAATGATGCAATTTTTGTTGAAGCTGATTTTATAGAATATTATGAGGGTAGAAAAGCAGTAAAAAAGGCCAAAGAATATGGGGAAGCCGAATATGATATAGATAAAAACGGTGATACATTGTATTTTTTGTATAATAATTATTATATTCATAACCAGAATTCTTCATCAAGAATTTTAGAACTTGACGATAAAGCGAGAGTGAGAATTGAAAGTATAAATCAAATCTCTAGTGGTTTTCCGTTAAAAGCTTTTCAGAGAATAATTAAGGACAATCCAATCTTAATTCTGGAGATCAATAATGGAATTGTTTATAGAATAACCCAGCAAAAACTCCTTTAAGCGTGGTGAATTTATCTTTAAAATAACTATAACCCCACAAACTACCCCAACATGAAGGTTATTAAAGATGAGGATCTTTTGTCATTACATAGTCAGATAGAAAAATCCGAGATTAAACAACAAAAGCTTGAAGAAATACTCGAATTAGAGATCGAAAAGCTTAAAAAGAGTAAAAAAACGAATAGATTGTATGGGTCATTCTCTGTGATCTTTTTATTAGTAGCAGTTTTTCTCGTTGCTAATGCGTTCTATTCTAGTAAATCTTCGTCCGAAACGATTTCAGAAATTGATCATACTGAAGAAATATCTTTGATTCAGAGTGAATTGGAATCGGCAAAGAAAGAGTTAGACCTGTTAAAAGCAGAAAACGCTAAGATTGAAGAAATTGAGAACTTATATCTGTACAGGAGCCTGATCAATAAAGACACGGTCTATTCGGTTCAGATAAAAGCGCTGAACGATAGCAAAATTCTTTCGGTTTCTGAGAAGTTCACAAATACATTAGTGTACAATGATGATTCTCTATATAAGTTGAGTCTGGGAATCTTTGAAACATTATCTGAAGCGCAAGACTTTAGAAAAACTCTTATACAATCGGGTTTATTGGACAAAAGAATATTTGTGATATCTTATAAAGACGGCAAACGCATCAAAATTGAAGATTTTCAATAAGGAATTATCTTAATTCTGGATAGTTTGTTGGGTCGGCTTCTGCTAGTATAGCATAAGTTTTCTCAAAAATATCTTCTACAGAAGGTTTGCTAAAATAATCTCCGTCGGTTCCAAATGCTGGCCTATGGGGCTGTGCACTTAATGTTTGAGGCTTACTGTCTAAATATTGATATACATTTTGTTCGTCGATCAATTTATGTAAAATATATCCAGTTGCTCCTCCTGGAACATCCTCATCTATGATTAATAATCTATTGGTTTTGGAGACACTTTTCACGATATCATGATTTAGATCGAAAGGAACCAAAGATTGTACGTCTATAACTTCGGCATTAATACCAACAGATAATAATTCTTTTGCTGCTTGCTCTACCATTCTTAATGTAGAACCATAAGATACAAGGGTAATGTCTGTTCCTTCTTTAATGGTTTCAACCACACCTATAGGGGTTCTTATTTCAGATAAATTAGAAGGCATTTTTTCTTTTAGGCGATATCCATTTAGACATTCTACAACCAGTGCTGGTTCATCACTATCTAACAAAGTATTATAAAAGCCCGCCGCTTTTGTCATGTTTCTGGGGACTAAAATGTACATACCTCTTAACAAATGAACAAGTCCTCCCATTTGAGAGCCAGAGTGCCAGATTCCTTCTAGTCGATGTCCTCTTGTTCTTACAATTAAAGGTGCTTTTTGTTTTGCAAATGTACGATAGCGTAGTGTAGCCAGATCATCACTCAATCCCTGTACACAATATAATATATAATCAAGATATTGAATTTCTGCTATAGGCCTAAGTCCGCGCATGGCCATACCGATACCTTGTCCTATAATTGTAGCTTCACGAATACCTGTATCAGAAATTCTTATTTCTCCGAATTTTTCCTGAAGACCTTCTAATCCTTGGTTCACATCACCAATTTTGCCACTATCTTCACCAAAAATAAGTGTTTCAGGGATTTTGCTAAATAAATTTTCAAAATTATCTCTTATTATAATTCTACCGTCTACAAGCTCAGAATTCTCATCATATTCTGCTTTTACTTCTATGATGTTGGTAGCTTTAGAATCATATTCATTGTATAGGTGATCGCTATATTTTGGTTGTATCTTTTTAAAATACTCATTTATCCAATTCTGAAGTGTAGATTTTTCAGTAAAATTTTCTTTGGTTATATATCTTAAAGTTTTTCTTGTTGCTTCAAGAATATCCTTACGTACTGGATCTTCTTTGGAAGAGAGTGTATGAACTAGTGGTGATATAAAATTCTTATTTGCACTTTTGCTTTCTATTACTTTTAGAAGAGTTAATGCTTCCTGTTGCTCTGATTTTATTTCAGAAAGATAAGCGTTCCAAGCATTATTTTTTCCTTGTCGCACTTCTTTTTTGGAAGTTTTTTCAATATCAAGAAGTTCTTCTTCTGTTGCAATATTATGGTCAATAATCCATTCTTTGAATTTCCGATTACAATCATGCTCTCTTTCCCACTGTAATCGTTCTTCACTTTTATATCGTTCATGAGAACCAGAAGTAGAGTGTCCTTGAGGCTGTGTAAGCTCTTTTACGTGAATAATAACAGGAATATGTTTTTCTCGTGCTAATTCATCTGCAGTTTTGTACGCATCAATTAATGCAGGATAATCCCAACCGTTAACTTTAAGGATTTCATAACCCTCATGCTTTTCATCACGCCTAAAACCTTCTAGGATTAAAGAGATATCCTCTTTTGTGGTTTGGTGTTTTGCATGCACAGAAATACCATATTCGTCATCCCAAATACTAATAACCATCGGTACTTGTAATACACCACCCGCGTTTACTGTTTCCCAGAATAAACCTTCACTGGTACTCGCATTTCCTATAGTACCCCAAGCCACCTCATTTCCTTTATCTGAGAAATTTGAAAAATCAGCGACACTCTTCTCGTTACGATATACTTTAGAGGCTTGAGCAAGGCCAAGAAGTCTTGGCATTTGACCAGCAGTTGGGGAAATATCTGAACTTGAATTTTTCTGTTGAGTTAGATTTTTCCAGCTACCATCTTCATTTAAACTGTGGGTCGCAAAATGACCTCCCATTTGTCTTCCTGCCGCAAAAGGTTCTTTATCAATATCTGTATGCGCATATAATCCGGCAAAGAACTGTTCTACGTTATATTGTTCAATTGCCATCATAAAGGTTTGATCTCTATAGTACCCAGATCTGAAATCACCGTTTCTAAAAACTCTCGCCATCGCTAGCTGCGGTAATTCTTTTCCATCTCCGAAGATCCCAAATTTGGATTTACCTGTCAATACCTCGCGTCTACCCAAAAGGCTACACTCTCTACTGATACATGCTATTTTGAAATCTCTAAGTATTTGATTTCTATATTCTTCAAAGGATATGTTAGATGAACTTATTGTTTCAGGTTGCATACGAACGACAATTTTAGGTTTGCAAATTTAACTAAAATACAAACCAATTGCAAGGTGTAAACTCTTAAATTTATTGAATATATGTTACTTAAAATGGACTTTTGTTGAGAATTTGTCTTTTTTAACTCTTAATTTAAGGATTGGTTAACAAATATTCAAAATTTTCACATTTGTTTTCTGGTAAAGAATTTGGGGTTATTAATACCATTCTCTGGTGAAGAGACCAATCAAAGTTTCGGGACTTAGCGTTATAATAAATCTAATTTGCTGGTCATAATTTGGTTGTGCTATTTCCCACCCCTTATTAGAAACTACAGGAAAAAAGACTTCGAAGTAATCAGCAACCAAACTTAGTCTAATACCAGCATCAAACACATATTTTGCTGAAACACCTTTATTTTTTACTATACCCACGTCTCCATACGCATAAATCCAATTCCAGATATTCGTATTTGCATTAAGCGTGGTAATCCATTGATTAGCAAACGGAAATTCTAATTGAGATTTAAAACCTCCTTCTGCAATAATAATTTGTTGACTCACTAAGCCAGTGTCCTCACTACGTCCTAAATAATTAAAGTCGAATAAATAATCCGTAGGTCTATCTAATGCAAAACTAAAGAAATCCCCATCTTTTTCTGTATCGTTGAAAATAAACGCACCTGCAAATAATCGAAGATTTAATTGACGATTGTTAAGAAACAATTTTCTGTAATTTATGGTCGTAGAAAGTTTACTAAAGTTTTTAGATATTTGATAATCTACAGAATAGCCTAAAAAATTAATAAGATTGAAATCTGAATATCTGTAGCGAGCGTTAAAAACATTATAATCAGGAGTTGCTACTGGGTTTTCTTCATTTCTTTCTCTAAAAACGTTCACATTTCTAAGTGTGAGTCTTTGTTTCACGTTTGACCGAAGATTTTCTGGCCTAAAAAGAAAGCTAGCCGAAGTAGAAAATCTTCTAAACAATAAATCAGGGGCATAACTAAACATATTTGCATTTATACCATATCTAATTTGATAGAGTCCGTGTTCTGCTATTTGATCTCTTAAGAAAAAAGCCGCCGACCCAAGTAATTTATTAGACTTGAGTCCGTATGCAGGCGATATATTGTATTCAAAATCACGTCTAATGATTGATTTGTTATAAAACTTTCCTGCGATCACAAAGCCATCATAAACATTAAACTCAAACTCGGGAATCACAAATAATTGGTTGTACCTTGGATCTTCAACATCTTCTAATACTCTAAATTGAATGGGTTTATTGAATATCCATTTTAGATTCCTGTAGTTATTACGTCTATTAACTTCTGGTATATTTTGGTCGTAGTCTAAAACAAGTTTTGTTATATCCTCATTTGCAATTTTGACTTTCTTTGTGCCTGTAATATTAGTAACCCAAGTTTTTGAAACAACATCCTTTTTTCTTAAGCCAACAAGGGAAACCGGCATTGAATTATTTCTTTTATTCTTTATAGTTACTTCTATCGAATCTTTTCTTTTTTTAACAGATTTGATCTTAAAATCTATTTTTTCGTTTGTTTTTACAAAATCCTCAAAAAACCATTCTACATCCTTATCAGAGATAGATGTCAAGATTTCTTTATATTTTTCAGAGCTTGTATATTGCAATACATTTTGAGTGTAGTACTTTTTAATACTGGTGTCTACAATATTATCATCTCCAAGATAATCTTCAAGGTATTTGAAGCCTACACCAGCTTTATAAGCATTTGCTATATTTTGGTTAAACTTTACCAGCTTGTCGCGTGGCGTAGATAATGGTTGATCCAGAAATAATCGAGCCATATTTTTGTAGGCGAGAAAATACTGATCATTAAAGTCCAGATCGGCCGCGTGAAACCAACGTATACCTATTACTTTGCTTAGTTTTCCTATAATTTTCATCTCTGGATAAAATTGCTCAGTGTAAGACATCATGAGATAAATATGAATAGCATCCCTTATCCAGGAATCGTTTCTGGGGTTAATAATTAGTGTGTTTTCAAGATATTTTTCAGTAATTGCTTTGAGTTGTTTTATTTCATATTGAAAGCCATCAGGAAAGGGTCTTAAAATATCAGGAAGTTGGTTTAAACCGTATACAGGATTGTTTTTATAGTCACTTTCAGAGACCAGAATTTTATCAAACGGGTACTGCCCTAATTTTTTATGTAAAAAGCTCAGTATTCTTTCGGTCGCCACAATTTTCATCTCGGGCATTAAATCATTATCTTCTATATTACTTATAAATTCGACACCATTTGTTGGAAAACTATAAAATCTGCCTGTTCGTTCTATGTATAGATTTACCTCATTTCTGTTGTTACCCTTGAGTTGTATCGTTTTTGTTTTTTCTTCTTCAGCAGAAAGAATAGTTTTCTTATTTAATTCACTAACAACATGATAACCATGGGGTACCGTTATATTTATTTGGTAATTAGATATTGGAGCATAAAGATCGTCTAGATTTTTATGGCTGTATATATTCCATTTAGTATCGTAAATAGCAGGAATAATATACCAATATTTAAGATCAAAGTTTCCATTAGGGTGATACCCATATCTTGTAAATTTACTACTGGCAACCTTTATTTTATATTTTAAAATAAAGGTTTGGCTCTCTCCTGGGTAAAGTGGTTTAGAACTTTCTATCCACATAATGTCTGGTAAACCTTTGTGGCGTCCCCATTTTAGTGACTTTGCTGTTTTGTCGGTAACATTTTGAATGATGGTGCTTCCGCGTTCATAATCCTTTGCAAAATAAAATCGTTTCAAAAAATCTTCAGAAAATCGTTTGCCAAGAGGCGTGGTTTTACTGGAAAAACTATTGGCCCAATCATGAAAAAACACTTCATTTAATGTGTCATTAGAAGAGTTTGTATAAGTAATCTCTTGTTCTAAAGATAATATTTTCCTTTCAACATCAAGGCTGGCATCTATTCTAATATTGTTTTGCGCGGATGCGACAAACACTGTAAAAAGTGAAATTATTATATGATAAATGAGTGTGGTTTTCAATTTTTGTAAGAAAAAGTTATGTTTTTAAGCGGCCTTTAACATTAATAACTCTTTTAGCGATTCAATGTTTCAGAAATTTGGACTCAAATTATACTGAGCATAGAACTTATCTAAGATTTGTAGTACTTCTTCTGGTGTATCTACTACATGAATAAGATCTAGGTCTCCAGGACTTATATTTTCAAACTTGCTCAACAATGTGTTTTTTATCCAATCGATAAGACCACTCCAAAAGTCTGTACTTACCAGGATAATCGGGAATTTTGCTATCTTCTTTGTTTGTATTAGAGTCATTGCTTCGAAGAGTTCATCCAATGTACCAAAACCACCCGGCATTACAACAAATCCCTGAGAATATTTTACGAACATTACTTTACGAACAAAGAAGTAATCAAAATCTAGACTTTTATCATTATCTATATAGGGGTTGTCATGTTGCTCAAAAGGTAAATCAATATTTAACCCTACCGAAGTTCCTCCTCCTAAATGTGCTCCTTTGTTACCTGCTTCCATGATCCCAGGACCACCGCCAGTAATAACTCCATATCCATTATCAACTATTTTTTTGGCAATATCTACAGCTAATTGATAATATTTATTTTCGGTCTTAGTTCGTGCAGATCCAAAAATAGATACGCAAGGGCCAATTTTGCTCATTTTTTCGAATCCATTTACGAATTCTCCCATGATTTTGAAGATTGCCCAGGAATCATTGGTTTTTATTTCATTCCACCCCTTGTGATGTTGTTGTTCTCTCATTTGTATGATATTCTTTAATTTAAAACGCCGAGTTCTCTTTTTAGAAACCTCGCGGTATAACTTTTCTTATTTTTTATAATTTCTTCTGGAGTACCCTTTGCAACGACCTGCCCACCATTTTTACCTCCTTCATAACCAATATCAATTATATAATCTGCCATTTTGATTACATCTAAATTATGTTCAATGATTAAAACGGTGTTTCCTTTATCTACCAATTTATTTAAGACTTCCATTAAGACCCGTATATCTTCAAAATGAAGCCCGGTTGTGGGTTCGTCAAGAATATAAAACGTATTTCCTGTATCTCTTTTTGATAATTCTGTGGCTAATTTAATTCGTTGCGCTTCGCCGCCGGATAATGTAGTTGATTGTTGTCCTAAGGTTATATATCCTAAACCTACATTTTGAATAGTTTTGAGTTTTCTTGAAATTTTTGGGATATGTTCAAAGAAAACACAGGCTTCATTCATTGTCATTTCAAGAACATCGGATATCGATTTCCCTTTGTATCTAATCTCTAAAGTTTCTCTATTAAATCGTTTTCCCTGACATGTTTCGCATTCTACATATACATCTGGGAGGAAATTCATTTCAATTACTCGCAAACCACCACCTTTACAGGTTTCACATCTACCACCGGTTACATTGAAGCTAAATCGTCCGGGTTTGTAACCCCTGATCATTGCCTCTGGTGTTTTGGCAAATAAACTTCGTATTTCAGAAAACACGCCAGTATACGTAGCCGGATTAGACCGTGGTGTACGACCAATGGGAGATTGGTTGATATCAATTACTTTATCTGAATGTTCAAGTCCTTTTACACTCTTATATGGCATAGGTTTTTTAACCCCATTAAAATAGTAGGCATTTAGAATGGGGTAGAGTGTTTCATTAATTAAAGTCGATTTGCCACTTCCGGAAACCCCGGTAACTGCTATCATTTTTCCTAGTGGTAAATCTACAGAAACATCTTTTAGGTTATTCCCTGTAGCTCCTTTTAGTGATATTTTCTTTCCGTTTCCTTTTCGACGTATCGACGGAATTTCAATTTGTTTTTTACCACTTAAATAATCGGCAGTAAGTGTGTCGTGTTCTTGTAATTCTGATGGTGTGCCTTCGCTAATAATCTCTCCGCCATGTTTACCCGCAAACGGACCAATATCGATAACATGATCAGCTCGCGCTATCATATCTTTATCATGTTCTACAACAATAACCGAATTACCAATATCCCTAAGTTGAATTAGAGAATTGATCAGTTTTTCATTATCTCTTTGATGCAAGCCAATGCTTGGTTCATCCAGGATATAAAGTACACCAACTAATTGTGATCCTATTTGTGTTGCCAATCGTATACGTTGTGCTTCGCCACCAGAAAGAGATTTACTACTGCGGTTTAAAGAAAGATAGGTAAGACCGACATCCACCAAAAACTGAAGTCTTGCATTAATTTCTTTTAATATTTCACCAGAGATCTGTTTTTGTTTTTCACTCAACTGCTCAGGAAGGGCCTTGAACCAATCGGCAAGTTCAATAATGTCCATCCCGGCTAGTTCTGCAATATTCTTTTCATTTACCTTAAAATATAAGGATTCCTTGCGTAATCGTGATCCATGGCATTCTGGACATTGAATATTGTCCATAAAATCTCGCGCCCATCTTCGCAAAGAGGTAGAATCGTTATTGTTATAGGTATTTTCTATAAACGTAGCGACTCCTTCAAAATCAATTTTATACTCTCGGGTGACGCCTAAAGTCTTGCTATTTATACTAAATTTTTCATTCCCTCCATGAAGTATAACATGCATAGCTTCTTTAGGAATCTTTTTTATGGGATCGCTAAGCTTGAAATCAAAACGCTTAGCAATAAGTTCTAGTTGCTTAAAAACCCAGTTATTTTTTTGTGGACCTTGAGGTGCCAAACCACCGTTTTTGATAGATTTTGAAGTGTCCGGAATGATTTTTTTAAGGTTTACTTCATAAAGGTTTCCAATACCATTACACTTGGGACAAGCTCCTTTTGGAGAGTTGAATGAAAAGTTATTAGGTTCTGGATTGGGATAGGAAATTCCGCTGGATGGACACATTAAATTACGACTAAAAAAACGCACCTCCTGGGATTCTTGCTCAATTACCATGAGCACGTCGTCTCCATGGTACATAGCTGTATTAATGGTTTCCATGAGACGTTTAGAATTTTCCTGATCTTTGGTGACCATAAGCCTGTCAATTACAATCTCAATATCATGAGTCTTGTATCGATCAAGTTTCATCCCTTTAGTGATGTCCTTTATTTCACCATCTGTTCTAACTTTTACAAATCCTTGTTTTGCGATTTGTTCGAAAAGTTCACGATAGTGACCTTTTCTGGAACGTACAATGGGAGCCAGTATATTTATTCTTTTTCCATTAAAATCTTTTAGAATTAGATCTTTAATTTGTTCGTCGCTATAGCTTACCATTTTTTCTCCGGTATTGTAACTATAGGCATCGCTTCCCCTGGAATATAATAGTCTCAGAAAATCATAAATTTCTGTGATAGTCCCAACCGTACTGCGTGGACTTTTACTGGTAGTTTTTTGTTCTATTGCGATTACTGGTGAAAGTCCATCAATTTTATCTACATCAGGACGTTCTAATCCGCCCAAAAACTGGCGTGCGTAGGCAGAAAAAGTTTCAATATACCTTCGCTGTCCTTCTGCATAAATAGTATCGAAGGCCAGAGATGATTTACCAGAACCCGATAATCCTGTTATTACAACTAGTTTTTCCCTAGGAATAGTAACATCAATATTTTTTAAGTTATGCACTCGTGCTCCTAAAACCTCAATATTTTCTTTTGATACGACCATAAAATTTTAACCAAGATGGCAAAGGTAGTTATTTGATTGCGTTTTGTGAAATAGGTTTAGTCTTGGTTTTGTGAATTACACATATTTTTTAATTAAAGAATCAAAAAACTATAAAAAATAATGGTTAGGGAGTATCCTATCTGCGGTCCACTTAAACCAGAAAACATTTATTGCTCTGCGTTTACAAGGGTAAAAACCCTATGTCGAAAAAGGGTTAAATCCGGTAGCACTTATTTCAAAACTTTTTCTTGCAATTGTGATTATTCATTCCAGGCTTTTAAGTTAGAAATCGGAATATTAAAGCCAAGTAATTTATGTTTTTGCGACAAATAGGCTCCACTTTGTGTGATTGTCCAGCCTTCCCAGGTTGCTTCAATACCTCCAATCGGAATAATTGAAACCCACATTTGAAAACTGGTGGGTAAGTAATTCTTGTCAACTTTCCATAAATAAGAGTCTCCGGGAGTAGTTCCGCCAGAGCGATAGGTAACCAATAAACTCTTGCTATCATCATCAAGAGTAATCAGGCTTCGTGTAACTCCTTTATCAAACAACTTATGTGGAGCTACAATCCAAAATGAATCGTTGTTAAAATACCCTTGTGCAGTATTTATAAGCTCTTTTACCTCCTTCTGAGTATGATCTTTATTCGCTAAAAAACTATGATGAGGTGCATTAAGATCTAGATGTGCGGTATGTTTCTCCCATTGTACCTTCACTGTATTTTGTCTTCTATCCCATAAATAATGATGTTTATTTCTAAAACTCCACTGTATGTAATCAGTATCCAGATATAGATCGTGTTTGACAGCTTCTTGAATTCTTAATGCAAAACTATCTGCTTCTGGCCCAGTTTTTCCTTCAGGAAGTTTCTTGTTCAACGAAAAATATACGAAAGCAATTGCTAAGATTGTCAATGTAAAAATGCTTACTAAAAAGATTTTCACGAGCTTAAAAAGTTTCTTTTTCAATATTTTTTTTTGAAGTTTGTAAATGGTTTATAAAAGTATAACAATTATGAATTAGAGGGAATTGTAATATTCAAAAGCCTTTATGATTAGTTCATCTGACACTTGACAGTTGTATTTTGCTTCTCCTATTGTATTTAGCAAAACAAACAATATAATTCCTTTTTCATTCTTTTTATCATGAATGAGAAGTTCCATGATTTTCTCATAATCCTTAGAAGCGATTTCAATTTTTGGGAAAGTAGCCAAGATTACATCACTTATATGTTGAAGGTCTTCTTGAGTCACAGAAAGTAATTCTGACGATATAAAAGCCTCCATAATCATTCCGATAGCGATGGCTTCACCATGCAAAAATGTAGGCTTCTCAGGATGTGTAAGGTAAAAGGACTCTATAGCATGACCTATTGTATGCCCGAAATTAAGATATTTTCTGATGTTTTGTTCTGTAGGGTCTTTCAAAACAATATTATTTTTGATAACTACAGAATCATAAATCATTTGATCTAGGTCGTCTAATTCTAATTGCGATAAATCACTTAATTTTTCCCAGTATTGTCTGTCTTGTATAAGTCCGTGTTTAAGCATTTCAGCAAATCCGCTGCACATTTGATTTACCGGAAGGGTTCCCAAATATTCTGTATCCACCAGAACCATTTCAGACTCACTAATCACTCCAACCATATTTTTTAGATTGCCAAGATCTACACCGGTTTTTCCGCCAACAGAGGCATCTACCATAGCTAATAAAGAAGTCGGAACATTAATATAGTTAATTCCTCTTTTATAGGTACATGCAACAAACCCACCAAGATCCGTCACGACCCCACCACCAAGATTAATGAGTAAACTTTTTCGATCAAAACCTAATTCTGATAGTGCGTTCCAGATGCCACTACAGGTTTCAATATTCTTGTAAATTTCGCCTGCTTCAATTTCTATGATTTCAATATCGTATTCCTTTTCAATTTTGCTCATCAATAGGGGCAAACAAAGTTCATGAGTATTGCTATCCACCAGGATACCGATTTGAGAATGATTTGCTTTTTCTAGATAAGAATTTAATCTCGTATAGCATTCCTGGCCGAAATATACTATCGAATCTTTTGAAACTATAGGCTTCATACACTACTTGAATTATGTGGGACGAAATTAAGCAGAATTTAGATCAAAATAAACTCGCATGTTTTATATTTGCAGATATGATAAAATTATTATGAAGTTTTTATATAAATTGATCACATTATCATAAAAGTACATTCAAACCTGAAGATTCCTAAAAATTAATTGTTGATGGTGCAAAATAATTTATTCGATAATACTAAGACAGCATTCGCTTTAAAAAGTGATTCTGAGTTAGAAAGGGCCTATTTTTTGTTTAAAATGATATCAAACGAACCTTTGGTAAGAATTGGTACTGCGGTTACAAACTTTGCGATAAAAGCACATCTGCCGGTACAAGGATTGATACGAGCCACAGTATTTGATCATTTTTGTGGAGGTGTAAGTGAGGAAGATTGCCTGCCCGTTGTAGATAAGATGTATGATAAGAAGGTTTGCTCTGTATTAGATTATTCTGTAGAAGGGAAAGAGGAAGAGGCTCAATTTGATGCGGTTTTGGAAAAAACGATACAACTTCTTGAGTTTGCCGATCAAAAGGAAGCAATGCCTTTTGGAGTTTTTAAGCCAACAGGATTTGGACGCTTTTTGCTATGGCAAAAGAAAACCGAAGGTACCCCCTTAACTGCAGAGGAAGAGGAAGAATGGAAGCGAATAGAACAACGTTTTGATAAAGCATGTAAAAAGGCTTATGAATGTGATGTTTCTTTATTAATTGACGCAGAAGAAAGCTGGATGCAAGATGCAGCAGATGAACTTGTTTCTAAAATGATGCGTAAATACAATAGAGAAAAAGCTATTGTGTATAATACATTGCAAACATATAGGCATGATCGTTTAGCATATTTGCAAAAATTGCATGAAGAGGCCAGGGTTTATGACTTTAAGATCGGTGTAAAAATTGTACGTGGGGCTTATATGGAAAAAGAAAATGAGCGTGCAAAAGAAAATGGATATCCTACGCCAATTTGTAAAGACAAAAATCATACAGACGAAAACTTTAATACGACTATGAAGTATATTTTACAGAATATAAAGGATATTTCAGTTTTTATAGGGACTCATAACGAAGCAAGTAGTTATTTGGCGATGAATTTAATGAGAGAACTTGGTATAGTGCGGAATGATCCGCGAGTCTGGTTTGGTCAGTTATATGGGATGAGCGACCATATAAGTTTTAACCAGGCCAAAGAGGGCTATAATGTTGCGAAATATGTGCCCTTTGGACCCGTAAGAGATGTAATGCCGTATTTGATTCGTAGAGCAGAGGAGAATACTTCTGTAGCGGGGCAAACGAGCCGGGAGTTAAATTTACTATCTCAAGAGAGAAAACGAAGAAAGTTATAAATGAATTTAAATCAGGTAACTGTACCTTCAATAGATGTAGAAAATTCTATTTCTTTTTATAAAAAATTAGGTTTACGTCTAATTGTAGAAGCATTACCGCATTATGCACGCTTTGAATGTATAGAAGGAAATGCAACTTTCTCGATACATCAAGTAGAAACCTTACCCAAAGGGGACGGAGTTTATATATACTTTGAGACAGAAAAATTAGATCAGGAGGTAGATAGATTAATTGCTGAAGGTATACAGTTTGATCATTTACCAAAGGATCAAACCTGGCTTTGGCGCGAAGCAAGACTCAAAGATCCCGATGATAATCAAATCATTTTGTATTTTGCCGGGGATAATAGAAAAAACCCGCCTTGGCGAGTTGAATAGTTAGCTCAAAATTACACTCATGAGTAACCTTGCCATAAATCAAACTTATGAAAATCAAGATTTCTCTGGTAAAAGACTACCAGCCAGAGAATACGACAATTGTATTTTTATAAATTGTGATTTTACAGAAACCAATATGTCTGCCGTTACCTTTTTAGAGTGCACCTTTGATACTTGCAATTTTAGTTCAGTAATGATGAAAGAAACTTCATATCAGGAAGTGTTATTTACAGAATGTAAGATGTTAGGGCTAGATTTCAGTAATTGCAATGATTTTATGTTTTCTGTTAAGTTTTATACATGTAATTTAGAATATACGTCATTTTCTGAATTTATTCTTAAAAACACCGTATTCAATGCTTGTAATTTAAAGGAAGTAGATTTTACAGAGGCCAATCTCATGGGTTCTATATTTAATAATTGTAACATGTCCCATGCTATTTTTGAGGGAACCAATTTAGAGAAAGTAGATTTCAGAACAGCTGAGAATTTTATAATTGATCCCGAGAATAATAAACTCAATAAAGCAAAGTTCAGTAGATCCGGGCTTTCTGGATTGTTAGCAAAATATAATTTGATCATAGAGTAAGATTTGATTTCACAGATTTTTGAAAACCTTTTGTATTCGATCAATAACCTCGTGAATTTCTTCTTCATCCAAAGATGCAAATCCCATTCGAATACCATTATGCCCTAGATTATTAGGATCGTATCGTTGCCATTCTGGATTTAACTCTAAATTATGATTATAGGCTTCATTAACCACATTATCCCAATGGTATTTTTTGTTCAGTTTTACCCAAACAGCCATACCACCATCGGGGATTTCAAAATCAAAATAATCACTAAGTCTTTCTTTTAATAAAGAACAAAATAAGTTGCGGCGAGATCTGTAAATCTTCAGTACTTTATTGCAATGCCGTTGTATATCTCCGGCAGTGATCATGCTAGCCAACGTTTGTTCAAGTAAGGTGTCGCCTTGTCGATCTATAATACGTCTTAATTTGGCTGCTTCATCTATGAAGTCTTTTGGACCAACCATGTAACCTACCCGTACTGCCGGAGCTATAATTTTGGTAAAACCACCTATGTAGATTACATTTCCGTTGTAATCATTACTTGCCAACGGCAGGATAGGAGCATTACTATAATGAAAATCATAGTCATAATCATCTTCTATAATTGCGAACTTATATTGTTGCGCTAATTGCAGTAAATGCATGCGTCTCTTGGCAGAAAGTGTTACAGTGGTAGGATGGTGATGATGAGAGGTAACATATACGGCAGTTACATTTTTAATTTTACATATTACTTCAATTGCATTTGTATCTATTCCGTTAGCATCAACTGGGACATTTTCTATTACCGCATTTGCATCTTCAAAAGTGTTGTCGGCGGTCAGGTAATTTGTGACTCCCGTAATAACCCTGGTTTTTTTGGTAAATAGTAATTGACTTGCGAGGTAGATTCCCATTTGACTGCCTCTGGTAATTAAAATATTGTCTATGTCAAGATGTAACCCTCGGGTTTGGTTAAGATAGGTTGCCAAAGCATTTCTTAAATCTTCATTACCATAAGTCGAGCCATAAGAAAGTAAATTTTGGCTATATCTTTTTTTGGTAATGTTTCTATAAGTTCTGGCAATTTCTTGAATAGGAGCTAGACGATGATCTGGTGACCCATCATTCACTTTTATTAGTTGTTCGGTATTTTTAGGCGTTCTTGAGGAACCACAAAATAGATTTGGCCTGGAGATAAACAAAAAGTTGCTCTTAAGCTTGAGCTTGTTTAAACTATCGGTATTTGAAAAGCTACTTGGATTAATAATGGGTAATGAATTTGATACAAATGTTCCTTTAGATGGAAGCGTTTCTATCCAACCCTGAACGATAAGTTCGTTATAGGCAGCAACTACTGTTTTACGATGAATATTTAAATCTTCTGAAAGTCTTCGGGAGCCAGGTAATTTTGCAGATGGGGATAATTTGCCGGATTTAATAAATCCTATGATTTGATCAGATAATTGAAGATATAAATTTCGATTTGCTTGGCGGTCTAATACAATATTATTTTTGAGAGGAAACATAACCGGACTATAATATATTTAAAAACTGGATCACTACAACGATCCATAAAACTAGTATTTTTGGAAGAGAAATAAAAGAAATACCGTTTCGTAAATATTACGTTACAATTATATCGGAATATTAGCGGCTGTCTTGAGAATTGAAGCAATCATTTTGACTTTAAGTTGATGTATGCAGAGTACTTTACTGTTCATTAATGACATTTTTGATCTTTTTCAGCCTCTGTAAGTCAATAAAATATCTAATTTATAGTACAATGACAGAATTTCTAAAATCAGAGTTAAACAAAGTAAAAAGAGGACCCAAAAGAGCTAATTATGATGTAGCCACATTATATGCAATTTTGGATGATGCTTTTTTATGCCATGTGGGATATATTTTTGAAGGGAAAGCCATTGTTATTCCTACAGCCTATGCCAGAAAAAATGATAAAATTTATATTCATGGCTCTTTAAAAAACCGGATGATGTTGAGCATATTGAGCGCTGGTGAGGCCTGTGTATCAGTAACACTTTTAGACGGATTAGTGCTTGCCAGATCGGCTTTTCATCACTCTGCAAATTATCGATCTGTAAATGTTTTTGGTACCGTAAAAAAAGTTGACAATCCAAAAGAAAAAATGGATGCATTAGCTTGTATATTGAATCACATGGTTCCCGGCCATTGGGATAACGTGAGACAACCAAACGATAAAGAGTTTAATGCTACTTTGGTTTTAGAGATCAGCATAGATTCAGCATCAGCGAAGATTAGGGCAGAGGGTGTGAATGATGAAGTTGAAGATCATAAGTTACCTATTTGGGCGGGAGTAGTGCCCATCAGACAAATAGCTTTTGAAGCAATTTCGGATAAAGATTTACCAGAAGAAACCGAAGTACCTGAGGCTGTTTTAAGGTATGTTGAAAATAATAGATAAAGCGAAGTATATGTTGGAAATAAGGCCCACATGTGAGAATTGTAACAAGTCTTTGCCTAATCATAGTAGTGAAGCTATGATTTGTTCTTTTGAATGTACCTTTTGTAAAGATTGTGTAGCTGTTATTTTGCAGAATGTATGTCCTAATTGTGGTGGCGGATTTGAGAAAAGACCAACGCGACCAGAAAACTGTTTAACTGGTAATTGTGTAGAAAAATATCCTTTAGGTTCAAGAATAGTTCATAAGTCCGTGGATGAAGATAAATTCCAAAAGATTCTAGAAACTTTTAGAGATATTGAACCAAGAAAAAGATGAGTATGATTACTATTAAAGTAGCAACTCTAGATGATGCAGAAAGTATTTCGTTTTTAGGAAAAAAGACCTTTGACCAGTCTTTTGGGCATCTTTTTCATGATCGAATTGATCTTACGAGTTATTTGAATGAAACGTTTTCTTACGAAAAGATATCAAATAGCATTAGCAAGACGCACAATATTTATTGGATAGTTTATAAAGGAAATCTATCTGTTGGATATGCTAAATTGAAACTTAATTCATCATCTAAATTTATTAAAAGTGATAAGATTTGTAAACTGCAAAAGATTTATTTATGCAGAGGCACTTCCTCAAAGGGGATTGGAAGTGTGTTGCAACAAATAATCTTCGATAAAGCCATAGATCAGGGCAATGAACACCTTTGGTTATCTGTATTGAAGCAAAATAAGAGAGCTATTACTTTTTACGATCGAAATAAATACCAGATCGTAGGAGATCATTCCTTTATAATTGGAAAACAAAAGTTTGATTTTTGGGTAATGAGTAAAAAACTAATTAATTAGTGAGTCACATCGAGGCTATTGATTTTGGCAATAGAATCACAATTTTCGATCGACATTGATATGGTCTTTTCTTTTATGATTCCTTCAACAAAATAAGTTCTACAAGAATCTAGTTGAGTATTACTTTTCGAGAAATCAACTGTCCCTTTTAAAAGTAAGGAGGATACATCTGCGGTGTCAACTTTATAGGATTCCATAGTAGCCAAAGCTTGTTCAGAGAATACTCTTTCTTTTGATCTGATGTTTTTAAGAACCCTGGAGGTTGGACTATAATCACAAGAAGTTTTTTTTCCGCCCAAAAAGAAAAATAATAGAATGAGTCCAATTGCAAATCCGCCCAAATAATAAAACAAACGCTGCGCTAATTTCATACATCAAAAAATTGTGAAGCCAAAAGTAAGTATTTTTTAAGTTTTAGGGATTCAAAGTTTCAGAGTTTTGCAATTTCAAAAAAAAATCGTTAGTAAAATACTTTGAGAAAATTCTCGATAAAAATTGAATGAATTTGATACTATTATCGCTATTATAATGAAATCAATAAATGACTTTGCTGCTTTGAAATTGGTTTTACAATATTAGCAAGTTAATATCTCTATGCGATAGATCAAACCAGTCTGCAATAGGCTTACTGGTTAGAATTCCGTGGTAAAAATATAATCCATTTTTTAGACCACGATCAAAACGCACAGCATTCTCTATGCCTCCCTCATCTCCAATTTGCAATAAATATGGTGTAAATATGTTACTAATTGATAATGAAGATGTTCTTGCATAACGAGATGGGATATTAGGGACACAGTAATGCACTACTCCATGCTTTTCAAAAGTAGGGTGATCATGTGAAGTAACTTCACTGGTTTCAAAGCAGCCACCCATATCGATACTTACATCTATAACTACAGCGCCACTTTTCATTCGTTCTACCATGTTTTCAGTGACTATAACAGGCGCACGATTTTTTCCTCTCACAGCACCAATAACAACATCACAACGTCTTAGAGCTTTCAATAAATTTTTTGGTTGTATTGTAGAGGTAAACAGAGGTCTTCCTACATTAGTTTGGATACATCTAAGTTTAGTAATTGAATTATCAAATACTTTTACATTGGCTCCTAGTCCGATCGCTGATCGGGCAGCAAATTCTCCTACAGTTCCTGCACCTATAATAACGACCTCTACAGGAGGAACACCACTTATGTTGCCCATCATTAATCCTGATCCTTTAGAGGTGGTTGCGCTACTCATCAATTCTGATGCGATAAGCACAGCAGCCGTTCCTGCGATCTCGCTTAACGCCCGAACTGCCGGATAAGCACCGTCTGAATCACGAATAAATTCAAATCCTAATGCGGTAATTCTTTTCTTGGCCAAGGCCTTAAAATATTCTTTGGATTGTGTTTTTAGTTGTAATGCTGATATTAAAACAGTTTGAGGGTTTATATGTTCTAATTCATCCAGTGATGGTGGTTCTACTTTAAGAATAATTGGGCATCCAAAAACTTTACTTTTGTCATTGGTAATCTCTGCACCGGCTTCACTATAATCGCGATCGGTAAACCTTGCTCCAATTCCTGCATTGGCCTCAAGCAAAACTCTATGTCCATGAGCTGTGAGTGCTGCGACAGCATCAGGAGTTAAGCATACTCTTCTTTCTTGATAACTTGTTTCTTTTGGGATACCAATGAAGAGTTTTCCTTTTTTTCGTGCTACTTCTATCATTTCCTCCTGAGGCAGGAGTTGCTCTTTTGTAAAAGGAGATTGTGGTTTACTCATTTGTGTAAAATTCTGTAATTCAAATTACGAATAAAAAAGGCAAGAAAACAAATTGCATTGAATTATTTAAAATCGGTTATCATTTCGAGTGTTTGTAGGTAAGAATCCTTTTTTGATTATCAGACAAGTCAATTTTGATAATACTAGCATCTGCAGGCAATAGATTTGATACTTTTTCTGGCCATTCTATGAATATCCATGCCCCCGAGTCAAGGTATTCTTCAAATCCAATTTGATATGCTTCTTCTTCCTCTTTAATTCTATAAAAATCGAAATGATAAATAACTCCTTGATCTCCTAGATATTCATTTACTAAAGAAAATGTGGGGCTGGAAATAACATCTCGAACACCCAATTGTTTACAAATTTCTTTAATCAGAGTCGTTTTTCCAACTCCCATTTCAGCATCAAAGAGTAAAATTTTACTTTTGACATTTGATATTAAATATTGAGCTACTTCAGGGAGGTTCGTCAAAGTGTATTCTATACTCATCAGCGACAATTATAATCAAAAAACAATTTAAAAAACTTTAGATTATCTTGGATTTAAAACTACAAAGGGTATAATCATTTCCTCAAGTGATACACCCCCGTGCTGATAGGTGTTTCTGTAATAACTCACATAATGGTTGTAGTTATTAGGGTATGCAAAGAAAAAATCTCCTTTTGCAAAAATAAAAGAACTACTCATGTTTATCGAAGGTAAATATATGTTTTGAGGGTTAGTGGCTTCCAAAACTTCTTTTTGTTCATAGGTAAGACTTTTTCCTGTTTTGTATCTTAAGTTGAGGCTGGTGTTTTTGTCGCCAATAACTTTTGAAGGATTTTTTACATTAATAGTCCCATGGTCTGTAGTGATCAATAATTTAAACCCTAATTGTTGTGCTTGTTGTATCATTTCTAATAGAGGAGAATTCCTGAACCAACTTTGTGTCAAAGAGCGATATGACTTATCATTAGATGCTAGTTCTTTGATTACCTCCATTTCGGTTTTGCTATGCGAAAGCATGTCCACAAAATTATATACTACAACGGTAAGGTCATTGTCTTTTAACCCTTTAAAGTTGGCTGCCAGAGTTTTGCCCGACCTTTCATTAGTGATCTTATAATATTCATGTTTGATGTCCAAGCCCAATCGTTGCAGCTGTGCAGTCAGAAACTCATTCTCATGCATATTTTTACCACCTTCATCTGTATCATCAAGCCATAGATCTGGATGCCTTTTTTTCATCTCTGATGGCATCAAGCCAGAAAAAATGGCATTTCTTGCATATTGAGTTGCCGTTGGTAATATGCTGTAATATGAAATTTCTTGTTCTTTTTTATAATAATTATTTATAGTTGGTTCGAAGGCTTTCCACTGGTCATAACGCAGATTGTCAATTACAACAAGTAAGGTTGGTTGGTCTTTACTAATTTCGGGAACTACTTTTTCCTTAAATAACGTATGTGACATTACAGGAGCATCCTCTTTACCGTCAAACCAATCAGGATAATTTTTATCGATAAATTTGCAAAATTGCGAATTCGCTTCAACTTTTTGTGATTCTAAAATTTCAAACATCCCCGTATCTTCGATCCCTTCTAATTGTATTTCCCAGTAGATTAACCTTTGATATAATTCTGACCATTCTTCAAAAGTGTTCACCATGGCCATGTCCATGGCTATTTTTCTAAATACTTGCTGATAATTAGAAGTAGTTTTTTCTGAAACCAAGCGTGAGTTATCAAGGTTTTTCTTTAGACTTAGTAGTATTTGATTAGGATTTACAGGTTTGATTAAGTAGTCAGCAATTTTACTTCCAATAGCCTCTTCCATAATATATTCTTCTTCACTTTTGGTAATCATGACTACCGGAATACTATCTTCTTTTTCCTTAATTTCTGATAAAGTTTCTATTCCCGAAAGACCCGGCATATTTTCGTCTAAAAAAATAATGTCAAAGTTGTCTTTATCCAAAATGTCCAGAGCTTCGGTACCACTTTGGCATTTGGTAACTTCATAATTTTTCTTTTCTAAGAATAATATATGAGGTTTAAGTAAATCGATTTCATCATCCACCCACAATATCTTTATTTTACTCATCAATTCTGTATTTTTATTTATCCTATTATAATATAAATTTATTTCCTTTCTTTTAAAAACTAAAACAAGATTTAATTTTATTTTGAAATGTCCTTTATGAACACCATATATGTATATTTGCTTTTGTAAAAGTAACGTAAACTTGAAAAAAAGAAATAAGCTTAAAATATTAAACGACCCAATTTACGGTTTTATTACGATACCCAATGAACTAATTTTTGATCTGTTAGAGCATAGATATTTTCAAAGGTTACGTCGTATTTCTCAAATGGGTCTTTCCTATTTGGTTTATCCTGGAGCACACCACACACGTTTTCATCATGCCTTGGGTTGTATGTATCTTATGCAAAAAGCAGTTAGAGTCCTTGGCTTTAAAGGAGTTACCATTTCAGAAGAAGAAGAAGAGGCGCTTTATGCTGCTATTTTATTGCATGATATTGGTCATGGACCTTTTTCTCACGCAATGGAACATAGCATCGTTAATGAGGTAAATCATGAGTCAATTTCCTTAATGTTTATGGAAAAGATTAATGAAGAATTTAACGGTAGTTTAACGCTTGCCATACAAATTTTTAAAGGAGAATATCATCGTAATTTTCTACATCAATTAATCTCTAGCCAACTAGATATGGATCGGCTGGATTATTTGAAGAGAGATAGTTTTTATACAGGTGTTGCCGAAGGTAATATAAATAGCGAACGTTTAATTACTATGCTCACCGTGGTAAACGATGAATTAATGATTGAAGAGAAGGGAATTTATTCTGTAGAAAAGTTTTTATTGGCCAGAAGATTGATGTATTGGCAGGTATATTTGCATAAGACGAGTATAGTTGCAGAGAATCTTTTAATTAGAGTGTTGCAAAGAGCTAAAGAACTTGTAGAGAAAGGAACAGAATTGCCAGCAAGTAGAGCATTAGCTTTTTTTTTAGAAAATATAATTACTCCTGATAATTTTACACCAGAGGTTTTGGATACATTTTCTAGACTAGATGATTATGATATTGTATCTGCAATGAAAGAGTGGATGAATGTTGAAGATTTTGTGCTGAGCAAACTTTCATCAATGATTATTGATAGAGATCTTTTGAAAATAAAAATTAAAAAGAAACCTTTTGAAAAAGAGAAAGAAAAAAAACAAATTCATAAAATCAGCAAAAAGTATAAAATTTCTAATGAAGACGCTCGTTATTTTGTTTTTGGAGGAACAATTTCTAATCAGGCGTACCATCAAAACAAACAAAATATAAATATTTTGTATAAGTCGAAAAAAATATTAGATATAGTTAAAGCGACAGATGAGTATAATCTTGAGGCGTTATCAAAACCAGTCACCAAATATTTTATGTGCTCTCCAAAGTACAAACATTAACACATTTTTTATACTTTTGCTAGAATGATTTTTACAGCCACACAAATTGCGGGTATTCTTGATGGTGAAATCGAAGGAGATGAAACTGTCGAGGTGTCCAAATTAGCTAAAATAGAAGAAGGAACTGAAGGTTCATTAACCTTTTTGTCTAATCCTAAATATACCCAATTTATTTATTCTACAGATGCATCGATAACTATTGTAGATAAAAACTTTGAAGCAGAATCAGATATCAAGACAACGTTGATACGTGTCGATGATGCTTATAAAGCATTTTCTCAGCTATTAGAGTACTATAATATGGTAAAAATGAATAAAAACGGAATTGAACAACCGAATTTTATTTCAGAAACTGCATCTTACGGTAATAATATATATCTTGGGGCATTTTCTTACTTAGGAGAGAATGTGAAAATTGGCGAAAATGCAAAAATTTATCCAAATGTGTATATAGGAGATAATGTTACCCTGGGTGATAACGTAATTGTTTTTTCGGGAGCCAAGATATATTCTGAAACTATCATAGGAAATGGATGTGTAATCCATAGTGGAGCTATAGTGGGAGCAGATGGGTTCGGATTTACACCTAATGAAAAAGGAGAATACAGTAAAGTTCCTCAAACCGGTAATGTAATTATTGAAGATAATGTAGACGTAGGTGCAGGTACTACTATTGATAGAGCAACATTGGGATCTACAATTATTCGCAAAGGTGTAAAGCTTGATAATCAGATACAAATTGCTCATAATGTGGAAATAGGCGAACACACTGCTATTGCTGCTCAAACAGGTATTGCAGGATCTACCAAGATAGGTAAGCATTGCTTAATTGGCGGACAAGTAGGTATTGCCGGACACCTTATAATTGGTGATAAAGTGAGGATACAGGCGCAATCAGGAATTGGAAGAAATATTAAAGATGGGGAAGCAATACAGGGATCCCCTGCATTGGCATATTCAGACTACAATAAATCTTATGTTCATTTCAAAAATCTCCCCAAAATAGTTGACAGGGTTTATAAACTAGAGAAAAAGATAAATAATAATGAGTGACGTTGTTGTAAGCAAACAAAGGACCATTAAACAAGAAGTGAAACTTACTGGAGTAGGTTTACACACTGGAAAAGAAGTAACATTAACTTTTAAACCTGCTCCTGAGAATCATGGTTATGCCTTTTGTAGAATAGATCTAGAAGGAAACCCTATAATTGAAGCAGATGCCAATTATGTGGTCAATACGCAGAGAGGTACCAATCTAGAGAAAAATGGAGTAAGTATTCAAACATCTGAACATGTGCTTGCGGCTTGTGTTGGTTTAGAAATAGATAATCTTCTTATAGAACTTGATGCTTCAGAGCCTCCCATAATGGATGGCTCCAGTAAGTTTTTTATAGAGGCTTTAGAAAAGGCAGGTATTGTAGAACAAGAAGCAGAACGAGAAGAATATATTGTTAAAGATGTTATTTCTTATACAGATGAAGAATCTGGTAGTGAAATTATTGTAATGCCATCAGATGAATATCAGGTTACTACCATGGTTGATTTTGGCACCAAAGTTTTAGGAACCCAGAATGCATCATTAAAAAGACTTTCCGATTTTAAACAAGAAATAGCTGATGCAAGAACATTTAGTTTTTTACATGAATTAGAGATGTTACTAGAGCATGGACTAATAAAAGGAGGAGACCTAAACAATGCTATTGTATATGTAGACAAAGAACTTAGTCCTTCTACCATGGAAAAATTAAAGGTTGCTTTCGGAAAAGATTCGATAGCGATTAAACCCAATGGAATTCTAGATAATTTAACGTTACACTATCCTAATGAGGCTGCCAGACATAAATTGTTAGATGTGGTAGGTGATTTGGCATTGATAGGGACAAGAATTAGAGGAAAGGTAATAGCCAATAAGCCTGGTCACTTTGTGAATACTCAGTTTGCTAAGAAACTTTCAAAAATTATCAAAATAGAGAAACGTAATAAAGTTCCTCAATTTGATCTTTCTAAAGAGCCATTGATGGATATCAACAAGATTATGGGTATGCTTCCGCATAGGCCTCCTTTCTTATTGGTGGATAGAATCTTAGAAATGTCTGATAATCATGTAGTTGGATTGAAAAATGTAACTATGAACGAACCTTTCTTTGTTGGTCATTTTCCTGGCGCTCCCGTAATGCCGGGAGTTCTTCAAGTTGAGGCTATGGCACAAACAGGAGGAATACTAGCATTAAGTACAGTGCCAGACCCTGAAAATTATCTTACTTATTTCATGAAAATAGATAAGGTGAAATTTAAGCAACAAGTATTACCTGGTGATACCTTAATATTTAAATTAGAATTGATAACACCAATTCGAAGGGGTATTTGTCATATGCAGGCCTTTGCCTATGCCAATGGAAAATTAGTTACTGAAGCAGAACTAATGGCACAAATAGTAAAATCAAAATAACAAATAAGACTAATGAATCAACCTTTAGCATATGTTCATCCGGGAGCAAAAATTGCAAAAAACGTTGTAATAGAACCTTTTACTACAATTCATAATAATGTAGTGATAGGAGAGGGAACTTGGATAGGCTCGAATGTGACTATAATGGAAGGTGCACGTATCGGGAAAAATTGTAGTATTTTTCCTGGAGCAGTAATTTCTGCAACACCCCAGGATAAGAAATTTAATGACGAAGATACTATTACAGAGATTGGTGATAACACCACCATTAGAGAGTGTGTTACTATAAATAGAGGAACTGCAGATAGAATGAAGACCAAAATTGGCAAGAACTGCTGGATCATGGCCTACTGCCACATAGCACATGATTGTATTGTTGGTGATAATTGTATATTTTCTAATAACAGTACGCTGGCGGGACACATAAATGTTGGTGATTATGTAGTATTAGCAGGTATGGCAGCTGTACAACAATTTTGTAGTATTGGTAATCATGCTTTTGTAACTGGTGGGTCTTTAGTAAGAAAAGATGTTCCTCCATATGTTAAAGCTGCACGGGAGCCTTTGTCTTATGTAGGAATTAATTCTATCGGACTTCGACGTAGAGGTTTTACCACTGAAAAAATTCGAGAAATACAGAATATATATAGAATATTGTATCAACAAAACTATAATAACTCTCAGGCAGTGGCAATTATTGAAGCTGAAATGGAAGCAACTCCAGAACGCGATGAGGTTCTCGAGTTTATAAAGAATTCTCAGAGAGGTATTATGAAAGGATATTTTTCAAATTAAACTTGAAAAAAATAGAGTATAAAGATTAAGAAAAAAGAATATTAAATAATGGCAAGTACAAGTGATATTAGAAATGGATTGTGTATAAAATATAACCATGATATATATAAAATAATTGAATTTTTACATGTAAAGCCAGGTAAAGGACCTGCTTTTGTACGCACAAAATTAAAGAGTGTAACCACTGGTAAAGTTATAGATAATACGTTTTCGGCAGGTCATAAAATTGATGATGTGCGTGTGGAGACCCATAAATTTCAATATTTATATGCTGAAGGGGATACGTATCACTTCATGAATACTGAAGATTATAATCAAATTACATTACAAAAATCCACACTAGATGCACCAGGTTTATTAAAAGAAGGAGAAGTAGTAACTGTAATTATAAATTCTGAAGATCAAATGCCACTTTCTGTAGAGATGCCAGCAAGCGTTATTCTTGAGGTTACTGCAACAGAACCTGGTGTAAAGGGTAATACTGCAACAAATGCTACTAAACCAGCGACTGTTGAGACAGGAGCCGAAGTGATGGTTCCTCTTTTTATTAATGAAGGAGATAAGATCAAAATAGAAACAGAAAAAGGTACATACAAAGAGAGAATCAAAGAATAACTAACGTTCCTAACTTTTATAATGAAATTTCCTCAAGCACACACTTTACAACAGATAGCTACCATTATATCATCAGAATTTGTTGGAGATTCAGACTTTCCCGTTTTAGGAATGAATGAAATTCATGTAGTCACTCCTGGAGATATTGTGTTTGTGGATCATCCTAAGTATTATGATAAGGCACTTCAAAGTGCAGCTACTGTTATATTAATTAATAAAAATGTAGAATGTCCAGAGGGAAAAGCATTGTTGATTTCAGATGATCCGTTTAGGGATTTTAATACTCTTACTACATATTTCAAACCTTTTGAATCTGCCAAAGCAATAATTTCTTCAACAGCAAAAATTGGAAAAGATACGGTTATACAACCAGGAGCATTTATTGGTAATAATGTTGTTATAGGAGACCATTGCTTAATACATGCAAATGTAAGTATATATGATAATACGGTTATTGGTAATAATGTGACCATACACTCAGGAACAGTTTTAGGCGGAGATGCCTTTTATTATAAGAAGAGACCAGAGGGTTTTGATAAATTGATTTCCGGCGGTAGAGTAGTTATACAAGATAATGTTGATCTGGGAGCGCTATGCACCATAGATAAAGGGGTGACTGGAGATACAACCATAAAAGAAGGTTCAAAGATCGATAACCAGGTTCATATTGGTCATGATACTGTGATTGGTAAAAAATGTCTTATTGCCTCTCAGGTGGGGATTGCTGGTTGTGTAATTATAGAGGACGAAGTTACCATTTGGGGGCAGGTAGGAATAACAAGTGATGTAACCATCGGGAAAAAGGCGATTATCTCTGCTCAATCAGGAGTGAGTAAATCGTTAGAAGCAAATAAAAGTTATTTTGGAACACCTGCAGATGATTTTAGAAAAAAGTATAAAGAAATTGCGGCTATCAGACAGATTCCGGATTTAATAGAAAAATTGAAAAAGAATGAGTAATATAGCAAAGGATGTTGTAAGATCCTTTTATGAAACAGATTTAATACATGATTCCGAAGCTTTTTCGAAGTATTTGCATCCAGATATTGAACTATTCTGGAACAGTAGTTTTGGTTTTAATAAAAAAGGTTTTGAAGATATTGTAGCCATGTTTAGTCAAATGGCTTTGTCTTTTGAAACTTTTAGATGCGAAATAAGCCACCTAATTGCAGAAGGAGATCAGGTGACTGCACGATATACCTATTTTGCGAAAACCATAGAGGCGCCAGAAAAAGAAGAAGCGATTGCCCATTTTATTACAATTTGGGAACTTAAAGATGGTAAATTATATAAAGGATATCAAATAAGTCAACAAGGAGATAATACTCCAGAAAGTATGATGTCCTTTATTTCAAAATAATAAGACAAAATTGATTCTGGTATTGATAAGGACTTACATTCAATTTTGTCTTTCCTATATAAGCAGTAGTATTCTAAAGAAAAATAAAAATTATTTTTTGCTTTTCATTTTAACTATAGTATCCAAAAGCTTACTTTTGGAGCTTTAAAAAAGAAATAAAAAAATCATAACGCAATGAGTGTTTTAGTTAATAAAGATTCAAAAATTATTGTTCAAGGTTTTACAGGTAGCGAAGGTACCTTTCATGCCGGTCAAATGATCGAATACGGGACCAATGTTGTTGGTGGAGTTACTCCCGGAAAAGGAGGACAAACTCATCTGGATAAGCCTGTTTTCAATACCGTAGAAGATGCAGTTAGAGAAGTGCAGGCAGACACTACAATCATTTTTGTACCACCAGCATTTGCTGCAGACGCAATAATGGAAGCTGCTGATGCAGGAATAAAAGTTATCATAACCATTACAGAAGGTATTCCTGTTGCTGATATGATTACCGCTGCAAATTATATTAAAGACAAAAATTGTAAACTAATAGGGCCTAATTGTCCAGGAGTTATTACCCCAGGAGAGGCAAAAGTTGGTATTATGCCTGGTTTTGTATTTAAAAAAGGAAAAGTGGGTATAGTTTCAAAATCTGGGACACTTACCTATGAGGCGGCAGATCAGGTAGTAAAACAAGGATTAGGTATTACTACTGCAATAGGTATTGGTGGAGACCCAATTATTGGTACTACAACTAAAGAAGCAGTAGAGTTATTGATTAATGATCCAGAAACTGAATGTGTTGTCATGATTGGAGAAATAGGAGGGCAATTAGAAGCAGACGCAGCACGCTGGATCAAGCAAAGCGGTACTTCAAAACCTGTTGTAGGATTTATTGCTGGTGAAACAGCGCCTGCAGGTCGTACTATGGGGCATGCAGGAGCAATCGTTGGTGGTAGTGAAGATACTGCAGCGGCCAAAAAAGCGATCATGAGAGAATGTGGTATACATGTAGTGGATTCTCCAGCAGAAATAGGTAAAAAAGTAGCAGAGGTACTTACTTAAGAGTAGCTCATTTAATTTCGTATAAGACCTTTCGACCCTTAGTATCGAAAGGTTCTTCTTTTTTCTAAAATAAGGTAATTGCCAATATTGTAACAGAATTACCTATTTTGCGTCCTTTAGAATATTGTAAACTAAAATTAAAATAAATCTATGAAGATTTTTAAATCGGCTTTACTATTGCTGTTAATAACTGTTCTTAGCAATTGTAAAGATTCATCATTAGAGACCGGCAAAGCACAAGAAATTAGTGTTGAGCAGCATACAGATGCAGCAGGTTTTACGTATGAAACTGTTACCAATGACCCAACAGGTTTGAGATTGTATACATTAGATAACGGACTTAAAGTATATTTAGGAAAAAATGAAGAAGAGCCTAAAATTCAGACCTTAATAGCTGTTAAGGCTGGTTCAACTTATGATCCTGCCGATAATACTGGGTTAGCTCATTATCTTGAGCATATGGTGTTCAAGGGAACAGATGAGATAGGAACTCTGGATTTTGAAAAAGAGAACAAGCTGATCAAAGAAATTTCTGATTTGTATGAACAGCATAAAAAAGAAACTGATCCCGAAAAGAAAAAAGAAATTTATAAAAAGATTGACGAAGTTTCTCAAGAAGCTTCAAAATTATCAATTGCCAACGAATACGATAAGTTAGTAAATTCATTAGGCTCAGAAGGGACGAACGCGTTTACCTCGAATGAACAAACGGTTTATGTAAATAAGATTCCATCAAACGAGTTAAACAAATGGCTTACCGTAGAGAGTGAACGTTTTAGTCAACTGGTACTCCGTCTTTTTCATACAGAACTAGAGGCGGTTTACGAAGAATTTAATCGCGGACAAGATAGTGATGGACGTAAACAATATTTTGCAGTTTTAGAAGGATTGTTCCCAACACATCCCTATGGCACACAATCAACCATTGGTAAATCAGAGCATTTAAAAAACCCTTCAATGGAAGCTATTCATGCCTATTTTGATAAATACTATGTACCAAATAACATGGCGGTAATTTTGGTCGGAGATATTGATTTTGATGCGACTATTAAAAAAGTGAATGAAGCTTTTGGAAAATATAAGAAAAAAGAAATCACATATCCTGAATTTCCAGAAGAAGAACCGATTACAGCACCTGTAAAAAAAGAAGTTTATGGCCCAACAGCAGAGTCTGTATATGTGGCATTTAGAACAGATGGCTTTGGTTCTGAAGAGGAAAAAATGGTCACCCTTATAGATTATATGTTGGCCAATTCTCAAGCTGGATTAATAGATTTAAACTTAAATCAACAACAAAAGGTACAGCAGGCATCTTCCTTTACCAACTTTAATAAAGACTATGGATTTCATATCCTTTTCGGAATGCCAAAGGCAGATCAGACATTAGATGAAGTAAAAGAGCTACTCCTAAATGAAATAGAAAAAATAAAGAAGGGTGAGTTTGATGATTGGCTTACAGATGCTGTTGTGAACGATTTAAAGTTATCCAGAGTGCGTCAGTTTGAAAATGCTAGCGCAACTGCTTATGCATATCTAGATGCGTTTATCCATTTCGAGGACTGGAAGGATCGCTTAACAATGTTAGACGAAATGAAGGAGATTACCAAACAAGATATTATTGATTTTGCTAATATCCATTATGGTAATAACTACGTAGAAGTCCATAAGATTAAAGGAGAGGATAAAAACATTGTAAAAGTAGAAAACCCTGGTATTACTCCGGTTGAGTTAAACAGAGATAAGGAATCAGAATTTATCAAGGAGTTTAAGAAATTAGAATCTCAACCATTGCAACCTAAATTTGTGGATTATAAATCGGCTATCAAAGAAACAAAAATGGCCAACGGAATTCCCATATCTTATATTGAAAATGAAACTAATGATTTATTCAATCTAAGTATCATTCTGGATATGGGTCTGGATCATGATAAAAAATTATCCTTGGCTGCAGGTTATTTGGATTATCTGGGAACAGATAAATACTCTCCCGAAGAGCTTAAAAAAGAATTCTATAAATTAGGAATCAATTATTCAGTTGCTTCTTCTGCAGACAGAACACAATTGAGTCTCTCTGGTCTAAAAGAGAATATGGATCAAGGTTTGGTGTTATTAGAACATTTAGTTCAAAATGCTGTTGCAGATCAGGATACCTATAATAAGTACATTCAAAAAATAGATAAAGGAAGAGCAGACGGAAAAACTCAAAAGGGCAATATCATGTGGAATGGATTGATGAGTTATGGTAAATACGGAGAAAACTCAAGACTTAGAAATATCTATACTATTGCAGAAATGAAAGCTATTAATCCGCAAGAGTTGGTTGATATTGTGAAAGATCTTCTTAACTACAAGCAACGTATTTTTTACTATGGGAAAGATATAGATGAAGCTATTGCTTCACTAGATAAGAATCATAAAGTAAGTGCAGATTTGAAGGAATATCCTGAGAAAACAGCGTATGTAGAAAAAGAAACAGGAGGTAATGTTTACTTTGTAGATTACGATATGGTTCAAAGTGAAATGTTATTCTTGGCAAAGGGTGCAGAATTTGATCCTAAAAAATTAGCTGCTTCCAGTTTGTTTAATACTTATTTTGGTAGCGGTTTATCTTCGATCGTTTTTCAGGAAATTAGAGAATCAAAATCATTAGCGTATTCTGCTTTTTCGCAATATAGTAATGCAAGCGAAAAGGGAAAGTCGAATTATATTTATGCCTACATAGGTACACAGGCAAATAAAATGCCAGAAGCTGTAGATGCCATGATGGATTTGATGACCAATATGCCAGAGGCAGAGCAACAATTTAATCAGGCAAAAGAGGCTACGTTAAAAAAAATTGCAGCTAAACGTATTACAAAATCAAATATTTTCTGGTCCTACGAAAACCTAAAGAAAAGAGGAATTGATTATGACAACAGAGAAGAAATGTACAATACAATTAAGGATATGACATTGGCAGACCTTAAGACATTTTTTGACCAAAATATTAAAGGTGAAAATTACAACGTGTTAGTGATCGGCAATAAAAAGGACGTCGACATGAAAGCTTTATCCAAATTAGGCGTAGTTAGAGAAATGGATATTGACTATCTGTTTAACTATGAAAAGAAAAATGAGGATGTGAAGTTGTAAAAACTTAAAACATAATTTATTACTAAACCCTGTGAGAAATCACAGGGTTTATTGTTGGTCACCTCCCTGTAATGCTTATATTTGAATTACAATATACAAACACAAAATAATAGATCTAATGAATCTCTTACAAGGTAAAACAGCCATTATAACGGGGGCGACACGAGGTATTGGTAAAGGAATCGCAGAAGTTTTTGCTCAGAACGGAGCTAATATTGCATTCACTTACAGTTCTTCTGTAGAAGCAGCAGAGCAATTGGAAAAAGAACTAAACGATTTGGGAATCAAGGCGAGAGGGTATCAAAGTAATGCTGCCGATTATGATCAGGCACAAGAACTCGTCAAACAAGTGTTAGAAGACTTCGCGAGTATAGATGTTTTAGTAAATAATGCGGGTATTACCAAAGATAATCTTTTGATGCGTATGGGAGAAGAAGACTTTGATAAAGTGATAGAGGTAAATCTTAAGAGTGTATTTAACATGACCAAAGCTGTACAACGCACCATGCTTAAACAGAGAAAAGGAAGTATTATTAATATGAGTTCTGTGGTTGGTATTAAGGGTAATGCAGGGCAAGCAAATTATGCTGCCTCCAAGGCGGGTATCATTGGTTTTTCAAAATCTGTTGCTTTAGAGCTTGGCTCAAGAAATATAAGGAGTAATGTAGTCGCACCAGGCTTTATTGAAACTGAAATGACTGCTCAACTTGATGAAAAAGTAGTAGATGGATGGCGCAATGCGATTCCACTTAAAAGAGGAGGCACGCCAGAAGATATTGCTAATGCTTGTTTATATCTGGCATCCGATTTAAGTACATATGTAACCGGACAAGTATTGAATGTAGACGGAGGAATGCTCACCTAAATGACGATTTGAGGTTTTGGATTTACGAATTTGGAAAATTAATCTTGAACCTGAAGTCGCACGCTGAACACCGTAAATCGTAACTATTATAAATGCAGACGCAAACTATTTTATTGATAATAACAGCTTTTATAATCGCATTGATCGTAGCGTTTTATCAATATTTATATAGAGCAAAGAACAGGCAAAGGAAAAGTTTGTTCTTTGCTTTTTTACGTTTTTTAAGTGTTTTTGCTCTACTTGTGCTATTGATCAATCCAACTTTTAAAAAAAATACGTATTTTTTAGAAAAGCCTACTTTGGTTGTTGCTGTTGATAATTCTGCTTCGATAAAGCATCTCGAACAAGACCAAAATGTTGTTCAATTTATTGATAAGATAAAGAATAGTGATAAACTTAAGGAGAGATTTGATGTTAATTATTACTCTTTTGCTGAAGATCTAAATGATTCTTTGAGCCTTTCTTTTGATCAAAAACAAACCAATATTGCTAAAGTATTAGAAGATATTGATCAGATTTATAAGAATGCGGTTGCGCCTATTTTATTAATAACCGATGGAAATCAAACTTATGGTAGAGATTATCAGTTTAGTAGTAATAGATTTAAGCAACAAGTTTTTCCTGTTATTACTGGTGATTCAACGATAATGACTGACACCAAGATTCAGCAGCTAAACGTGAATCGCTATGCTTATCTAAAGAACAGATTTCCTGTAGAAGCTATTCTCACATATTCTGGAGATCAAAATATAAATACCAGATTTGAAATAAGATCAGGAAACCTCACGATTTATTCTAAAGAAATTTCTTTCTCTGGCGAGGAGAATTCTAGAATAGTTAATCTTACTTTACCGGCAAGTAGTCCGGGGGTGGTTCAATATAACGCTAGATTAGTTCCTGTAAGCAACGAAAAGAATACAGTGAATAATAATAAAGCATTTGCGGTGGAGGTATTAGACCAAAAAACTAGTGTATTAGTAGTCAGCGATATTATTCACCCCGACTTAGGCGCGATTAAAAAAAGTATTGAGAGTAATGAAAGACGAAACCTGACAATAGCTAAACCCTCAGAAATAGTAGGTATAGAAGATTATCAAATGATTATTATTTATCAGCCAAATTCGAGGTTTACAAAGTTATATGAAGAACTAAATACACTTAGAAAAAATTATTTTACAATAACGGGATCTAAGACAGATTGGATTTTTCTTAATCGTGTACAGGCTAAGTATACTCAAGAAATCACAAGACAAACAGAATATTACCTCCCAAGATTTAATAGTAATTATGGGGCTTTTTTATTTAATGATATTGGTTTTCAGAATTATCCTCCGTTAATCGGTACTTTTGGTGAGATTAGGATAAATACAAATTATGATCCACTGCTGTATCGTACTATAAGTAATATAGAAACTCAAGAACCCCTCTTGCTCACCATAGAACAAGAGGGTATTAGAGAAGCATTACTGTTGGGAGAGGGCGTATGGCGCTGGCGCGCACAAAATTATTTGGATGAAAAGAATTTTGAGAGTTTTGATGATTTTTTGGGGAAGATAATTCAATATCTTGCATCAAGTAAACGAAAAAGTCGACTCAATACAATTTCTGAGTCATTTTATTATGGAAACTCTAATATTAAGATCAAAGCAGAATATTTCACTAAAAATTATGAGTTTGATCGTAGAGGAAATTTAAGAATATCAATTAAAAATAAGGAGACTGAGGCTATTCAAACTATTCCTATGTTATTAAAAAATAATTCATATGACGTAGATTTGAGTAACTTAGATGCTGGTAATTATGACTTTACAGTTACGGTCATAGGTGAAAATATTTCAAAATCAGGGAGTTTTACAGTACTTGAATACGATGTAGAACAACAGTTTCTTAATGCAGATGTAACAAAACTTAAGCAAGTCGCTACTACTACAAAAGGCAAGCCCTACTATTTTAATCAAAACGATTCGTTAATTAACAACTTATTGGCAGATCAACGATACCAGGTTATTCAAAAGAGCAAAGAAAATGTGGTATCTTTAATAGACTGGAAATATCTTTTGGCAATAGTGATTTTATTACTTACAATAGAATGGTTTGCAAGAAAGTATAACGGACTAATATAAAATTATAAACACAAATTAATATGGAAAAATTACCAAAAATAGGATTACCAATTCTTATCGCAATTGTTTTAGTAATTGTTTTTATTTCAAAATCTACAGAAACTATCGGCTCAGGAGAGGCAGGAGTACTTTATAAAACCTTTGGAGGCGGAGTTGTTACCGATGAACCTCCCTTGGGTGAAGGTTTTCATATTGTTGCACCATGGAACAAGGTCATCGTTTATGAGGTGAGGCAACAAGAGGTTTTTGAAAAAATGCAAGTACTTTCTTCTAACGGATTAGAAATTAAACTAGATGCATCTGCATGGTTTCAACCAGATTACAATAAGCTAGGTTTACTTCATCAGCAAAAAGGAGAGAATTATGTTGAAAGGGTTTTGTTACCAACGATACGATCTGCCGCACGTAGTGTAGTAGGTAGATATACTCCAGAACAGTTATATTCTAGTAAACGAGATGCTATACAACAAGAAATTTTTGAAGAAACTAAAAAAATCGTAGCAGGTCAATTTATTCAACTCAATGAAGTTCTTGTGCGTGATGTTACGTTACCTCCAACTATTAAGGAAGCAATTGAACGAAAACTTAGACAAGAGCAAGAGTCTTTAGAATACGAATTTAGGTTAGAAAAGGCAAGCAAAGAGGCAGAAAGACAAAAAATTGATGCAGAAGGTAAAGCTGTAGCTAACCAGATTCTTAGTGCTTCATTAACTGATAAAATTCTAACGGAAAAAGGAATACAAGCTACCCTGGAGTTGTCAAAATCTCCCAATGCGAAAGTGATAGTAATTGGTTCAGGAAAAGATGGAATGCCACTAATCCTGGGTAATCAATAGATTAAAAGATTTAATAATCTGTAAAAAACCGTTTATAGAATTCTATGAAC
The DNA here is from genome assembly GCF_042682765.1 of Aquimarina celericrescens. Classification (NCBI taxonomy): domain Bacteria; kingdom Pseudomonadati; phylum Bacteroidota; class Flavobacteriia; order Flavobacteriales; family Flavobacteriaceae; genus Aquimarina; species Aquimarina celericrescens. Next base: position 219,088 of record NZ_JBHUHY010000002.1, on the reverse strand, counting down.
GGTTTTTCTTTTTTTCATAAAAACAGAGTACAAGGGAGAGATTTCATCTATTTTTTATTATATATGTTAAAAAACAGTTGTTGAAATGTTAAAATTAGGTTAATAAATGTAAAAAACATATTTTTAGCCCTCAAACTCAATTTATATACATGAAAAGAAGATTTATTCGCCCTTTAATACTGGGCTTAGGCTTTATTACGTTGTCTGTTTACTTATTAAACCCTTCCAAAAAACAAGAAAACAAAAAACATAATAATAAGCAAGAAATTGTCAACCTACGAAAAAAACATGCTGAATATTTGAAAAATAGTCCGTTTAAAGAGACTTTAAAACTTTCAAAAAAAGAAAGAAAGGCTCAAGGGCTTCCGCCAAACAGATATTTTGAACAAATGTGGGAGTTAACTATAAATCCCAATTCAGGAAAGACACATCCAGAAAATATTTATAAACTTCAGAAACAATTAAAGCAGAAGTTTTCGAAAAGGGCTCCCGGAGATGATATTAACAATCCTTGGGTAGAAAGAGGTCCAAATGATATTGGTGGCCGCACCAGAGCTATCTTGTTTGATCCTAATGATGCTACCAATAGAAGAGTATATGCTGGAGGTGTTAGTGGTGGTTTATGGGTAAATAATGATATTACTTCTTCTACTTCGCAATGGAGTAGGGTTCAAAATGTTCCTGGAAATCTTTCGGTTACTTCGATAACAGTCGATCCAAGAAATTCTAATACTTGGTATGTTGGTACTGGTGAACAATACACGGCGGGAGATGTAGTGGGTAATGGTATTTATCGTTCTACTGATGGTGGTGCTAGCTGGCAGTCATTGAATATTCCAGCTGCAGGGGATGCCTCATTTAATTTTAATGCAAGTAATCTATTTTTATCAGGTCTTTTCTATGTCAATGATATTGCAGCTTGGAATAACACCACTCAAAATCGTACAGAATTATTTGTTGGTATTGGGGCGCACGTTTATGGTGATGCTTCAAGCCCTTCAAACTGGTTGGGTTTACAAACTGCTGGATTATATAGATCCATTGATAATGGAAATACCTGGAATAGAATAGAAACTGCAAATCTGGCTTTTGATTTTAGTGGTAAAAATTACTATTACATTCCAAACGATTTTGAGATTGGTGCAGATAATACTTTATGGATGGGAACCATTACAACTCCTGGAATCGGAGGGAATGGAGGAGGGAGAGTATTCAGCTCTACCAACGGAAGCACCTGGACAGAAGCAACAGCTTCACCATTAGTCGACTCAAACAGGGTAGAACTAGAAGTTTCTTCTACAAATTCGAACAAAATGTACGCACTTACTCAAGGATCTACTGCTCCAGTACACATTTATCGAACTACTGATAAGTTTACAACAGTTACTGAAACTACTTTACCAAATGATGCAGATGCAGGGATTCCTGCTAATGATTTCACCCGAGGACAATCATTTTATGATTTAATGATAGAAGCTGATCCTACAAATGACAATATTGTATATGTTGGTGGTATTGATCTTTTCAGAACTACAAACGGAGGAAATTCTTGGAGTCAGATTTCAAAGTGGTCAAATAATTCTGGATTGGCAGGACTACCGGTTTCTTTTGTCCATGCTGATCAACATGCAATGACATTTAGGCCAGGAAACTCAAATCAAGCGATTTTTGGTAATGATGGAGGAGTTTTCTATGCGTCGAATCTTTCAAGCGCTTCGACTTCAAGTGTTTTTGGAGCTAGAAATAACAACTACAATGTTACACAGTACGTTAAAGCAGGAATAGGGCCAAATGGTGTTGGAGATACCAACGGGATTTTTACTGCCGGAGCACAAGACAACGGTTCTCAAGCATTTAGAAATACAGTGCCAGGAATAAATGGTTCTGAAGAATTATCTGATGGAGATGGGTTCTATACCTTTGTAGATAAAGACGGTCAATATATGACTGCAACTTTTACCAACAATCGTATTTATAGATTCAGTTTGCCATGGGATGGAAGAGGAAGGAGACAGGGAGGAGCAACTACGCTTGTTAGTGAAGCTACAACCGGTGATTTCGTAAACCAAATGGGGTATGATAGTGATGCCAATTATTTATTATCCAATGCTTCTTCGGGAGGAAGTTTTGCCGTAAAAACTATTAATGTTGCAGCAAATAGTAATGCTAATATTACAAATGCAGCGTTAACTAGCAAACCAACTGCTTTTATTGCCTCACCTTTTGCCAACAACACTTGGTATGTTGGTACCGCTGGGGGAGGTTTACTAAGACTTACTAATGTAGGTCTTGGTACTGCTACATGGACAGAAATTACTACACCATTTGTTGGGTCTGTTTCTTCGGTTAGAATGGGAGCTACAGCAAACGACATTATGGTGACTATTCATAATTACGGTGTAACCAGCGTATGGTTTTCTTCTGATGCTGGTGCTAGTTGGGTAAATAAAGAAGGAGATCTTCCCGATATCCCTGTTAGAGATATTCTTCAGAATCCTTTGGATAGAAATGAAGTAATTCTGGCTACGCAATTAGGGGTTTGGGTATCTAAAAACTTTAATACTCCTAATCCTAATTGGACTCAATCATATAATGGAATGAGTGATGCAAGTGTGACTTCGTTTGACTATTGGGCGATTAACGGAAATGATAATAACAATAAAATTATCGCTTCTACTTATGGGCGTGGAGTATTTACAGGATCATTTACAGCAAACATAGTGGCTGACGATCAAGCACCTTCAGCGCCTACTAATCTTATTGCTTCAAATATTACACAGACGACTATTGATTTAAGTTGGACTGCAGCTACCGATAATGTGGGAGTGTCTGGGTATGATATATATCTCGATAATGCATTACTTGGTACAATTGCAGGTACAACAAGCAGCATTACTGGATTGACGGCAAATACTTCATATTCGTTTTTTATAAGAGCTAAAGATGCTGCAGGTAATATATCGGGAAATAGCAATACTATTAATGTAACTACCAGTACTGTGGGAGGAAACACAGGATGTTCTGGAGGAATTACGTCCTTTCCTTATACCGAAGGATTTGAAAATGGTTTTGCAGGTTGGACACAAGGATCGGGAGACGATTTTGACTGGATTCGTCAATCCGGCGTAACACCATCAAATGGTACAGGACCTTCTGGAGCAGATCAAGGAAGCTTCTATGTTTACGTGGAAACATCCAATCCAAATAATCCAAACAAGTCGTCTATACTGAATTCTCCTTGCTTTGATTTAAACGGTGAAACGTTAGCAAATTTTGCCTTTAGATATCAAATGACAGGTACAGCTGTGGGGAATTTGAAATTAGAAGCAAGCAATAATAACGGAAGTACTTGGATAGAGATTTGGAGCCGATCAGGTAATCAAGGTACCTCTTGGAATAGTGCAGAAGTAGATTTAGCAAGTTATACAGGAGGCACCGTTCAATTTAGGTTTGTAGGTACTTCAGGAAATTCTTGGTCAGGGGATATGGCTATAGATACTGTTGCACTTACTACTGGTGCTGCACCTGGTGGTGTTACAGGATGTTCTGGCGGTATAACTTCATTTCCGTATGGAGAAAGTTTTGAAAGTGGTTTAGGAAGCTGGAGTCAAGAATCTGCAGATGATTTCGATTGGATTCGTCAATCAGGAAGTACACCATCTAGCAATACTGGGCCATCTGCTGCGCAACAAGGAAGTTTCTATGTGTATGTAGAAACCTCTAACCCAAATAATCCAAGTAAGACAACAATTTTGAACTCTCCATGTTTTAATTTGAGTAGTGCTTCTTCCGCAGTCTTTGCTTTTAACTATCAAATGACAGGTAATGCTGTGGGCGAGCTTAAATTAGAAGCGAGTAACGATAATGGTAGTTCATGGTCTCAAATATGGAGTAGGTCAGGTAATCAAGGAAGTGCATGGAATGCCACAAATATTGATCTTTCTTCATATATAGGAAACTCTTTACAGTTGCGTTTTGTTGGAACTTCAGGAAACTCATGGCAAGGGGATATGGCTGTAGATAATATTTCTTTAACTACTACCAATTTAACGGCAGTAAATAGTAATCTATCTGACCTTACTTTAGATAGTCAGGAACAAGATCTTTTTGAGCTAAGTTTATATCCAAACCCGGTGCCAGGAAGTACAATTTACATTAGCTCTAAAATTACATCCATAATCAATTACCAAATTTACAATGTAGTTGGACAGGTTGTAGGAATTGGTGTTGTTTCTGATAATGGTATTAACATTCAGGAGTTATCCAACGGCTCCTATATAATGGAGTTGAAAATAGAAAACAGTAAGCCTATTATGAAGCGATTTATTGTAAAATAAGATATAAAATGCTGCTATTTATTATAATGTTGTTTTCAACAGTTATTTAAAAAAGAAAGCCGGACCTCGAGGTCCGGCTTTCTTTTTTAAATATAGTTAATAAGCATTTCTATTTTTGATCTTTAAGCTTGTTAGCTTGTTTTGTCCATTGATCCCTTTCTATACGTCCTGGAAAGAACTTAATCAATTCAGTAACTGTATCAATGTCTTCTTTTGTAAATCGGCTTATTTGATCAAAAGTAAAAATGCCAATCCCATTTAATTTTTCCTCGATAAAAGGGCCAACCCCGCTTATTAACTTTAAGTCATCCTTCTGAGAAGCATCAGCCTTACCAAAACTATCAAAATTCAATGTGGGAGCTTCTTTTTCAGTAATATCATTATTGGTTACTGCTATACCGCCATGATCTCTGGTTTTTATTGCTTTGATTTTATTACCAGGTTGTTGGTCATCAGAAACAGAAGGAGAAGAGAAGATAGTTTTTGCTTTTGCATTTCCCGTATTTCGTAATCGCGTGTTCTCTCTATTACATTCTTCAAGCTCTGACTTATATTTATTCTTGAGTGTCCATTTTGATAAGAACCATCCTAGTAAAAAAACTAGAATTAATAATAATAATAGACACCACCAATTTGCTTCATTTAAAAAATCTAACATAATTGTATTTTGTTTAGTTTACCGTTATTTCTATTCTTCTGTTTTTTGCTCTGTTTTCTTCACTATTATTTGGAACCAGTGGACTTGACTCTCCACGCGATAAGGCAATAATCTTATTGTTCTTTATACCTTGGGAAATAAAATAGTTTTTAACGTGAATTGCTCTTTCTTGCCCATACCATAGATTAGCTTCTTCTTCTCCAATATCATCAGTGTGACCAATGATCTGGATTTTTTTATTAGGATATTTTGAAAGGTAATTTTTAAGCTCTAAAACATAATTCACTAACATAGGGTCTGGTTTAAAAGTTTTTTGGCCAAAACTAGAGTATAGTGTTCTATTGGCGACACTTTTTTCTATCTCTTCTATTCGAGATGTATCCAGGGTTTTGAAGTTCAATAAAATTCCGCCTTGATATTTACCATCACTATTGTACTTAAAATCGTTTGTATAAGCTTTGGAAACAATGCGATTGGGATTAACTCCAGAATTAATAAGAATATCCTTTATAGTATTAGCTCTAGATAATCCAAAGCCGGATTGATTTTCCTTTTCTGAAAGACTTTCATAGCCTGAAATGATCAGTTCTTGGTTTTGATATTGACCTAAATAATCTATAATATGATCTTTAAACTCGGCTAAAGAATCAGGAATAAACACATCTGCATTGTTTTGATTAATCCGAAAATTATCAGAGAATGAGAATAATTCTTGATTACTACTACCTTTCACAACTAATCCAGCGGTAATTTTACCAGTTTTTGCAATGCTATCTTCGTATGCTTTTTTGGCGAGAGTCTTAGCGTCTGGATTTGATTTTCCTTTAACTATAGTAGTCTCTTCATCTATATTTTTTGCACACCAATTGCAAGAATAATACCACCACAATCCCAACCATGCAAACAATAAGAAAATGAGTAAAGAGATAAAGTTTTTCATATAGCAATGATTAGTGTTAGTTACTTAAAGTTATGAAAATCATTTATAATCAAATCATTATAAGATTCAAATTCTAAAAATTTATCTAGAAAAAAAGATTAATTGCAAAAAGTTAAGATGAAATGCGTTTCAAAAAAAAATTTTTTATAAATTCGCAGTGTATTAAAAAATCCAATGAGAACTTTATTTATACATCATCATCATTCTTATATTTTCGCTCAGGCGTGGTAAGTTTGGTATGTGTATAATACAACTATAATTTATAACCCGTTTGAGATACTCAAACGGGTTTTTTGTTTCAATTGGACCTGTTTGAATGGATCAGACTCAACAACAAAAAATAACATGTCAAAAATTAAAATTGCTATACAAAAAAGCGGTCGTCTTAATGAAGATTCTGTAAAAATTCTAAAGGACTGTGGTATCTCTATTGATAATGGAAAAGATCAATTAAAAGCTCAAACCAGAAATTTTCCAATGGAGGTTATGTTTTTACGCAATGGTGATATTCCTCAATATCTTAGAGATGGTGTAGTGGATATTGCAATTATTGGTGAAAATGTACTTATCGAAAAAGGGAAAGATATCTCTATTGCAGAGCGACTTAACTTTTCTAAGTGTAAAGTTTCCCTGGCAGTACCAAAAGATTTTGAATACAACTCGATTGATGATCTCGATGGGAAAAGAATAGCCACTTCGTATCCTAACACAGTAAATGAATATTTGGATCGACAAGGAATTTCGGCAGAGTTACACCAAATTTCAGGATCTGTAGAGATTGCACCAAATATTGGATTGGCAGATGCTATCTGTGATATAGTTTCCAGTGGGAGTACGTTGTTTAAGAATAATCTAAAAGAAGTAGAAGTAATGCTTACTTCAGAAGCTGTACTTGCGGTCTCTCCAAAGATTTCAGAAGAAAACAAAAAACTCCTTGAGAAACTTCAGTTCAGGATCAAAGCAGTGTTAAAAGCTCGTAATTCTAAATATGTACTGCTTAATGCTCCAAATGATAAGATCGAGGATATTGTAAAAATACTTCCAGGGATGAGAAGCCCAACAGTTTTACCATTGGCAGAAAAAGGGTGGAGTTCTATCCATACAGTCGTAGAAAAGAATAAATTTTGGGATATTTTGGATGAATTAAAAGCAGAAGGCGCCGAGGGAATTTTGGTTTGTCCTATTGAGAAAATGGTGTTGTAATTTTAATGATAAAAAGAGAATGAAAAAGATATATAATCCCAAAAAGGATACCTGGTCAAAATTATTGGAAAGGCCAACCCAAACGGTCGCCGATATTGAAGAAACTGTATTATCGGTTTTCAATGAAATTAAAACTGAAGGAGATTTTGCCGTTAAGCGCTACACCAAAAAGTTTGACAAGGTAACTCTTAAGAACATTTTGGTTTCTCAAAATGAGATTGAAGAAGCATCTAAACTAATAAGTGAGGAGTTAAAAAAGGCGATACGTATTGCAAAGTCGAATATTGAAAAGTTCCATGCTGCTCAGAAAACCGATAAAATTTTTGTTGAAACTACAAATGGGGTTTCTTGCTGGCAGGAAAAAAGACCAATTCAAAAAGTAGGTTTATACATCCCTGGGGGGACTGCACCCTTGTTTTCTACCATTCTTATGTTGGCTGTACCGGCTAATTTGGCAGGCTGTAAAGAAATTGTTTTATGCTCGCCACCAAATAAAGAAGGAAACATCGATCCGGCTATTTTGTATACAGCAAATCTTTGCGGTGTCACAAGAATTTGTAAGGTAGGAGGTATTCAGGCAATAGCTGCGATGACTTTTGGTACAGAAAGCATTCCGCAAGTATACAAAATATTTGGACCCGGAAATCAATTTGTTACTGTAGCAAAACAATTAGCAACCAAATTTGGGGTAGCCATTGATATGCCAGCGGGACCTAGTGAATTATTAGTCGTTGCAGATGATACGGCCAATGCTGCTTTTGTAGCTTCAGATTTGTTAAGTCAGGCAGAACATGGCAAAGATAGTCAGGTGATTTTGGTCTCTACATCAAAAGAACTGATCGATACGGTCGAAAAAGAGGTAGAAAAGCAACTTTTGGCCTTACCTAGAAAAGAAATTGCAACGGCTGCGATAGCAAATTCAAAGCTTATTTATGTAGAAAATGATCAGGAAGCTTTAGAAATAATAAATGAATATGGTCCTGAACACTTTATTGTTTGTGTAGCTAATGAAGATTTTTATGTTGAAAATATAGCAAATGCAGGATCAGTTTTTATAGGAAACTACACTCCTGAGAGTGCAGGAGATTATGCTTCAGGTACAAATCATACACTACCAACAAATGGATACGCAAAACAGTACAGCGGTGTCAATCTGGATAGTTTTATGAAATCAATGACATTTCAGAAGATATCAGAAAAAGGAATCCAAAATATCGGCAACGCTATAGAACTTATGGCAGCCGCAGAAGGTTTGCAAGCACATAAAAATGCGGTAACCTTGAGATTAGAAAGTTTAAAATAATCTTGTTGCGTCACCTTGAACTTGAAACATTGGAAATCTAAAGTAATAAGATCCTGAAACGAGTTCAGGATGACTTGAATTTATGAAAACAAAACAATTCGACATAAAACAATTAGCCAGAGAAAGTATATTAAGGCTAAAGCCATATTCATCTGCTCGGGATGAGTATGTAAGCGATGGATCAAAAATGATTTTTCTGGATGCCAATGAGAACCCATTTGAAAATGGCGTAAATAGATATCCGGATCCGCAACAAAGAAATCTTAAAAAGGTTTTAGCAGAACAAAAAGGAGTTTCAATAAATAATGTATTATTAGGCAATGGAAGTGATGAAGTACTGGATCTTATTTTCAGAGCTTTTTGCGAACCAAAAATTGATAATATAATCACGTTGCCACCAACATACGGAATGTATAAAGTGTTGGCAAATATTAATAACGTAGCCGAACAGGAAGTTTTATTAACCAAAAGTTTCCAACCTAATGTCGAAGCTGTTCTGGAGGCTGTAAATCAAAATACTAAAATTATTTTTCTGTGCTCACCAAACAATCCAACCGGGAACTCTTTTTCCATCAAGAATATAACACAGATTTTAAAAGAATTTAATGGGTTAGTAGTGATCGATGAGGCATATATTGATTTTTCAGATAAAGAAAGCTGGCTTAAAAAAATAAAAGAGTATCCAAATCTTGTAGTTACGCAAACATTATCAAAGGCCTACGGGCTTGCAGGAATACGATTAGGAATATGCTATGGATCAGAAGAAGTAATCGATATTCTTAATAAAATAAAACCTCCTTACAATGTAAATGAGTTAACTCAAAAACGAGCGTTAGAACGTGTCGTGAATCAAGATCAAATAAAACTGGAAGTTTCTGAGATTTTGAGAGAAAGAAAAAATCTTTCAGAGGCACTACGAGACATATCTTTTGTAAATGAAATTTATGAAAGTGACGCAAATTTTATTTTGGTAAAGGTTGATAACGCCAGTAAACGGTATAATCAATTGCTCGAAAAAGGGATTGTGATCCGAAATCGTAGTACCCAGCCTTTATGCGAAAACACACTTAGATTTACCGTGGGTACCGATGAAGAAAACAAGATTTTAATTGAAGCTTTAAAAAACTTGTAATTGTCATTCCGGACTCGATCCGGAATCAAAAAGTAATTGAAAGTATAATTTAAAAAATACTCCAGCCGGAGTTTATCCTGAGCGAGAGACGAAGGGCTGGAATGATAAAATAATGAAAAAGAAAGTACTATTCATAGATCGTGATGGAACGATGATCAAAGAAACGGCAGACGAACAGATAGATGCCTTCGAAAAAATGATTTTCTATCCCAAAGCATTTACATATTTGGGGAAAATTGCTCAGGAGTTAGATTATGAACTCGTGATGATCACAAATCAAGATGGATTGGGAACTGAATCTTTTCCCGAAGAAACATTTTGGCCTGTACATAATTTTATAATGAAATCTTTCGAAAATGAAGGGGTAGTTTTTGACAAGGTTTTTTTGGATAGAACATTTCCGCATGAAAAGGCCAATACAAGAAAACCTGGCACGGGATTATTAACCGAGTATTTTTCTGATGAATATGATTTGGCAAATTCATTTGTAATTGGTGATCGGCTAACCGACATGGAGCTGGCTAAAAATCTTGGCGCTCAGGGAATTTTTATAAATGACAATACCAACTTGGGTACTGGTGAGATTACTCTTAAAAAAGAAGAATTAAATGGTCACATTGCACTAGAAAGTAACGATTGGCAAAAAATATATGAGTTTTTGAAACTTAATGATCGTGTAGCCGAGATTTCAAGAAAGACCAATGAGACTGATATCTACATTAAACTAAATCTTGATGGTACTGGGAAAAGTAATATTGAAACAGGACTAGAATTTTTTGATCATATGTTGGATCAAATCGCTCGTCATGGCCAAATGGATCTGGATATAAAAGTAAAAGGAGATCTCGAAGTTGACGAACATCATACTATTGAGGATACCGCTATTGCACTTGGAGAAGTTTTTAGTAAAGCAATGAATAATAAGTTAGGAATAGAGCGCTATGGGTTTTGTTTGCCTATGGATGATTGCTTAGCACAAGTAGCTATTGATTTTGGTGGTCGTAACTGGTTAGTCTGGGAGGCTGATTTTAAAAGAGAAATGATTGGGAAGATGCCTACCGAAATGTTTTATCACTTTTTTAAATCTTTTACAGACGGAGCTAAAGCCAACTTAAATGTAAAGGCAGAAGGAACTAATGAACACCATAAGATTGAAGCCATATTTAAAGCCTTTGCCAAGGCAATTAAAGTTGCTGTAAAACGCGATCCGGAAAAAATGATTTTACCAAGTACAAAAGGAATGCTGTAAAAACTCTTTTGTCATTCTGGTGAAGGCCGGATCTACAATATAAATAAAAGATCAATCAAAAATATGCAGCCTATGCTGCAATGAAAAATAAAATGAAAATAGTAATTATAAACTACGGAGCAGGAAATATCCAATCCATAAAGTTTGCAATACAAAGATTAGGATATGAAGCTGTGTTGAGTAACGATCCATCAGTCATCAAAGCTGCTGATAAAGTTATTTTTCCAGGAGTAGGAGAGGCCAGTAGTGCCATGCGAAAATTAAAAGCTTCAGGATTAGATACTTTAGTTCCTCAATTAAAACAACCTGTTTTGGGTATTTGTTTGGGCATGCAACTAATGTGTAATTATACCGAAGAAGGGGATACCAAAGGTTTAGGGATTTTTCACACAGATGTTATGCGCTTCAATCAAGGTGTAAAAGTCCCCCAAATAGGTTGGAATCAAATAGAGTTCCTAAAATCGCCTTTGTTTAAAGGAGTGGAGGAAAAAGAATACATATATTTAGTCCATAGCTATTATGCTCCTGTAATGGAAGAAACAGTGGCGCAATCCAATTATGGAGTTGACTACAGTACAGCATTGCATAAAGATAATTTTTATGGAACCCAATTTCATCCGGAGAAGAGTAGTGTGGTGGGAGAAAAAATTCTGAGAAACTTTCTTGAAATTAGAAATTAGAAAAACGAAATTTGGTATGGAAGACATGAAATCGAGAACGAAAAGATTTACTATTGATTGTTGGAATCTATGCGCTAAACTTCCTAAAAGTAGAGAATACAACAATTTAGTTTTTCAATTGTTAAAAAGCTCTAGTTCTGTAGGTGCGAACTGGAGAGCTTCGCAAAGACCCAAATCGAAGGCAGACTTCATTAATAAATTGAAAATAGTTGAAGAAGAAACAGATGAATCCTGTTTTTGGCTAGAAATTCTATTAGAGATTATTGATAGCGATAAAAATGAAATTGAACGCCTTTGGAAAGAGGCAGATGAACTGTTGAGAATTGTTGTGGCTTCAATTAGAACAGCAAAAAATAAATGAATATAAATATTTTGTAATTCAACTTTCAAAATTTCAAAATAATAAAGAATAGATAAATTATAAAGGTTTATTGTAAAATCAAAACAGCAAAAAAGATGAATATAAATATTTCATATTTCAACTTTCAAAATTTCTAATTTAACACATGAGAATAATACCCGCAATAGATATAATAGAAGGTAAATGTGTACGTCTTTCTAAAGGAGATTACGATTCAAAAAAAATATATAATGAAAATCCATTGGAAGTTGCCAAGGAGTTTGAGGATCACGGAATCCAATATTTACATTTAGTTGATCTTGATGGAGCAAAATCAAAACATATTGTAAATCATAAAGTCTTGGAGCAGATTGCGGCCAAAACTAATCTTAAAATTGATTTTGGAGGTGGGCTCAAAACAGATGACGATCTTAGAATAGCTTTTGAGAGTGGTGCCAGTCAAATCACAGGAGGGAGTATCGCTGTTAAAGATCCGGATATTTTTAAATCCTGGTTGCAGAAATTTGGTCCTGATAAAATTATTCTTGGCGCCGATGCTCATCATGAAAAAATAGCAGTCAGTGGCTGGCAGGAAGAAAGTGATAAAGAAGTAATACCATTTATACAGGCGTATCAGAAAGAGGGGATTTCGTATGTAATTTGTACAGATATTGGCAAAGATGGTATGTTACAAGGACCTTCTTTTGATTTATATAAAAGAATTCTAGCAGAAACCGATGGCATAAAGCTTATTGCTTCTGGAGGTATCTCAACTTTTGATGAACTACCACAATTAGCCGACTTAGGTTGCGAAGGAACAATTATAGGAAAAGCTATTTATGAAAATAGAATCAGTTTAAAACAGTTGGAAGAGTATATACTTTCTAAAACTTAAAAAATGACCGAAGCAATAGCAAAAGAATTTGTAGAACAAATCAATTATCGATTAGATGAAAGCACCAGAATGATTGTATTAAGTTTTGATCAACTTTCAGAGGAAGATATTTGGAAAAGACCCAATGCTAATTCTAATAGTATTGGTAATTTGATTCTTCATTTATGTGGTAACATTACACAATACGCCATTTCTTCGTTAGGATGTTTGGAAGATGAAAGAGACCGGGATTCTGAATTTTTAATCATCAAAGGAATTTCGAAAAAGCAACTTTTAGAAAAAATGCAGTCTACCGTAAAAAAGGCCAAAGAAATAATTAGTGCTATTTCTGTCGATGAGCTTCTTAGAAAAAGAGAAGTTCAGGGGTTTAATTTTTCTGGGATTGGAATTGCGATTCATGTCACAGAGCATTATTCATATCATACTGGACAAATTGCATTTTGGACTAAGCAATTAAAAGATAAAAAGAGTTTAGGTTTCTATGATGGAATAGATTTGAATATAAAAAACAAAAACAAATAATGCTTACAAAGAGAATAATACCATGTCTTGATATCAAAAATGGTCGTACGGTCAAGGGAATCAATTTCGTAGACCTTCGGGATGCGGGAGATCCGGTCGAATTAGCTGATGTTTATTCTAAAGCGGGTGCAGATGAATTAGTATTTTTAGATATTTCGGCAACCGAGGAAAGACGTAAAACTCTTGCGAATCTTGTGCTTCGTGTAGCCGAAAAAGTAAATATACCTTTTACTGTTGGTGGAGGGATATCTTCTATTGAAGACGTAGACATTCTATTGCAAAATGGAGCAGATAAAGTATCTGTAAACTCTTCTGCAGTAAAGAATCCTCAATTGATTAATGATCTTGCTGCAAAATTTGGAAGTCAATGCATAACAGTGGCTATAGATGCAAAGCAAATTGATGGCGAATGGAAAGTACATTTGGTGGGAGGAAAAGTACCTACAGAATTAAATTTGTTTGATTGGGCAAAAGAAGTAGAAGAGCGCGGCGCAGGCGAGATTCTTTTTACATCTATGGATCATGACGGTACCAAAGATGGATTTGCCAATGAAGCTTTGGCAGAGCTATCAACTACACTAAATATCCCGATAATTGCTTCAGGAGGAGCAGGAAATACTCAGCATTTTGTAGATACATTTAAAAACGGAAAAGCGGATGCAGCATTGGCTGCCAGTATTTTTCATTTTAAGGAAATAGAAATTAAAGATGTAAAACAGGAATTGAAAAAGAACAATATTCCAGTTAGGATATAATCAGCTTGTCTTTTCTGCGTACGCAGGAATCCATAAACAAATAATAGGTCTAATTAAAAAGATTCCAGCCTACGCTGGAATGACAGAAAAAATGAAAATAAACTTCAATAAAAATAACGACGGACTTGTACCAGCAATAATTCAAGATGCTTCAACAAAAAATGTTTTGATGCTTGGGTATATGAATAAAGATGCTTACGAAAAAACTGTAGAAACCAAAAAAGTCACATTCTATAGTCGTACCAAGCAACGATTATGGACAAAAGGCGAGGAGAGTGGTAACATTTTAGAACTTGTCGACATAAAGAATGACTGTGATCAAGATACGTTGCTTATTACCGTCAACCCTGTTGGACCAACTTGTCATAAAGGTTCAGATACATGTTGGAATGAAAATAATGAGCAAACTTTTGGATTTTTATCAGAATTGGAGTCAGTCATTAAAAATCGAAAAGAAAATCAAAATAAGGAAAATTCATATGTTGCGTCTTTATTTAAGAAAGGAATTAATAAAGTTGCTCAAAAAGTAGGCGAAGAAGCGGTGGAAGTAGTCATCGAAGCAAAAGATGATAACGAAGAATTATTTTTGAACGAGAGTGCAGATTTACTATTTCATTATTTAATATTATTACAAGCAAAAGGATATATGCTAAAAGATATTGTTAAAGTTTTAAAATCAAGACATTAAGTAATATTTTAAAAAATGTTATAAAGATCTAAAAGCGTTAAAGTTTTATGATCAACGATTTATTTTTTTAATTTAGCGCGACTTAAAACCAATAATTTTGAAAACAAAAAGAAATCTGCCTAGGATTTTTAAGGAAATTTTGGCAATTGTACTTCTTGTATTCTTTCCCATTTGTCAATCTTATTCTCAATGTGACCTAGGACTTATCACAATAGAACAATGTGATATGGAAAATATTGATTTTGATACAGATGGTAATCCCGACGGTATCATAAATATCTATACAGAAACAGGTACTACTGTTGCAGACGGGACGTGGATGATTGATCCAAAATACGACGCGGCGTTTGATGCTGCTACCGGGCAACTCTCGACATGGGAATTGAAAAATTCTACGACTCCAGCTACACTTGATGAATATTTCTTTGAATTGCGAAATACTACCTGTGGTGATGATCCGGTAAGGACCGCAAGACTCATTTTAGGGCCTTATTCTGGAGTAGCGTTACCACCATCGGGACCGTTGAATGTTAATGCTACAGGTTGTGATAATGATGGATTGGAAGGTTTCGATCTGTTCAATGCCTTTGCTATCAATGATGAGATCCCTTCTCCCCATCTAAATGGTGTATGGACCTACAATGGGTCCAGTTCTAGTTATTTGGGTGTTTCAGAGAGTAAACTTTTTGTAAGAATTCCTTATCAACCCGGTATACCTTTGGTTGATCAGGAAGTTTTCGAATTAACATATACGGTTTCAGGAGCAGAGGGTTGTGCTACCCCGCAACAAACCACGGTGAGAGTCGCCATGGTGAGACAAGTCGATTCCGGGAACCCGACACCAATAGATATTTGTGAAGATGATATGCTGGCCGGGATTTATGATACAGAAATTGATCTTCGGGATGACCAGTATTTAGAAGAAGAAGATATTGAAGGCAGCTGGTTATCAGAACCTACTGGCGAAATAGAAGACGAACAGGATTCTATGATCAACCTCAGAACGATCTACGATAGACTAATTAATAATGGTAATAACCTTAGGTTTGGTTGCCAATCCTACAATTTTGTATATGCTGTAGAAGACCGATCAGCAGTTTGTAGCGATCAAAGTAGTACGATAGCTGTTACATTCTATGAACAACTAAGACCTTTTAGTCAGCCTGATCCACCACCACAGATTTGTGCTAACGATGTTCCTGGAGATCTTAATTTGTTTGATTTATTAGAATTTACAAACATTAATGGTTTAGATTTTACATATGCCAATGATAATTATGTAAACTGGAGATTTGTTTCTGGTCCATCGCCAACATCAGGAGATTTAGGACTTCTTTTAAAACCAGTCGAATTTGTTGCACCACCCTACGAATTTTATTTAGGGCGAATTAATACATTAGGAGCTGAACCTGGTAGATATATATATGAATATGCAGTAAGCCCCAAAATCAATTGTCAATCTTTTGGCGAAGTTTGTGATCCTTATGCCTTATTGGGGGCTACTGGGTATTGTGAACATCCCTGTGATGTATTCACTGCCCGAGTAGAGATTGTTGTACTTGGATTTGATTATGCAGGAGAAGATACTACCGATATCAATCTCTGTGAGTCTGACCGACAAGTTGATCTAAGAAGCTTGCTTACTTCTAATGGTAATCTTATCGCTACTACTGGAGTTTGGACCAATACCGCAGGAGAAGTTATTAATAATACTTTTGTGTTTCCAGATAGTGATACCTCACAAACATTTACATTCGTATATACTACTACCAGTAGTGATGGGTGTGTAGATGTCGCGAATCTAACATTTACTGTAAATACATTACCCGATGCAGGAGAGAATAATAATATAGCATTATGTTCTGATGATTTAACGATTACTCTTTTCGATCTTTTAGGAGGGACTCCTGATATCACAGGAACCTGGGCAGGACCTTTTGGGTACACATCTGTAGATCATTTGGGTGTTTTTGATCCTAATGATGAGATGTTGCCTATTTTAGGTGAAGGTGTGTATACTTACACTGTTGAAGGTAACGAAGGTTGTTCGACCTCAGATGACGCTTCGGTAACAGTTACCATTATTGAGCCTCTAACGATAGGAGATGACAGAGCAGATACATTTTGCAAATTGGAGGGAAGAGTTAATCTATTCTCTCTTTTAGATAGAGATACGCCACGTACTGGAATTTTTGAAGATACAGATAACACCGGAGCATTATCTTTAGACGGAGTTTTGGAGTTTGAAACATTAACAAACGAAATTTATGAATTCAGATATGTCTTAACCAATGTGGCACCTTGTGATGAGTCTTCTCTAGTGGTTTCGGTTCAAATAGTCGACTTACCCATTCCAGATGTTCCAGATCAGGAATTTTGTATTCTGGATGCAGTACGCCTAGATGATGTTGAAGTAGATGTTTTAAATTATAACTGGTATGATACGTTAGAGAGCGAAACGCCAATAGTTGACAATCCGATTTTGCTAGACAATCAAATATACTATATCGCAAATGTTGATGCCGATAATTGTGAGTCTGAAAGACTCCAGGTTTCGATCAATATTTTGAATACAGGAGAAAGATCTTCTGAGGGTGAATTATGTACTTTAGATTTTCAGGATGGAGTTTCTCCCAACGGAGACAATCAAAATGACACTTTCGATCTTCTAATAGAAGAAATATATAATATTCCAGAGGCTTTTCCTGATTTCGAATTACAGATATTCAACCGATACGGAAGCCTTGTATATGAAGGAAACAATAACACAGAGGAATTTAGAGGCGAGAGTAACACATCTGTGCGACTAGGAGATGATCTGCCAACCGGGACATACTTCTATATTTTCACTCCTAATTTTGAAAATAATCTACCAATTCAAGGAAGTTTTTACCTAAGCAGATAAACAATGATAAAGTTAAAATTAGTTTTTATAATTGCTATAGTCTTCTGTACGGTAACCTATGCACAGCAGCAGCCACAATATTCACAGTATATGTATAATATGAGTACTGTTAATCCTGCATATGCTACAGGCCAAAGTGGATTGATTTCAACGGGATTATTATACAGACAACAATGGACAGGTATTGAGGGAGGTCCCCGTACAGCAAATGTTTTTGGAAATATACCGATAAGCGAAAAAATAGAACTTAGCGTTAATTATGTTAATGATAGAATTGGCGATGCGATACCAGTAAATAATGACTATGTTAATATAGACTTTGCATACGTAACCAGAATCTCTGATCGTGCTCGATTATCCTACGGACTTAAAGCAGGTATCAATAGCTTTAAAATTGATCCCTCGGGTTCTGATGTGGCTAACGACCCAGCGTTTTCCGACAATACCGCTACTACAGAACTTAATATAGGTGCAGGATTGTATTTATTTACCAGCAATTTTTATGCAGGAATTTCTTCACCTAATGTACTGCCTGGCGATGTAGATATAGATGGGGTTGGCGTGTCTGAAACCAAAACACATATATACGGAGTTGCTGGATATGTTTTCGATTTTATAGATGAAGTTCGACTAAAGCCATCTGTGGTTATTAAACAAGTAATAGACTCTCCTCTAACTTTTGATATCTCGTTAAACTCTTTGATGTATGATAGATTTGAATTGGGAGTTTCTTACCGATATACAGATTCATTTATTGCTTTGGCCGGATTTAACATCACACCAGGTCTTAAAATAGGATACTCTTATGATTTTAGTGTAAGCGATTTAAGTGGATATAATGATGGAAGTCATGAAATCGTGTTATTATATAATTTTGACCTTCTAAAATTTGGCAATAAACATACCTCTCCAAGATTTTTCTAGATGATAAAGATAAAAATAGTATCGATTTTATTACTACTGGCAACTCAATTTACCTTCGCCCAAAAGAAAAGTAGAGCAGATCGTTTTTTTGAACAAGGCGATTACATTAACGCGGCTACACAATACGAAGAAGAGCTTAACCAAGAAGGATATACAAAACATATTTTAGAAAATATAACCACTTCATATTATAATACTTTTCAATTTAGAAAGGCTTATCGTTACCTAAAGTATCTAACTTCAGGTAAGTTTTATAACCGGGATAAATCATATAATAACAAGTATAACTTCATGATGTATCAGGTACTTTCTGCATTGGGGGAGTATGAGAAGTCGGTTGATTTTTTGGAGTTGTATAATTTGAATAATTCAAATGAAGATTTTGATAAATCTGAAGCGATTGCAACCATCGAAGATTTTAAGCTTAAAGATGATGATTATAAGATTACCGAGATGAGTTTTAACTCTGATGCGTCAGAATTTGGTGCTGTAAAAAGGGATAGTACAATCTATTTCACAACAGATAGGTTTCCACATGGTGTTTTAGATAGAAAATATAAATGGACACATCGACCATTTCTCGATATCTATAAAGTTAATGTCAATAAGAATAATAATCATGTTTCAGAGATAGAAACTATTTCAGGAGAAATCAATTCTAAACTTCATGAAGGTAATTTTTGTTTTACCCAAGATGGAAACACGATGTATCTTTCAAGAAGTAATTCAGAAAAAGGAAAAAAGAAATTTGATAGTATAAAGAATAATGCTATTCATCTTTATAAAGCAACCAAGGTTGATGGAATATGGTCAAAACCTGAAAAATTAGCCTTTAATAATGTCAATTATTCTGTCGAACACCCTTCTTTATCCAAAGACGAAACTAAGCTTTATTTCGCTTCAAACATGCCTGGTGGATATGGAGATTTTGATATTTATTATGTAGACGTAAATCTTGACGGTACTTACGGGAAACCGATAAATCTTGGTTCTGATATAAATACGAATAATAGAGAACAGTTTCCTTTCATTTCGGATAAAGGCCATTTATTTTTTTCTTCTAATGGACATTTGGGATTGGGGATGATGGATATTTTTGTTTCTGAATTGAGACGGGAAGAATTTACCCGTCCGATTAATCTTGGAGCGCCGATCAATTCAAGTTTTGACGACTTTTCATTTGTATATTACAATAAAACAGATGGTTTATTCTCTTCTAATCGAAAAAAGGGAGGAGACGATATCTTTTCATTTTCACAAATAGGAGAAATTTTCCCTAGAGCGTATAGGACCAGATTTGAAGTAAGGGATTTTGCAAGCGATGGTTACATTGCCAATTCAGATGTAATTTTATATGATAGTGATAATGAAATTCTATATGAAAGTCAATTAGATTCTATTGCCGGTTTTGATATCGAGATATTTCCTGGGAAATATAATTTTAAAGCTTCTGCTGAACGGTATAAAACTAAAACCAAATCAGTTTTGGTAAAGGAAAAAGACGAAGCTGTTTACGTAATTTATCTTGATAGAGATAAAAAGAAAGAAGATGTCGTAGTGTCGACTGAAAATTCTAAGGATCGCAGTACCAATAGGGTAAGCGATAGGAATAGGAGAGCAGACGAAGTTAATATTACAAACATACATACAGAAACAAAGAAAAAGACACAGGAGGAAACCGTCAACACAAGACTTCGTGAAATTCTTCTTGCAGATAAGGATGGGCCACCGGTAATAGAAAAAAACGGAAAACTCTATTTTAAAATGCCTCCTATTTATTTTGATTATGATAAATGGAATATTCGTTCAGATTCTAAGAAAGTTTTAGATGAGTTGGCGATCAAACTAGAAAAATATAAAACAGTTTATATTAAAATCAGTTCGCATACCGATAGCAGAGGAACAGATTCTTATAATCAGGTATTATCAGAAAAAAGAGCAGAATCTACGAGAAATTACCTGGCACTTGTTGGTTATGTGAATGCCCGAAGAATGACATTTATTGGGTTTGGTGAATCTCAACCGCTTATTAATTGTGATGACAAAGTTTGCACAGAAGAAGACCATCAGACGAATAGAAGAAGTGAGTTCGAAATTGTGAAGTATTAGTGAGCGTTTGAGTATTTGAGTAGGTGAGAAGTTGCTGATTTCGGTCATAATGTTTAATTATTTGAAGTTCTGTAACTCACAAACTCAAAGTCTCAGTAACTCATCTGCTTAAAAATTGTTTTCTAAGAATTTAAATTGTACTTTTGCACTCCTTTTTAGCGAATAAGAGAATATGAAAGGGAGGTATAATAATTAATTTTAACGCTTCTGTATAATTTTCGCGTTGATTCTCAATAATATATAGAATACAAATTTTATCTTCAATGTCTGAAGAAACAAAAAACACAGACGTTCAGGAAGTGGAAACTAAGAAAGCAGCTCCAGCTGTATCTCCACAACAAGAAAATCCTGAGCAATTTTTAAAAGAATTTAACTGGCACAACTACGAAGAAGGGATTGATCCTATTGCTGACTCAAAGCTTGAAGAATTTGAGAAATTAGTAGCAGAAAACTTTGTAGATACTTTAAATGACGAAGTAGTAGATGGTACTGTAATCAATATTACAGATCGTGACGCTATTATCGACATTAATGCTAAAAGTGAAGGCGTTATTTCGTTAAACGAATTTC
Organism: Aquimarina celericrescens; assembly: GCF_042682765.1. Classification (NCBI taxonomy): domain Bacteria; kingdom Pseudomonadati; phylum Bacteroidota; class Flavobacteriia; order Flavobacteriales; family Flavobacteriaceae; genus Aquimarina; species Aquimarina celericrescens. The sequence continues at coordinate 197,878 of NZ_JBHUHY010000002.1, read as the reverse complement.
GTTATAACCCGGATCTTAAAGTTGGTGATAAAGTAGAAGTATTGATTGACGTGCGTGAAGATGCTACAGGTCAATTAATCTTATCTCATCGTAAAGCTCGTGTAATCAAAGCATGGGACAGAGTAAATGCAGCACATGATACTGGTGAAATCGTAAATGGTTTTGTAAAATGTAGAACCAAAGGAGGTATGATCGTTGATGTATTTGGTATCGAGGCATTCTTACCTGGTTCTCAAATCGATGTGAAGCCTATTCGTGATTATGATGCTTATGTTGGAAAAACAATGGAATTTAAAGTGGTGAAAATTAACCACGAATTCAAAAATGTTGTAGTTTCTCATAAAGCACTTATCGAGGCAGATATCGAAGAGCAGAAAAAAGAAATTATTGGTCAATTAGAAAAAGGTCAAGTATTAGAAGGTACTGTTAAAAACATAACTTCTTATGGTGTATTTGTTGATCTTGGAGGAGTTGACGGACTTATACATATTACAGATCTTTCTTGGTCAAGAATTAACCATCCAAATGAGATCGTTGAGCTTGATCAGAAGTTGAATGTGGTTATCTTAGACTTTGATGAGGCTAAAACACGTATTCAATTAGGTCTTAAGCAATTGAAGCCACACCCATGGGAGGCTCTTGACAAAGAACTTAAAGTAGGTGATAAGGTTAAAGGTAAGGTTGTTGTAATTGCAGATTACGGTGCTTTTATAGAAGTTGAAGAAGGCGTAGAAGGATTAATCCACGTTTCTGAAATGTCATGGTCTACACATTTGCGTTCTGCACAAGACTTCGTAAAAGTAGGAGATCAGGTAGAAGCTGTAATTCTCACTCTTGACAGAGAAGAGCGTAAAATGTCTCTAGGAATCAAACAATTAACGCCAGATCCTTGGACAGATATTACTTCTAAGTATCCTGTAGGTTCGAGACACAGTGGTATTGTACGCAATTTTACAAACTTTGGTGTATTTGTTGAACTAGAAGAAGGAATTGATGGATTGATTTATATCTCGGATCTTTCTTGGACCAAGAAAATCAAACACCCATCAGACTTTACCAACGTTGGCGATACATTAGATGTTGTTGTTCTTGAACTTGATGTGGAAGGACGGAAACTAAGTTTGGGTCACAAGCAAACCGAGGACAATCCTTGGGATAAATATGAAACTGAATTTGGAGTAGGAACCAAGCATACTGCAAAAATTGCAGATATTGTTGATAAAGGTGCTACTATCGAGTTTAATGATGATATTGTTGCTTTTGTACCATCTCGTCATTTAGAGAAAGAAGATGGAAGTAAAATAAATAAAGGAGAAGAAGCAGAATTCCAGATCATTGAATTCAGTAAAGAATTCAAAAGAGTAGTTGCCTCTCATACCGCTTTATTTAGAGCAGAAGAAGCTAAGATCGTAAAACAAGCTGCTAAGAAAGCTGCTGCTAGTTCAGCAGAAAAGACCACGCTTGGTGATATCGATGCATTGGCAGATCTTAAAGCTAAAATGGAAAAAGGAGGGAAGTAATTGTAATTCTCAAACTTTTCAAATAGTAAAAGACCGTTCGAAAAGAACGGTCTTTTTTTTGTTTTTGACGCCAAGATTATTTCATTTATGTAATCTCAAAAACTTATAAACGCCAACTACAGTAAAAATTCTAATTTTTCATTACTTTTGTACACCAAATATCCATTTGGAGATTATGAGTCAAAAATTACTACTTAGTGCAAAAGAGATAGATATTATTCTGCACCGTTTGGCTTGTCAATTAATAGAAAATCATACTCATTTTAAAGATACGGTCCTTATCGGTATTCAGCCAAGAGGTACATTTCTTGCAGATCGAATAAAGCAAATTTTAGTAGATGACTATCAGCTAGAAAATGTAAAGCTTGGTTATTTAGACATCACTTTTTACAGGGATGATTTTAGAAGAGGAGAGAAGCCACTAGAGGCTAATACCACCCATATAGATTTTGCAGTAGAGGATAAAAGAATTGTCTTTATCGATGATGTATTGTATACAGGGCGTAGTATTAGAGCGGCGTTAACAGCTGTACAGTCTTTTGGCAGACCACAGGAGATTGAATTGTTAACGTTAATTGATAGAAGATTTAGTAGGCATTTACCTATACAGCCTAATTATAGAGGACGACAGGTTGATGCCATAAATCAAGAAAAAGTTAAGGTACTTTGGATAGAAAACGAAGGGGAGGATGCGGTATATTTAGTAAATAAATAGATGCCTGATATTTTAGATTTATATAAGATTGTAATTTGAAAATTAAGAGATGAGCGAACTAAGTGTAAATCACTTACTGGGAATAAAATATCTAAATAAAAAAGATATTGATTTAATCTTTGAAACTGCAGATCATTTCAAAGAAGTAATTAATAGGCCCATAAAGAAAGTTCCTTCACTTAGAGATATAACCATCGCTAATCTCTTTTTCGAAAATAGCACACGAACCAGATTGTCTTTTGAGCTGGCTGAAAAAAGACTTTCAGCAGATGTTATTAATTTTTCGGCAGCATCGTCTTCAGTTAAAAAAGGAGAGACTCTTATAGATACAGTTAATAATATCCTATCCATGAAGGTAGATATGGTGGTTATGAGACATCCAAATCCCGGGGCAGGAGTTTTTCTTGCTAAGCACGTAGAAGCTAGTATAGTAAATGCAGGAGATGGAGCACATGAACATCCTACGCAGGCACTTTTGGATTCGTATTCAATACGAGAAAGACTAGGTGAGGTGGCTGGAAAGAAAGTAGTCATCGTTGGGGATATTTTGCATTCAAGAGTTGCGCTTTCAAACATATTCGCACTAAAGTTACAAGGAGCAGAAGTAAAAGTTTGCGGACCTAAAACTTTAATCCCAAAATATATTGAAAAGCTTGATGTTCAAGTAGAAACAGATTTGAGAAAAGCCCTCAATTGGTGCGATATCGCAAATATGTTACGTATTCAAAATGAAAGGATGGAAATAAGCTATTTTCCTTCGACAAGAGAATATACTCAACAATTTGGGGTAAATAAAAAAATATTGGATAGTCTGGATAAGGAAATTATAATTATGCACCCAGGACCCATCAATCGTGGAGTAGAAATTACGAGTGATGTTGCTGATTCTAATCATGCCATTATATTAGATCAGGTACAAAATGGAGTTGCAGTGAGAATGGCAGTTATATATCTTTTAGCTTCAAAAATTAAACGATAAGCTTATGATTTTTAATAAAGAAGGTTCTACGACTATAATTACACAAGAAAAAACAACAATTGTCAAATTTGTAAAAGGCATAGAAGACAAGTATGAAACACTTAAAAACGATAATATTATCATCAATCTCTTTTCGTTAAAGAAAATTTCTGCCGATGATATTAATGAGTTCTTAAGAATTTCTAATACTCATAAGGCATCCAGGCGCTCTTTTGTTATTGTAACAGATAAAGTGTCTTACGACGATGTTCCAGAGGAAATATCTATCGTTCCAACTTTACAAGAAGCCTACGACTTAGTAGAGATGGAAGAAATTGAAAGGGATCTGGATTTTGAATAAGAGGATTTCCTCCTGATCTCGTGTGTTATTTTCATTATCAAAATATGTGTTGTACTATAGTCCACTGATACGAAGAACTATCTATGCTTAATATAGGTAGCACTACATTTTGGTTCTTATGGCGGTTATTGTTTGTAATAGATTGATTTATAAATAAGATTAAGTTATATTCACATCCAGTAAACTAAGAGGAAGCATAATTTTGAAACTTACAATCCTAGGCTGTTATTCGGCAACCCCAAGAACATTTACGAATCCTACTTCTCAGGTTTTAGAAATTAACAACCATATTTTTCTTATAGATTGCGGAGAAGGAACACAAGTAGAACTAAGGCGTAATAGAATTAAGTTTTCTAGAATAAAACACATTTTTATTTCTCATTTGCATGGAGATCATTTTTTTGGCTTAGTGGGATTAATATCTACTTTTAGGTTGTTGACCAGAGATACGCCGCTTCATATTTATGGCCCTAAAGGGATAAAAGAAATAATTACGTTACAACTAAAACTTTCTAATTCCTGGACTGATTATCCTTTGCATTTTCATGAACTTATAAGTAAAGATTCTGTAGTTGTTTTTGAAGATGAAAAGATAAAAGTGAGTACAATACCATTACAACATCGAGTATATTGCAACGGATTTTTATTTCAAGAAAAACCAGGAGATAGAAAACTGTTAATGAGCAAAGTCCTTAATTATGATATTGATGTAGCGTATTATCGATCTATTAAAAAAGGAAATGATGTTATTTTGGATGATGGGACTGTGATTGCAAATGAAGAATTAACTGACGATCCAAAACCAGTAAAAAGCTATGCATTTTGTAGCGATACCAAGTATGACGAAAATAAAATTCCGCTAATTAAAGGTGTAACTGTGTTATATCATGAATCTACCTTTCTTGAAAGTCATCAGCACCTATGCGCAACTACAGGACATAGTTCTGCTAAAGATGCCGCCACTATAGCAAAGAAAGCAGAAGTTGGAACCCTTGTTTTGGGACATTATTCAACGCGCTACAATGACATAGAGCTATTTAAAGAAGAGGCGAAGACAATTTTTAAAAATGTTGAAATTGCTGATGACGGCAAAGTATTTGATTTTTAAACTATAAAATAGATAAATTTGAATAATAGTTATTGTCATGAATAGAGATCTTACCAATTATAGAAAATCTTACGAAAAAAGTATGTTACTTGAAGAGAACCTGCCTAATTCGCCTTGGTTGCTTTTTTCAGATTGGTTTAAAGAAGTAGAGGATTCTGGTGGTGTTGAAGAAACTAATGCCATGACAGTTACTACTATAGGTTTGGATGGTTTTCCCAAAAGTAGAGTGGTATTATTAAAGCATTATGATGAAAATGGTTTTGTTTTTTATACAAATCATAAATCAGAAAAGGGAAAAGCCATTGCTCATAACAACAAAGTATGTTTGTCTTTCTTTTGGCCAAACTTAGAACGACAAGTAATTATTAAGGGAGAAGTAGAAAAGATTGGTCAAGAAGCTAGTGCCGAATATTTTAAATCCAGACCTAGAGGAAGTCAGCTTGGTGCGTGGGCATCAAATCAAAGTAATGTGATCCAGTCTCGAGAAATCCTTGAGAAACAACTTAAATCGTTAGAAAATAAATATAGAAATAAAGAAATACCTAAACCTCCTTTTTGGGGTGGATATAGAGTAAAACCTATTTCAATAGAGTTTTGGCAAGGAAGAGCAAATCGCTTACATGATCGTATTCGGTTCTCATCTCGAAAAAATCAATGGCAAATAGATAGACTGTCTCCGTAATAGATATATGATTATATCACATGATCACAAAACTAGATCTTCTGTTTTTCTGATATTCATCTTCAGAACAATCCTCACCGTCTTTACAGTTGTTTACAGGTCTACTTTCACCAAAACCAACATAAGACAGAATTCTGTTTTTTGAGATATTTTTACTTAATAAATAGTTATATATTGACTCGGCTCTTTTTTGAGAAAGGTCTAGATTGTAATTCTCACCTCCACGACTATCAGAATGTGTTTCTATCTTGATCACCATCTCAGGATAATCATTATTCATTAGATGAACAACGCGATTTAATTCGGTTTCAGCTTTTTCAGTAATATCCCATTTATCAAAATCGAAGTAGATTTCATTTAGATTAATAAGATCATTTATCGTTTTTGTTAACTTTAAATCGGATTTTAATGAGGATTCCGGGACTTCATTATTTTTTACAATATCCCCGGGATTCATACCACCACTTTCAGTATTATTAGACCTTTTAGTCTTATCAAAATCTCCTGGACCGACCTGTACCAGATGACCATCTAATTTCTTTTTAGGAATCGCTACAAGGCTACTAGCGTTTGGACAATTAAGCTCACTAATATCGATTGCTAATTTAAATTGATAAAAATCAGGTAAATCACACTTATTGATGTGGTTGTATCCCTCAGAGTATTTTGTAGTCTCATTTAAAGTCCCATTAAATTCAGCAGTAACAGGTTGATCTACGACCATAATATCATCTATGGAATCTATGGATTCGCAACTTGTGTCTACAATAACATTATAGCTTACTTTAAATGGTTCACTATCAGTCTTTACCATTTTGTTAGGTACTGTAAGGCTTAACGTTCTAGAAGCTTTGTCAAACTTCGCTTTTATCTTTTTTGAAGGTAGAACCAATGATTTTTCTGAAAAAATAACATTTTTAGGAAGAATATCTTTAATTATTGTATTCTTTGCATCATCATTTCCGTCGTTATAGATAGTGAGATTATAAGTAATTTCTTGTTTTGGAGATAAAACATCCTCAGGATGAACATAGCTATTATCTGCATATTGTGATCTCTTAATTATATGAATGGCGGGTTCATATATTTCAACACTAAAGGCTACAGCCATTACAGAATATCCGTCATTATCTGTAGACAATCTAAACTTGGCTTCGGTTTGGTTGTTACCGATAATGCTATTTCTTATATTTTTGATATCAAACAAGTCAGCATCATAGCCTAAAGTATTTGAGCTTGCCGGAACTCTTGTTGTTACATTTCTACCATTTTCTGTAATATTTGCATTGAAGAAGTTGTTCATAGGATTTGTACCATCTGCAAGGCTTTTGTACTTGTTCGTTTCATTCGACATCACCTGAAAACGATCTCCCCTAATCCCTTTATCACCTTCAAAAGCAATAACTCCAATTTTTCCATGCACGGCCCCGCTAGGAATCGTCTGAAAATTATCAAAAGAAAAGGCTACAGGTTTAGCTTTTGAATCGATATTTACAAAACCATCATACACATAGAATCTTTTTCTGGGCTTTGTATCGTCTTCGTAGATTACGACCATTGTCCAACCTCCGGTAAGACCATTTCCTAGCGTTGGGTCATTATTGATTTCAGAAGTAGTAGCCGGAATATTTGCTAAAGTATATGTTCCTAATGGATTATCTAAGTTTAAAACTTCCTCAGTGATATCCTTAAAACAAGAATACTGTTTAAATAGGGCATCATCATCATTGTAGTAATCATGAATGATTTGTCCTCCTGTAATTTCAGAATAAGATTGGTGTCCAGGATATTTTATCTTAATAGTTGTAATATCATGTTGGCGATTTTCATCTGCATAAGCAGCTGTCCAATATAATCCTACGTGTTTAATTGCATTACATTCTGAATCAATAATAAGGTCTGCACTGCTGGAATTAAAGGTCGAAGGATCATTGTCGATATCAATAAATCCCATTTGGAACTGATTGTTCAGTCCTCCGTCGTTATAACTCTTGTTAGGATCAAAAGTTCCTGATCCATCATCGTTACTCACTTTTCCCAGAATTGTATTGGATACAAATTTGAAATCTCCTTTAAAAGTAAACTCTGTTCGTTTTTTTAAAGGCACTTCAACTTGACTATATGCTATTGTAGAACAAAGCATGCATATAATAAGTAGGTATAACATTTGAAACCGGATAAGATTTCTTTTTTTGATAATAACTTTTTCCACTTCTTGTTTTTTTAAGCCCTAAAATAATTATGATAGATTGTGATCATAATGCTGTTGGGAAACATCGTAATCTGAGGGAAAACTGTATGTAAATTTAGATTTTAACATTTGATTTTTTATGAAAAAATTTGGTTTTTCGATGTAAATACTATTTTTATCGATTAAAAACATTGACATATGGTGTTCATTTTCAAATATTTAGAGACGTTGCTTTGTGCATGAATTATCATTGTTTTACTGATTTTAAACAGTTAAAAGTTTTTATCTTTTTATAAATACTATTTTTATATTCTAAATATTTAGAATTGTAAAAGCTTATTCTTAAACTTGTATTATATAACTTCATTTTATAGATAATAGTATCAAATCCATGAAAACATTATATATGATTAGGCATGCAAAATCCTCATGGGAGTTTGATGTATCAGATGAAAAAAGACCACTTAATAATAGAGGGTTAAAAGACGCTGATTTGATTGGAAAAGAGCTTAAAACCCATGTAAAATCAATAGATAAGGTGTTGAGTAGTCCTGCAGAGAGAGCACATACAACTGCCAAGATTGTTCTAAGTCACCTGGATCTTCCTGAGAGTATATTTAGCTTAGAATCAAATCTTTATGATTTTGGAGGAAGTCAAGTTATCGAAGTAATAAAAAATTGCGATGATGAAATTAATAGTTTAATGATTTTTGGACACAATCATGCCTTCACATCAATTGCTAATATGTATGGAAGCGAAAGGATTGATAATGTGCCCACGGCAGGTGTGGTTGTTATTCAATTTGATGTAGAAGAATGGAAAAAGATAAAGGTAGGAAAAACCTTGTTAAAAATTTACCCTAAATCTTTGCGATAATGGTAGAAATTATTACGAATCAATATGTAAATAGAGAATTAAGCTGGCTGCAATTTAATGCGAGGGTACTTCAGGAGGCTGCAGATGACACTGTACCCTTATTGGAAAGATTAAGATTCATAGGCATATTTTCAAATAACCTGGATGAGTTTTTCAAAGTTAGATATGCTACAATAAAAAGGATAGATCTTGCTGGTAAAGATGGGAAGAATGTTTTAAAAGGAACAACAGCGAGTGATTTATTAGAAAAAATCACAAATATTGTAATTAAACAACAATCAGAAAGTCTTGAAACCATTGAAACTATAAGAAATGAACTTAAGAATCATAACATTTTTATAATTGATGAAAAAGAAGTAACACAAGATCAGGATGCTTTTATACGTAATTACTTCATAAGTAAAGTTAGTCCTGCACTGGTGACCTATATACTTAATGATCTTGACCAGTTTCCACACCTCAAAGACAGTGTAGCTTATTTGGCAGTAAAACTTGTTTTAAAAGAAAAAATTCCTAAAGAAGGCAGGATTTCTAAAATATTGCAACAGACGACCAAAGAACGAATATATGCTTTGATAGAAATACCAAAGGATACAGAACGGTTCGTTGTACTTCCAGAAAAAGATGGAAAACAATTTATTATTATTCTTGATGATTTAATTAGATATTGTATGCATGTTAACTTTAGTATTTTTGATTATAATAGGGCTTCGGCACACATGATTAAAATTACTAGGGATGCGCAGTTAGATTTTGATAATGATCTTAGTAAAAGTTTTATTCAAAAAATATCCAGTAGTGTAAAATCTCGTAGAGATGGTGAACCGGTTAGATTTGTATATGATAAAACTATCGAGAAAGACACTCTTGATTTTCTCATGGAGAAAATGGGAGTGGATAATACAGATAGTATAATTCCTGGTGGTAGATATCATAATCGCAGGGACTATATGAACTTTCCTGATTTAGGAAATAAGGACTTAGTATATCAACAAATCACACCATTAGCAATACCCGGGCTTGTTTTACAAGGAAGTCTTCTTGATAAAATTGCTAAAAAAGATTTTTTACAATATACGCCATACCATACCTTTTCTTATACAGTAAAATTTTTAAGGGAATCAGCAATCGATCCTAAAGTAAAGAGTATAAAAATCACAATTTACAGATTGGCCACTATTTCTCATATTGCCAGTTCACTTATCAATGCTGCCAAAAATGGCAAAAAAGTAACCGTTCAAATTGAGTTGCAGGCACGTTTTGATGAAGCAGCCAATATAACATACGCAGAACAAATGCAAAGAGAAGGTGTAAACCTTATTTTTGGAGTCCCAGGATTAAAAGTGCATTGTAAAGCTTGTATAATCGAACGAGAAGAAAAAGGAAAATTAAAAAGGTATGGATTTATAAGTACCGGAAATTTTAATGAGTCTACTGCAAAAATTTATACAGATTATACCTTGTTTACTACCAATGAGGCTATTTTGAAAGAGACAAATAAAGTCTTCAAATTTTTTGAAATAAACTATAAAATAAATAGGTACAAGCACTTATTGGTTTCTCCTCATTATACCAGATCTGCATTAGTGAAATTGATCGATAATGAGATAAACAATAGTAAAGAAGGTATTCCTGCCGCTATTAAACTAAAATTAAACAGTCTTAGTGATTACGACATGATTGATAAGTTGTATGAAGCTAGTCGAGCCGGAGTAAAAATAGATTTGATTATACGAGGTATTTGTTGCTTAATTCCTGGTGTTCCGGGAATGAGTGAGAATATACGCGCAATAAGCGTCGTAGATAAGTTCTTAGAACATCCCAGGTTGTTTATTTTTGAAAATGGAGGAGAGCCAAAAGTATATATTTCATCGGCAGATTGGATGACCCGTAACCTGGATAGGAGGGTCGAGATTTCTTGTCCGATTTATGACGAAGATATTAAATTAGAGTTAATGGAAACCTTTGACATCAGTTGGAATGATAATGTAAAAGCCCGAAGGTTTTCTAAAGATCAGGATAATGCGTACATTCGAAACGATAAGGAAAAGGTGAGATCACAAGTTGCTACTTATGATTATTATTTAAAAAAACTAGGAAATTAATTATTTTGTTGACTATAGAAAAATATGGAGCCATAGATATTGGTTCTAATGCTGTTAGATTATTGATAAGTAGCATTCACGAAGAGGAAGGACAAGCTACAAGATTTAAGAAAACTAGTCTCGTTCGTCTCCCAATTCGTCTAGGTGCCGACGTTTTTAAAACCAAACGTGTTTCAGAAGAAAATATCACGAGAATGATCGACACTATGCAAGCCTATCAGTTGCTTATGAAAACTCATAAAGTGGTAAGGTACAAAGCTTGTGCTACCTCGGCAATGCGAGAAGCAGAGAACGGAAAAGACGTAGTGGCGCTCATCAAAGAAAAAACAGGGATACAAATAGATATTATCGACGGAAAAAATGAAGCAGCGATTATAGCAATGACAGATCTTCATGAGCTCATCAACACCGATGCTACATATTTATATGTCGATGTAGGGGGTGGAAGTACCGAATTTACATTGTATCACAATGGAAAAACGATCGTTTCAAAATCATTTAAGTTAGGAACGGTAAGACTTTTAGATAATCTAGTGGCAGATGATATTTGGAATACTGTTGAAAAATGGATAGTACAAAATACTCGATATTATTCGAGAGTTTCCCTTATAGGATCTGGAGGTAATATTAATAATATATTCAAGAATAGTGGAAAAACACCTGGGAAACCTCTATCTTTTCTATATTTAAGTTCTTATTATAAATTATTGAATTCACTTACATACGAAGAAAGGATTTGGCAGCTTAACCTAAATCAGGATAGGGCAGATGTTATTGTTCCTGCAGCGCGTATATATCTTTCTGCCATGAAATGGAGCGGAGCCAAAGATATTTATGTTCCAAAAATAGGGCTGTCTGATGGAATTATCAAATCATTATATAATGAGAAGCTTAAAGAACATTAATCAAGTATCATCTGTTTAAGTTTTTTGGGTTGTCATATTTCTACAAGCTTAACACAGGTATGGAATCGCCCAATCATCATTTAAATGGGTATTACCTTTTTGTTATGGCTTATTTTATAAAATCAGTATATTTACGCCACACCCTTAAATCATTGTGCTAGATATTAACCAAAATAACATACTATGAAAAAAAAATTACTTCCTACTTCTTTACTTCTAGTTTTTACATTCTTTTTTACACAGGCTCAAGAAGCTTCTTATGGAGTAAGACTTGGTGCCAATCTTAGTACCATTAGTTCAGACGATATTCCCGAGAATCTAGAAGATAGTAGATTTGGTATTGTTGTTGGATTTTTAGCAGAGTTTCCTATTACTGAAAAAATAAGTATGCAGCCAGAATTTCAATATTCTGCACAGGGGAATGATGACGAGTCGTTGAGAGTGGATTATCTTCAGTTGCCTGTACTATTAAAATACAATTTTACCGACAAGTTTAATATTCACTTAGGACCTCAAGTTGGACTAAAGATCTGGGAATGGGAGCAAAATGGAATCATTGAAGCCGATTTTAACACATTTGATTTTTCGGTTGTGGCAGGATTAGGAGTAAGTCTTACCGAGAATTTTTTTGCAGACCTACGCTATGGTTTTGGTTTATCTAATATTGTTGATGATAAAGATATCCCCGAGGGATTTGAAGGAAATAATAGAAATATTCAACTTTCTTTTGGCTATAAACTTTGATGAATTGTATCACGATCACGAAGTTCCAGTTTTAATGTAATCTGTTTAGAAGTTACTTAAAGTTGAATGATAGCTAATACTTCTCTCGTCAAGAAGTCTTTTTAGACAGATTTTTCTTTATCCATGTATGGTTTCCTGTTTGCTTAAATCTTCCATGATTTGTGCTTCATAAGTGAGTAATTCTTGCCATTTTTTGTCAACTTCTTCTCGCTCGCCATATTGTCTTGCAAAATTTAAGAACATCGTATAATGATTCGCTTCACTAACCATCAAATCCCTGTAAAACTTAGCTAATACTTGATCTTCTAGTTCTTCAGAAAGTAATTTAAAACGCTCACAACTTCTGGCTTCAATCAATGCGGCATATAACAAGCGATGAACCAGCTGAGTAGTTCTGCTACCTCCTTTAGGAAAAAAAGTAACTAACTGAATAACATAATCATCTTTTCGATCCCTACCTAAAATCCAACCTCTTTCAATAATTTTGTCGTGAACCATTTTGAAGTGACTGATCTCTTCTTTTACCAATTTTGTCATTTCCTGTACAATTTCTGTGTACTCTGGGAAACTAACTATTAACGATATTGCTGTAGAAGCAGCTTTTTGTTCGCAATATGCGTGATCAGTAAGAATTTCTTCAATATTTTTTTCAACGATATTTACCCATCTGGGGTCCGTAGGAAGTTTTAAACCAAGCATCTGTTATTGTATTAGAGATCTTTTTACAAAGATATTATAATATTGTATTACTGGTTATGTTTGTTAGAATCAATCTTGGCAGCTTTTACTATATGTCTAAGTCAAACGATGATCTTAATTTATCAATGAGTGGGTTTTTTTCTCTTAATTTTTCATACTTATCCTGAGGAGTAAACGCATATTTTTTCGAAGCTTCTTCGTTTACGGTAATAACGAGTTCAACACTATAATTATTTAATTTTTTATATAAGAATTGAAAAAAACCAGGAAGAGCATTCTCAAGATCAACTTTCATAGATTGATTTGGTAGTTCTAAATGAATCTTATCATCTTTAAGTACCGGAATATTCATAGCAAACATAGACCCTATAATTCGTTCCCCTTTTTTATCCTGTATTTTACCATATTCAACCCATGCGGCTTGCATTTGAGATTCGGTAAAATCTTCCATAGGGAGATTCTTAGGGTCTACAATACTATCTACTTTTTTCTCTTCGTGTTCTTTTTTCTTTTTAATACTACTCAAAGAGAGCCCAGAAGTTTTTCGCTCTCTGGCAATCAGCACTGATTTTTTTTCTATAACGGCAGGTGCTTCAATTATGGCAGTATTTTCAGAAATAATAGGTGCTTCAACAATTTCTTGTTTTTCTTCTTGAACTTTTTCAGGAGGAGTTATGTCAGATTCTTTGTGTATTTCCCTATTTTGTTCTACTGCAACCGTTTTTTCTTCTTTAGATTTATGAATTGCTTTCTCTTTAGTTTCCCGAGAGATTTTAAAAGCTTTAATACCCTTTTCCTTAAAATATGAAGGAGAAATTATGAAGGGTTGATCATTTTTTTTTTCTCCGTCCGGTTTAAGAAGGACAGAGGCAAGTTGCATTAAACATAATTCAACCAACAGTCTTTGATTGCGACTGGTTTTATACTTTAGGTCACAATCATTTGCAAGATCAATTCCCTTAATTAGAAAATCACTGGAAGCTTTTTGTGATTGCTCCAGATATTTTGCTTTAGTCTGTTCGCCTACTTCTAAAAGATTAATCGTTGCCTGATTTTTACAAACTAATAAGTCCCTAAAATGCGAGGCTAATCCGGCGATAAAATGATGTCCATCAAATCCTTGGGCAAGAATTTCATTAAATTCTATAAGTAATTGCGGGATATTATTTTGGAGAATTAGATCTGTCGTTATAAAATAGGTTTCATAATCAAGAACATTAAGATTCTCGGTTACGGCCTGACGCGTAAGGTTTTTACCACTAAAACTTACGACTCGGTCAAAAATTGACAATGCGTCTCGCATCGCACCGTCTGCTTTTTGCGCTATGATCTGCAATGCATCTTCCTCTGCAATGATACCTTCTTGCTTAGCTACCTGCATCAAGTGGTTTTTAGCATCTGTAACAGTGATTCTTTTAAAATCAAAAATCTGACAACGAGATAATATAGTAGGGATAATTTTATGCTTCTCGGTAGTGGCTAATATAAAGATAGCATGCTTTGGTGGCTCTTCTAATGTTTTTAAAAATGCATTGAATGCTGCTTGAGACAACATATGTACTTCATCGATAATATATACTTTATATTTCCCTACTTGTGGAGGAATACGTACCTGATCGATAAGGTTTCTAATATCATCAACAGAGTTATTGGAAGCAGCATCGAGTTCAAAAATATTGAAAGCAAAATCTTCATCAGGATGTTCATTTCCATCCTGGTTAATAGTTTTTGCCAAAATTCGCGCACAAGAAGTCTTTCCTACACCACGAGGCCCGGTGAATAATAGTGCCTGTGCCAAATGATTATTTTCTATAGCATTAAGCAATGTATTCGTTATAGCCTGTTGTCCTACAACTTCTTTGAAAGTTTGGGGTCTATATTTACGTGCTGATACTATGAAATGTTCCATTACTACAAAGTTAAAAATTGCATCCAAATTGAGAATTCTGTGGGATGGTTTTTATGCTGTAGTTATTAACAATATCAAATATTTGTCGTATCGAGTAATTTGGTACATTTATTGTTCTATTTTTGTGCCAAGCAGATCACCTTATCGCGGCTTTTAGTCGAGGAAAGTCCGGACACCGAAGCACAGTATAGCGGGTAACGCCCGTCCGTCGCAAGACGAGGACAAGTGCAACAGAAAGAATGTACAGGTAATGCTGTAGTGAAACCAGGTAAACTCTATACGGTGCAACGCCATGTAAACCAGCTTTTGAGGGTTGTGCGCCCAACGTTGGAGGGTAGGCGGTTAGAGTCAATAAGTAATTATTGGCCTAGATAAATGATAAGGATCTTGATTTTTCAGGAAACAGAATCCGGCTTATGATCTGCTTTTTTTAAAATTATTTTAACAAATATTGCTATTAATTTTCTTGTACCTTGTGAACCAAGAAAATTAATTGGATGAAAATTGCTATCGTTTGTTATCCTACCTTTGGGGGTAGTGGGGTTGTGGCTACAGAGCTTGGAATTGCTCTTGCCAAATTAGATCATGAAGTACACTTTATTACTTATAAACAGCCTGTGCGGTTGGATCTATTAAATCCCAATATTCACTTTCATGAAGTTAATGTTCCTACGTATCCACTTTTTCATTACCAGCCTTACGAATTAGCATTATCAAGTAAATTGGTAGATACTATAAAAAAGTACCAGATAGACGTACTTCATGTGCATTACGCCATTCCCCATGCTTATGCAGGGTATATGGCAAAAAAGATGTTAGAAGAAGAAGGTATTTATGTTCCCATGGTAACTACGTTACATGGTACAGATATTACACTAGTAGGAAATCATCCTTATTATAAACCCGCAGTTACTTTTAGCATTAACAATAGCGATATTGTCACTTCGGTATCCCAAAGTTTGAAAGAAGATACGTTGCGTTTATTTGATATTCGGAAAGACATACAGGTCGTTCCTAATTTTATCGATGTAAGTCACCAGAAAACTAGTTTCACAGATTGTCAGAGAGAGCTAATGGCTACTCCAGAAGAACGTATCGTAACTCATATTAGCAATTTTAGGGCAGTAAAGCGAATACATGATATTATTGATATATTTTACAATATCCAGAAAGAGATACCTGCTAAACTATTAATGGTGGGAGAAGGGCCCGAACGTAAACCTGCAGAGAAGAAGTGTAAAGAGTTGGGAATAAAAGACAAAGTGATTTTCTTTGGAAATAGTAACGAAATAGACAAGATTCTTTGTTTCTCAGATCTGTTTTTGCTCCCTTCAGAAAGAGAAAGTTTTGGTTTGGCGGCATTAGAAGCTATGGTAAACAAAGTACCTGTGATATCGAGTGATGCCGGTGGTATACCAGAAGTAAATAATCATGGTGTTTCTGGATATTTAAGTAAAGTTGGAGATGTAAAAGATATGTCTGAAAATGCTATTAAGATATTAGAAGATGACAACATTCTTGAGATATTCAAACAAAATGCATACAAAGAAGCCAAAAAATTTGATGTAAATGAAATCGTTCCTAAATACATTGCATTATACGAAGGTGCATTAGCAATGTCTTAGGAACGATTTATATAAGTACTGTCTTTTGTTTAGAATTTGTACCGAACAGATAAACCCCAATCGATTTCAAGATCATCTGTATCATCAGTTATTCCAAATTCAGGTCTTATATCAAAGGACAATTGTAGAGGAATCGCAAAATTATATTCAATTCCCACATTTCCTGCAATAAATACGTCAAATTCACTATCTACTGCGTCAGAATCAAAAGTAAGGTATCTTAATGAAGCACCTGGGCCTACATACCAATAAAGACCTTTGTTAATACCAAACATCCAATGATATAATCCTGTAAGCTTATACAAATCGAAATCTAAACCTCCTGCATCTTCGTTACGCCACCCAAAATCAATTTCAACTCTATTATCACTACTTACCAGACGCTGATAAGTTGCTTCTAGACCAAGTCCTGTATCATCTTCATCTCCTAATCGAAGACCTATTGCATTTTTGGATAAGCTTTCCTGAGCTTGTAGAACTCCCGAAAATGCCATGGAAAAAATCATAATTACTAAAATTTGCTTAATCATAATAATAAATTTAGGTTTGTTGTTTAACGAAGCTAATATAACGTCACTATGATATTATTGTTGTGAAAAGTACTTAAAATTTTGTTAATTTCGATCAATTGCGTCTTCTATTTACATTTGTACTTTCGAAAATCTTATCGGCAGAATTAGCAATAAAACCTGCAAAAAGATTACCTTCTGCTGTTGGATATCGCAGTGCGAATTCATAATAGCATGATGTTACTTTTTTGACCTTTTCTTTAAATTCTACCTCGATTTCATCTGCTAATATGCTAGACTGTTCTAAGAACAAAGAGGGATTACCTTTGATCTTGCCACCAGAAGAATTTAATTTAAATCCATTGGTTTGTAGAAATTCATTAACCTGAGCTAAAGATTCAAATGACTTTAGTTTATTCACATCTACAGTAAAATGATTCGAACAAAAACCATTAACATACATCCATGCCGCATATTCAGATTCTTCCAGAAGTTCTTGGTAGATCTTTAATGACGGCTTTGGCCAAACTCGTCCTTTTAAGATCAAATCTTTTGCATTAAATGTATTGGGTTGAACTTGATTTAATATAACATCAATAGTCTTTTGTAGTTTCATCGAAAATTCTTCCAGCAATAACTCGCTTATAAAAATTTTTGGTGCATTAGCTTCTGTTTTATGTTCAAAGTGTTTTGCAAACAATTTCTTTTTCTCAAAATGATATTTCCCCTTGGCTTCATATCCCATTGCTTTAAAAGGTTTCGCCAAAACATCAATATTGATTCTAGTATCATTAAAAGTACGTATAGCAATGTGATCATTGAATACGGTATCCCCTTTTTCTTCAAATAAAGATTTTACTTTTGCTGCTGAGGGTGTTTTTGCTGTGTATTGTTCCCAAAGCTGTTTAAAAAAATAAGTAGAATCCATTTTAATTATGTTTTAATTTTGATGTAAAATTACTAGTTTTGACCGTTATTGCTGCACATTAATACTTATTTAGTTTTATTAAAGGCAATTTTATGTCAAATTAATCTTATGGCATATTGCAATAGAAAATTTGATCTTGGATCTTTAAAGTTTATAATAATTATGCATCATTTTGATTATATAGATCAACAAATACTTCTACAGATACGAGAAGATGCCAGAAAACCGTTCTCTCAGATAGCTGATGACCTAAAAATTTCTAATTCTTTAGTGCATCAAAGAATTCGAAAATTGAAACAACATGGAGTAATACAACAGGCCGAGTTTGTGGTGAATGAAAAAAAGATAGGCTTCAGAACAAAATCTTATGTTGGTATTCGATTACGTGAAGCGAGATATGCAGAAAAAGTAGTAGAAGGATTAAGAAATATACCCGAAATTTTAGAATGTAATTATGTATCGGGTAATTATGCCATTTTCATTCTTATTTTTGCATATGATAATCAACATTTGCGAAAGATTCTATACGAACAGGTACATCATATTGATGGTGTAGCAGGAACCGATAGCTTTATATGTTTTGATACTAATTTTAAACGAACAGTTTCATTGGACTCTTTGGTAAAGAAAGATAAATATGATCAATAAAGAAACATGGTTATCCTTGAAGAGTCAACTTGAAGGTGAAATAAAATCTGATCAACTTAGCAAGGTCTTATATGCTACTGATGCTTCCGTATATCGAAGAATCCCATTAGCAGTTGCATTTCCTAAATCGGTTAATGATATAAAAAAGATCGTAAACTTTGCCTTACAATACAAAGTAGGTCTTATTCCCAGAACAGCCGGTACATCTCTAGCAGGACAATGTGTAGGGGATGGTATAGTGGTCGATGTTTCTAAGCATTTCACCAAAATAATATCTGTAGATCCAGAAAGAAAGACAGTTATTGTACAGCCTG
Organism: Aquimarina celericrescens; assembly: GCF_042682765.1. Classification (NCBI taxonomy): domain Bacteria; kingdom Pseudomonadati; phylum Bacteroidota; class Flavobacteriia; order Flavobacteriales; family Flavobacteriaceae; genus Aquimarina; species Aquimarina celericrescens. Next base: position 179,080 of record NZ_JBHUHY010000002.1, on the reverse strand, counting down.
GAGTGATTCGGGATGATCTTAATCGTTTCTTAGAACCTTATGGTTTATTTTTTGGACCTAATACCTCTACCTCAAATCGATGTATGATTGGAGGCATGGTGGGCAATAATAGTAGTGGTACAACTTCGATTCAGTATGGAGTGACTAGAGATAAAGTGTTAGAGCTGCATACTATTTTATCTGATGGGAGCGAGGTCGTTTTTTCTGAAATTTCTTTATCTATACTTGAAGAAAAGAAGAGATTAAATACGCTGGAAGGTAAAATCTACCAGCAAATCTATGAAGAACTTTCTTCAGACTCAGTACAACAGCAGATTAAAGATAATTTTCCGAAACCCGAAATACATCGTCGAAACACTGGATATGCCATTGATGAATTGATAGATTCTGAAGTTTTTTCAAAAGATAGTGTACCTTTTAATATGTGTAAACTGCTTACAGGAAGTGAAGGCACCTTAGCCTTTACTACCCAAATTAAGTTACAACTGGATGAACTTCCTCCTAAGGAATCACTCATGATTGCGGCACATTTCAGTAGCATTGATGATTGCATGAAAGCAGTAGCACCAGTGATGAAACATTCATTGTTTACCTGCGAGATGATGGATAAGACTATTTTAGATTGTACTAAAAATAATATCGAACAGTTAAAGAATCGATTTTTTATTGTAGACGACCCAGAAGCAATCTTAATGTTAGAGTTAAGAAGTGAAAATGTTGGTGATTTGGAAAAGCAAAAAAAGAGTCTATTAGAAACGCTGAACAATTCAACAGCAAGTTATTCTCATCCCATTTTAATTGGCAATGAAATCAATCAAGCATTAGAACTTCGCAAGGCCGGATTAGGCCTGTTGGGAAACATTGTTGGTGATAAAAAAGCGGTTGCCTGCATTGAAGATACGGCTGTTGCAATTCCAGATTTGGCAGAATATATCTCAGAGTTTACAAAAGTAATGAATTCTTATAATCAAAAAGCGGTATATTATGCTCATGCCGGTGCTGGAGAGTTGCATTTAAGACCTATTCTGGACCTAAAGAAAAGTGGAGATGTTATTCTATTTAAAAAAATAACCGACGATGTGGCTTCTTTAGTAAAAAAATATCAGGGATCTATGAGCGGTGAGCATGGCGACGGAATTGTACGAGCAAGCTATATTCCTTTTATGATAGGAGAAGAGAACTATGAAATTGTAAAACATATAAAGAAAACCTTTGATCCTTATAATATCTTCAATCCCGGAAAGATTGTGGATGCATACCCAATGGATCAAAAATTACGATATGAAATTGATCGAGATGAACCAGAAATAAATACTTTACTCGATTTTTCAGATTCCCTGGGAATTTTAAGAGCCACTGAGAAATGTAACGGAAGTGGAGATTGCCGTAAATCTGCAGCCGCAGGTGGTACTATGTGTCCTAGTTATAGAGTAACAAAAAATGAGAAGGACACCACCAGAGGTAGAGCTAATGCATTAAGAGAGTTTTTAACCAATAGCGATAAGTCGAACAAATTCAATAATAAAGAGCTTAAAGAAGTTTTTGACTTATGTCTGAGTTGTAAAGGATGCGCTAGTGAATGTCCCTCGAATGTAGATGTCGCCACATTAAAAGCAGAATTTGAGTATCAATATCAGCAAGAAAACGGGATTTCATTAAGAACAAAGCTTTTTGCGTATAATAATAAGTTGAATGAACTAGGCAGAAAGGCAACGGGATTAACTAATTTCTTTTTTAGAAATAAACTTACTTCAGGTATTATTAAATCTGTATTTGGTATTGCAAAAAAACGAGATTTGCCACAATTAAGTAAACAATCATTACGAAATTGGTGCAAAGATAATCTTAACAATATTCAGCCTGCAACCCCTGTTAAAAGTATCTTTTTCTTTGTAGACGAATTTACTAATCATCTAGATACTGGGATAGGTATTGATGCTATAGAACTATTAACCAGTTTAAATTATGAAGTAAAGGTTGTACATCACAAGGAAAGTGGACGTAGTTTTATTTCAAAAGGGTTATTGAAACCGGCAAAAGAATTGGCTAACTATAATATAGATGTCTTTAGCAATTTGATTTCCACTAAATGCCCATTAGTTGGTTTAGAGCCTTCAGCTATTTTAACTTTTAGAGATGAATATCTGCGATTGTCAAAGGATAAAAAAAGAGCAAAATCCTTGTCTGAAAATACTTTTTTAATCGATGAATTTTTAGCTTCTGAAATAGAAAAGGGAACTATAACTTCAAGCCAATTCACCTTAGAATCTAAAACTATAAAATTACATGGACATTGCCATCAAAAGGCTTTATCTAACATACATGATACTTTTTCAATACTGAATTTACCAGTGAATTTTAAGGTTACCATTATTCCATCGGGTTGCTGTGGTATGGCAGGGTCTTTTGGGTATGAAAAAGAACACTATAATATAAGCATGAAAGTAGGAGAACAAACTTTGTTTCCTGCGGTTAGAAAAGCATCTGAAGATACCATAATTTCAGCTGTGGGTACCAGTTGCAGGCATCAAATAAAAGATGGGACAGACCGCACGGCGTTCCATCCCATTACTTTGCTAAGAAAGTCTCTTGTTATATGATCTTGTTACCAGCTTGTTTGAGTAAAGCAAGTTCCTGATAATAAGAAAGATAGATCGCTTCTGTAGGTTGCAATTAAAGTTCCACTACTTCTTGGAGAGATATCTTTTATCCAGCTATATTTTTCTACATTACCTGGACTGATGACCTCATTGTGTACTCCGCTAACTGTGATCTCAGCATGTCGCTTATCCCAATTCTCCCAGCATCCTATAAAACATACAATTTTATAATTTCTATGCGTCGCTTCTAATCGAGTATTTATATAGTTGTATCCTCTTAAAATATTTCTATAATATCCTCCTGTACAACTTTCATAGCAATCTTCAATATCTATAGGTGTCGGACCATCAAATTCACCATTACCCTCTTCCTCTAAACCTGGACAGATAGTTTCGCATACTCGGGGAACCCAAACTCGATCATAAATTGGTACAACCGTATTAATTACTTTGGTATTACCTGTTAATTTTTTCTTAGAATCAAACTGAGTGGAACATCTATCTGCATATTCTTGTGTTTGTGATGATTTAGTAGAAACTTCACTTTTTGCAGCAAAATTAAAGACATGTATCTCTTCTTTTTCTTCTTCTTTGTTAGATTTTTTTGCTAAAGCTTGCTCTTGAAAATTAGGAATAACCGTAAGGCTTTCTTCTGTATATTGAAGCTTTGAGCCCCCAACATATACATACCCCTCTTTTGTTGTTAATCGGGAAATAATAGGATCATACGTTTTCATGCCTATTACGCGGCTGTTTTCAAAATGTATATAGTTTTGATACTTTTCCTCAATATCACTTCTACTTTTTTGAAAAAGAGGAATATTATTAGCAAATTTTTCTTTGAAATCAGAAATTTCCTGATCTGTCTCCACATTCATCATAGAGCTAATAAGTTCGCTAAAGTCCTCCATCATTTTTTCTTCTTCAGATAAAGCTGTCATATACAAACTGTGCAAGGATTCAAATCCTAATTCTTCATTCCATTCTAAAGCCTCATCATCGGTTACATTTTTAATCCATAAGATGGTTTTTTGGAAGTCTTCCATAGTATCGAAATTCAGAACACCATCTTTAGAAACATATATTCCTGACTTAGCCCCTTCAACTTCTATTTCTTCTATTCCATTAACTAATTCTTCTTCAAAATCTGATTCGTTTTGACAGGCATAGAATAAGCCCATTACGGCCATGATCACTACGAATTTAAGTATGTTTTTCATTGTGCTTAAATAATAAAAAGGTTAAAAGTTATTTTTTGAATTATGACTATAAGGAAACTGTATCTCTATACTTATGTCATTAATTCGGTAACAGTTTCACTATATAGTTATTACCATAAAGATTTCTTACCCAGCTAAAAGAGCTTTTTTTGAAACTTTTAATTCTTTATTGTTTTGGTGATGATATTCGGGGAATTATCTACTGCTAAAAAGCCAGAATTTATTTAAGAAATGAAGTAATATCTGTAATTATGTTTTCAGGAATACTTAATAAATTTTCAAGTTCTTCAACAGGCTCAACAAATACTTCTAATTGTTCTTGTTGATAATATACTAGCTTCCATTCTTGGTTATGGTATTCTAGCGAAGTTAGATTTTCTATCCAATCCCCAGAATTTAGATAGAAGCAAGAGCCATTTTTAGTTGTATGTTCTCTCATCTGTGGTTGATGGATATGTCCACAGACCACATATTGATAGTTGTTTTCTATAGCTAGCTCTGCCGCAATTTCTTCAAAATCATTAACATATTTAACTGCTTTCTTAACGCTGTTCTTGATTTTCTTAGATAAGGAGAACTTTTCTTTACCCATACTTGCCAAAAACCAATTAATGCCTTGATTTAAAAGGATAAGCATATCATACCCCCAACCTCCTAATTTTGCCAACCATTTTGCACTTTGAATAGAGACATCAAAAACATCTCCATGAAAGAACCAAGCTTTCTTACCATCTAATTCTAATACAAGTTTATTTACCAATTTAAAATCACCAATCTGGGTATCACTAAATTTACGAAGCATCTCATCATGATTACCGGTAATATAAATTACTTCGGTACCTTTTGAAGCGAATGAAATGATCTTTTTGATGACTTTAAGATGGGATTTTGGAAAATATCGCTTTCTAAATTGCCAGATGTCTATAATATCCCCGTTAAGAATAAGTGTTTTTGGTTTAATGCTGTTTAAGTAATGAAGAAGCTCTTTTGCCTGGCAACCGTAAGTTCCAAGGTGGATGTCTGAAATAACAACAAGGTCTACAATACGTTTTTTCATAGAATAAACTTATTCCTACAAAGAAACTATTCCTTGTTTAAGAAGCAATTAAGGAATTATAACATCATTGTTATCAGTAATTAAAGATTAAACTGAAGTATTACCTAAACATTAAGAATATACTACTTTCAAGAACTTGTGAACAATCAAGAAGTTTGAATTGATATCATAATTATTGCATTTATAAGAGTTCAAAATCAAGTTTTTCAAACTCATTGCCATTAATGATCAATGATATTTGATGCGTTCCTGAATACAATTTACGGGTAGTAATTATTTTAAAAGGTTGTTTTCTTTTGATTGTCGTGATAGAATTTGCTAAATATTCTTTTTCACTAATTTTAAAGACTTTTCTAGAAAGGATTCCGTTGGCTTTTTTATAATAAATACCACATTCTAACCTGATTTTTGATGTGGTTTTTGATTTGTTTTTGAGTACGAAAGAAAATTCAAGTGAATTACCCACCTTTATTTTTGGAGTTAAAACTTGAAAGTCTGAGATTTTTATCTCTTTTATCGTTCTAAAACCAAATAATTTCATAATCTCACGATTTCCTTCTTTTAATAGCGTTCTGCAAGCGTGTTTTATAAGTTTATCAGTTTCTTTAGATTTTCCTTTCCATTTTATTGCTAAACTAATCACTATTTCGGGATTGTCTTTTGAAATGTCATTCAGATTATTTGCAACACTGCGACGAACCATTTCTGAAGGGTCGTTTTTTAAGTTTTTTAAAATAGGAATAATAGGAGAGGGGTCTTTTTGAAAGCTTGGTAACCTCATTGTCCAAGGTAGCCGGGGTCGGGATCCTTCTGAAGCCAGACGTCTTACCATAGGATGCGCATGTTGAGACCACTCTAAAAGCTGGGATCGCATTTGTTCTGGATACTTGAATATGAAGGGTCGTACAGCAAATTCACAACTAGTAAATTTGGTAATTTCTTCCATTGCACTAATTGAAGTTTGGTAGTTATCCAAACCATACTTTTCAATATAATCGGCCAGAAACATGTACTCAAAAGACATACTTTCTTCTTTGGTTTTCAGTACTTCTGTCATTTGGACGATGATCTTAGTGGCTATAACAAAATTATTAGGTAAATGTTTAAAAAGGACAGAAGAGATATGATACATCCGTTGTTTTAGTTCTTTTTCTTTCCAATGATCCTTATATATATCAGAAAGAAACTTAGTGCTATTTATCTTAGGATATACTTCTTTTACAGTATTTAAAAATTTCTCAAAGAATAACTCATTGTATACATTTTTGAGCGGTTCTGCCATCGTTGTTTTTCTATTGATTTGATAATTCAAAAGTAACCATCTTGTATGACAACCCTATGTCAGTAGCTCTTTAGATATTTGTTAAAATAGAAGATTTATGGATAAATTGGTTTCCCGGGATGTAAGTAAATAATATTTGCTAAAAAAAGGAGCGGTTAATCTATAATTGATTCAATTTTTGTTGAAGAAACCCTTGTTTTTCTATCATATTACTACTAGGTTTTTGAAGATTAACAATTACATTTGTGCTAAAATTTGCATTCATGGCAGGAAACACTTTCGGAAATTTATTTAAACTTACTACATTCGGCGAATCTCACGGACTCGCAATTGGAGGAGTCATTGATGGTTGTCCGGCTGGGGTAAAGTTAGATTTAGATGCTATTCAACAAGAATTGGATCGGCGTAAACCTGGTCAATCAGCAATTGTAACCCAAAGAAAAGAACCAGATACTGTTGAGTTTTACTCTGGTATTTTTGAAGGAGTTACAACCGGGACTCCTATAGGTTTTGTGATAAAAAATGCCAATCAAAAATCAAAAGACTATTCCCATATTAAAGATTCTTATAGACCTTCTCATGCAGACTACACCTATGATCAAAAATATGGTGTACGTGATTATCGTGGGGGTGGTCGTTCTTCGGCCAGAGAAACAGCTAGTAGGGTGGTTGCGGGTGCTATTGCAAAACAAGTCTTGTCTGATATAAAAATTAATGCTTATGTGAGTGGCGTAGGAACTCTTAAGTTACAAAAAGCTCATACAGAACTCGACTTTTCTTTGACAGAAACTAACGTTGTACGTTGTCCTGATCCTGAAATCGCAAACAAAATGGAGCAATATATTAAGCAAATCAGAAAAGAAGGTGATACGGTTGGTGGAATAGTGAGCTGTGTTATTTCTGGTGTGCCAGTAGGTTTGGGCGAGCCTGTGTTTGACAAATTGCATGCAGAACTTGGAAAAGCGATGTTATCTATAAATGCGGTAAAGGGTTTCGAATACGGAAGTGGTTTTGAAGGAGCGACGCTGAGAGGCAGCCAACACAATGATTTATTTAATACCGACGGTACTACCAAAACAAACCTTTCAGGAGGAATACAAGGAGGGATATCCAACGGAATGGACATCTATTTTAATGTAGCATTTAAACCTGTGGCTACTATAATGCAGGATCAAGAAACGATAGATAAAGACGGAAATTTGGTTACTATGCAAGGTAAAGGAAGACATGACCCTTGTGTGGTTCCCAGAGCGGTGCCTATAGTAGAGGCAATGGCAGCATTGGTTCTTGTTGATTATTGGTTAATGAACAGGACAATTAAGAAGTAGAGTGAGTTTTTTAGTTGGTGAGTTTTGTGGTGTTACGATATTTACATTACAAAAAATATAATTTTTTTTTGGATTTGAAAATACTTAGTTGGTATTGATTCGAAGATTATATTTTTCTAAGTTTTACCTCAAAAATATAATCAAAGATATTTTCTAATACTTTTACTCACCAACTCACCAACTCACCAACTCACCAACTCACCAACTCACCAACTCACCAACTCACCAACTCACCAACTCACCAACTCAAAGACTATAAAACGATCAATAATTACCGTTATCATAATGTAGTTACGGTTTTTTTGTTTTTAATTTATATCTTCGGAGCCTTTAGGCTTAAAAATTAAAAAATTCACATGAAGAAAATTGCACTGCACTGGAAGATCATGATAGGAATGCTATTGGGGATAGTATTCGGATTCTCAATGACAACCATTTCCTGGGGAAAAGGATTTACAGGAGACTGGATTGCTCCGTTTGGTACCATCTTCGTTAATCTTTTAAAACTTATTGCAGTACCTCTTATATTGGCGTCCTTGATCAAAGGGATTTCAGATCTCAAGGATATTTCAAAATTTAAAACGATAGGTGGTCGCACTATTGTTATCTATATTATTACGACAGTAATTGCTATAACTATAGGTTTATTAATTGTAAATGTTACGAAGCCAGGAGAAGGGATAACTTCTGAAACTATTGATAAACTAACTTCAGAATATGCAGGTAGTGCAAAAATATCAGAACGTATCGCTGAAGCTGGTAAACAAAAAGAAAGTGGCCCATTACAATTTGTGATCGATATGGTTCCTCAAAACGCAGTAGCTGCGATGAGTGATAATAAGCTGATGCTTCAGGTTATTTTCTTTGCTATATTTTTAGGTATTAGTATGCTCTTGATCAATCCAAAGCACGCCGAACCTTTAAAAAACTTTTTTGATAGCCTTAATGAAGTAGTTTTAAAAATGGTAGATCTTATTATGCTAACGGCTCCTTATGCTGTTTTTGCATTATTAGCCAATGTGGTAGTAACTTCTGATGATCCAGATATACTATTGGCATTATTAAAATATGTTGCTGTAGTATTCTCAGGATTACTATTGATGATTGTTTTTTATTGTTTCCTGGTTTCAGTAATCACGAAAAAATCTCCATTCTGGTTCCTCAAAGAAATAAGTCCTGCTCAATTATTGGCATTCTCTACTAGTTCTAGTGCAGCGACACTGCCAGTTACTATGGAAAGAGTAGAAGAGCATATCGGAGTAGATAAAGAAGTTTCAAGTTTTGTACTACCCGTTGGCGCAACAATTAATATGGATGGAACTAGTCTATATCAAGCGGTTGCTTCAGTATTTATTATGCAAGTTCTTTGGCCAGAGGGGTTGACATTCAGTAATCAAATCACCATAGTACTTACCGCTTTATTAGCTTCAATAGGTTCTGCTGCCGTACCCGGGGCAGGAATGGTAATGCTCGTTATTGTTCTAGAAGCAATAGGTTTTCCATCGGATAAATTACCGATAGGTTTGGCATTAATTTTTGCAGTAGATCGACCGTTAGATATGATGCGCACTGTGATTAATGTAACCGGAGATGCTACAGTTTCTATGATAGTGGCAAAATCTGTAGGAAAACTAGGAGACCCTCATGTAAAAGAATGGGATGATCATTATGAGGAGGTAAAATAGTTATTCAACCTTCCAGTTTTTTAATAGTTGGAATAATTCCGGAAATTCTGATTCTCTTTCTGGATTCCACATCATAGTGAGTTTAGCTTTTTGTTTGATGTCTTTAAGTTCGATACTCTTGATCGGATATTCGTGTCCATGCAAAGAAGATATAGGCTCTAAAGAAATTCCTAACCCGGCTTCAACAAGTCTAAAACTGGTACTGGCAGAATCGGTCTCGTGTACTATTTTAGGGGTAAAACCTACATCTATGCATATCGATTCAAGAATATGTACATAGTTAGGACCGTCGGAAACAGTAGGGAAGATAAATTCTTCTTTAGCAAAAACAGAGAAATCTTTATAGTTCTTTTCATCTACAGGATGATTTTCTGGTAATAGAATCACAAAATTGTCAATATGCAATACTTTACTTTTTAAGTTGATAGGTACCATAGGATTGGTAGCAAAACCGATATCCAACTCATTTTGTTGTAAAGCCAAATATTGATCACGATTATTCATTTCTTTTAATATAGCTTTGATCCCGGGGGTACGTTGATTGATAGTTTTTAAAATGTCTGGCAAAATAGTTTGCATTATAGAATGTGTAAAAGCAATATGAATTTCGCCTACCTTTCCGTTCTGTATATTTTCAGCTTGTTTTGCCATTCTTTCTGATTGCCGTACTAATTTTTTTGCTTCCCGAATAAAATAGGTCCCTGCAGCAGTAATTCTTACATTACGTTTATCTCTTTTGAATAGAACGGCTCCAATTTCTTCTTCCAATTGTTTGATCTGTCTGCTTAACGCGGGTTGCACAATATGTAATTCTTCTGCTGCCCGGGTAAAGTTTAATTTTTCAGAAAGTATGATGACATTTTTAAGTTGCTGAATAGTCATTAATACGTTTTTGTTATTAATTAATCAAAAATAAGTATTTTTTATTATAAGTAGGGATGATTAATTTTGATAGGTTTACTTGTTTATTTGATCCATTGCGCATTATGGATGATTCTTGATCAAAATTAGACAGCCTACTATAGCAGAAGATTATTATTGTAACATATTTTGTTACAATGTAGGCCGCATTTTTTAATTTTTTTTTAATTAATAGTGTATTAAATATGAAGAACATGGTAAGTAAAAGAAACCTTTTGGAAGAGGCATACAACCCTTCTGATTTTAGACAATTGGGGCATCAGGTAATCGATATGCTTGCGGATCATATGGAAAAAGTTCAAACAAATCTAGATCATCCAGTTCTTCCATATAAGGAACCAGAAGACGAGTTAGATTTTTGGAAACATGATTTTACTTCAGATTCAGAAATAGTAGAGGTATTCAAGAATATTCTTGAACATTCGATTAGTGTACATCATCCAAGGTATATTGGGCATCAGGTATCTGTTCCGGCATTAGTGTCTGGGCTGGCAGGGCTTATGTCTGATTTACTTAGTAACGGTACCGGGGTCTATGAAATGGGAATGGCGTCTAATGCGATAGAAAAAATTGTTACTGATTTGGTGGCGAGAAAGATTGGATATGACTCAAATTCTTCGGGTTTTCTTACCTCTGGTGGTACTTTGGCTAATCTCACTGCATTACTTTCGGCTCGTAAGGCTAAGGCCCCTTCTGCAGTTTGGGAAGAGGGCCATCAAGAGAAATTAGCGATTCTGGTATCTGAAGAAGCCCATTACTGTATAGATAGAGCAGCAAGGATTCTTGGAATGGGTAGTGAAGGAATTATAAAAGTGCCGGTAGACGATCATTTTAGAATAGATACCAATTTACTTCATAGTTATTACAGTTCGGCAACGTCCAGGGGATTATCAGTAATTGCAGTTATAGGATGCTCCTGTACAACGTCAACAGGATCTTATGATAATTTGGATATACTTGCCGATTTTGCAGAACAACACAACCTTTGGTTTCATGTAGATGGTGCTCATGGCGGAGCAGTAGTTTTTTCTGACCAATATAAGCATTTGGTGAGTGGGATTTCACGTGCAGACTCTGTTATCATTGATTTTCATAAAATGTTAATGACACCATCTTTAAATACTGCGCTTATTTTTAAGAAGTCTGAAGATGCTTATAGAACGTTTGAACAACAAGCGCAATATTTATGGGATTCCCAACACACAAAAGAATGGTATAACTCTGGAAAACGAACATTCGAATGTACCAAATCTATGATGGCCATCAAAACGTATGCTATTGTAAAGACCCATGGGGAAGCAGTATTTGAACAAAATGTCGAGAGGCTTTACGACATGGCATTAGTCTTTGCCAAAATGATCCAGGAGAGATCAAATTTTGAGCTTGCGTTAGTTCCAGAAGCAAATATTATCAATTTCAGATATACGAATTCTAAACAAAAAGATATTAATTCTTTAAATGCCGAAATTCGGGATTCTTTAATTAAATCTGGTAAGTTTTATATTGTTCAGACTCGAATAGGCAGAGATTTGTATTTAAGAACAACAATGATGAATCCAATGACAAAAGAAAATGATTTAATAATGCTTTTGGATGAAATAGAAAAAATCGCTTCGCAATGATTACTAAAGTTTTTTATGCAACGTATACCAAAATGCGTCATTTATAGTTATACTATTAATAACCAGTTTTTTATCACATGAATCGTTTTTTTGTTCTTGTGTTCGTTTTTCTTTTTACTACGCTAAGCTGCAGTAATGATGATGACACTTCATCTGATCCAGATGTAAACATTCCTGATTTGAGCGGTAGCTGGAATATGGTAAATGTGACCGGGGGATTTGTCGGGATAAATCATGATTTTAGTAATGGTATAATTATTTGGAATTTTAATGAAACCAACAAGACTATTACGATTACGAATAATAATACCGATGATTCTGTTGAAGATCTATTACCCACAGGAACGTATGACTATTCGTTAGTATCTATACAAGGTAATCAAGAATTAATCCTGGATGGCGTAAATCGTGGTAATTTTGAGGTTACTGCAAGTGAGCTTATTATCGAACAACAAATTAGAGATGGCTTTCGTTATACCTTCAGACGCTAATATTTGATCATTTTTTATTATCTTTTTTATACTTACCATTCTTAATCTTGTCAAAAAGGGGTATTTTCCCCGGTATAAATTCAGTTATACTCCCCTTACATCTCATTATACTTATATATACTTTTGGTGTATCACTTTTATCACACTAATAAACACCAATGAATATGAAAAGGCTTTTACTACCCATGGCACTTATTGCATTTGCGATTATATGTCTAAGTATAGTGCATATAGATAACGTCAACAAGTTAGACGCTCAGTCAAAAGAACTAAGAAAGAAGCATCAAACCAATACAGGTGCTGAAATGCAGATGAATAATTCGTCTGTGGATGTGTCAAAAATCAAATGAAGAGCACAAAATGACACTATCACTATTGATCAATAAAAAGAGCTTTAAGTTCTGGGGTCGGAATCATACAACTTTCTTTTTTGCCAAACCATTTATATCGATTTTTGGCAATAATATCGTAGACCCAATCTCTTAAAGATTGAGGTACAACAAGAAAAACTGAAAGTAGAGGGTAAATACCAGACAGCTGTTTTGAAATTTGCAAAGCAGCTGTTGATTTATGATAATAGGCTATTTTTGGATCTATTAGTAGTATAGAATCAATTTTAGAAATATCTATATTTCTTTCTGCAATCAATTTTTTTCCTATTTCACTTTGTAAAGAAGCATAACGAAACACATCATTTTTATCGCGTTTGATCACAAAATTAATGGCATTATTGCACAGATTGCATACGCCATCAAATAGAATAATTTTTTTTCCTGCTTCGATCATATTACAAAGATAGTGCGAATTACAATTTTTGAATTAGTATTTATGAGTTTGTTAAGAATCACTTTACTATGACCGACTCAATAACTTCTTGTGTTGTAATCTGTAAATTCTTTGGAAGCTTATTATCCTTAGGTAAAACGGCAAGATATCTATCATTGTTAGAATCAAAAACTTGTTTAAAAATAGGATCATCTAATTGAAGTGTATCACAAATCTCCCGAATCAGATCAAAATGATAGATAAGATCGGTACTACCTAAATGAAATATTCCTTTTTTATTACGATTTATGATGTAATGTATCTGTTGTGTAAGTTTAAAGATAGAGGTCGTATTGATGATCACGTTAGGAAACACCTCTATAGGGGCTTGAAGATCGTAAAGTGTTTTTATTTCTTGTACCCTGGGAGTTGTAGCCCCAAAAATCATAGGCACGCGTGCAATTACATATTTGTGTACAGGAAGCCGCATTAGTGCATTTTCTACTTTAATTTTGAATCTTCCATAAACACTATCACTTAGGGTCTTATCAAATTCATATGAAGGATAATTGCTAAAAGAATCGAACACATTAGCACTAGAGATAAATATAAGCTTACATCTATGTTTTTGTATCCAAGTAATGATTCTTTGGTGGGCATCTAATTGAGAATTAAGATTTCCGCGAAGGGCAGAAATGATAATTGTAGGTTTAAGATTGTCTAATAAGATGGATATATCTTCTAGCTCCATATCGTATTGAAAGAATTTCTGATTCTTCTCGAAAAAAGTATTATCAGTTTTATAGGTACCGTAAGTGTCAAAATAGGAATTGAGCTCTCTATAAAGAGCATTTCCTATAAAACCACTGGCTCCTATGATTAAAATTCTTTTCAAAAATATCTTATAAAAAAATTAAGTTTCAAAGCAATATTATTATACCCTTGAAACTTAACAACACTAATTATTATTGTAAAACCTATCCTTTATAAAAAGGTAATTTTACTACTGTAGCAGGGATTGTTTTTTTACGAACCTGAATGTAAATTTTACTTCCGGGTGTTGCAAAAATAGTAGGCACATATCCTAGTCCAATGCCTTTTCCTAAGGAAGGGGACATGGTTCCCGAAGTTACGATTCCAATTGTTTTTCCATTTCCGTCTACGATATCATAGTCATGGCGTGGGATTCCTCGTTCGTCAAGTTCAAAACCTATCAATTTTCGCTCTGGTCCATGTTCTTTTTCCTTTGCTAATGCCTCAGCATTAATAAAATCTTTAGAGAATTTTGTGATCCAGCCTAAACCAGCTTCTATAGGAGAAGTGGTATCATTTATATCATTTCCATAAAGGCAATACCCCATTTCTAATCGTAACGTATCTCTTGCAGCCAATCCAATAGGTTTAATCCCATAGTCAGCTCCTGCTTCCATAACTTTATCCCAAACCTGTTTTACTTCAGAATTCTTACAATAGATTTCAAAACCACCACTACCAGTATATCCGGTTGCAGAAATGATGACGTGTTCGATCCCTGCAAAATCTGCAACTTCAAAAGTGTAAAATTTCATTGCTTCAAGATCAACAGAAGTTAAGGAATGCATGGCTTCAGCTGCTTTTGGTCCTTGGATAGCAAGCAAAGAATAATCATCAGATAAATCCCGCATATCAGCATTCATAGTATTCTGACTACTAATCCAATCCCAATCTTTTTTAATGTTTGATGCATTAACCACCAAAAGATATTTTTCATCTTCGATTTTGTAAACGATTAAGTCGTCAACAATTCCACCTTTATCATTTGGCAAACAACTATACTGTGCTTTTCCATCCAGCAGTTTTGAAGCATCGTTAGAAGTCACTTTTTGAATTAAATCTAATGCATTTGGACCAGTAATTAAAAATTCACCCATATGCGAAACATCAAAAACACCAACACCTTTACGAACTGTTTCGTGTTCTATAGTAACACCTTCATAAGAAACAGGCATATTAAACCCTGCAAAAGGTACCATTCTTGCACCTAGGTCAATGTGTGTTTGTGTTAAAGCCGTATTTTGCATAATTAGATGATTTATTGTGTTAACAAATTGATGCCGAAAGTAAAAAACTTTGGGTAGCTTTACAATGGTTTTTTGTTATAATCTTGATAAATTATGGGTTAGAGTACCGTGGGAAATTATATGTGATTTTATTTTTTTATCTTAATTGATAGGGAAATCTTTTTTGAAAGTTTAGATTTTTGAATTAAGTAATTGATTATGTGTATTTTGAAAAAAAATGAATTTAAGTTAATTTTTACTAAAAAAAGAAACAGAAATTAAAGATTGATAGCTTTTCTTCATAAATTTAATAATTGAAGAATATACCAATAGTATTCTTTTTAACTTTTAAAACCTTATAATATGAAAAAGCTAATTTCAAACATTTCTGGTGTACAAAAATTATCAAAAGAAAATCAGAAAAACATTAATGGTGGAGTATCAAATTTGTCATCTTGTCCAAGTGGTTGCTTTGATTTATTTTTACAAGATGTTTTGGGAAGATTTTGTGCAGTTCCTGGCGGTTCTGGTAATGTATGTTTTGGACAAATAGTAAATGACAAATGTTGTTTGTAAACCTGAGAATGAAATAATACAATTTAAGCTACGGACTGTGAAAGCAGTCCGTAGTTTTATAATAATAATCTTCAACATGTAACCTTTAACTTATGTCCTCCTCAGGATATTTTGGCAGATCATTGGCTAAAAAAATCTGGTATTAAAAAAATACTTTCTATATTATTATATAACCACCCTGATCACTATTTTGATCTTTTTTCTGATTTACTATATGGTTAAAAGATCCTAAGTGAGAAGATCATAAATATTCTCTCTTAAATATTACGTTTATTTAATAATCAAGTATTTATTATTAATTAATTGTTGTAAAAACGTTAAAGAAATAAAAAAAATTTTACCTTTATGATGAATAATTTCATCTGTGGAAAGGGAATTACAAATAGCAAATAGCTTTTTTATCAAGAATATTAATGAAGGCAATAAAGAAGCCTTCAGGATTCTCTTTGAGCTTTATTATATGAAGCTGTTATATGTGGCGCAAAGTTATATTTCAAGTAAAGAGGATGCTGAAGAAATTGTACAAGATGTATTTGTAAAAGTATGGAAGAAAAGAAAGAACATCAACTCAAATATTAATGGATATTTGTTTAAGATTACGAAGAATTCTTGTCTCGATTATCTTAGATCTAAAAAATACAAGCTTAGTAAAGTTACAAATACTACTCAATTAGAAGCGTTCATAAATCATTCGGCACTTGCTGACAAGGATACAATCTCAATAGTAGAAAAAGAATTAGAAGAAAAAATACAATTGGGAATAGAACTACTTCCAGAAAAATGCAAAAAAGTATTCATCAAAAGCCGAATCGAGGGATTAAAAAACAAAGAAATATCTGATGAGCTCAATATTTCGATCAAAACCGTAGAGAATCATATGTCGAAGGCACTCAGGCATATGCGACTTCATTTAAGAGAATTTTTATCTTTTTTTTAAAAAATCTTTTTTTTGTTTAGGGGTAAACTCAATTTTATTCGTCTTATACTATATAAGATAGGAATAAATGCAAGAAAAAGATTTAATAAGATATATCAAGGGAGAAGCCAATCCTAATGAAAAACAATCTATTATAGAATGGATTAAAAAAGATGCTAAACATCAAAAACAGTATAATATTCTTAAGGCTCAATATGTTGCTTCTAACTTAGATTTGTTGGATGATACAGAGACTAATACTGCGTACCAGCATTTTTCTTCCAAAAGAGCTGCAAATAAAAAGAAATATTATTATCCTGTGGCCGCTATAGCTATTTTATTGCCTCTATTTACATGGTATGTAATCACTTTCTCTGAAAACAATTCATTGGTTACCAATACTGATTTTTTAAAGTTAGATACGCAAAGTATAGTTACCCAATATGGTGACCATAAAACTATTGTTTTACCTGATGGCTCTACGGTGATCTTGAACTCAAATAGTAGCCTGACTTACGCTAAGAATTTTTCTGATACTTTACGAACAGTAACTCTCACGGGCGAAGCATTTTTTGACATTAAAAGAGATACCACTAAACCTTTTATTGTTCATACTGATCAATTAAAAATTAGGGTTTTGGGAACTTCTTTTAATGTGAAGTCCTATCCTGTTGATGAAAATATTGAAACCACATTGGTTACAGGAAAAGTTGAAGTTCTTCAGAAAAGTAATGAAGCTCCTATCGTGTTAGCACCATCACAAAAGGCAATTTTTGATAAAGAGAAAAAGGATATTAGAATTAATGAAGTGGATTCAGAAAACGTAGTTGCCTGGAAGCAAGGAAAATTAGTGTTCGATAAAACACCATTAAAACAAGTAGTCCTGGATCTTAAAAGGAAATATAGTGTTGAGTTTATAATCGAATCAGATTCATTATTAGATTATAAGTACACAGGAGAGTTCGATAATCTAGGTTTAGAAGAAGTATTGAATCTTCTAAAACTTTCGTCATCAATACAGTATACATTCAAAAACAATAAAATTATGTTAAGCTCAGAATAAGAAAAAGAAAAAGAGGATGCTGCAACATCCTCTTTAAAGGTCATCTAATTAAACTCAGAATGGAATAATTAAAATCAAGCAAAATTATGAAAAAAAAACATTCAAGTGTTTTCTTATCCAGAAAACATTTAATAAGAATTATGAAAATCTATTCGTTACTTATCTGCATTACGATATCGAAGTTATTTTCATTTGACACGTACTCTCAGAATATTTCGATTTCAGTAGATGGAGTAACCCTACATGAAGCGATAAAAGAAATAGAGGAAAATAGCTCTTATCACTTCTTTTATAATAACAATCTAATTGATGTTTCAAAAAAAGTATCTCTAAAAGCTAACGATGAAAAGCTAAATAAAGTATTACTTAACCTCTTTAAAGAAACAAGTATTGGTTTCAAAGTTTACAAAAATCAAATTGTTTTATTTCCTAGAAACCGGAGGACATCTGAAAGAGAAATAAAAAAAATATTGGAATACATCGAAAAAGAAAGGGATAAAGAAATTGAGGAAAATAAAGAAAATTTTAAAAATGATCCTATACAAAACCTTATAAAGGGAGTAGTTCTTGCTCAAGACGGCTTGCCGCTACCTGGGGTAAATGTCCTTGTAAAAGGAACTAGTAAAGGGACCCAAACAGATTTCGATGGAAATTACAGTATTCAGGCAAATAATGGGGAGACTTTGGTTTATTCTTATGTGGGGTATCTTTCTCAGGAGCGTGTAGTAGGTAATGATAACGAGATTAATGTAACGTTACAAGAAGATATAAGCTCATTAGACGAGGTTGTAGTAACGGGATATGCAGTCCAACGTAAATCCAGACTTACCAGTTCTGCTGTAAATGTAAAGCTTGAGGCGATTAATGCTACACCAAGAGCAGCCATACAAGAGAGTATTCAAGGTAATGTGCCTGGAGTATTGGTAACTGCAGATAGTGGTCAGCCAGGAGCTACACCAAATGTAAGGATAAGAGGTGTTGGATCTTTTACAGCTTCATTTCCATTGTATGTCATTGATGGTATACAAACTAGAGATGCTTCAATAATAACTTCTCTTAATCCGGGAGATATAAAAACACTTACCGTGCTTAAAGATGCTGCGGCTACTTCGATTTATGGTACTAGAGGTGCTAACGGAGTTATCGTAATACAGACTAAGTCAGGAGAACAGGGAAAACCTATAATTGCATATAGTACACAAGCAGGTTTATCCACTCCTACTGTTGCAGATCGCTTTAAACCTCTAAATACCTCAGAACTACAAGAATTATTGGTGGAAGGAGTACAAAATGCTGGTATTAGAGATAATGATGCTGATGCTTTAACGTATTTAACGGATAGGGGTTTTGATCCGGATACCAATACAAATTGGCTTGATTTATTGACTCAGGATGGCTTCTATCAACAACATGACTTATCTATTAGGGGAGGATCCGAAAATACAAAATATTATATCTCCGGAGGATATTTTAATCAAGAGGGAGTTATCGTAGGATCTCAATTTGAAAGAATGAATTCGAGAATTAAATTGGATCAAAGAATAAATGATAAGATTGATATAAGTGTCAACTTATCATATAATAAGAATATTTCTGATTTTAGACCTGATGGAGGTGCCTTTGCTAATCCGGTAAGATCCATCTATCGAATACGACCTGATATATCTCCTTTTAATGATGACGGGACATTTAATTTTGGTTTTAATAGTACTCATAATCCTGTAGCACAAGCAGAAGCCGAAACTAGACGAAATATTACTCATCGTATTTTGGCAAGTACCGATTTATCCTACCAAATACTTAAAGGTCTTTCCTTTGAATCTTCTATAAATATGAATCAGGGATTTAGAGACGATTATATAAGAGAACCGTCTGGTTTTGGAGGAGGAAGACCCACGGGAAGAGGATTTCAGGATTCTGACTTTTTATTCACTTGGTTGTTTAGAAATTTGCTTAGATATGATATCTCGTGGGCTGATCATAGCTTAACTGCTTTTGGTGGTTATGAACTGCAAAAAACGAGAAACAAGTTTAGTGATATTCAGGTTGAAAATATACCCGATGGTTTCGTTGATCTTAATGCAGGTAGTTTACCGGTAGTAGCATCTACCAATAGAAGACAAAGTGGGTTAAATTCAGCGTTCTTTAACACCGAATATTCTTATGCAGATCGATATTTGATTAGTGGATCTTTACGACGAGATGGGAGTTCTACATTTAAAGATGATAATCAGTACGGTGTATTTTGGTCAGTAGGTCTTGGTTGGAATTTAGCCAAAGAAAAATTCATGGAAGATGCTGATTTTGTAAATGATTTTAAAATTAGAGGGAGTTATGGAGAGAATGGAAATGATCCTATCGCAGGAAACGAAAATTCTAATAGTGTAAACGATAATCCTTATGCTGTTTTTGATCTCTTTTCTATTAATGATTATGATGGAAGTCCTGGATTATTCTTCTCAGACTTAGGAAACCCTAATTTGAAATGGGAAGTTAATAAACCCTTAAACATTGGTTTAGATTATTCTTTATTTGATAATCGCTTACAAGGAAGTTTTGATTGGTACCAAAGAGAAACAACTGACCTTATTAGAGCCAGACCTATATCTTTTTCGAACGGAGACTTGGATATAGTTCAAAACATTGGTGCTATGGAAAATAAAGGTATAGAATTACAAATTACTACACGCAATATTGTAAGTAACACGAATGGCTTTACCTGGACTACTAGTTTTAATTATACTGCTAATGAAAATAAGGTGACAAGACTTGCCGGAAATGGAGAACCAATTATCGGAACTACAAGTATTATTGCTATAGGTGAAGATTTTGAAACATTTTATTTGCCTAGATATGCAGGCGCAGACCCTGATAATGGTAACGCTTTATGGTTTATTAATGATGAATCTGATGCAACTACTAATAATTATGGAGACGCAGAGCAAGTTATTATTGGTAATGCGACTCCTGATTTTTATGCAGGCTTTAGAAATACTTTTACATATAAAGGAATTTCATTAGATTTTCAGTTATATAGCGCATGGGGCGGATTAGTTTATGACACCTGGAATAGATTTACCAATAGTGATGGATCACGAAGGCTTGCAACTACAGGTAATGTGAGTAGAGGTACTTATGAAAGAAGATGGCAACAACCTGGTGATATTACCGATGTACCTGCTTTCGTATATGGTAATAGACAAACGGGTCAATCATCAAAACCGTCCAGTCGATTTGTTTATGATGGATCTTACATTCGATTACGGGATGTAACCTTGGCTTATCAATTACCAGCTCAAAGTATAAGAAATATTGGACTTTCTTCTGCACGGGTTTATATTAAAGGAAATAATTTATATACCTACATAAAAGATGATCGCTTAGAAAGAGATCCTGAAGCAGGGTCTGATGGTAGATTAAATCAAGAGATTCCAATTTCGAGAGCATTATTCTTAGGTGTAGATTTAACTTTTTAATTAGAATATCATGAAAAATAAAATAATATATATTCTCTTAGCAGCGGCTTTTATAATAAGCTCATGTGATGATACTTTGGAACAACAATTTTCAGACAATTTAGAAGTATCTGATGCCATCGTAGATCTTAACTCTTTAAACTTAGCGGCTAATGGTACTTATAGTTTGTTTTTGGATGAAGATGACGATAGAGATGGAGACGTTTATAGCCGTACATTACTTTTATTACCAGAGATTTTATCCGATAATGCTTTTATAGATGCGTTTGATAATACTGGAAGATATCTGGATTTTGATTTATATACAGTTAATGCCAATAATGGTAATGTTGGTCGTACATGGGAAGATATTACTCGTATTATTGCAACTACTTCCATAATTATCAGAGAAGCAGAATTGCTAATGTTTCCAGAATCAGAACAGGAGGATGCAGAACAATACATAGGAGAAATGTATGCACTTAGAGCATTAGCATTTCACAATTTACAGTTATTATTTGCGCAACCGTACAATTTTACAGCAGATGCTTCTCATTTGGGAGTGCCCATTCCAGACTTTGAAACTTTAGGAAACGGTAGTACGATTCAAGAACCGGGTCGAAGTACGACAGCTCAGGTATATGAACAAATTGAAAGTGATTTGCTCAAAGCAATTGATTTAATGAGAGCAGAATCGTCACCTGCTAGAATGGATGTACATGCGGCTAGGGCATTATTAGCCAGAGTGTATTTGCATATGGAGAATTGGACGGGTGCACGGGACATCGCAACCCAAGTCATTAATAATAGTGGAAATTCACTGTTAGAGAATCAGGAGTACATTGCAAGTTGGGGATTAGATGATAATAGTGAAACATTATTCACTTTAGTAAGTAATGAAACTGATAATTCAGGAACAAACTCAATAGGTTATTTCTATCTTACTTATGAAGATGCTTTTGCCACAGACGATTTTGTAAACACACTAAGTGATACAGATGTGAGAAAAGAATTATATCCTGCTAAAGGGGATGTGAATTTGGTTCAAAAATTCCCCAAAGTTCAATTTCAGGATGATAATATCCAGGTATTAAGACTTTCTGAATTGTATCTAATAAAAGCTGAAGCTCATGCACAATTAAATGAAGATCTACTTGCGCAGCAAGCTCTGGATCTCATTATACAAAGAGCTGATCCCAGTGCAATTACTTCGACTGAAACAGGGCAGGCATTAATTGATAAGATTATTTTAGAAAGACGTAAAGAGTTAGCCTATGAGGGATTTAGGCTATATGATCTTACGCGTTATGGTCGAACATTTAATAAATTTCTACAGGATGGAGACCCTATTCCTATTTCAGCTCCAGAAAATAGAACAATAATGCCCATACCGATTGATGAGATTAATGTGAATCCTAATATTGCGAATCAACAAAATCCAGGATATTAGAATAAATTTTGAGTCAGCCTGAAGTAATGAGTCCAATTGGTTTTAATAAGATTAACTGGACTCATTCAAACATTGTCTTTGTAAACTTAGATTGGTTAAAAAAAGTCTAAAGTGTTATCAAAAAACAAGCGATATTATTTTTTTAAGATTTGGGTGTTTATTTTAGTCCCAATAGAAAATTTACTTAAGGTTTAGAATACGGATACGGTAATATTCATTAATTTGAAAAACTAAGCACTATTATAATTTTATGAACATGGTTTATAAGAAAATCACACTACTGTTACTTTTAACTTGCGTATTTACGATTGCCCAAAAGAGGGTGATCACACACGATGACTATGACTTATGGAAGAAGATTAGTAATGTAAAGATATCTGATCAGGGGACATTGGTAGTTACAACGATAGAAACAGCCACAGGGAGGGGAAATGGTTACATCGAGATTTACAATACTAAAATTGATCAAAAATCTACTTTCTTTAATGGATATGATCCAGCGATTTCGTTTGACGAAAACTATGTTGTTTTTAAAATGAAACCACCATATGAAAATATAAGAAAGGAAAAGAAAAAGAAGAAAAAAGTCAAAAAAGAAGATTTGCCAAAAGATGCACTGTTTATTTACGATGTAAAAAGCAATAAAATTTATGATTCCATTCCAAGAATAGCGAAGTACACATTACCAAAAAAATCATCGGGCTGGATGGTTCTTGAAAAATTTAAAAATAAAAAGAAAAAGGATTCTTCAAAAAACAACAAAATAAAAGATACTACAGACAAAAATCTTCCTGTAACTTTTAAGCAGAAATATGGTTTGGTGTATAACTTTGAAAACAAAAAAAGAGATACTATTCTTCAAATCAAAGATTTTGTAGTTCCCGAAAAAGGAAATATATTCTATTATTCTCGTACCAGTAAAGAACAAAATAAATCAAAAGACGAGAAAGAAAGAGATCTTGGTATTTATAAATATAACATCGAAAAAGGTATTGAAGAGGTGATTGATACGGTCAATTACATATATGATAAACTATCCATAAGTAAAACAGGAAACCATTTTACATTTATCTCGGTAAAAGATTCGACGGCAACAGACTCTCTAAATCACGAACTCTATTACTATACAAATAATACACTTAACAAGCTCGTAGATGATATTTCAGGAAAAAATCTTAAAAGAGATTGGGAGTTAAGTGGTGATCAAACTCCTTTTTTCTCTGAAAACGAAAAGAGGCTTTATTTTTATTCAAAACCAAAAACCGAATTTAAAAAAGACACAACACTATTGGATGAAGAAATCCCACAAGTTGATGTCTGGCATTGGCAGGACAAGATGATCCAACCAGAACAAAAATCGAAGTTTAAAGAGCTAAATAAAAAGGCCTACATATCATACTATAATATTGACAAGAAAGATGTTATTCATCTGCAAGACGAGCAGATGGATGATCTTATTTTCGATAAAAACAAAGAGCAGAAATTTGTTTTAGGTGCTACAGGAGGTCCATATGATATAAAACGTTCCTGGAACAGTCCATGGACTCGCGATTTTTATGTGATCAATACCACTACCGGACAAAAACGTATTGCATTGAAGAATACTGCCTTAGAACCCGTTTTGTCTTCAGATGGGAGGTATGCCTTATATTTTGATATATACAAACAACATTGGTTTTCACTTAACTTAGAGACTTTGCAAACCTTAAATCTTACCAAAGATATTGAAGTTCCATTGTATGATGAAGATGATGATCATCCAATGTTACCATATCCGCATGGCTTTGGGGGTTTTGATGAAAATGGTAAGGCATTGGTTTATGATAAGTTTGATGTTTGGAGAGTTTCCCTTAATGGAAAGGAAAAGCCCCAGAATATTACAAAAAACGGAAGAAAAAATAATATAGAATATAGAACAGAGAATCTGGATCCTGAAAATAAGAATAAAGCTTCTTATGCAAACCAAGAATTACTAATTACAAGTTTTGATAAAACTTCAAAAGCATCCGGACTTTATGTCTTAAAGAAAAACAAATTAGTAGAAAAAATAGTTCCTGGGGACTTCTTAATTCGCAGATATAAAAAGGCTCAAGATGCCGAAGTATTTTCATATACAAAAGAAAACTTCAATACCTATCCAGACCTTTACATTTCAAGAAATGGTTTAAATAATGCCAAAGCGATCACTAATGTTAATCCCCAACAAAAAGATTTTAAATGGGGGAGTGCAGAGCTTTTTTCTTGGAAGGCCTATGACGGTAAAGTACTCGAAGGTATTATCTATAAACCAGAGAATTTTGATCCAGCAAAGAAGTATCCTATGATCACTTATTTCTATGAAAAACGTTCGGATAGGTATCACCAATATTATTCACCGCAACCAAGTGCATCAACCGTTAACCCAACATATTTGGTAAGTAATGATTACGTGATGTTTGTTCCCGATATTGTTTATGAAGAAGGAAAACCAGGGCCAAGCGCATACAATTGCATAGTTTCTGGTGTAGAAGCAGTAGAAAAACTGGGATACATTGATTCTGATAATATTGCTATACAAGGACAGAGTTGGGGCGGTTACCAAGTGGCGTATCTGATAACGGTTACTAATAAGTTTAAAGCAGCGATGGCAGGTGCTCCTGTAAGCAATATGATTTCTGCGTACGGTGGGATTCGATGGCAATCGGGATTGAGTAGAGCCTTTCAATATGAAAGAACTCAAAGTCGTATTGGTAAAAACATATGGGAAGGATTTGATCTTTATGTAGAGAACTCTCCTTTGTTTGGAATTCCTAAAATTGAAACTCCCTTATTAATGATGCATAACGACAAAGATGGTGCTGTGCCATATTATCAGGGTATTGAAATGTTTATGGGTATGAGAAGGTTACAAAAACCTGCGTGGTTATTGGTTTATAACGATGAGGCTCATAATCTCAGGAAGGTGAAAAATAAACAAGATCTTTCAATTAGGATGATGCAATTTTTTGATCATTACCTAAAGGGTCAACCGGCACCAGACTGGATGGTTAAAGGTGTTTCCAGAGTTCAAAAAGGCAAAGACTTTGGATATGCTACTGATAAATAATAAGACTTCATATTTTAAAGAAATAATGAATAAAAAACTCATTAGAATCACTGTATTAATCTTTGTTTTTTGTGGTTTTACTGCAAAAGCACAACATACAGCAAAAGCGAAAAAACCTTTTACTAAGGACATAGCTAGAATAATAAAAAAGAAAAGCGTTCAGTTCGCCATGCATACTATTGATTCATTAGATGAAGAGACCATCAGGAATATGATAGTGCTTAATGAAATTTCTGCTCCGCCATTTAAAGAACATAAAAGAGCAAAAAAGTTTGCAGAAATGTTTTCCAAAACGGGAATCGATAGTGTTTGGATTGATACTGAAGGTAACGTATTAGCATTGCGTAAAGGTAAAAAAAGGGACAAAACAGTAGTATTAGATGCTCATATGGATACTGTTTTTCCTGAAGAAACAGACGTTAAGGTAAAAAAAGAAGGTAAAACGTATGCCGCCCCGGGTATTGGAGACAATACAAGAGGAATGGCTATGCTTCTTGCTGTTTTAAATGGTATGGATATGGCGTCCATAGAAACTGATGCTGATGTAGTTTTTGTTGGGACCGTAGGAGAAGAAGGTCTAGGTGACTTGCGAGGTGTTAAACATTTGTTTAGTGAAACATCAGATATAAAAATTGACTCATGGATATCAATTGATGGTGGGGGAAACGGACGTATTATAAATGGTGGACTTGGATCGAAAAGATACAAGGTAATTTTCAAAGGACCAGGAGGGCATTCTTGGGGAGCTTTTGGATTAGCAAACCCACATCATGCTTTGGGAAAAGCGATTTCTATTTTTGTAGAAGAAGCATCAAAATATACTGATATAGAAGGACCAAAAACTTCTTTCAATATTGGTAGAATAGGGGGTGGTACCTCTGTCAATTCAATTCCTTTTGAATCCTGGATGGAGGTCGATATGCGATCGGTGAGTCCAAAAAGACTTTTGGAGATTGATAGTATTTTGAAAACAAGCATGAAAAAGGCCGAATCTGTTTACAATGCTTCCGCAATAAAGGACAAAGTAATTCTTGAAATTAAACCTATAGGAGATCGCCCTTCTGGTATTTTAGCAGAAAATATACCACTTGTACAAAGAGCCATAGCTGTTGCATCATATTTCAATATTTCTCCTGTTCTAATTACAGGTTCTACAAACAGTAATATTCCTATTTCCAAAAATATACCGGCGATTACTATAGGTAGAGGAGGTATAGGAAAAGGGGCTCATTCTCTTAATGAAACATGGTCAAATATTGATGGTGCTAAGAATATAAAAATGGCTCTAATTATTACTTTGGCGGAAGCCGGTATTGCCGATTAGTATTTTTGTGGATTTATTTTTAACGATGGCTTAAAATATTTCCTACATTTATTAGTATGAAATATAATATTGTTAAAGAATCTTTGGTCTATGATGGTTTTTTGAAAATTAAAGAAGCTTTGATCACCCATGATCGTTTTCATGAGAACACTGCAGTTACATATACTCGTGAAGTTTTAGATAAAGGACCGTTTGTCGCTGTGTTGTTATATGAAAAGGATACTGATCAGCTAGTTTTTATAAATCAATTCAGGTATCCAACGATCAAAAATGGTACGGGATGGCTTTTTGAAATTCCGGCTGGCGGAATAGAAGGAGAAGAAGACCCTATTCAAAGTGCCATTCGTGAAGTTGAAGAGGAAACAGGATACGTGGTAACCGATTTACATCATATTTTATCTTGTTATATGACTCCCGGTATTTCTTCTGAACGGATGTATTTATATTATGGAGAAGTGGTGCAAAGTGATAAAAAAAATGAAGGAGGAGGAGCGGTATATGAAGATGAAGATATCAAAGTATGTAAATACCCTGCTGCAGAAATAAAAACACTCTTAATGTCTGAAGTCATAGACGATGCAAAGTCAATTATTGCATTACAATGGTTTATGATAAATAAACTTAATGGGTCGTAAAGATTTTATTTTAGGTTTGTCAAAATGAAATCTAACTTTGTATTTGTGTTTAAATTTTGACTATAAGAATCGGTAATATGTTTACTTTTATTGGCCAGACCCAACTCCTGAAGTCTTAGTATACTATCTTTATTTTCTAAAGTCACTTTACCCGTAAATAATGGATTCATGTCTTGTCCCGAGTGATAATAATCGTATATCTTTTTAAGACCAGTCAAGTAAAGGTAATCTTTGGTAAATCCACCTCCGCGATGCACCCGTAAGGTGATTTGCCAGGCATTTTCACGATCTAACTTATATTGACTGTATAGTAAATCAAAAGTGTCTTTAAAATCGTAGCCTTTAATCAAGCTATCGGCTGCAATAACGCGATAAGCAAGTTCTTTCATTCGTCGTAATGTAAGACTGCCAGACATATATTCGCTAAATACCGCCAAACCTTCTTGAGTTTCTGTATTATTTACAAAACCATTGGAAAAAATTTTTAATGGTTGACTTTTTCCATTAAAAGTTGTCACCATATGTACTCCAATCTCGTGATTAGCTAAAACCATTAGCTCATTATCATTAAATTGATAGTTTTTTTTCAAGACTAATGTTTCTGACGCATTCAGCACCATTGCTGAAGCAGAGATATGTGTAGATTTTTTGATGTTAAAGTCAAAAGCATAGCGTTTTGCAAAATCTTTAAAATACAACTCTGCATCGTCTACAGAATGTTTTTTGACAAAGTTATTATTAGTAGAAGGTTCATCTGTAAAATGCAAAATAAATCTCGCATTCTCTACGTCTCGTTCTTTTGGAGTTCCAAATACTTTTAGCGAATTATAGTAAAATTTTTTTCCTGTACCTATTGTTTCTATGCACTGGATCAATCCAGAATATTCATAGATTATATCTTGGTACAGTTTACGTATTTCAATATCCTCAATACGTTCTAGTCGTTGGTTGAAAAATAATCGCTGTAGTTTATATGGGTTGAATTTTATTTTTCGATACTTAAATATTGGGTTTTCCCTGTATTTACTTGCAAAAAAGGCTTTTTTCTCATGCTCAATATTCAGAGGATTTAAGTAGTTAAGAAGTTCGATATTCTTTACTAGCCTGTCTAGATTTTGATCTATTTCGAAAAGATCACGATATGTTTCAACTACATCTTCTATCATTATCCTTAAAATTCTTATTATTTGGGTATAGAAAGCACAAACTAAAGGCAAAAAACCGAAATTAACAAATAAGGAAAGCTTTCCTACACTATAAATTGATCATAAAATGTCTTCGCATGTAGTGGAAGTTGATTCTTTAATCCTTGACTAATAGCATACACAACCTCAGGATATATAATGTGTTGTAATTCATGACAATAGATTTTGGAAAATTCCGTTGCTAACACCAAAGTATTTTTAAAATTTTGAGTAATATACTTAAGAAAATATCCATTTCCTTGAAAAGTGTCATTTATAGCCGAAGTAACAGGAGTATTAATTGGAAGCTCAATTTGAGATAGTATTTTAGACCATGAATCTGCAAAAGTAGCGTATCTGGCATTATCAATATTTGAAGTACCAAGATTGATCACAGGAACCTCTCGATCCCATCGTCTCCAATTATATGAATGCATATCGTAGACTATTGCTGCTCCATACTTAGATTCAATTTTGGAAACAAGTTCATGCACCACTCGATAAAAGTTATCATGTTTTTCCAGAGAGCGATTTTTTGTATCAGCTTTTAAAGGTGCTTTCCATAATTCTTTACCCCAGGCATCCTCATAAATGGCATATTCTGGTGCACGATTAAGATCATATTCAAAACGGGAATCGCATCCGGCAATAACGATAGGATGATTTTGAACCATTTGTTTTGTTGCAGGATCTTCTTCATACCAACGATCATATTCGGTATGAAGACAATTACTCCATAGTTCCTTTCTAAATTGATGCCCATCATGAACAGCCCCACAGATATAATGAGAATACGAATCAATTTTTAAGGTAAATGAGTAATCATCTGCAATAGCATGAAAAGGTTCTTCAGTATTTATTTTTTTTATAATTTCTTTAATAGATAGCTTATGCATTATCTACTGTTTTTCTCAATTTTGCTTTTCTATCAAACCTGGTAACACGTTGTACCACTTTATCTTCAATAAAATCGATCACTTTTTCCTGTAACTTAATTTTATATTTTTTGTTGATATAGGTGATCCCACCCGGACTCATAACATTTACTTCTACCAGCATTCCGTTAATCACATCAATTCCAACAAAGTAAAGTCCGTCCTTCACCAGTTTAGGTCCAATTTTACGGCATAATTCTTTTTCCTGCTTAGTCAATGAATGCTTTACAACAGACCCTCCTGCAGTAACGTTAGATCTGTGATCATCTTCCCCTGGAATTCTACGCATGGCGCCAATAGGCTTACCGTTAAGAATCAAGATCCTTACGTCTCCCAGCTCTGCTCCCTCAATATAATCTTGTAGGATCACATAATTAGTAGTACCATCTTTATTGTCGATATAAAAGTCAAGTAATGACCTAATACTGCTCATTGCCCGTTTTTCAATCAATATTACCCCAGATCCTCCAAAACCATTAAGCGGTTTTAATATCATTTTATCAGTGGGTGCTTCTTTAATCATTTTAATTAAATAGTCTTTGTTTTTTGTTACATGAGTACTAGGGATGAAATGTGTTTCGAGATCATCAAAAGCAGCAGTATACAATTTGTTATTTGATCTTCTGATCCCATCAATATCGTTCATGATAAAAACATCATCTTTTACAGAGTCTAAAAAATTAAGCATGATCATATCCAGAGGAGGGTTACTTCTCAGAATGATTACGTCAAACCCGGCTAATGGTAACATTTCATCTCTAAAAGTTGTCTTGGTGTGAAAAGATTTTAAGGAAGACGAAATTTTATCAGCTCGATTAATTACTTTACAAAAAGAGTAGGTAACACTATCGCGAATAGTCAAATTTGATGGAGTAGCTAAAGCTACACCATGGCCCCTTTTAGCGCATTCATGAATTAATGTTAACGAGGTGTCTTTTTCTGGGTTAATTTCCTCCCAGGGATACATTAAAAAGCAAACATTCATTATTGATGATTTTTTAGATGTAAAAATTTACGTTTTTTATGTGAAAATCAAGAAAAAAAGTAAAATAAAGTTGAATAGCTAACAATTAATTATTTATTTGCTCACAATTGGCGTCAATAGTCACTTTTTGCATTTTTTTCCAAATAGAATGTTTTGGATGTTGAGGGGAAAGATTGAACAAAACTAAATGTTTATTTAGCTCGTCACAAAATTTGTAGTCCACGATGATATTCAGATTTACTTCTTTTTTTGTAGTGAACGCATCATATGTCATTACTTTTCCAACGTATACAGAGTCATTGACTTTTTCAAAAAATGCTTTGGCTTTCGGAAGCTTCTTAAAAAGATTTAAATTCATTTTGGAGACCATGCTCATTAATCCATCGAAATAGGTTTCTATTTCTGTTTCAAGTTTTTTTATGGAAAGCTGTGGATTTTCATCTATTTCCCACAAAAAAACATAAGAAAAATAATCTGTAGCATCTTTTTCACCCCAACCAGGCGCAAAACGAACATGTTCTGTACCCGAATATGTTAGTGATGATGCAAATTTCAGAGGAAATTCAATTATTTCACCCCTCCAATTATCCGGTGCTAACAGTAGATTTTTGGAGGTATTATCATTTGAACAGCGTATAAATAATAACAAAATCAAAAAAAAAGGTACGGTTTTTGAATAATTCATATTCGATATATTATTTTATTATTAAAAGTAATAAATTGTATTATAATAGAATTTCCCTAAATTTGTGTTAAATACCATGGAATACAAAACCTACAAAATGAATTATTATAGAACACTTTTACTAGTATGCTTTTTGGTAGTACAGACAGCTCCAGCTCAAACTGAAGAGGATCGAAGAGAAGCAGAGATTATTAACATCGAGAAAAGTATCGTGGCTAAACTTACGGGTCACGAACCCATAAGGGGTAAGAAAAAATTGACTAGTAGATCGAGTAAATCGGAGAGAAAGATTGCAGCTGATTTTTTATTTGAGTCCTTAAAAGATGCTGGACTCAAGCCAGAAAGGCACACTTATAATGTGCAGGATAAGAAAAAAAATCTGTATAATGGTACAAATGTATTTGCTGAGATTCCTGCCACAAATGGTAGTGATGAATGGGTGATTATTTGTGCTCATTATGATACGGTTGAAAATAGCCCAGGCGCAGTACATAATGCTACAGGTGTTGCAATTGCTTATTACGTTGCTAAGAAAATTGCCCAATTACCCTCACGAAATAAAAATTTTATGGTAGTGTTTTTTGATCATTGGAAGAGTAATATGATTGGAACAAGAATGTTTACCAAAAAATTACAAACCGATGGCTACAATATTCATTCTATGCATAGATCAGATTATATGGGATGGGATAATGATGAAGATCGAGCAATAGAGTTACTTGCTTCAAATCTAAGCTTGGAGTCTTTATACCGTATCGAATCACCAGTGCCAATTTATAAAAGAATAGTAGCTACTCCTGAGAGTAGATTCTTTTCTAACTTTGGATATGAGACAGTTACACTAACTGCAGAGCTCAAGAATGCCGATAATTCTCCATTTGTGCGTCAAAGCGAGGATAAGTATACTACGGTTAACTTTAAGTATTTGGCTTCTACCACAGAGATTACATACAAAGTTATGAGAGCATTGGCTACTCAATAATTTTAAAGAAATAAGAAGAAAACCTAGAAAGAGTTTTTACGCTAGTAAGAACTCTTTTAATTGTTCATAACCGTTGATAGGTATGCTTTTCTTTTCTTTATTGATCACTTTTTGGATTTGAGAAGGTATTTCAACAGTTGTATCCAAAGTATGTTCTACAACATCTAAAAACTTTACAGGATGTGCTGTTTCCAGGAAAATACCATAATCATTGCCATTTGGATCATGTTCTTTTAGTCCTAAATAACCAATTGCTCCATGTGGATCTGTGATGTAGCCAGTTTCCCTGTATATTTTTTTCATGGCCTTTTTGGTTTGGTAATCGTCAAAGCTATATGCAGAAAAAGAATTCTTAAGTTCTTCAAAATTATGATCAAAGAGTTTTTGAATTCTAATGAAGTTACTTGGATTTCCGACATCCATAGCATTAGAAATGGTTGCTTTAGAGGGCTTAGGATCATATTTTGAAGTTTTTAAATAACGAACTACTGTATCATTGACATTGGTAGATGCAACAAATTGTTTAACCGGTAATCCCAATTTTTGAGCAACGATACCCGCACAGATATTTCCGAAATTGCCGCTCGGCACAGAAAAAACAATGTCCCTCCCTTTATTTTTGATTTGTTTATACGCAAACAAAAAATAAAATAATTGAGGCAGCCATCGGGCAATATTAATAGAGTTTGCAGATGTTAATTGTTTATGATCTGTTATGCTTGTATCTAAAAATGCAGTTTTCACCATCTCCTGGCAATCATCAAAAACTCCATCGACTTCTAATGCAGTAATATTTTGGCCCAATGTAGTGAGTTGTTTTTCTTGAATTTCACTTA
The DNA here is from genome assembly GCF_042682765.1 of Aquimarina celericrescens. NCBI lineage: Bacteria > Pseudomonadati > Bacteroidota > Flavobacteriia > Flavobacteriales > Flavobacteriaceae > Aquimarina > Aquimarina celericrescens. The sequence goes on along the minus strand of NZ_JBHUHY010000002.1, from coordinate 145,959 downwards.
CTTTTCCGGTAGGGTAAAGGATCACTACATCAACACCTCTTACTCCCAGAAATCCGTTGGCAACGGCACCACCAGTATCTCCAGATGTTGCAACTAATACAGTAACGTGATTTTCACTATTTCGATTAAAATATCCTAAACAGCGCGCCATAAAACGTGCTCCAACATCTTTAAAGGCCATGGTTGGTCCATGAAACAACTCCAGAGTACCTATATTTTCTTCAATTTGTACCACAGGAAAATCAAAGCTAAGTACATCTGTTAGAATTTCTCTTAATTTAGTTTCTGGAATCTCATCACCTACAAATTGTTTAATGGCCTCATAAGCGATTTCTACATTATCGAGATTTTCGATGTTTTCAAAGAAAGATTGAGGTAAAGGTGTTATGTTTTCAGGAAAATATAGACCTCTATCGGGAGCTAAGCCTTTGATGACAGCTTTAGAAAAAACTACCTTAGGAGCGTTGTTGTTTAAACTGTAGTATTGCATTATTTTAAATTCTTATTCTTAATTATACGATAGCAGAAAATTCTATTTCTACCAAAATTTCAGGAGAAATCAATTTTGAGACCTCTACCATAGTTGCTACAGGTTTTATATTTCTAAAATATTCACCATGCGCCTTACCTATTTTTTCCCAATTTGAAATATTAGTACAATATATTCTCGTTCTTACTACATTACTTAAATCGGCATCCAGTTCTTTTAGTGCTTTTTCTGCGATTTTAATAATCTCAATAGTTTGGGCATATTCATCTTCTCCTTTTGCTGTTGTGCCTGCTATTTCTATAATATGACCCACTTTGATAGCTCTAGAATATCCTACAATATCTTCCCATGGAGCTCCACTGGATATTTTTTTTATTACTGTCATCTTGTTAGCTTAAAATTTTGATGCCTTGATTATTAATTTTTGATACATGAATATCAAATTCAAGCCCTGTTTTGCTATACACGTCTCGTATTGCTTCTGCAACAAGATTTGCTGTTTTTTCTCCTTTACTGAGTGCAAAAATCGAAGGGCCTGAACCTGAAATACCACAACCTAAAGCTCCTTTTGAAAGAGCCGTTTCTTTTACTGCATCAAATTCTGGAATCAATATAGATCTTAAGGGTTCAATGATTACATCTTCTAAACTTCGACCAATAAGTTGGTAGTTATTAGTATATAAGCCAGCTATGAAGCCTCCTACATTTCCCCATTGTTGAATTGCCTTTTTTAACGAAACTCTATGTTTGATCACTGACCTTGAATCTGATGTTTTAACTTCAATTTGAGGATGTATTACGGTTACCATTAAATCTTCTGGGGTGTGCAATTTAATTACATCTAAAGGTTCATAACTACGTACAAGCGTAAAACCACCCAGAAGGGCAGGGGCTACATTATCTGCATGAGCATTGCCGCTGGCCAATTTTTCTCCTTCCATTGCAAAGGATATCAGTTCATGATTTGTAAAAGGGCTGTTTAGTAAACGGTTTACGGCCCAGACCGCACCGGCACTGCTGGCTGCACTACTTCCGATACCACTACCGGCTTTAATATTTTTATAGATTTCGATATTTACACCAACCTCTTTATTGTACTTTTTTAATAAAGCCTTGGTCGCAACTCCTGCAACATTTTTATGAGATTCTAAAGGAAGATTGGCACCTTCAATCTTCGTTATAGTCACTTCTGGATCTGGAGTCAGAGAGACTACCATTTCATCTCCTACTGTATCGAGACAACATCCTAAAACATCAAATCCACATGAAAGATTAGCAACGGTTGCCGGCGCAAATATTCTTAGGCTTTTATTCATCCTACTTTTTATTTTTTCCCAATTCTAATAATGTCTGCAAAGATACCAGATGCCGTTACATCGGCTCCCGCACCTGCACCTTTCACTATCAAAGGTTGTTCTGGATATCGATCTGTAAAAAATAATACAATATTATCACTTCCTTCGAGATTATAGAAAGGATGCTCTGCCGGGATATGTTGTAATCCTACCTTTGCTTTTCCATTCTCGTATTGAGCAACATATTTTAATCGACAGTCTTTTTTATGGGCCTCATTTAAAATATAATTAAAATGAGATTCGTGTTTTTTTAAAGAATCAAAGAAATCTTTTACACTAGTGGTTTCAAGACTTTCTTGTGGTAAAAAAGATTCATTTTCGATATCATTGAGTTCCATTATCCTCCCACTTTCCCGAGCAAGAATTAATATCTTACGTGCCACATCGACACCGCTCAAATCTATTTTTGGATCTGGCTCGGTATATCCTTCTTGTTGGGCTTGTTTTACAATATCATAAAACGTCACACCTTCTTTATAATTATTGAATACAAAGTTAAGACTACCTGATAATACGGCTTGTATTTTATGAATGTTATCTCCGGAAGCAATTAAATTATTAAGCGTATCGATAATCGGTAAACCTGCACCAACATTAGTTTCATACAAAAATGAGACATTAAACTTACGAGAAAGATCTTGCAGCTCTTCGTAATTACTGTATTCATCAGCACATGCAATTTTATTACAGGTAACTACGGCCATACTCTCTGCTAGATAATGTTTATAAATTTTAGCGATATCTGGATTTGCCGTATTGTCGACGAAAATGGAGTTTCGGAGGTTCATCTCTTTTGCTTGATTAAAAAAATCCTGGGCATTAGCTTTTTTTCCTTTATTTAATTTTTCCTGCCATTCATGTAAATCAATTCCATTTTCATCAAAAAACATTTTTTTGGAATTTGATAATCCTACAATCCTAATTTTAAGTCTTAATTTATCTTTTAGATATATTTTTTGTTGCTCTAATTGACTGAGAAGCTTACTTCCTACATTTCCAACTCCGGTAACAAATAGATTGAGTTGTTTTGTTTTTACTTCGAAAAATTGTTCATGTAAGGTATTTAATGCCTTTTTGATATCTTTTTTTTCGATTATTACAGAGATGTTCTTTTCTGAAGCTCCCTGGGCAATCGCTCTAATGTTTACATTATTTTTTCCGAGAGTACTAAACATTTTGCCACTAAGTCCTTGATGATGGTACATGTTATCTCCAACTAGGGCTACAATCGCATTATCATTTTCAATTTTAACGGGTTCTAATTTGCGTTTAGAAATTTCAAATTCGAATGTACTATCCAAAATTGTTTTTGCTTTTTTGGCATCTGATGCTTCAACAGCAAGACAAATAGAATGTTCTGAAGACGCCTGAGTGATTAGAATAACATTGATATTTTCTAGGAAAAGTGCTTCGAACAGTCTTTTAGAAAAGCCAGGGATACCTACCATTCCGCTTCCTTCAAGAGAAATGATAGTTATATTATCAATATGACTAATTCCTGTTACAGGTGTTTTTCTATCGGATACATTCCTGGTGATTAATGTACCTTTATCTTCGGGAGCAAAGGTGTTTTTTATTAAAATAGGGATATTTCTGTCGAGTACTGGATGAATGGTAGGTGGGTAGATCACTTTGGCACCAAAATGAGAAAGTTCCATTGCTTCTTGATAGGAGATGTGATCTACAGGTTTTGCCTGTTTTACTAGTTTTGGATTGGCCGTGTACATACCGCTAACATCAGTCCAGATCTGTAATTCTTCTGCGTCTATTGCTGCTGCAAGGATAGCAGCAGTAAAGTCTGAGCCTCCTCTACCTAGAGTGGTAGGTTCTCCATTTTGTGTTCTGGCAACAAAACCGGGAAAAAGGCTTATTTTGTTTTTATTATCCTTTGCAAATGCCTTAATTCTATGGTTAGTTTCGATGTAATCAATTGCGACTTTAGAATTTATGGTTTTAACGATGAGATCTCTAGAATCTTTTAATCCGATATCTAATCCTTTTACTTTAGCAGCTTCAGCAATGATATATGAAGAAAGTAATTCTCCGAAACTTGAGATTACTGCGGCCGTTTTTTCAGACAACTCACTTAATAAAAATACCCCTTCACAAAGAGATTCTAAGACATTGAGCTCTGATTTCACCTTACTAATTATAGCGCTTTGTGATATCACTGGAATAAGATTTTTGACAGCATCCAGATGTCTTTTTTCTATTTCGGCAAGTGTTTTTTTATAGTTTTCATTATTTGTAGAAGCTTCTGTGCCAGCTTGTAATAGTAGATCGGTAACTCCACCCATGGCAGAAACTACTACATAAAGAGACTTCGTTTTGGATTGCTCCTTTATGATGTTGATTACATTTTCTATTGTTGTTGCGTTTGCAACCGAAGAACCTCCAAATTTAAGAACGTTCATAGTATTTTTTTAAATTGAAATTAATGATAAAGCATAGTTTCGGTAGCTTTTGGTCTTCATAAACTACGTACTTTTTCCGATGGTGATATACAAGTGAATTAACCCCTAAGGGTAATAATAGTTGTAGTAACCGTAATAGAAGTGATCCCAGACACAGTAATTGTTCCTAAGGTGATCAATAAAGCCGAGATGAAAACGGTACTAAACATTAGTTTGCTCTATAATATGGATCAAATGTATAATTTTTTATTTTTAGAGAAAATTAAATCAGTACAATACTTAAACTTTTGTTAATTCAATAACATATAACTTATTTCGTTGTAAAATTCCTAAAAATATCAAATGAAAATACTATCTGTGCAACAAATGCGAATGGCTGACGAAGCTACTATTACTTCAGAAAAAATAAGCTCATTAGAATTAATGGAGAGAGCGGCTACAAAAGTATTTGATTTACTTCATAATCGTTTGCAAGGAACACCTATACCCATACATGTTTTTTGCGGGATTGGAAATAATGGCGGGGATGGTTTGGTGATATCTCGATTATTAGAAAAACATGGATATCATGTGCGAACTTATATAGTGAATTTTAGTGATAACAGGTCAAAAGATTTTTTGGCTAATTATGATAGACTTAAAGATGTTGCGAGTGAATGGCCCGTACAGTTGAAATCAAAACAAGATTTCCCGACTCTTTTAGATCAGGATATTGTCATCGATGCCATTTTTGGGATAGGCCTTAACAGACCGCTCGTACCATGGGTTGCAACATTGATAAAGCACATTAACAAATCAAAATGCTTTACGGTTTCGGTAGATATTCCTTCGGGTTTGTATGCAGATAAAATTCCAGATGATCCCGAAAGTGTTATATATTCTGATGTTACCGTTACATTTCAATTGCCAAAATTGGTTTTCTTTTTACCACAAACAGGAATATATGCCAGGGATATCGAGATTGTTGATATTGGGTTAAATCGTGAATTCCTGCAACAAAGTCCGGGAATAGCAGAATTAATTGGTAAAAATGAAGTTTTACCCTTGTATCGTTCTCGGTTCAAATATAGTCATAAAGGAACCTATGGTCATAGTGTACTGGTAGGGGGGAGTTATGGTAAAATAGGGAGTGTTGTTTTAGCCACTAAAGCAGCCTTGAAAACCGGGTCAGGTTTAGCTACTGCTTATGTGCCCGAATGTGGTTACGCTATAGTACAAACTGCCGTGCCAGAAGCTATGGTTATAACGGATGATGACGATGAGCTATCAGAAATAGATTTGGATTTTAAGCCATCTGCTGTAGGAATAGGAATAGGACTGGGAACGAATGAAAAGACGATAAAAGCGTTAAGTAATTTTTTAAAAAATAATACTTCGCCTATTGTAATAGATGCAGACGGCATCAATATTCTGGCAAAACATCCAAAACTGCTTGAAAACCTTACAACTCAAACAATAATAACTCCGCATCCCAAAGAATTAGAAAGATTAATCGGGAGATGGAAAGATGATTTTGATAAATTGAATAAGACCATTGAATTTTCTAAGAGACATGATTGTATTGTTGTTATTAAAGGAGCCAATTCTATAACGGTTTACAAGGACCAGTTGTATATAAACAATACCGGAAACCCTGGAATGGCTACTGCCGGAAGTGGTGACGTACTTACAGGAATAATTACCGGTTTATTATCACAAGGGTATAGTCCTTTACATGCAGCCGTATTTGGTGTTTATTTACATGGTAGTGCAGGAGATGAAGCAGCTCATCAAACTGGTTTTGAAGCCGTAGTGGCGGGGGATATTGTTGCTAATATAGGAACTGCTTTTCTAGAGTTGTTTAAGCAACGATCAATTCCTGATAAAAAGTCGTCTTAGTAACAGTAAATATTGTAAGTATTCATACAATTTTGTATGCTTTTTAGAGTTATTTTCGTAGTGATGAAATTTATTTACGTATAACTTAAAAGCAGAATAATGATAAGAAGAGTTTTAATGGCGACCATAGCCGTTATGGCTGTGTTAATAGTATCGTGCTCAAGCGATGACGGGCCGCCAGTGGCTACATTAGAATTAGAAACAATAGGATTGGAACCACTTACAGGAGGAACCACATATCAAGGATGGATTATTGTAGATGGCCAAGCCGTACCTACAGACAAATTTACTGATCCTTCTGGAACTGTACGTTTAAATGTACTTGAAGCAGATCTTGAGGCAGCATCACAATTTATTGTAACTATTGAACCTCGAGGGGATAATGACAATAGTCCCTCAGATGCCAAAATTTTAGCAGGAAATTTCAATGGGACATCGGCTCAACTTGTTTTTCAAACCGTTGTAGCAGATGTTTCTAATGTATCAGGACAATTTTACCTTGACACACCAACCGATGATGTAAATGATTTAGATAATGGAAATGACGAATTTGGAGTTTGGTTTAGGGAAGGAACAGATGCTCCCGGATTATCTTTACCAGAGCTTGCGACAGGTTGGCGATACGAAGGATGGGTAGATTTTGGAAATAAAACTTTATCTACGGGTACTTTTTCAAAAGTCGATGCAACAGATGACGGAAATTTCTTCAAAGGTTCTGGAGGAACTGTACCTCAATTCCCGGGAGAAGATTTTTTGGTATTACCTAGTCAAATCCCATTGACAGGCATAACTTTACCTGCAGAAGTTACTAGCAAAAGAGTGTTTATTACTGTAGAACCTTTTCAGGATAATGATCCAGAACCATTTTTTATTGAACCGCTTAGTGCAACAGCAGGTATTACAACTGGCCCAGCAAATCCTGTGATAATGTCGATTGATAACGCTATGCCATCGGGAAGAGCAACAAGACCTAATTAGAATGTGTTAAAACAAACTAAATTTAAGGTTGAAAAGAACATAGTGACAAATCATATAGAGGCCTTTCATTAATATGGAAGGTCTTTTTTTACTAAAATTTGAAGAAAACAATCTTTTCCGAATATTTTTTGAGAGGTTAACTTACCCAATTTTTTAATTTGAAGTACCTAGTTAATTGATTAACTTCTACCAATTAGCTTTCTTATTCTCCTTTTTATGCTAATGAAGGATTTTTATGCATACCGCTATGCTTATAATTAGAGATCTCTATAGATGAGATCCTAAATCAATACTTCGATAAGCTCAGCATAAAAGTTCAGGACGACATGGGCATTATATTTCATTACTAATATTTTAAAATAGATTCGTTCGATTTTCAGAACGTAACTTATAGTACTGCTTTATCATCTCCTGGGATGAAAACTATTCATAACTTCAGTCAAGTGACTTCTGTCTACGTGCATATAAATTTCTGTAGTGGTAATACTTTCATGGCCTAACATCAACTGAATCGCGCGTAAATCTGCACCGTTTTCTAATAAATGTGTTGCAAATGAGTGTCTAAAAGTGTGCGGACTGACTTTTTTGCGAATTCCGGCTTTTTCTACCAATTGTTTGATTATAGTAAAGATCATTGCTCTGGTGAGCTGACTTCCTCTTCGGTTTAAGAATAAGGTGTCTTCGTGACCTTTCTTGATAGTAAGATGATTTCTGATCTCATTAACATAAATGTGAATATATTTTTGGGTAGTTTCACCTATAGGAACAAATCGTTGTTTATCACCTTTTCCAGTAACACTAATAAATCCTTCATCAAAAAAGAGGTTAGACAACTTGAGTTCGGTTAATTCACTTACGCGAAGGCCACAACCATATAATGTTTCTATAATGGCTCTATTGCGTTCTCCTTCTGGTTTGCTTAGGTCGATTTGGGCTATAATTTCATCTATTTCTTCAACTGAAAGTGTATCAGGAAGTTTTCTGCCAATTTTTGGAGATTCAATGAGATCCATAGGGTTTGATTCTCTATAATCTTCAAAAACCAGATAGTTGAAGAAACTTCTTAATCCCGAGATGATTCTTGATTGCGAACGCGCATTGACCAACTTTGCCGTTTGAAAAACAAACTGTTGTAAGGTTTCTTTTTCTATGGAAACAGGAGAGGCATCAATATTTGAATTTTCCATAAAAGTAAGTAAACGTTTAAGGTCGAGCGTATAACTAATAATAGAATTTTCAGAAAGCCCTCTTTCTATTCGCAAATAGTGTACATAGTCTTTTATAGCATGTTCCCATTTCATAAAACGAATATAAAAAGAAAAACCATCCCAAAACTGGGATGGCTTATAATTTGCTATGATCATTCATTTTAGAATTTGTACACTAGACCCAATGTAATATCGTCTAGATCCAAACCAATCTCGAACGTATCTGTAGATTCAGCACCATCAAAATCGGGCTCCACGGTTACATAAGATAATGCTCCCCATGCCGCTTCTATTGCTATATTCGGATTAAGAAAATAACTTAGACCAGGGCTAAACCCGATACCAAAACCATCAGTTTTAAAATCACCAGTATCAAAATCGGTATCGATACTGATATAGCTTACCGCTAACTCTCCAAAAAATGAAAATTTGTTCACTGGAGTGGTATAGTATCGACCAAAACCACCAATCTCAAAGCTATTAATATCTAATTCTTCCAAAAAAACATCTTCGAAAAATGTATTTTCCAAGGATTGTGATATGTATCCTGCTCTAAGTCCAACCACAAAATTTTCGTTGGCAAAATATCCAATGCGAGGAGTCAAGGTGAGGGTGTTTTCTTTGGTATCTCCTGTTTTCTCTGAACCATAACTTACCGCTCCTGAGATAAAGATATCTCCCTTACTAAAACCCTCAGATGCATTATTTGTTTCCTGGGCATTAGCCACTACAAAACTTACTACTGCCAAAGCAGTTAACATTAGTTTTTTCATAATCATTATTTGTTTAAATGTTAATATTAAACTAGTATTGACTTGTACAAAACGCTTAATTTTTATAAATATTGGCAATATATTTTTTTGCTTCATTAGACATCTGATTGTCAGATGTTTAAATATGGTAGTTTTATTAAATTGTAAAAAAATGATGAAAAATATTCATTATGCCGATAAAAAATATAGTTTTGTCGATGAATTTTTTAAAAATCAATCATTTTATGAAAAAACTTTTAGTATTTGCAGTATTAGCTTCTTTTAGTCTAGTAGCCACTGCGCAAGAAGAAACAATTCGATTTGGTGCAAAGGCCGGTATTAACTTTGCGAGTCTTAACGGTGATGGAACCGATGACTTAGATGGAAGGACCTCTTTTCATTTGGGAGCTGTTGTAGAGATTCCACTTTCTGAAAAATTTGCATTTGCACCAGAATTAGTATATTCTGCTCAAGGAGCTAAGGTTGAAGAAACGGGTTTTGAACAAACGACAAAGCTAGATTATCTTAATCTTCCTTTGATGGCAAAATATTATGTAGCTCCGGGACTAAGCCTTCACGCTGGTCCTCAAATAGGGTTTTTACTTTCTGCTAATGCTGAAGGAGAAGAAACTTTTAATGGTGAAACTATTGAATTTGACGAGGATATTAAAGATGCATTTAAAAGCATAGACTTTGGTCTTAACTTTGGTGCAGGATATCAACTACCTGCTGGCATTTTCTTTGATGCACGCTACAACTTAGGTTTAACAGACCTTGCGGATGATAGACCTGATGGTGATGATAATAAAATAAAAAATGGAGTAGTTCAGATCTCTGTTGGATACAAGTTCTAAAATATAGATTAACAATAAAGTACTCGAAAAGCATCTTGAAGAAAATTCAAGGTGCTTTTTTTATGGTTACTTTTAAAAAATAAAACTACTTTTGAGTTGTAATAGCGTTATTATGAAAAAGCCAAGTCTTATACTTATCTTACTGTTTCTTCCACTTTTTTTGCTGCAAGCACAGGATGAAGATCCTTTGTATACTCGCGCAGGGTTTAAAGTGGGGCTTAATTATGCGAATATAACTGGTGATCTTGATGATACAGATGCCAGAATTCGTATGCATTTGGGGGCGGTAATAGAATTTCCGGTTTCTCAACGGTTTTATATACAAACAGAAGTTTTGTACTCTGCACAAGGATACACGATAGAGGAAAACGGAATTGAGAATAAGATCAGTCTTAATTATTTGGCACTGCCTATTATCGCCAAATACTATTTTACGCCAAGATTTAGTCTTGAAACAGGGCCTAGATTGGCTACTTTAGCTAGTAGTTCACAATCGGAGGGAGAAGAAAGTGATGAATTTTTTGATACTTTTGAGGATTTCGATTTTGGCTGGAACTTTGGTGCTGGATACAAGTCTGAAAGTGGCTTATTTTTTCAACTGCATTATGTTTTAGGAATAAACGAAGTGATAAATACCAATGTTATTGATATATCAGCGAATACTTCAATGGTGCAACTATCTGTAGGATATTTATTTAAGACCAAAAATAACCGAAGACAACAGCCTGCAGTACAACAGTAGGTTGTAGGGATGAGGATTACGGCTGTAGCTCTTTTAAAATAATTACTAGTGCCATGCCCTCAGTCACTAAAAAAGTAAATAAATGAAACTAATCATTATCAATGGGCCTAACCTAAATCTATTAGGGAAAAGAGAACCGGGTATTTATGGAAATCAGACATTTACTGAGTTCTTTACGGCTCTTCAATTTCGATTTAAAGAGGTTGAACTGGCATATTTCCAATCTAATATAGAAGGAGAGATCATTACTAAAATTCAAGAAGCAGATGAAAATTATGATGGAGTAATTCTGAATGCCGGTGCTTATACCCATACTTCTATTGGTATTGCAGATGCTATAAAAGCCGTTGAAACACCAGTGGTAGAAGTTCATATTTCAAACACTTTTGGAAGAGAAGAATTTAGACACCAATCTTATATATCTCCCAATGCGAAAGGAGTAATTCTTGGCTTCGGCGTACAGAGTTATATACTTGCCATACAAAGTTTTTTAAATAAATAATGCATTCAACATATTTTAATTGGAGTAGTGGTAAAGATTCTTCTTTGGCCTTATATCGTGTATTACAGCAAAAAGAACTGCATGTTTCTGAATTAATCACTACGGTTAATCAGGATTACAGACGAGTATCAATGCACGGTCTAAGAATAGAGTTGTTAGAGCAACAGGCAGAGAGCCTTAATATTCCGTTGAGAAAAGTTTGCCTTCCTGCACAGGTTTCTATGGATGTATATAATAGAACGATGTTAGCCACTGTAACGAGTCTAAAAGAAAATGGTTTTACCCATTGTGTTTTTGGAGACATCTTTTTAGAAGATTTGCGCAAGTATAGAGAGGATCAGTTAAAAAAAGTTGGAATTCAAACGGTCTTTCCTCTTTGGAAAACAAATACCAAAGATTTAGTAATAGAGTTTTTGGATTTAGGATTTAAAGCGATCATCGTTTGTGTTAATGCAAAATATCTCGATGATAGTTTTTGCGGAAGATTGTTGGATCATGAATTTTTAAATGATTTGCCATCAAATGTAGACCCTTGTGGTGAGCATGGAGAATTTCATACGTTTGTTTTTGATGGACCCATATTTAACGAACCGATTGGTTTTGAAATAGGCGAGAAGGTACTTCGACAATATGAACCATCTAAAGACGATAAAGACGACTGCTTTACCGACGACCAGGACCAACAGAACTGGGATTCTTCTTTTTGGTATTGTGATCTTCTTCCTAAGGAGTAAAAAAAGCTGTTATATTGAGCGTAGTCGAAATGTAACAGCTTTTTGATTTTCAATATTTATAAATGAATCACTTCATCATAGGCATCGGCAACCGCCTCCATTACCGCTTCACTCATTGTTGGGTGAGGATGCACTGCTTTTAGGACTTCATGTCCTGTAGTTTCTAGCTTTCTTCCTAAAACGGCTTCAGCAATCATGTCTGTTACTCCGGCACCGATCATGTGGCAACCTAACCATTCTCCATATTTTGCATCAAATATAACCTTAACAAAACCATCTTTTGTTCCTGCTGCACTAGCTTTACCAGAGGCCGAAAAAGGAAACTTTCCTATTTTTAGTTCATATCCTGCTTCTTTGGCTTGCTTTTCAGTCATTCCTACACTGGCAATTTCAGGAGAGGCATAGGTACATCCAGGGATATTACCATAATCAACAGGTTCAACATGCATTCCTGCTATTTTTTCAACACAGGTAATTCCTTCTGCAGAAGCAACGTGAGCTAATGCAGGTCCTTGTACAACATCTCCGATAGCATAAACTCCGGGAATATTGGTTTGGTACCAATCGTTGACAACAATCTTGTCTTTATCAGTCGCTATTCCTAATTCTTCAAGACCAATATTTTCTATATTCGTTTTAATACCAACTGCAGATAAAACGATGTCAGCTTCTAGAATCTCTTCACCTTTTTTTGTTTTTACCGTAGCCTTTACTCCATCACCACTGGTATCTACACTTTCAACAGAAGAATTGGTCATTACCTTGATTCCGGCTTTTTTGAAATTACGTTCAAATTGTTTGGAAACCTCTTCATCTTCAAGCGGAACTAAATTTGGTAAGAATTCAACAATAGTAACTTCTGTACCCATTGCATTATAGAAGTGAGCAAACTCTACACCAATTGCACCTGATCCCACAACAATCATTTTCTTGGGTTGTGATTTTAATGTCATCGCCTCACGATAACCAATTACCTTTTTACCATCTTGTGGTAAGTTAGGAAGTTCTCGTGACCTGGCTCCTGTAGCGATGATGATATGTTTAGCTTCATAATCGCTCGATTTACCATCGGCATCGGTAACCGTCACTTTATTATTAGCTTTTAGCTTCCCAAAACCTTCGATCACATCGATTTTATTCTTTTTCATCAGGAATTGAACTCCTTTACTCATTCCATCGGCCACTCCGCGACTGCGCTTTACCACCGCATCAAAATCTTTATCAAACTTTTCTATAGTAAGTCCGTAATCTGAAGCATGTTTTAAGTATTCAAATACTTGTGCACTCTTTAACAGTGCTTTGGTTGGAATACATCCCCAATTTAAACAAACACCTCCAAGGCTTTCTTTTTCAATAACAGCAGTTTTAAATCCTAACTGGGAAGCTCTAATTGCAGTAACATAACCTCCAGGGCCGCTTCCTAAAACGATGATATCATATGTGCTCATAAATTCCAATTTTTTGAAGTCACGAATTTAAGGATAATTCGGCGAACCAAAAAAGGAATTCAATATTCAATAACAATAAGATTTCTATGAAAGAAGAAACGCTACTTTCCGAAGAAAATAGCGTTTCTGTATTTTTTAATCAAATACTTCATTATTGCTTAATAGACATCTTCGGAATAGACCTGGATTTCAGTTTTAAAGCAGTAGATAAAGCGTTATAATCTTTTAGATTGATGTTGTTGTCATCAGCAAACGCAGCAGGAACAACTACAATTCTAAACAACTGATTCACTGTAAACTCTGGACCTACCAGATTTGCATCGGGAACATCAAAATCTAATATGATCTCTACATCATCAATGGTAAAATTATAACGATAATTCAGAAAACCTTCTACAGCTCCAGTAGTTTCGTTAAAAAAGAAAAAAGAAGCTGTTGGCAATGGTTCCCAAACTGGCTCACCGTTGAAGGTTCCCTCTCTGCGAAATACTTGAACAACATCTGAATCAAAAACCTCTATGCCGTTATCTAGAAAAGAAAAAGTTACTGCAAAATCTGGTTGTCCAAAAGTTACGGGATCTAAATCTATGGTCGTTCCAATAGTATCAAAATCTACAAAATCGTCGTCATTTGAACAAGAAGTAAATAATAAGGTGGTTAGACATAATAGTGTGAAAAGCTTTTTCATAACTAGTAATATTAAGAATTAATTATTTTTAATAGTATCAATAAGTGTTCCAAAAAACTGTTTTAAGATTTATCAAAATCTATACTCAGGGAGTTGACGCAATATCGCTGACCGGTTTCTGTGGGTCCATCATCAAAAATATGTCCCAAATGACTACCACAATTGGCACATAATATTTCTGTACGGATCATTCCATGCGACGTATCTCTAATATATTCTACACTTCCTTCAATTGATTTGTCGAAACTAGGCCATCCACATCCGGAGTCAAATTTTGAATTACTTTCAAACAAAGCAGCATCACAAGCCATACATTTATAAGTTCCGTCCTCAAAATGCAGGTTAAACTCTCCGGTAAAAGGTCTTTCGGTACCTTTCTGTCGTAACACTCGGTATTGCTCTTCTGAAAGTTGCTCTTTCCACTCAGCTTCTGTTTTTTGTATTGGATAGTTACTCATTTTCTGTTTTTTTAGGCTCAAATACTAATGCATCACCGTTAATACAATGTCTCATTCCTGTTGTTTCTCTTGGGCCATCATTAAAAACGTGTCCCAAATGTCCTCCGCAGGTACTACATAACAATTCAGAGCGAGCGTATCCTAATTTATAGTCCACATCTTTATCAACACTTCCTTCTATGGCACGATCAAAACTTGGCCATCCTGTGCCACTATCAAATTTATGCTCACTTTCGTATAAAGGAGTATTACATCCTGCACAATAAAAAGTACCAGGTTTATAGATTTTATTCAGCGGACTTGAAAATGGTCTTTCGGTACCGGCTTGTCTTAAAATGTAAAATTGCTCTGATGTTAAGACTTCTTTCCATTCAGCTTTGGTTTTAGAGACCCGATATGTTTTTTCTTTAGTCTTATCTGCCTTTTGTGCTGTCCCAGAACAACTTATAAGTTGAAATACAATGAGTATAAACATTAACTTTTTCATAGCTATAATTTTAATTCTAAAATAGTGTATTAGTCGAAAAAATATGTGTTCTAATACAAATAATTGTTATTCATTTAAAAACTTGACTATTTGGGTGATCACGTTTTCATCTCCCAATATTTTTCGATGTCCTAATTTTTCGGTAAGCAAAAGTTCTCCTTTCTGGAGAGCTTCCAGTATTTCATAAGCAGAGCTATAATGCACATCTACATCGTTTTTGTCATGTACGACAAGGGTAGGTATTTTAACTCCTTTTGCCGAAACTGCTCCAGAATAATTATCAAGGTCTTCTCCATATCTATTATCAAAATATGATTTTAATAGGCCTGCCACTTTTTTACTAAGCTGTAGGTTTTTAGCAAAATTTTTAGTGATGGCCGTAATACTATTTGCCGTACCAATAATTACCAATTTCTTAATTGATAAACCCTGCCCGGTAGTTCTGAGTAAAGACATTCCGCCAAGAGAATGTCCAATTGCAGCCTCAAAAGGGCCATATAATTTTTCAAGATGATCAATAGTCTCCAAAAAATGAGGTAACATTGTTCTTTTTCCAGGTGATTTGCCATGAGCCGGAGCATCAAAACTTATTGTACTGTATCCTTTTTCGAGTAGTTTATCGGCAATTTTTGATAGTTGTGTGCCGCTACCAGACCAACCGTGAACCAACAATATTTTCTTTTGAGATTGACCATATTCGTATACCATTACCTCCCGGTTAATTTTTTCTATACAAATAAGCTCTTTTTTACTTTTTTGATACATTATCTTCTCTCTTTCCGGCATTTCATAACCAAAAGGAGTTAAGAATATTCTTGCGGCAAATCTGGAAGCTAAAAAAGGTGAGATCCAATTTAATATTTTACCTGTATATAATATGGATTTTGGAAGTAACAGGGCCTGAACAGGAATTAAATCTTTGTCAGTTTTATTCATAGATTGTACTTAAATTCTAAGACTCAAAATTAAAGGAAGACAGGGTTTTGAATCAAGGAATTATGAATAATTAACATTTCGTACTATTTGAGTGAAGAAATATAATTGCTTAATTGTTTCGTATAACTTCTTAAAGTGCTTAATTTTGTAGCTTATTTTTTAACAAAGCCCACTATTGTCACCTATAGAGATAGAAAAGAAAGAACAAAAGGTCCTTTATGATTACCAGAAACGGGATATCGACAAAATATTTAGTCGTGTCGAGGAGTTTCCTGAAAGCTATAACTTGTTGTATCAGCTTCCTACCGGGGGTGGAAAGACGGTTATATTTTCAGAAATTGTAAGACGCTACATAAAAACTACCAAAAAAAAAGTTGTAGTTCTTACCCATAGAATAGAGCTTTGTGGTCAGACATCTAATATGCTTACCGAATTTCAGGTTAAGAATAAGATCATCAATAGTTCTGTTAAAGAATTGTACGACCAAGGGGAGTATATGTGTTTTGTAGCCATGGTAGAAACTCTTAACAACAGGCTTAATGATGACCAGTTAGAGTTACATAATATTGGGATGGTTATTATTGACGAAGCACATTATAATTCGTTTAGGAAACTATTTAAGTTTTTTGGTAAGTGTTTTATTCTTGGAGTTACCGCAACACCACTTAGCTCTAACATGAAACTTCCTATGAAAGATAATTATAATGAATTGATTGTTGGTGATACCATAAATTCTTTGATAGGTAATGGTTTTCTGGCAAAACCGGTTACATACACTTATGATGTAGGATTGGGTTCTTTAAAAATAGGAATGAATGGTGATTACACCGTAAAGTCTTCTGAGGAGTTGTATACCAACATGATGATGCAAGATAAGCTTTTAAGGGCTTATGAAGAACGATCAAAAGGTAAAAAAACTCTAATTTTTAATAATGGAATCAATACATCAATTTATGTATATGATACCTTTAAAAAAGCTGGATATCCTATTCGTCATCTCGACAATACAAATAGCAGGCAGGAACGAGAAGATATTCTCGCTTGGTTTAAAAATACAGATGATGCTATTTTGACTTCGGTAAGCATTTTAACGACTGGATTTGATGAACCTACTGTTGAAAGCATTATTCTTAATAGGGCTACAAAATCATTAACCTTATATTTTCAAATGATAGGAAGGGGATCTCGAATTTTACCCACTAAACCTGAATTTACAATTGTAGATATGGGTAACAACACGGCAAGGTTCGGGCTTTGGAATGCTGAAGTAGACTGGCAATCGATATTTAGATCTCCTGATTTTTACTATGATAATTTGGTAGGAGATGAAGAGATAGAAAGAAATTTTAAATATGTCATGCCAGATGAGATTAGAAAAGAATTTGTCGAATCAACAGACATAGAATTTGATATTGAAGAAGAATACTCAAAAACCAAAAAGTATAACTTAAGAAGTCTAACTGTTCTCGAAAAATCTATAGAACAGCATGCTAGAATGTGTGTAGAAAATAGTGAGGACGTTTTTGATGCCCGTATTCTTAGCAGGTTATTGGATAAAGATATAGAGTTTAGAGTTAAAAGATACTCATATTGTATTAGTAAAAGTACCAAGAACTACAGGGATTGGTTAGAAGAGGATTATAAGCGAAAGTTAAGATCCAAGATCAATCAGTTGTTTATGGATTAGTATGGATTGCTATACTTTTACAATCAGTTTTCCCATATTTTCTCCATAAAAGAGTATATTTAAAGCTTTTGGAAGATTCTCAAGCCCTTCCACAATTGTTTCTTTGTATTTTATTGATTTATCTTTTACCTAAGGAGTCATTTCTTTTCCAGATTGCTGCATGCGCATATTTGGATCGATACTAAAATATTCTGATTTTATCAATGCCAGGCCAGGTTTTAGATCTGATAGCTTTAAAGTCTTTTCGATTAATGTGTAATGACTATCATCTACTAGCTTTTTAGGACGTTTTGAATATATCCACTGCTTATTTTTAGTTCTGTCATGTTGGTTTGATTATAATTTGATTGCTTTATTTTGTAAAGCCAATTCAACAGCACTTTCTGCATGGATTTTTGTAGTATCAAATACTGAAATATTCACATCTTTTTGTTGTATCAACATAGGTAGTTCTGTACATCCAAGAATGATACCTTTTGCACCATCAAGTTCTAATGTTTTTATGATTCTAATCAATTCTTTTTTTGATGTATCCCTAACAGTTCCCAAAACCAATTCTTTATATATGATTTGGTGAACAATATCTCTATCAACCTTATTTGGGATGATGACTTCTATTCCATATTCCTTTAGTGAATTTTTATAGAAATCCTTTTCCATCGTAAATTTTGTGCCCAAAAGAGCTACTTTATTTATGCCTTTTTTGTTTATTGCTTCACCGGTTGCTTTAGCAATATGCAAAAATGGGAGAGAGGTATTCTTTGTCATTTCCTCACTACACAAATGCATTGTATTTGTACAAAGAATAAATAAATCGGCTCCTGCATTTTCTAATTGTTTTGCCGCATTCACCATTAATTGATTTAAGCCATCCCAATCATCTTTATGCTGAAGATATTCAATTTTTGCAAAATCGACAGAGGTTAAGATACATTTAGCCGAGTGGAAACCCCCTAATAATTTTTTCACTTGCTTATTAATTAATTCGTAATAAATTGCAGTTGATTCCCAACTCATTCCGCCAATTAATCCAATAGTTTTCATATCTGACTCACTTTTAAAATCATATTTCAATTTCTCCCTGTAGATAAGGAACCGAATGTCCACTCATAAAAACGCGATCTCCTTCTAATCTGCAATCTAATTCTCCACCTCTTTTTGATAACTGAAAGGCTTTAAGTTTAGTTTTATTCAATCTTTCGGCCCAAAATGGTACTAAAGAAGCATGTGTAGAGCCTGTAACCGGGTCCTCTGGCAATACATTAGCATTGGCATCAAAAACACGAGACACGAAATCTGAGTCTTCACCTCTGGCTGTAATGACGATACCTAAATATGGTAAATCTGTTAATAATTCGAGTTTAGGATTTTCGTCAAGAACCTCTTTTTCTGAAGAAAGGGTTATTACAAGATCCCTTGAAGCATGAGCATCTAAAGGTTTTGCCTTTAATGCATTAAAAATTTCCTTCGGGATCTCGACTTGTTTAGGAGGTCTGGAAGGGAAATCTAAAGTTATAGATCCGTTTTCTTCTTTAGCAGCTTTTAGAATTCCGCTTTTTGAAGAAAATGTAATCTCATTAATTTTGGTATCCAAATAATTGAAGATTACATAAGCCGAAGCCAGAGTAGCATGACCACATAGATCTATTTCGGCATGCGGCATAAACCATCGTATTTCATAGAGATCATCTTTTTTAACAAAATAACCTGTTTCTGCCAAATTATTTTCTATGGCGATATTTTGTAAGGTTTTGTCATCCAGCCAGTAGGGTAGAGGACAAATAGCTGCCGGATTGCCACTAAAAAGTTTTTTGGTAAAGGCATCGATTTGATAAATCGGTATTTTCAAACTAGTATTTTTTCAAGATTTGACCTGTGATATTTTCTGTTAATGCTTGTTGATACAATTTGATAGCTTTTTCAATGGATATTGGAAAATGTCCAGCAAACTTTTGATCTGCCGGAAAATCTCCTAAAATAGCACCGGGAGCAACTACATTCAAACGAATTCCGCGTTCTAATTCGTTAGATGCAGCATTTACAAAACTATGTAATGCTCCGTTCACTAAGGACAGGGCCACTGCATTAGGTTCATAATGCTCTGCAAGAATACCAGTAGTAAGGGTGATACTACCCTTATCTGCAAGATAATCCTTTGCTACATGTACAAGATTTACTTGCCCCATAAGTTTGCTTTGTATTCCTACATAATAATCCTCTTCAGTAAGTTCTGCAAGAGGTTTCCAGGAAGCTGTACCTGCAGCATTAATAACAGCATCTAATTTTGGTAGTGTTTTAAATATATTGGCGATTGACTCTTTATTGGTAATGTCGATGGGATGGGAGTCACTGTGTCGGTGTGCTCCAAATACTTCGTACCCAGCGCCTTTAAAGCTATTGTAAATAGCAGAGCCAATAGTTCCTGTTGCTCCTACAACTAAGATTTTCATAAGTATAATATCTAATTTTATGAATATGTTTTATTAAATTTTTATAATTTATGGTAGATCGTATCCAAATATTCTTTGATTACTTCTTCATTTCGCTTAAAATAGGTCCATTTACCATGTCGTGTGGTTATCAATAAACCTGCCTTTTGCATACCCGATAAATAATGAGATATAGTAGGTTGCGACAAACCAGACTTATCTTGAATATATTGGCCGCAGACACCATCATTAAAATGTCCCAAATCTTTATGAGGAGGGAAGTTAGCCTCTGGATCCTTCAACCATTTTAAGATCGCTAATCGAGTTGAATTAGAGAGTGCCTTATTAATTTCTAGAATTTTTTTATCTACCATAACACAAATATAAATATTTAATTTTATAAATATGTTAAAGCTACTTCAAAGTACTGAAAGAATTTTCTGATATATATAAATTATTGTTATGGTTTAACCGCATTTAACAGATGAATAATGTATTTAATCTATAATTTTAATACTCGTGTGCTTTTTTTTGAAGAAATAATATTTACATTGAGCTATAAATAAAATATGTCCAACTTAAATATTAAAAAAATGAAAAAAAGCAAAGTTTTATCATTTTATACTGTTGTATTCTTAATGATTACTATTTTTATTTCTTGTGATTCTGACAATCCCGAAGAATTAAGTCAGTTTGAAAACGAAATTTCAAAAGAAGTTTTGGCAAAATTAGAGAAAGCCCATTTCACAACAGAAAATGCTCGTATAATTGAATTTATGGGAGAAAGAGGAGTAGCAGTCGAAGATATGTTCTTAACTTTTGAACAAATCGATGAACTATTACAAGGAGTCATTGGCCCTCACGAAAAACAATATCGCACTACAAACTTAGTAACCGGACTCCCAAGAGTAATTACGGTAAGTGTAGATCCAGCTCTGGGTAGCCTGGGATCAGACGCATTAGATGCAATGATTACTATGTACAATTCAGAAAATTTGCAGTTAACCTTTCAGCGTGTAGCTTTTGGTCTTAATGGAAGAAGAAAAGCGAATATTGAGGTTACCGAGTTTTATGAATTAGAATCTGGAGGATTTATTACTTTAGGAAGAGCCGCTGGATTTCCAGATAGAAGAGGTAATCCGGCAAAAGGTTTTGGAATAAATAGTAGATGGTTTGAGTTGCTTAATCCCTCTTTGGCCGAGGTAAAAGGTACTATGGCTCACGAAGTTGGTCATTGTATTGGATTTCGCCATACTGATTTTATGACAAGAGAAAGTTGTGGTCAAAATATTAACGAGGGTAGTGCAGGGGTTGGAGCCATCCATATTGATGGTACTCCAACCATATCTGATTCATCATCACTGATGCAGGCATGCGGCCCAGCCGACTCCTTCAATAATAATGATATTATTGCTTTAAACGTTTTGTATTGAAACTAATATAATTTATTATTGTTTTAAAAGAGAACTAATTAGAAATTCCGTCAAATAGTAAACATTATTCGAGAGAATTTTATGGCTCATGTAACAAAAGAAAGACATAGTCGTCTAATATATAAGGAGCTATAGAAAAAAGTACTCTCTTAGCTGCAAAACTTAGTTTTAACAATACAGAAAAGGCGCTTATCTTGATACTTCTTGAGATAAGTGCTTTTTCATTTTATTATTTCACTACGGTAAACTTGAGGAATTATAAAAATAGTAGTAATCTTGTTCGGTATGAAATTTATAAAGGACATTGATACAAAAAGGATTGCTGTTAAGCTAAGGCCTTCTGGAGAGAAAATGGTGAAAAGAGGCCATCCCTGGGTTTTCGAAGATAGTATTATCAAACAAAACACAGAAGGAAAGGCAGGAGATTTGGTTGTTATATATGATACTAAAAAGAACAATTTTCTGGCTTGTGGTTTATATGATCCTTTCTCCCCAATCCGAATAAAACTAATTCAATTTAAAAAGGCAGCACAAATTAACGAGCAGTGGTTCGCTTCCAAAATTGATTCTGCTTACACAATTCGTAAACCTCTTCTTGAAACCAATACAAATAGTTATCGATTACTTTTTGGCGAGAATGATAATTTTCCTGGTTTTATTGCCGATGTTTACGATCAGGTTTTGGTCATCAAGTTATATTCCCATATTTGGTTTCCTTATCTTAATAAGATATTACAAGATCTAATTAAAGTCACACAATGTAAAACTGTTGTACTAAGATTGAGTAGATTGCTAAAATCAAAAGGTGAAACGTATAGTCTCGTTGATGGATCAGTTCTCTATGGAAAACTAGAAAATGAAGTCGTTGTTTTTAGGGAACATGGAGTACTATTTTCGGCAAATGTAATCAAGGGGCACAAAACGGGATACTTTTTGGATCATCGACATAATAGAAAAAGAGTAGGAGAGCTTTCTAAAGGAAAAATGGTTTTAGACGTGTTTTCTTATGCCGGAGGGTTTTCTGTGCATGCCTTGCATGGTGGGGCTAAAGAAGTGATTAGCCTGGATATTAGCCGACAAGCTTTGGAAATAGCAAAAGAAAATGCTTCTTTAAACGATCATAACGGGAAGCATGACATATTGGTTACTGATGCTTTTGAGGGACTACAAAGCTTAATAGACGCGCATAAACAATTTGATATCGTAGTAATTGATCCTCCTTCTTTTGCTAAAAGGGAAAGTGAAATTTCTAAAGCAGAAAAGAGCTATGCTAAATTGGCAAGATTAGGAACAAGGTTAGTTTCACCCAAAGGTATACTTGTACTGGCCTCATGTTCATCCAGAGTAATTGCAGACGATTTTTTCGAAATTTGTGAAGAAAATATACTTGATTCGGGAAGAACTTTTGAAGTATTAGAAAAAACATACCACGACATTGATCATCCCATTAACTTTCCAGAAGGTGCCTACCTGAAGTGCGGTTACTATAGAATAAAATAAAAGAGCAACTTTTTGATTTAGTTGCTCTTCTGTTTTATGGGTTTTATTATTTTTCAATGTTTTCCAAACACATGTACCTTTGCACGTTTTCTGGATAAATTCTTAGTGTCATAAAAGAAAGTGATATCTCTTATAACTCTTTTGTTTCCTTTTAAATCAATTACTCTGGTCGCACTTCTTCGTGAAAAATTGTGTCTCAACAGTATCTCATCTTTTTGACCGTTACCATATTGTATAATCATGCGGTGCATATTGATAGAACCACCAGTTACCTTTATTTTTAGCTTTTTAAAACTTCCTTCTTTTGCGGTTACCTTGATAACATCTCTATCTAATCGATAATTAACAGTTCTTGAACCTAAATGATCCCATAGACCATTGTTTGTAGTAAAACTACTTGTAATCATTACTAATACTAGTAATAGTATTGAAACAGAAAACCTTTGTAATGTTATGCCTTTCATAATTTAAATATGTATTGATTTTTAAGTAAGACTGGGTAACAATGAAAAGGTTTAATAAGCAGTATTTGTTTTGTTTTAAAAAGAAGTAAACTACCTCGGGGCAAGCCCACTAGGCATCGGTAGGACATCAATTTTGATTTCGCGACAAGCTATGTAGTATTTAAATCTCGATTATCGAGTAAAAAGGGTAAATTACCGGCCAGTAACTTACCCTTTTTTACAATTATGATAATTCTTATAATTTAGTTGGAAGCAGTAAGCAAAGCAAAAAACTTATCCATATTTGGTAATAAAACAATTTTGGTTCGTCTATTAATTGCCATATTCTCTTCAGAATCATTTTCTACAAGAGGTTTATAGCTGCTTCTTCCCGAAGCAATTAATTTTTCTGGTGCGACGTTATATTTATTTTGTAATTTTCTTACAATTGAAGTTGCTCTTTTTACACTTAGATCCCAGTTATCCTGAACCACAGCATTACTTATAGTACGCGGATCGGTATGTCCTTCAACCATAACTTCAATACTCGGTTCTGAATTGATGATGTTGGCCAATTTTTCAAGAATTTCATTAGCTTTATCACTTACCCTGTAGCTTCCAGTTTTAAACAGCATCTTATCAGAAATTGATATCATAACAACCGTATTGTCAATATTGATAGAAATGTCTTCGTCCTCCTTAAGACTATCATCTAATGAGCTCTTAAGATTATGCGAGACGGCTAAATTCATAGAATCTTTAAGAGTTTTTGCCTCTTGAAGTTTATTTGGATCAACTTTGGCAAGTGTTTCTCTCATTTTTTCTTTAGAATTGTTAGATACGGCGACAATATCGTCTACCATTACCATTTTGTCGTCTCCAGCTTCTTTTAAGGAGTTGATCTTCGCATTGTAATCAGCTACTCTGGCTTCAATTTTGGCAAACTTGTCTTCTAATTCGTCTTTTTCAACTGCTGTTCTCTGTAAAGTACTGCGCGTATCTTGTAATTCTTGTTCTAAGGCAACATACTTTTTCTTTGATACACAAGAACTCATCAATATAGCCCCTGATAGTGCAATAAATGTGAATGATTTTTTCATGGTTATTTAATTAATTTATTATGCTATTTTAACTATGGGGTATTTCATTTATTGCTTATACAGATACTAATTTTTTCATATCTATTTCTTAAAAAATGTTAATAGTTTTAAGTTTAGATGATATTCCATAAAATATATACGTGAGTACTGTAAAAATGAAGATATTGACAACTATCTGATATTCAAAAAAATAGAATAATAAAAAAATATGACTTCAAAAATTTTGAATAAATTATCGGATTTATTGTAACAACGTATTATTTTTACGGTCATATTGAAAACATGGATACTTGCCCAGGTCTACTTCAAATTCTAATAATATTATATGTTTATTATAATTAAAAGGCGTGTATCTTATATTATTGTATTCTTATCATTTTTAGTGGTATCAATACAAGAAATGTATAGTCAACAAGATGATACAGCAGTAAAATACTATGAAAAATTGTTCATAAATGGTAAAACCGTCTATTTACCAATATATAATAAAAAGAATAGGTCTGAAGAAGATATTTCTAGTAAACTAGCAGATATTACCAGAGATTTTGAAGACAGCACATGGGATAACGTAAGATTTAATCCGTATAGGGGAGAAAGTATTACTTTCCCTTTTCAGTTAACCTTTGAGGGCAAACAATTCTCTTCACCTGTAGATAGAAAAATGGTCGTCACCTCTCGATATGGATGGAGGAGAGGAAGACCTCATAAAGGAATAGATATTGATCTTTGGGTAGGAGATAGTGTAAGATCAATACTTGATGGTAAAGTACGATATGTTGGATATCATGGAGGACATGGAAATACGGTAATTATAAGACATTATAATGGATTAGAAACGGTATATGCACACTTATCAAAGTTTTTAGTCAAAGAAAATGATGAAATTAAAAAAGGACAAGCCATTGCAAAAGGGGGGATAACAGGTAATGCAAGAGGTAGTCATTTACATTTGGAGGTGAAATATCATGGAAAAAGTATCAATCCAGAGTACTTATTTGAGTTTACAGACAGAACGGAGATTAGATCAGATATTGTTTTTGTAACCAGAAAGTGGATGACACCAAGATATCACCGTTCTACCCGACAGAGTAATATAGTCGTTCATAAAACGATAAATGATATTGTCCTTCAGGAGGAGCAACAAAAAAAGATTTATACGGTTAAAAAAGGAGATACCCTATATAGAATTGCCAATAGACACGGATTAGCTATAGCCGAAATTTGTGAAATAAATGCAATTAGAAAAAATTCAGTATTAAAAGTAGGGCAACAGATAATCATTACTTCAGCACAGTAAATGCTAGTTACGTACTGAGGTATCCAGATGTTTATTAATCATTTCCAGTAAACTATTTTTGTTATAAGGTTTTAGAATATAGTCATTTAATCCGGCGTGTATAATTTGTTTATTCAGTTGAGTTACATCTACTGCGGTTAATGCAATTATAGGTGTAATAGGATCAAATTCCCGAATTCTTTTTGTAGTACCAATTCCGTTAAGTTTTGGCATATTAATATCCATTAATATGATATCGTAATGATTTTCTTTAGCCAATTCGATGGCATCAAAACCATTATCTATAGTTGAACAATCAAAATTTTCTTTAGATAGCATTTTATCTGCAACTAAAAGATTTAGTTTATTATCATCTACAATGAGTGCCTTTAATCTTGTTTCATTTGAAGAAATAGTATCAACCTTTTTTGTTGCATCTTTATTTGGTAATTTTTTGAAATCAACCACAAAAGCATATTCAGAACCGGCATTTGGACTATTTTGTATAATAACTTCACCTTTTAAGGCGTCTGCCAGTCGTTTTAGTATTTTTGAGTTTAACCCGACACCTAAATACGATTTCTTTGCCTTTTGAACATCAATAAACTCTTGATAAATAGAATTTTCATCTTCTTTAGACATATTATATCCGTCGTGATTAACTTTGAAAGAAAATGTACTTGAATCTTCGTTACTCTTTATCAGATTAACTGAAAAATATACATTTCCATTTTTAGTAAAGCGTAAAGCATTATTCAATAAATTCATGAGTATTTGGCAAAGAATAGCAGGATCTCCTTCAATCATTTGATCAATTTCTGGATCAAATTCATAATGTAAAATATTATCACTATTTTCCGTAGCATAGCTAAACGAATTGACAAGATTTTGTGTAACCTCGTTAAGGTCAAAAGAAGTATCTTTTGCAGTAATACCTTCAGAGTCTAGATAGTTTACATGTAATATATTGTTTATAAGTGTTAGTAAGTAATCTCCAGAAAACTTAAGAGATTTTAATTTTCTGTCATTTTCCAGCTCAGGGTGTTCTGAAGCGATCAAATTTGTTAACCCCATGATACCGTATAACGGAGTTCTAAGTTCTTGACTTAGTAGCGATATGTAATCCTGTTGTTGGTTTAGTTGTTCTTCTGTTTCTATTTTTAAAGAATCTAATTCCTTATTTCTATTGTTAAGAGCCTTTTTTGCAATTGTATATTTTGTCAACAAAAAAAGAATTATAGCCAGAAGTATGCCTCCGATTATATAATTGGTCATAGCTACTTTTTTAGAGTACAAATATAAGACTTATCTTACAAGAATATTGATGAGTAAGGAGTAAAAAAACATACTCGTCAAAAGATTTTACAGGTAATTAACACTCTTAAGCCCTATAATACTTATCTTTATCACTATATTTTTAGATTGAGCTATTAGATATGAGAAAGAGATTCTTTTTGTTATTTTCAATAATGACTAGCGCATCTGTAAATGCACAGGTGGAGAGCACTTCTTCTTTGCGAATTGACAGCGAATCTGATCTCAACACTAATAAATATAGTTTGTCAGGAGAACTATCTACTTCTAAAACAAATAACAATTTTACTTTATATACCCCTCCTAAGGAACTCAAAGATTATGCTCGTAATCGGAAACCTTTCAGTATGGCAGGTGACGACGGATTTTTCAAACCGGAAATAGAAGGTACTCCAAAATGGTTCAAAAAGGACAACGAGATTAAAGAAGAGTATAAAAGTGATCAATACTTAGGCGATTTTAAGAGCGGAGGGGAATTCGTGAGATTAATTTATCGCGATCATCAATTTGTTGATGGAGATATCGTGAGAATATTTGTTAATGATGATATCTTGGCTTCTAGTGTTTATCTTTCGGGATCTTTTCAAGGCTTAAAAATTGATCTATTAAAAGGATTTAATAAAATTGATATCCAAGCTTTAAATCAGGGAGAGTCAGGTCCAAATACTGCTGAATTTCATCTTTATGATGACCAAGGAAATTTACTTACAGGTAATGAGTGGAATCTTACCACAGGTGTAAAAGCGACTCTTATTGTTGTCAAAGAATAATTGTAACGCTTTTTTTATTGATTACTACTAGTCTTCTATTCTATCTTTTATATTAATCCTTTCTTGTTTTCTTAAATTGAAACACAAAATGATAAAATAATTTTTATGGTTTTGTGATTTTTTTTGTGTCTTCTGTACTAATTAAGAAAAATATAACCCAGTATGAGTAAAGAGTATGAGTTTACTCGAATTATTAAAGACCATGAAGGAGTTATTTATAAAATAACCACTGTCTACACCAATAATCAAGATGATCAAAAGGATTTGTATCAAGAAATTGTGTATCAATTATGGAAATCCTTCGATAGTTTTAAAGGAAATTCAAAGATAAGTACCTGGATGTACAGGGTTGCTTTGAATACTGCTATCACTAGATTGAAAAAGGAAAAACGAAGAGGTGACCAGATAGGGATTGATAAAGTGATTATACAGCAAACCGAGCAATATGATTCAGAATTCGAAGAACGATTAAAAATAGTATATACTCATATTCAAGGACTTAATGAATTAGAAAAGGGATTGATGCTATTATTTCTGGAAGGGAAAAAATACGAAGAAATAGCCTTGATCACGGGACTTTCGCCGAGTAATGTAGGTACTAGAATCTCGCGGATTAAACAAAAACTAAAGACACTAATTGTAAAAAAATAAAGATGATGGAATTGGAAGAAATGCAAGCCGTTTGGTCACAAATGAGTGATCAAATAGAAAAACAAAAAAAATTAACTGATAAAATGATTATTATGATGACACAAGAAAAGTATAGAAATAAAATGAATAGAATTGCATATCCTGAAATGATAGGTGGAGTGGTTTGTTATGCTATAGCGATTGTAATACTTCTAAATATAAGCAAATTAGATAATTGGTATAGCTTATTATCGGGTATAATTAGTCTTATAGTGCTATTAATACTACCTATACTAACTTTAAGGTCAATTAATAGAATGCGTAATCTTAATATAGCAGGAAATAGTTACAAGCAAACATTGATCCAATATTCAAGGGCCAAAAAACAATTTCATAAACTTACCACAGTTGGATATTATCTGGGATTTGTATTAATGTTTACGATCATGCCCGTTACTTCGAAAATAATTAAAGGAAGAGATTTTTTCACTGAGACAAAAAATCCGTGGTTTTTTGTTATAGCCATCCCTGTAGCAATCACATTTTTTATATTGTTTTCTCGATGGGCCCTAAAGTGTTATAAAAATAATATTAATTCTGCTGAATCTTTAATTAAAGAATTAAAATAAAGACCATCCAGAACAACTAATATAATACATCTTTTAAAAATGCAAAAGCTAAGTATGATTACAGTAATTGTTACCAGCTCAATCCGCGTGATAATTATTTCTCCAATCTTTCAATAAAGTCTTGCATAAAAACATAAAATTATTATTAGTTTTATGTTTTTGCGTATTTTCGCAACTTAGTAGTAATGTAAGCGATAGCTTTTTCGTTTATGCTCGAATCGATAATGTTGTAAACTACGAGTAAGATGCCCAAATCTATAGAAGAAGAGAAGATAGTCCAAATATATGACCTTGAAATGGGAAAAGTAATTTTTTATGAAAATTACTTGGTTATTGAAGTGGCTGAAGGTATTTGTTTTGGTTATGAAAAAGCAAAAGAACTTTCGGCACTGACCAATTTACATTTTCAAAATCGACCTTTCGGATACATCTCAAATAGAATAAATTCATATTCTATCGAGCCTACCGATTATATGCGAATAAAAGATGTTTTTCCCAACCTTAAGGCTTTTGCTGCTGTGGTATACAATAGAGTTCAACAAACCAGTATAAATATTGAAAATATGTTCCTTCAAAATGGTATAACTACTTTTCAAGATCTGGAAACAGCTCAAACCTGGATAAAAGCCGAGCTTGAATAATTTTTATTCTTTAATACATACTTTTTTACTCCCATAATCTCGAATTAAATCTTTAAGAATTTAAAGATTAATAATCTCTAAGCTTTTTTGTATTCTTATTGAAGCGGTTAAGAAATGTCTGTTTTTGTTTGCGATGATTCTTGAAAAAGGACAAATGAAAATTAAATATCAAAAAAAACTATTTGCCTAATCATGAAAAATAGAATATTTTGTACTCATGGAAACGATAATGAATTATTTTGAAACTATTCCTTCATCGCACCGTAGTTTGATTTTGGTGGGAGGAATTACTTTTTTTTGGCTGATAGAATACGCAGCCCCGTTATTCAAGTTTAAGTACAAAAAATTTAAACACGCATGGCCAAATATTTTTTTTACACTTACTACAATCGTAATAAACTTTGTGTTAGCTTTTATTTTACTTAAAACAAGTGATTGGGCCGTCGCCAGCAAATTTGGAGTGTTACAGTGGTTAAACATGCCACTTTGGGCAACTATTTTAGTTGGCGTTGCTTTGTTGGATCTTATTGGTGCATGGTTAGCTCATTATGTAGAGCATAAGGTAAAACCACTGTGGATGTTTCATTTAATTCATCATACCGATAATCACGTGGATACAACAACTGCAAATAGACATCATCCAGGTGAAAGTGTCATACGTTTTATATTTACTACTCTGGCGGTATTTATTGTAGGTGCGCCCATTGGTATCATTATGTTATATCAATCTTTATCGGTTGTACTATCTCAATTTAATCATGCAAATATTTCTTTACCCAAAAGATTAGACGATGCTATAAGTTGGATAATAGTTTCGCCAGATATGCATAAAGTGCATCATCATTATGTATTGCCATATACAGATACCAATTATGGTAACATCTTTTCTATCTGGGATAGAATGTTCGGTACATTTGCAAAGATTCGTAATGAAGATCTCGTATACGGTGTAGATACCTATCCAGACGTAGATTCTAATTCTAAAATAAGTAAATTGTTAAAATTGCCATTTGCAGGGTATCGAGCGCCAGTAGGAGCTAAGTTTGAGGTAGAAAATAAATTAGATAAATAATATCGGTTTATTTGTCTTACATTATAAAAAAGCCGAATTCGTAGTTGAATTCAGCCTTTTTTTCCAGGAATTGAAGTTGACTATACTTTAGTATGCATAACGATTAGGCCTAATACGAATGTCGTATTCGTAGTCATTTCCGCTTAGCGAATAGCCAAGAAACATGTTTCGTTTTAGAGGGTTCTCCTTCAATGTTTTCTTTATATTTTTCGAAGTTGTCATGGTAGATTGTTTTTGATTGGTGAATGAATGCCTATTATGATTATCGGTACCGTCTTTTGGTATTCCAGATGTATCCATTTGTCGTACTAACTCGGCTTGTAATTTGATTGCTGTTTAAAGTTCTCATGATTTCTATTCTGTTTTAATGATTGATAAATAGTTTGACTTTTTGATTATCTGTATCTCCTTTTTGTATTCCAGATATATCCGTTTGTTGTGTTAACTCTGCTAGTAATTTGATTGTTGTTTAAAGTTCTCATGATTTCTATTCTGTTTTAATGATTGATAAATAGTTTGACTTTTTGATTATCTGTATCTCCTTTTTGTATTCCAGATATATCCGTTTGTTGTGTTAACTCTGCTGGTAATTTGATTGTTGTTTAAAGTTCTCATGATTTCTGTTTTTGAATATTGATTTTATATACTAGACGATGATAGATTTATTTTGTTACAGTACTATGTATAAAAAGGTACTATTTTAACAATAATTAACAAATTTTACCCATAAAATAGGGGATAAGCTGGTTTAATTATCATTATTGAAAACCCAAATTTTTCATAAAACACATACTACCGATTTAATTAAGAGGTATTTTGAGGATTATTATTCGTTAATTATAACTATCAAGGGGAAAGATGATACAACATGGTAGAGTTTTAATTTTTTTAATTTCAATTTTGTTTATTGAAACCAGTATCGCACAATACAAAGAAAATGACTGGGAGAAAAGGGATACGTGGATGAATGTATCCAAAATATTTGATCTTGCAGGCGTCAAATCGGGTAGTGCAGTTGCAGATGTTGGCTGTCATGAAGGTTATCTTACAATACGTATGTCAAAAAAGGTGGGTGAGACAGGTAAGGTGTACGCAGTAGATGTAAGGGAAGATCGCTTAGAGCGACTTGATGAACATTTGGCTGCAAGGAGTTTAACCAATGTTAAGACCATCCTAGGGGATTATGATAATCCAAAATTACCAAATACATCCTTGGATGTTGTTGTAGTCATGGATACCTATCACGAGATTGATGATTATATGGTCGTTTTAAACCACCTAAAAAAATCTCTAAAACCGGAGGGAAGAATTGTAATCATAGAAAAGTTTAAAAGTCATATGCGCAATACAACCAGAAATGAGCAAATGAAAGCGCATACGATTTCTTTAGATTTTGTAAAATCAGAGTTAAAAAAGGCAGGATTTACAGTTATTAAAGAGATTAAAGATTTTGGTGACTGGAAAAATGAATCGGACAAGAAGATTTGGGTTTTGGTTGGTATTTCAAAATAGTAGCTTAGATCTTATTGATATAGGTCATGTACTCACTCCTTTATGCACAGGACTTAATAGATTCATCTCAGCCTCATTAAATATCCTGGATTTGATAACAAAACGAACTCCAAGAGGAATTTCGAGCGAAAAGCTAGCCCCACGACCTTCTACCACGTCAACGGTAAGTTGCGTATGTTTCCAATATTCAAATTGATCATATGACATATAAAAGTCACAGTTATGAATATTACCTAACCAAATGTCGGTCTCGTTAATCATTAATTCACCTTTTTGAAAACACATTGGGGAGGAGCCATCACAGCAACCTCCACTTTGATGAAACATCAACTCCCCATGTTCTTTTTTTAAGGTATCGATAACTGCTTTTGCATTATCGGTGATTTTAACCCTTTCAATCATAAATCTGTCATTTAGAAAAATCCCATTGGTTTCTTATCATAAGAAATCAACATGTTTTTAGTATTGCGATAATGATTAAGCATCATTTTATGGTTTTCTCTACCAATACCGGATTTTTTATACCCGCCAAACGGCGCATGAGCCGGATATGTATGATAACAATTTACCCAA
Organism: Aquimarina celericrescens; assembly: GCF_042682765.1. Taxonomy (NCBI): domain Bacteria; kingdom Pseudomonadati; phylum Bacteroidota; class Flavobacteriia; order Flavobacteriales; family Flavobacteriaceae; genus Aquimarina; species Aquimarina celericrescens. Next base: position 113,026 of record NZ_JBHUHY010000002.1, on the reverse strand, counting down.
ACGCGACCTGCTTCTATTGCTCTTGAAATTTTATATGCCTGGTGCATATCTCTTGTCCAAACACCGGCTCCAAGTCCATAAAGAGTATCATTTGCTATTTCAATTGCTTCAGCCTCATCTTTAAAAGTGGTAACACATGCTACAGGACCAAATATTTCTTCCTGAAAAACCCGCATCTCGTTATTTCCTTTCAATAAAGTAGGTTGGATATAATATCCTTTTTCTAAACCTTCTACATAAGCTTCTTCACCACCTGCAAGTACTTCACAACCTTCATCTTTTCCTATATTGATATAGTTGAGAATTTTTTCGAATTGATCATTAGAAGCTTGTGCACCCATCATAGTATCTGGATCAAGAGGATGGCCTAATTTGATCGCTTCTGTTCGTTCTATTACCCGTTCTATAAATTGATCATAAATACTTTCTTGTATTAGGATTCTTGACGGACAGGTGCAGACTTCTCCTTGATTAAGAGCAAACATCACTGCTCCTTCTATAGCTTTATCAAAGAACTCATCATCGGCATCCATAATACTTTCAAAAAAGATGTTTGGTGATTTTCCTCCAAGCTCCAATGTAACGGGAGTAATGTTTTTTGATGCATACTGCATAATTAGTTGACCTGTTGTGGTCTCTCCTGTAAACGCTACTTTATTTATACGCGGGCTAGATGCCAGCGGTTTTCCTGCTTCAACTCCAAAACCATTTACAACATTTAAGACACCGTCTGGAAGAATGCCTTCAATCATTTCCATTAAGATCATAATTCCTACCGGGGTTTGCTCTGCGGGTTTTAATACCACACAATTTCCGGCAGCAAGTGCTGGAGCTACTTTCCATGCGGCCATCAATAGTGGGAAATTCCATGGGATGATTTGTCCTACTACTCCAAGAGGTTCCAGAACATTTAGGCATACCGTTTCCGAATCAAGTTCGCTAACTGATCCTTCTTCTGCTCTAATAACGCCAGCAAAATATCTAAAATGGTCAATGGCCAGCGGAAGATCGGCTGCCAATGTTTCTCTTAGAGCTTTACCATTATCCCAAGTTTCGGCTCGCGCAAGGGATTCTAGGTTTTCTTCCATTACGTTGGCGATTTTCAATAAACAATTACTACGAAATGTAGCAGACGAGTGGTTCCATTCTGGTGCTGCTGCCCATGCAGCATCGATGGCAAGTTCAATATCTTCAGTAGTTGAACGTGCGATTTTGGTAAAACTGGTTCCATCTACAGGCGAAATATTATCAAAATATTCACCTTTTACTGGCTTCGTCCATTTTCCACCGATATAGTTGTCGTATTGATCCTTAAAGCTGGGTCTTTCCATCTTGCTTTTAGGAGATGCTTTTGAGATACTCATAATAGTTAGTATTAAAGTTTTTAATTATTGAAATGTGTGTGTTCTTGACAGAAAAGATATTTTTCTGACAATGACGGCATCTATATCTAAATATACTGTATTTTGATCAAAATTTCTGTACTCCTAAAGTTAATATTATCAGTTTTTTTTAATTTAAACAATAAGACCTATAATTTTGAAATGAAGGAGATTCAAATTTTTCACTTTGTATGAAGGTCAAGTACCATTCTACCTTCGATTTTACCTTTACGCATATCGTCAAATACAGCATTAATATCTTCTAAAGAAGCAGAGTGAGTAGTAGTTTCTACTTTACCTTCTACCGCAAAGTCGATAGCTTCCTGTAAATCTTTTCGAGTACCTACAATCGACCCTTTTACGGTAAACCGGTTCAATACCATATCAAAAATGGGTAGATTAAAACTTCCAGGAGGAAGTCCGTTCATCACCAAATTTCCTTTTCTTCTCAGGATCTGTAATGCCTGTTCAAAAGCCACAGGTGCTACGGCAGTAACCAAAGCTCCATGAACACCGCCACGGGTTTCTTTTTTAATGGCTTCTGCCAGATGTTTATCTTTAGCATTCACTACAAATTCTGCCCCTAATTTTTTAGCTAGTTTCAGTTTATCATCTGCAACATCAATAGCAGCCACGTGTAGCCCCATGGCTTTGGCATATTGAATTGCTAAATGACCTAATCCTCCGATTCCTGAGATAGCTACCCATTCTCCAGGCTTGGCTTCAGTCTCTTTAAGTCCTTTATATACAGTTACCCCAGCACATAGAATAGGGGCCATTTTGATAAAATTAATGTTAGAAGGAAAATGGCCTACATATCCCGCATTTGCAATTGCATATTCTGCAAAACCTCCATCGACACTATAGCCACCATTCTCTTGCGTTTCACACAGGGTTTCCCAACCTGTAATACAATGTTCACAATGTCCACAAGCACTATATAACCAGGGAACACCAACAATATCCCCTTCTTTTACATGCGAAACTCCTTTGCCTATTGCGGCTACGTAGCCAATTCCTTCATGACCGGGAATAAGCGGCAATTTTGGTTTTACTGGCCAATCACCTTCTATAGCGTGCAGGTCTGTGTGACAGACTCCCGAGGCTTGTACTTTAACCAAAATTTCATCTCTTTCCGGTCTTTTTACTTCTGTTTCTTCAATCGCGAGTGGTTTTCCGAATTCTCTTACCACAGCTGCTTTCATTGTTTTTGGTAGCATAGTTTTTTAATTTAGTTTTAATGATCTGTTTATGTAGAATATTGAAATATAATTTAGCTTCTTTACATAGATTATGATAAAAATCAGGATCACAGAATTTTTATAAAAAGTTCAAAAATGATTTTAATATTCTTATCTAATTTGACCAGGCCTAAAAGCTTTTTAGGTGATTTTAAATCAAAATGTGTAATATCCAAGTCCAATACTCCATTTACTTTTAATTCATGATCAGCACGTACATTTATACAGGTTTGATATTCCTTTTGTTTTCCTGCAATGGTGATATCTATTTTGGCTTTACCAGTTATCATATTTTGAATATTTTAACCTAAGATTGATGTATTTGTGCGACAAGTCTAAATGATTAGTTGATATAAAGTATAATTCCTTTATTTTTATCTAGTAAATAATAGATAATGATACAAATCGATCTAAGAGACAAGAAAATACTTGTAACCGGGGCATCAGACGGAATAGGAAAGGCTATAGCAAGTTTTCTAATGAAAATGGGGGCAAGGGTTGCTGCGCATTACAATAAAAATAAGGCTTCTGCTGAAGCTCTCATTGCTACTTTCCCAGAAACACAATCTAAATGTTTTAAAGCAGATTTATCAAAGGAAGAAGAAGTATATGCGTTATTCGAAAATGTTGAAAAGGCCTTTACAGGGATCGACGTGATTATTTTAAATGCAGGAGTATTCTTATCACATTCTACTAATAATGATACCGAAAATTGGTATGCTACCTGGAAAAAGACTATGGATATCAATTTAAATTCAGTTGGATTATTGACCAAACTTGGGATAGATCATTTTATATCAAATAAAGAAGGTAGTTTTATCTACATTGGAAGCAGAGCAGTCTTTAGAGGCGAAACAGAAGAGTACCTTGCCTATGCCGCCTCAAAAGGAGGAATAGTATCTCTGGCACGTAGTGTTGCGCGTTCTTTTGGGAAACATAATATCAAATCTTTTATAGTTTCTCCCGGATTTACACGTACTCAAATGGCAGAACAATTTATAGAGGATCATGGAGAAGCGAAAGTACTTAATGAGATTGCTCTAAATCAACTCACAACACCAGAAGATATCGCACCTTTAATCGGAATGATGTGTAGTGGACTTATGGATCATGCCACTGGTGCTACTATTGACATAAATGCAGGAAGTCATATTCGATGAGACCGGCTTACTTTTAAAGAACCCAATAAAGTTGATATATTATAATTATTATTGTACTTCGAATTCTAAGATCATTTCTTTAGTGTCAGGGCTACCGTGCTGTATATCATTTATGTCGCTATCAAACAATCTGTTGAGATTATTTCCAGCGAGATCTTCCAGGCTAACATCTATAGAAATTTGATAATGACCTTTTTTCCAAGGCTGTAATGGCTTAAAAACCAAAGTTTTTTCATTATTAATTAGCTTTAGATCACCTTTAATTTCTTTTTTTTGAGGGTCTATAATTCTTATACTACTTAGCGTACTACCATAATCCATAGGTTCTTCATTAAAATGAATCATAAGATTTGAGGTTGTACCTGGGGTTGGGATACATATTTTCCAGGAATTGATAGTAGGTTGTTCACGATCTGCGTTTACAATTATAAATCTATGTATGTAATCTTGTTGCATGGCAATGCCTTCATAATCCTTTAAATTCTTGGATATAATCAAAGAGTATTCTTTTCCTTCTTCAAAAACAGCACCCAATTGTTGGTTAGGAATAAGTCCGCGTTTTTGCCTTCCTGGTTCAACCCATACGGTCAAAAGGAGTCCATTATCAGAAATTAAGGCATTGTTTAAAGGAAGTATGACCCTGTCTAATGTATCTCCATTAGTGTCTGTGAACCTAATATTATCGTAAACGCTGGGTTGGTTTATGGGCTTAGAAAATTTGAAATACCATTTCAATAGGTTAGAAGGAAGCTTTTTTATAGAGGGGTATATAGCTTCAACAGAAAGGTACTTATATTTTTTGGGAAGAGTAATTTCAAAATGCTCAATGGTGGAATCATAAACCAATGTATACTTTTGATTCCATCCAAATGGGATAACTGGATTAAAACGAATTGTTTCTTTTTCTTCGACTACATTACCTAAAATAGGAGTGGCAGAAGAAATTTCAACATTTGAAATCTCTCCCCGATATACCAGAGGCTTGCCTGTGGTAATCTCAGACTTTTTAATAAGAAGATAATCTTTGGAGACAATCAACTTTGGAGATGTTTGAGAAAACACCTCCATAGCAAAGAATAGTGGTAGTAATAAAATGTGACTATAATTTCTCACCTTTCAAATTTATAAGAAATGCTATTTTGGTTTATTATTGAAACCACCAGGCACTTCCTTTTTTCAAGGCTAGATTTCCTGAAGATTCTCTTTGAATCATCAAAAAAGTATTATCAAGCTTGTCTAGTTGTTGAACGTTGACATAGGGAAGATTTACATAAGCTACACCTGCTGTAGCACCTTTTTTTGTAATAGGAGTGGTAAGTACATCTTCATATGCTTCAAGGTCTGCAAAGTCCATTTTCATAAGTGGTCTGTTCGTATTTGCGATAAGTAAATAACGATTACCTTCGTTTTCAATTTCTATCATGTCTACAGGAGTATTTCCATTTCCTAATTCTGCAACTGTTCTGCCTTTATGATGCTCTCCGGGTTTTATTTTGTCCATGGGCAAAACTACCAAAGGCGTACAGGTATATCCTGCTACAATGTGTGGATTACCTTTTATGCGGGTAGTCATAAATGTTTTTATAGGTGCATGCGTCTCATATTGACCATGCGCTGCATGATAAATTTCAAGAGAGCCGTAACTTTGCTTATCATTAAAAGGAAAATCTATAGATCTGAATGTAGATGCGAACTCTTTATTGCTTAAACCAGACAATAATACTTTCCCAGAATCATATCTTATATCGGCCACGGCCCACTTCCTAAGTTCTCGACCTCTTTTGTCTTTGGCATCTTTTGCAACCGGATCGTTTATATTGGTTTTACTATAAGAAACATCGGCTAGAGAAATCTGCTTTAGCTTATTGTTATCAACCTGTAATAGTATGGGAGTACCAGCGCCATAATGAACACTAATATAAATGTTATCATTCTCTGGATTTACAGCCATATCTGTTATCTGCACCTGATCAGTTGCGGCACCTAGCATATCTGCAATTAGTTTATCCAAAAAATCGATTTTTACTTTACTGTTGTCAACTTTTTGATGTGCGCTTAGATCTATCGCAATAATTTGTGCAGCCTTACTGTCTCCAATAAACAGAATCCCTTCGGGACCAAATGTCATAGTGTTAATTGAGGTAATTCCCGGATCACCATTTACAAAATTAGCCTTTAAAGAAGAGTCTGCTTTAACGATGCCCATGGTAAAGGAAAGGATTAATGAAAGAACGAGTGTTATTAATGTTTTCATGACTGTTTGATTTATAGAATGATCAATTGGCTTAAAAGTAGCGAAAAAGACTTATGCTCACAGTTAAAAAAATGCCAATACAGTGTATGTTTTCTTAAAGTATTGAGAAGAAAATCAACGTATTATATGAAGATTAATTCTAAAATAGAATAATTTGGTTTTTTTTCAACTTATAGGAGAGAAACCGGTATACGCGGGGGATGAAGAATTTTCTATTTCTCTTTGTAATCGATAATATCCTTTATTTCTACTCCCATATAATCGGCAATTTTCTGTAGTCGTTCAAAGTCTTTTACCAAGTCTTTTTTCTTCACCACATAATCACCTGCCTGTGGACTTACACCCAAAGCCTTGGATATCCCATAAACAGTTTTTGCTCCTTTACTTTTTTTGAGAAGCTTTTTTAGTTTCTTGTTAACCATAATGAAATAAGTAAAAAGGAATCAAATATACAAATAAATTTTTATTAAAAAAATATATGATTATTAAAAATATGTTTGTATATTCGTTGCATACAAATTCAAATCATTCACAACTATGAAACTTTTATTTGCAATTGTAGTATTATGTATTTCTCTTGGTAATGCTACGCCATCAGAATCTCGATACGTTCCGGCTGAAAAAAATGAAAAGACAGACCATAAAAGGGGGGAAGATGATGATGTCTCAAAAAATAAAAATGCACATTCCTTAAAGAAATGGAAGATGACGATTGAGTATAATAATGGTAGTATTGTTTCTAAAACTATTGTTGTTGATAAGGATTCAAAGCGAAGTGCATTAGAAACGGCCTTTGAGGAAGCCGAAAAGCACCTTAGAAATATAAAGAGTGTAAAAAATTATAGTATATCTCCTGTTACTAAATCTTATGTAGTACTAGCTGGAGAATAAGATCTATCAATACCCTGAACTTACCTATATTTTTAAAGAAAGGCCTTTATAGGCCTTTTTTGTTGGAAAATCCTAAAAGTTAAATCATAATCATCTTTGTTTAAAGCTTTCTTCAAAAGCAAAAGTGTTTTCAGTTATAGATTTAAATATTACAATCTTCACTGTACAAGGGAGAAATAACTAAAATTCAAAAGGGTGAAAAACCCTTTTTTTTGGAGGTATATAAAGTTGTTTGATAAATTCCCATTTTTTTTTAAAATAGCAAATATTCTTTTGAAGCCTTTTTTTTCTATTGTTTTGGCTATTAATAATTTATAACTATTAAGATCAAGATATTAATCGGGGAATTTTCAGTCTTATTCTTTAAAATTTTCCCTAAATTTAAATTCCTCAATTGTCATAAGTAATATCCCCCCAGTATATTGATTTCATTTACAGAAAATAATCTATAGATTTTTATGTGTTAACATTTTAATCTTAACCATATGTATTATGACAACATTTATTAAAAACCGATCACATGTTTTATTTATGATAATAGGAGTATTTCTGCTATTCACTTCTTGTTATTCTGTAAGATTAGTAAGTACAAAAGGTGCTCCTATGCCTTGTCAAAGTGGGATTGATGAAAATTGTCCCGAAGATCAAGGTAATTTTTATCGCGATAAAAGGGTAGTGGTTCTTGATACCATTATTAAAGCAAGCATAGCTGTTGATGATATTGGTATTCGAGTTCAAAGATTTGGCTGCGAAACCGGTAAACTATTCTCTGTTGAATACAAAAATACTTTTGGAGGTTCTTTATTATACCTGATCACTTTTGGCAGTAAACGTAAAGTAAAAATCAAATATGTCTGCATGAAACCTGAAAACTAATAAACTATGGCAAATACTATTTCTCATCAAACATCTCAATGGGATACGTTACACAATAATGGTCCTTTTGATTTAAAATTGTTACAGAAAACACGATTAGAAGGGAAGGCTAATATGCCTTCAGAAATTGATAGATATAATGATGCTGCCAATGAGATTCGTCGTCTTTTGAAGGAAGCACTGGATAATGACGAAGGATTTCGGGCGTATGGGGCTCGTTGGTCTATGTCTAACATTGCACATCAAAAAGACAGAATGCATTATAATGTTTTTATGAATCTCGACTTAAAGATTTCATTAAGCGATGTTCATGCCAGATCGGCGTATGATGGTGCTAATCTTTTTTTCTTTCAATGCGGAAATACTATAAAAGAAATTTCACAAACATTAGAAATGCATAAAAAATCATTGAAGACTAGTGGGGCTAGTAATGGACAAACTATAGCGGGTTGCATTTCTACCGGGGTACATGGCTCTGCTCTTGATGTAGGATCTGTACAGGACTACGTAGTTGGACTAAATCTTATCATAGGGCCTAATCCTGATGATGTTGTGTATATAGAAAGACAAAGCGATCCGGCTCTTAATGATGTATTTGCTCAAAAAATAAAATCGAGAATAATTAGGGATGATGATTTATTTAATGCAGCACTAGTTGGTCTGGGATCTTTTGGGTTTATACACGGGGTAGTCATTGAAGCTGAAGATCAATTCTTATTGAAACGATACGTGAAGAAAATTGATAAAAATACTGCTCTAGAACTTGCGCGAACTATGGATTTTGCTAATTCTAGTTTCCGTATTCAAGGAGAGACAGATTCAAACGGAAAGGGATTAAGGCCCTATCACTATAAAGTTTTTATTAATCCGTATACCGATGAAAGTGAATATGTGATAGAAGCAATGTACAAGAAAAAGTATACCGATAATTATCCTGATCCCTTTGCGACGATAGAAAAATCGGTTTACAAAGATTTAATTCATCTATTAATAAAGATCAGCGAACGGTTTCCGAAAAAAATACCTTTTTTTATTAAACGATTAGAAAAACAGATTTTACCAGATGTAAATGAAGAATCTATTGGTACTTTGTATGAAACTTTTTGGGACGCACCTTATCAAGGACCCGCATTTGCCTGTTCGTTTGGAGTAGATGTTAACGATTCTGAAAAAGCCCTTAAAATATTAATTGACCTTACAAAAGATGAAGGACCTATTCCTGGTATTTATGCGATGCGATTTGTAAAAAAATCTGAAGCCACCCTCGCATTTACTAAGTTTCCTATTACCTGTATGATAGAAATTGATGGTGTATTATGGAATAAATCAAGAAAATTAATGAGTTTAAAAGAATTTTCTCGCCGAATGATACAGGTATTACGGGAGAACGATATTCCTTTTACCATTCATTGGGGTAAAAATTCAGATTGGGGTTTTCCAAACCTGGTAGAGGATATGTATGGGGCCAAAGTTTCAGAGTGGAAAAAACAAAGAAATAAACTTTTATCAAAGGAAATGGCAAAAGTATTTTCTAATGACTTTCTAAATACAACAGGCCTGTTAAATACGGTTGATGAAGAGAACCTGGAGGAAGATTTGATTGCATCCTTGTAGTACTTAAAAATATATGATCATATAATATTAAGGGGGAAGAGAAGTAATATAATGGGATCGCTACTTTTTTAATTTGTCAGTTTCCCGGATATTAACAATAAGATACAAGATAAGTTATTCATTATACAACAGAACCATTGATACTTTGTATAATGTTATCCCATTCAAAAGCTTCTCCAATATCCCATTTACCGGATTCTCTGTAGTTTATATGGGATAGGATTCCATTAAAACTTTCTACATCATTTCTACTTAGCGTAGCATACCTTTTGTTGACGGGCAAGAAATTTCTAGGAATATTATATGTATTTGTTAAATACTTCAGTAAAATAGAGAGGCTATGATATTGTTTTTGAGTATATGTAGCAAAATAGTTTTCTTTTCTAAAGGGAGTATCAAGTTTTGTATAAAAATTGGTTTCATTTAGGTTACAGTACACATCAGTATTTGAATATACCGAAACGAGATTACTTCCATTTTTTTTAAGAAAACCAATATTTGAAAGCTCGATACCGATGGTTTGCTTGCTCATCGTGGTATTTCCACCTATTGCACCTCTACCTAGATGGTAGGACCAATATTTTGACGGCCAAAGTTTAAGTATTGTACCATCTCTTGCAATAACAAACGGCACTGAGACATGATTTGATGGCATCGTAAGCTGGGCAATATCACCTTTGAGATAACCAGCGGTAAAATGCAACACAATCTTTGTTTTATTTTCTACTTCTTCATAGTAAAAAGAGTCATCTTGGTTTTGTCGAACACAATCCAAATAATTCATTGTTTCGCCATCTCCTGTGGCAATAGATTGAGGAGAGAGAACGAATTGTTTCCCTTGAGAATCTCTACCTGTTCTATAAAAAGATCTTTCGTGAGATGGTATACCTGATGCTTTCATGGAGTTTTAATTTTTAAATGTTTGAACTCTACCAAAAATTCAATGCCTGATATTACTCTAAATAATGCTTAACGAATACAATGTATAAAGTGGAATATATGTTTGGATACAAAACGTTTAGAATACGATAACATACTAAAAATACTAAAAAAGTAGCGCTTGATCATGGTAAATAAAGGATAAAAATTACTCTTCCTGATTTATAATCTTGCTCCAATCAGAGTTCTCGGTACTGATCAGGTTTTCAATGCGACCTACAAACAAATTGAAGTGTCTCTCTTGATCTTTGTAATGCCCCGATTGAGTGCTGTATAGAAATTTTTCATGTTTCAATGTCTCAGCTGTGGTGCGGTATTTTGACCATTTTTCCTGAAATTTCATGAGCTCTGAAATACCTGTTAAAATAGCAACAAGCATACCAAGGACCCCAATGACATAATCTAGATATTCTGGCCCGGACTTAAGAAAACCAGAAATAAATGGGATAAGAGCAGAAAAAGTTATGATAAGTCCTTTTGTCCATAAATGTAAAGCCTTATTGGTCGCACTTTTACTACCGTACCACTCTATTTGGTCATCGACTCTTTCTTTTATGTATTGATCTTCATTCATTGGTTTGTTATTTATGTTTATCAGAATTCATAAGTTCAAAATAAAATTCTAGCTAAATTTAATAATCTCTAGCGTCAAAGTATAAATTCCACATATTTTTTTCATAAAAGTATAGTATGAGTATGCACATTTTTTAATTATCTCATAAATTTATAGTCTTAAAAGGTTTCGGCCATAAAAACCAATATGAAGCGACACGGAGTTTTTATTAGTTATAGTAAAAAAGATGCGAAATGGTTGGATTACCTTCGAGTACACTTAAGCTATTTAGAGCGTGAATATCAATTTACCATCTGGGAGGATTCAAAAATTGAGGTTGGAGCAGATTGGCGTACTGAAATAAATAAAGAAATAGGTTCTACCAAAGTTGCTATACTAATGGTCAGTGCGAATTTTATTTCTTCAGAATTTATCAATAATGAAGAACTACCTGCACTACTCACTGCTGCAAAAGAAGAGGGAGCTCATATATTTCCTATTATAATAAGCCATTGTATGTTTTCTGATATCGATGCCATATCAAGGTTTCAAACTATAAATCCACCTTCTGAACCATTGATTGTAATGAATGAAGGACAAAGAGATGCACTGTTTTTAAAAGTGACCCAAGAAATCAAACGTGTTTTATCTTCAGATACACCGGCAACAAGTATACTTGGCAATTTATCTTCACTTGAAGAGCTAAAGACTTCCTTTGATCGTGTTACTATAATGACAATCTTTTTTGAAAATTATCATAAAGATGGTCTTTCTATTAAAGAAGTATACAAATTATCAAAAGCGGAAAAAAGAAAAGAAGTGATACGTGTTATTCATGAGTTGGAAGCACTAGAATTGCTTTCTAAAACCAAGATAGAAAACTTATCTTACTATAGATTAACAGTATCAGGATATAACTTTGTAGAAAAAAATAAGCTGTGATTTAGATACTTGGTTGGTTTATCTTTATTACTCCTGTTTTACGTCCTGAGCTAGACGACATAAAGCAAACCAACGCAAATACGAACTCATCTGGTTACCAAAACTTCTCAAACTTTTTCTCTTTTTAGCTGACAATTTTGTCTCTTCGTCATACGATATCGTACTCCATGGGATATCACAGACGGTTTCTAGAAAAAGTCCAATCAAAGATGGATTTACCGCCAATTGACCCTTTAGGGTACTGTGTCGTAAATGTAAATTTGGCTTGAACATGATTTTTAAAATTAATAATACAATTGATTCATAAATAAAACTTAAAATTTAACCGCAAATCTTATGCCACAAACTTAATTTTCATAAAATGATGTTAATATTCAACAATTAAATTGAATAAATATCAAATTAAGGAATGAAAAACAAAAATTTCTTGATCACAATTATATTCAAAACACAATGTAGTAATTGAAGATAATACTTGATGGCTTTTTGTCTACCCTATTACAGGGTATAAAATTTATACGCCTAGATGAGAATAGAACAAAATAGAATGAAGAAATGATTGTACCATGTTTCTAAATTTTATTCTGTGCAAATATACGCCTAATATAGTATAGTTTCACTGTGGTAAAACCGCATATTTTTTATGTAAATTTTACTGGTAAAATAAATAAAATTATCCCTTACTAATGTAAACTACAGATACTAAGTCAATTAAAAAGGGTGAATAATATTAGAAATATTATTCACCCTTTTTAGTTATGCATTCTTTACATCATATCTATCTAACATCATGATTTTATCCCATACTTTTACAAAGTCCTTTATGAATCGATGTAAACCATTATCTGCTGCATAAACCTCTGCAATATTTCTTAGTTGAGCATTAGAGCCAAAAATAAGATCACATCTTGAAGCTTTATATCTAGTCTCACCTGATTTTCTATCGTTTAAGTTAAAAATCATTTCTTTATCATCGACAGGCACCCATTCGTAATCCATACTTGTAAGCACTCTAAAAAAATCATTAGTCAACACTCCTGGTCTATCGGTAAAAACACCTAATTTGGAATGATCATAATTTTGATCCAGAACTCTCAATCCACCAACTAGGACTGTCCACTCTGGTGCTGTTAGGGTTAAAAGTTGTGCGCGATCTAGAAATATATGTTCTGGCGGAATATGAAATCCTACTTGATCATTATGATAATTTCTAAATCCATCAGAAACCGGTTTTAACCAATCAAAACTTTCTGCATCTGTTAATTCTTGAGTTGTGTCCATGCGACCGGTTGTAAATGGCACTTCTATACTAATTCCTGCCGCAGATGCCGATTTTTCTATAGCTGCACAACCTCCTAGTACTATTAAATCAGCTAATGATACTTTCTTGCCATCAGATTGAGAATGATTAAAATCATGAGCGATAGACTCTAGGCTAGCCATTACTTTTTTGAGTTCTTCGGGGCGATTAATTTCCCAATCTTTCATAGGGTTTAATCTCACTCTTGCACCATTAGCTCCACCTCTTTTATCAGAATCTCTATAATTAGAAGCACTGGACCATGCTGCAGAAACTAATGCTGAAATGCTATTACCACTATTCAATATTTTATCCTTTAAGTGTTTTATACCTGAGGAATCTATTACTGGATGATTTCTTTTAGGAATAGGGTCTTGCCAAATTAAATCCTCTTTAGGAATTTCAGGGCCAAAATATCGATCTTTTGGTCCCATGTCTCTATGAGTTAATTTAAACCATGCTCTGGCAAAAGCATCACTAAAATAGTCGAAATCATCCAGAAACTTTCTGCATATTTTGTTATATACTGGATCATCTTTGAGCGCCAGATCTGAAGTCATCATCATCAATTCATTCATTTTTCCCTCCTCATGTGCATCAGGAGTCTTTGGAGCATTAGGATCCACCGGTTTATATTGAACCGCTCCGGCAGGACTCTTTGTTTGTTCCCATTCATATTTGAATAGATTCTCCAAATAACTATTATCCCATTGCGTTGGGTTGGGAGTCCAAGATCCTTCTATTCCATTAGTCATCGTATACTTACCAAATCCAGTACCTTTTGGATTTTGCCATCCCATACCCATAGCCTGTATAGGGGCTCCTTCTGGTGCCGGACCTATTTCTTCTGCAGATACCATACCATGACTTTTTCCGAAGGCATGTCCACCAGCTATTAAGGCTACAGTTTCTTCATCATTCATCGCCATTCTGGCAAAAGTCTCTCTTATATCCCGTGCTGAATCTAAAGGATTACCATTTCCATTTGGTCCTTCGGGATCAACATAAATTAAAGCTTGATTGGTGGCAGCAAGTGGATTTTCTAAGTCGTAATATTGATCTTTTGGTTCTCCTATCCATCTTATATTTCTGGTAACCATTTCTCCGGGATGTCCGTTGTGATCATGTTTGCTAGTTTCATATACGGTTTTGCCATTCCAAAATTCAGTTCCCCAATAGGTGCCACGATCAGGTTCCCAAGCATCTCTTCTACCTGCACCAAAACCGAAAGTTTTGAATCCCATAATTTCCAACGCACAATTACCTGTAAGCACTATTAAATCTGCCCAAGAAATAGCTTCTCCATATTTCTGTTTTATAGGCCATATTAATCTACGGGACTTATCAATATTTCCATTGTCCCACCAAGAATTAATGGGTGCAAAACGCTGCATCGCTTGTCCTGCACCACCTCTGCCATCAGCTATTCTATAGGTTCCTGCAGAGTGCCAAGCCATTCTTATCATTTGTGGGCCATAATTGCCATAATCTGCAGGCCACCAGTCCTTAGAATCTGTTAAAAGCCTTTTTATATCCTTTTTTAATTCTTCATAATCAATTTTTTCAAACGCTTCTTTGTAATCAAGATCTGACAATGGATTTGCTTGTGGAGGATCCTGATGAAGCAATTCAACTTTTAAGCGATTGGGCCACCAATCGTCTATTTGCGGTTGCTTACCCAATGCTCCACCAATTCTAGTTCCTCTGAAGGGGCATTTACCTAAACTTTCAGGATTTTCAATATTTAATAATTCTTTCATTAGGATGGATTTTATAGTTAAAGTGTATCGCCTCTATCAAATACGAAACATCTTATTAAATTAATTTAGTTTGCTTAAAATTATTCTATAAACTACAGAAGACATGACAATCAATCAATATTTTCAAATCGATGGTATAACAAGATTTTTTTAAGAAGAAAAATCACTAAATCTTGCGCCACTACAATCAATTAAACTACTTAATATTATAAAGTATCTAGTCTTCTATTCGTGATTCAAGTTATATAAAATGGACTGGTTAAATCTTAATTTTTAGCTAAAAATTGATCTCGATCCAGACTTTTTTTTCATTTTTTTAACTTTAAAGATGACTATGAACAATCAAATAATTATCCAAAGGATAATTATTAAATTCGAGTAAATATTGATTCATTTTCTGTGCATGGAAATACTTGCCATACTATCTAAATCTATCAAAAATTGGATTACCAAGGTCTAAGTTATTAATTTTGCCTTTTATAAGTCTTAAGTTCTCTAAACCAACAATATTCTTCAAAACTTTTAAAGTATCTTTATAAACATAGAAGTATTAATGAGCAACAGCACACAATATGTTAAAGATATGCTTCATAACAGGCCTGCTTTTCAATATATCTTTCGGATACGCGCAGATAAAACATGATATTGAGCGCAAAGTCATGGTGAGCAACCAACTCGTACCAAGAGGTATTAAAGACCCAGCTACTTTAAAAGCGATGCAAAATGTTACTAGAGAACAATTTGTTCCTGAAAAAATGAAACCATATGCCTATAGCGACAGTCCTTTATCTATTGGTTATGGACAAACAATCTCGCAACCATATATTGTAGCTTTTATGACTCAAATAGTAGAGTTAAATTCTGAGGACAAAGTTTTAGAGATCGGTACAGGTTCTGGATATTAAGCAGCCGTACTGGGAGAGATTGTTAAATCTGTATACACTATAGAAATTGTAAATGAATTAGGTGCGTTAGCTAAAAAACACTTGAAACATTAGGCTATGATAATATGACAACAAGAATAGGTGATGGATACAATGGTTGGGAGGAAAAAGCTCCTTTTGATGCTATTATAGTTACCGCAGGAATTAAAACTTTACCATAACCTTTATTAGATCAACTAGCGGAGGGTGGACGTATGATTATACCTATAGGCCCTTCGAATCAAAGAAATTTATTTTTAGCGACTAAGAAAAAGGGTAAAATAAAGACTAAGAAAGTTTTGCCAGTAAGGTTTGTGCCTTTTGTGCGAGTAAAAGATGAGAATGAAAAGTGATTAAGTAACTTTTAAGTTTCTTAATTAAAGAATTTCCTTCTAACCAAGATATGACTCCCGCCAAAAAAGTAATCAGACATTGTTAAAAATTATTCCTTGCAAATTTATTATTACGTTCAATAACTGCAGCATTTAAAATGTTGTAATATTATTAACCAAAAGTTAAACTACTGCATATTAATAGTAATTGTATTATATTTATAGAGTAAGTATATGAATCTGTATTCATTTATCTTCGAATCTCACTCAAAATTAAACTACGATGCATACTCGAAATCAAGATTATAAATATCGTTTATTAGTGTTGTCAGATCTATCAAAATCCTCAGAAACGGCACTTAAAAATGCCGTACAATTAGCGAAGGTCATTAGGGGTAGAGTAGAAGTTTTGTGTGTGAAATCCCCGGCTGACATAGCAGATTATGAAAATCAATTTTCTGCTATGCGGGCGATCCAAGAGGATTCTCGTGAGGTACAGACCAAATTAAAAAATGTAGTACGTAAGACAGAGAAAGAAGAAGGTATTACCATTCCGTTTCAAATTTCTTATGGAAATATAAAACAAACCATAAAAGAAAAAATTGATGAATTACAACCAGATCTGGTTTTGTTGGGAAAACGAAAATCAAAACTGCTTAACTTTTCAGGTCATGGAATCACAAAGTTCGTACTTACAAAATGTGCAGCCAATGTTCTGATTTCTGGAGAGGACCACGTATTTCATTCTTATACTGATATTTCTTTAGGTATTTTTGGTGATACGCTACACAGCGAGGGATTAGAGATTATCAATGATTTAAAACTTCGGGGAAATAATCCTTTAAAATTCTTTAGTATTCGTAATCGTAAAAAATTAGAGCCAAGTGAAGCTATAGATTATGATGGTAAAAGTGCAATTTCCTATGTGTTTTCTGAAGGGGTTAATGCACTTGACGGTTTAGCTTCTTATGTTTCAAAGACGAATATTGAACTGTTATGTATTCCCAGAAGGCGTAAAACTAGTCGTTCAACCTTTCAGTTACCTAGTATAGGTGTTCCTATCGATAGAGTTGTACAGAAGCTTAATGTTGCTATATTAGTTTTACGATAATTCACACTAAATTTCCATCGGGTATTATTGCTCTTTTTAGAATTAGTTAACTTTTAGCTTATCAAAAAGAGTTAGCAAAGATATTATCTAAACTTATTTTGTATATTCCCAATAAACGACTTTTAAGAGCTGATCAAGTTGTTATTTAGGATTATGGTTCGGAGATTCTATTCTATTTGTTAGATACCAGTTTATAAAATAAATCTTTCTTGTCTTTTCAAAACATCAATAATAATATAACGTATTGTCCTCGTATTTATAAGATTAGTTTTAAAGGAATAATCAAAATAAATTTTCTCAATTAAAGTCCATTGTTACTATTTTTACTTGTTTAAAAAAGTTAAATTGCAATAATAATTGTAAAAGACTTGTTAAAAATTAATCCAATTTTTTTATGAAAACCAAATTCATCTATTCACTAGTCATTTTTGCCATGCTTTTTATAGCATGTAAGAAGGAGAAGACAACAGTTGAACGAATACATCAATCTATTGAAGCTCCTATTGCCAAGAAAGTAGCCAAAGAACTAAGGGCTCATGGCGACACACGTATAGACAATTACTTTTGGATGCGTTTGAGTGATAAACAAAAAAATGCAGAAACACCAGATGCTCAAACTCAGGATGTATTGGACTATCTTAATGCAGAGAATGAGTACCAAAAAGCTGCTATGAAACATACAGAACAGTTGCAGGAAAAATTATATGATGAAATTGTAGGTCGTATTAAAAAAGACGATTCTTCGGTGCCATACAATGACAATGGGTATTCGTATTATACACGATATGAAAAAGGGATGGACTACGCATTATATTGTCGCAAGAAACTAGAAGATAATGCAGAAGAAGAAATTATGCTTAATGGACCTAAAATGGCAGAAGGTCTTTCTTATTTTGGAATAGGCGGCAGATCTGTAAGCCCTAATAATGAATTACTTGCGTACGGTATCGATACTGTTTCAAGACGTCGTTATACTATTTATTTTAAAAATCTTAAAACCGGAGAACTACTTTCTGATAAGCTCGAAAACACTAACGGTAGTGCTGCTTGGGCGAATGATAATAAAACTGTGTTTTATACGTCAAAAGATTCCGTTACATTAAGAGCCAATAAGATTTATAAACATGTTTTGGGTACAGATCAGTCCCAAGATGAACTGGTATTTAATGAAGAAAATGATACATTTAGCACTTTTGTCTATAGGTCTAGATCAGATAAGTTTATCATCATTGGTAGTTATCAAACCCTATCAACAGAATATCGCTTTTTAAGTGCCGACACGCCCAATGGAGAATGGAAGATTATCCAACCTAGAGAGCGTGATCTAGAGTATGGAATAGCTCATTTTGGAGATCATTTCTACATACGTACAAATATGGATGCAACTAATTTTAAATTAGTAAAAACTCCAATAAGTGCTACTACCAAAGAAAATTGGGAAGATGTTATACCACATAGAGAGGATATTTTATTAGAAGATTTTACTGTTTTTAAAAATCATCTTGTTTTAGGTGAGAGAAAAGAAGGTTTAAGTACTATTAGAGTGATGAAATGGAACGGTGATAATGATCATTACATTCAATTTGATGACCCTGCATACCTAGCCTATACTGCAACTAATCCTGATTTTGACACTAATGTTTTACGTTATTCATACACTTCGTTAACAACTCCTTCTAGCACTATTGATTATAATATGGAAACAAAGGAGCAAACAGTTTTAAAAGAACAAGAAGTGTTGGATCCCAATTTTTCTAAAGATAATTATATCTCTGAGAGATTGTATGCCACCGCAAAAGATGGAGTAAAGATTCCTATTTCGTTAGTATACAAAAAGGGAACCAAAAAATCAGCTGACACCCCGTTACTATTGTATTCTTATGGGTCATACGGTAATAGTACAGAACCGTATTTTAGCTCTACAAGATTAAGTTTATTAGATCGAGGCTTTATTTATGCAATTGCGCACATCAGAGGTGGACAAGAAATGGGCAGGCATTGGTATGAAGATGGAAAATTACTAAAAAAGAAAAACACGTTCACGGATTTTATTGATTGTGGTGAATATTTGGTCAATAAAGGTTTTACCAGTCCAGAGCATACGTATGCTATGGGTGGTAGCGCAGGCGGTTTATTAATGGGAGCTGTATTGAATATGAAACCAGAATTATGGAATGGAGTAGTGGCAGCAGTACCTTTTGTAGATGTTGTTTCTACAATGATGGATGAAACCATACCATTAACAACATTTGAATTTGATGAATGGGGGAATCCTAAAAATAAAGAATACTACGATTATATGAAGTCATATTCACCGTATGATAATGTCGAGGCAAAAGAATATTCTAATATTCTGATCACTACAGGGTACTGGGATAGCCAAGTACAATATTGGGAACCTGCCAAATGGATTGCAAAACTTCGGGATTTAAAAACAGATGATAACTTGTTGATCATGGATTGCGACATGGAAACAGGACATGGCGGTGCTTCTGGTCGTTTTGCGCGTTATAAGCGAACAGCATTATCTTATGCCTTTATGCTGGATCTTGAAGGTATCAAAGAATAAATTCATGCTTTTAAAGAAAAAATCTCTGGCTTACTCAGAGATTTTTTCTTATTAACACTGCCTGGTTTCTTTCAATTAGAAAAGTATGTATTGACAAGAGTTTACGATCCATTATAATATAAATTAAAGGTACCTGCGATAATAAACAATTGCGTATTCTTAATTTTGAAATGAAATTCGTAAATGGAAACCATCATCTTTTAAACTTTAATCTCTTTTCAATAGCCTCTATCATAATATTAGCAATATCAAGTCCTGTTGCATTTTCGATACCTTCTAACCCAGGAGAAGAATTAACCTCTAGTAGAAGTGGTCCTTTATTAGAACGTATAATATCTACTCCGGCGACAGGTAGGTTTAATATTTTTGCAGCTTTTAGGGCAAGTTTACGCTCCTGAGAAGTAATCTTGATTTTTGAAGCCGATCCTCCTTGATGGATATTCGCCCTAAATTCGCCTTTTGCGGCCTGCCTTTGCATCGAAGCTACTACTTTCCCGTTAACCACAAAACATCTAATATCCTGTCCGTTAGCTTCTTTAATAAATTCTTGAACTAATATGTTGGTCTGTACACTTTTAAAAGCATTAATTACACTTTCTGCTGCTTTGTTGGTTTCTGCCAGTACAACTCCTTTACCCTGCGTACTTTCTAAAAGCTTAATAATCAAAGGAGCACCATTCACTAATTTGATTAAATCTTTGGTGTCCAAAGGAGATTTTGCAAATCCTGTAATAGGAATATGAATATCATGCTTGGCAAATAGCTGTGTTGCGAATAACTTATCTCTCGACTGGCTAATCGCTTCTGCAGAATTTAAACAATAAGCACCCATAGAATCAAACTGGCGAATAAGTGCACAAGCATAAAAGGTGACCGATGGTTTTATTCTCGGAATAATAGCATCAAACGCATCAATAATATTGCCTCCTCTGTATCGAATCTCAGGTTCAATTGCATCCAATTTCATATAGGATTGCTCTACGTTAAGAAAAACCATTTCATGACCTCTGGCAATCCCAGCTTCAACAATACGTTTATTGCTATACAATTCTGGGTTACTGGCCAATAGGGCAATCTTTAATCCCGATTTCTCTTTGACAAATGGCGCATATTTTTCTGCTATTTGTTGGGTTGTGAAATCTCTTTCGAGGTAAGTAGCCGATGGATTTACCATATAGCGATCCAGCAAAGCTTCTCTGCCCAAAAGCATTCTAAATTCCATAGCATCCCGATTCGCAAGAGTCAGTTCAATTTCAAAAGTAGTATTACCAATAGTGACCGGTGTTTTAATTACAATTCGTTGTTCAGATATACCTGACGAGCTTTTTACGATGCGTTTGTCATGAATTTTAGATTCACACGTAATCATAATACTACGATTATCTTGAATAGGATTAACCTCAAAACGTACCCATTCGGCAGTCCCTTTAAGGAAAATTTTGATATTATTTGCTTGTATTGAAGAGGTTTTTGCGCCCGAATCAATTCGTGCCTTTATTGCCGGTATGCCAAATTCTTCAAAAACACACCACTCTTCACTTCCTATTATTTTTATATCTTTTTCTTTCAAGGTTTTTTTTGTATTTATGTAAACTCCAAGATAGTATAGCAATATCTTGATTAAGTTTTTATTACTAATTCAGGCCAAGTTACATTTTGAGATTCAAACATGTGTTGATTATTCAAAGTTTATTTTAAATTTTTTTTCTATCCAATTTTGAACGTCTCGTAAATTTGTAAGCAGCACTGTAGTACATCACTTTGCTTGAAACACGTGTTTTTGGGCTCAATTTTTTTGTATATTTAATAATACATTATTATTCAGGATGAAAAATATTTTAGTTCCCATAGATTTTTCCAATAATGCCTTGAAGGCAATAGAATACGGAAAAATAATATTTCAAAAAGAGCCTTGTACCTTTTTTTTATTGAATGTTTATATTAGTAATCAATCACGTTTGTTAGGGGATGAGTATAATGACGAATGGATTGAAGAAATGTCTAAAGATTCTCTAACCGAATTAAATCATTTTATTCATGAAATTCGAGAATCAAGTAAGAATGATTTGCATAAATTTCTCCCTGTTTCTGACTCTAGTACTCTCGAGGCTGCCATAACATCTGTTGTAAGTTCGAAGAATATTGATATGATTATCATGGGTACAAAAGGGGCTGAGAGTGCTCAAGAAATATTTCTTGGAAGCAATACGGTGAAAGTGATCAATCGGGTTAGCAATTGCCCGGTACTTGTGGTGCCTAAAAATTATGCTGTTAAAGCACCTCAAAATATAGTGTTTTCGACAAATTTTAAAAGAAAATTCTTTAATCAAGAATTGACTACCTTGATCGAAATAGCAAAACAACACCAATGTAAGATTAACATTGCAAGAGTCATGCAGGAAGAATACTTAACAGAGACTCAACAATCCAATAAAGCAAATTTAAAATTATTATTGTCTGGCTTGGACTATATTTTTTGCAAAATTGATATTGAAAGTGACGAGACCGATGCTTTACGGGATTTTATTTTACAATCGCAAGGTGATATGATTTGTTTGATCAATCATAAGTATAATTTTTTTCAAAAGTTAACGCAGGAGAATGTTGTGAAAAAAATAAGTTTTGATAGTCCTTCACCTATTTTAATACTACCCGAAATTGAAGCCTAAGAATAATTGGCAAGAGTTAATATTATGATTATTTATAAGGAAAATTAAAATACATTTGCCAGGAAAATAAAAATTATAGGTATGGTAACTTTTAAACAGGAACTGTTATACACGGTTATTTTGACTATGGTAGTTTTAATTTTGATTATTATTACCAAGCGTGCTATTAGAAAATTCAGTTTTGTTAGAGCTATAGAGGTGAATCGAAGAAAGGTTATTTTTTACCTTAGTTATTTTTTAATCTACGGTTTTGCGGGTTCTTCACTGGCAATTATCTGGGGAGTAGATTTAAAACAATTCACAGTCTTTATCTCTTCAATTCTGGCAGTATTAGGAGTAGGTTTTTTTGCGCAATGGTCTATTCTTTCTAATCTTACCGCTAGTGTCATATTATTTTTTAGTCATCCTATTAGGTTAGGGGATAGGGTTCGGATCATGGATAAAGATTTTGATTGGACTGGTGAGGTAAAAGACATCACGGGTTTCTATTTGTTCATGAAGACTGATAGCGGTAAAAATATTACACTACCTACTTCACTAGTCATTCAAAAAGGTATTGAAATATTGGGCAAAACATTACCACCAGAAGAAGAAGAGAATTACGATTAGTTCATTTACACAGATGTAATGGATTTAGGTTATTATTTTATCGATATGCATTAACTTCTTAAGTAGACTAAAGCTACTTTTATTACTAAAATTAATGATAGTATGGAAAATATATTAGTAGCAGGAGCTAACGGCACCACTGGAAAAAAAGTAGTAGATCTTTTAGAGAAATCAGGGTCTTTTAATCCGATAGCGATGATCAGAAAAGAAGAGCAAAAATCAAAATTCGAGAGCAGCGGTGTTATGACCGTAATTGGCGACTTAGAAGAAGAAATATCCCATGTTACAAAGAACATTGATAAAGTCGTTTTTGCGGCTGGCTCAGGGGGTAAAAAAGTGGTAGAAGTTGATCAAGAAGGGGCTAAAAAATTAATAGATGCCTCCAAGAAATCAGGAATAAAAAAGTTTGTCATGTTAAGCTCTATGGGAGCCGATAATCCTGGCGAAGCAGATGATCTAAAAGAATATCTAAAAGCCAAACACAATGCAGATATGTACTTGAAGGAGAGTAATCTAAATTTCACCATTGTACGTCCGGGATCTTTAAATAATCAAAAAGGATCAGGCAAAATAATATTAAAAAACAAATTAAAAACGTCGGGGGAGATAAGTAGGGATGATGTTGCAGAAACATTAGTGAGATCATTACATGACAATGTAGCCAACAACGTTGTTTTTGAAATTTTAGAGGGTGAAATACCCGTTGAAGAGGCACTACAAAATATTAAATAGTAAATAAATAATATTATACTTGGTTGCTATACTTGATATACTTGTAGAATGGTTGTTAAATTTAATTAATGTGATTAGAGAACGTAAAAAAAGCTTTAAATTTAGATAGAATTCTATTTAAAAAATATTCTTACAACCTAAAATTTTCAATTATGAAAAAAACACTTTTAAATTTAGAAGGATCTCAAGAGCTATCCAAAAACGAGCAAAGAACAATTAATGGAGGCATAGATCGTCCATGCGGAGGAGACGGATCATTTATATTTGTAGACGGAGCTAAAGTTTGCTGTTTTGATTATTTTAGTGGGTTATATATCTGCTAACATTTCTCGAACTAAAATTATATTGTATTAAGAACAAAAATCAGCTTGAAAATTATGTCAAGCTGATTTTTTATTTCCAACAGATATAGGGGAAACCGCCTATATTTAAAAAAAGAGTAACGAAGTACTTATTCCTTAATAAAACCTAGGGGGTTAAGTCTTTTATTCTCTTTAAGTATTTCATAGTGTAAATGCGATCCCTTTGAGAGTCCTGTATTACCAACATATCCGATGACTTCACCTTTCTTAACAGATTGATCTTTTATTACATTAAATCCATCTAGGTGAGCATATCTAGTTTGATAACCATCTGCATGAGAAATTACGATAAGGTTACCCCAATCTCCTTCTGCATCTGCTTTTACAATAATACCGTCTGCTGTGGCAATTATAGGTGTTCCTTTTAAAGCTCTAATATCAATTCCCTGATGAATCAAAATCTCACCAGTTATAGGTTGTCTTATTTTTTGCTGAAATGTGCTGGTAATATTATCTTGAGACCATTCTTTAATTGGAAAAATAGAAGGTGGTTCTGCTATAGGTAAAACTTTTGTATTCAAATTTTCTGGGGATACAGAATTAAGTTGAGGCTTAGCAAAAGCTACAGATAACAATGCAGCGCCTAATACTACCAATAAATACTTTGCTGTTAATAATTTTTTTGATTTAGCTTTTGTGATCATTTTGATTCGTTTTTTGATGATAGGATTATTGAAATAACTATAGGAATGTTCTTGATAGGTTTTTTGTATGCTATCAAGAATTAATTTTAAATAGTCAGAAGTTTTAATAGTAGTATCGAGTACGCCTTGATCTGCCTGAAACTCATGAATAGACTTAAGACTTTTTCTATAAAAATACACCAGCGGATTGAACCAAAACATAATAACAAACAACTCCGTAATAAGTAGATCGATTGAATGCCTAAGTTTTACATGCGTTGCTTCATGTTTCACTATAAGTGTACTGATGTTTTCTATCTGCGTTTTTGGTATAAAGATCCAGTTGAAATAAGAGAATGGATTTGAAATAGTACTGGCAAATACTAATATACCGTCAATGTTTATTTTTTGTGAATTCTTCTTAAGTTGATAAATCTTAAATATAGAAATAAGAAGTCTCGTAGAAAATAAACAGGTTCCAATGCAATAAACTAAGAGGATAATCCATAGCGAGTAACCATAATTGTTGGTAAGATCAATAGCGGTATTATTTATTTCCGAAACCTCGCTGATTTTATCTAAATGAAATAAAGGTGTTTTAATCGTTGTATTTAGTAATTCTGTATCTGGTAGAGAAAGCAAAGT
This sequence comes from Aquimarina celericrescens, assembly GCF_042682765.1. Lineage (NCBI taxonomy): Bacteria > Pseudomonadati > Bacteroidota > Flavobacteriia > Flavobacteriales > Flavobacteriaceae > Aquimarina > Aquimarina celericrescens. Next base: position 87,539 of record NZ_JBHUHY010000002.1, on the reverse strand, counting down.
ATAGAGGTCCAGAAAAGGTAGCCCCAAAGAAACAGGCAGTAGTAGTAGCAATGTCCATCTATTTGATTGATGGAAGGTCAAACCACTCAGAAATAGGCTGTATATGACATAGAGTATTGCGAATATTATACTTACCTCAAATAGATATTGAAAAAAATTAGTCATTGTTTTCTCTTAGTTTTTCTATTTTCTGTTCGATCATTTGTTTCATCTCTTCCAATTCTGTTAAATTCAAATCCTCATCCTGAGTAAAGAAGAGAGCAAACTTACTTTTGGAACCACTAAAAAAGTTAGCAATAACCGAATTAATGTGTTTTTTAAAATAACCTTCTTTAGATATGGTAGGGAAGTAGCGGCGAATTTTGCCAAACGACTCATACTGTAAAAATCCTTTTTTTACTAAAACTCTTACCACAGTAGAGATTGTTGTATATGCAGGTTTCGGTTCGGGAAACTGTTCTACAATGTCCTTAAGAAAGGCTTTTTTTAGTTTCCATATATATTGCATTACTTGTTCTTCTGCCTTTGTAAGTTCTTTCATAAGACAAATATAGAACTAATTTTGAATGTATGACTATATTTATAGTAATAAAACTATTTTTATAGTCATTAAGTATTTAATTATTTCATATTCATATTTTTAAATACATAAAAAGATCGCTTTTGAAATTGCTGCATATTCAAATAATAGGTAGTATGTGATTGCACGTGTATAAAATTAACCCTAACTATTTAATGAGATGTTGAAATAAAAACAATCCTTGTTTGTATATAAAACTTAAGGAAAATTATGTTTAAAACACTTTTAAATGAAAATGAAAACCATTTCTTGTCAATTATTGAGTCTATCATAAATAGATTGTTTAAATTATAAATTCTATTAAAAGCTTTTGAAATCATACAAATGCTCAATAAGATATACCCATATCGATTTGAATTGTTTCTGTTCAGTCAGCTGGCTATCCTTTTTGGATCCTTAATAGTGCGTGGAGATTTTTTTGAAGTAATTCTATCGCCAATTCTATTCTTACTCAATTTATTGGCTGGCATAGTTTTGATTTCTCAAAAGAAAAAATTGATGTGGTTTTTTATTGCCTTGTTGATAACAGCAGGAATAGTTTTCTGGGCTGAGTTGTTCGAAGAAAAAAGAAATAAACTACTTGCATTCATTAACATGGGAGTATCCTTTTTGTTTTATACAACAGTTACTTATGAAATTATTAGTCAAGTATGGCGAACCAAAATTGTCACTAAAAATGTGATCTTTGGATTGATTAGTGGCTATATTTCGTTGGGACTTGTTAGTTTTTTTATTTGCTTAAGCATAGAAATGACATATCCTGGATCTTTTGAAGGTCTTAAGGCAACTATAAACCAGCCAAAAATCCTTACAGAAAGATTGATGTATTATAGCTACATCACTCTGATGACTATTGGCTATGGTGACATTGTTCCGATAAGCTCGCTAGCTCAGAAAGCGGCAATTTTGATAGGGATGTTGGGACAGTTTTATTTGGTGATTCTTACGGCCATCGTAGTGGGTAAATATATCAATCATAACAACTCTAAATAATAAAGTAATGAATGAATCACATCAGTGTTTTGGTTCAAAACCTTTCTAAGGCTCTAAAGATTGATGCTAACACATGATCATATGAATGTGGTATTATAAATACAGTAACCTAAAATCTATGTGTTAGATTTTAAAATGTATATGTAGCTTTGATTTCTTGCAGTCTATTTCTGCAACTGTAAGTCCTTTAACTTTAAGAAAGTAGCAATTGCTTCTTTCTGGTGTTTGGTAATAGTACTTTTATTTTGGGTACGCCTGGCAATTCCCGGCAGGTTTTCCTGCGATAAAGAAGTGTGCCAATGGGTTCCCATATCCAGATCAAAAAACTTGATAGCACCCGCTTTATGCGAATTTAAAGAACTTTGGTGACAACTACCACAATGAGTGATGAGGACTCCCCGGGTAATTTTTGAACACTCCTCAAATGAGCTTTTGGTAGGGGTAAAAGCTTCTGTATTTGCTTTATCAGCTTTTGTCTCTATTGTGGTTGTAATCTCTTCCTCTTCTATGCTAGAGGTACTAGTATCCTGTACACAAGTACGTGCTGAAAACACAACAAGTGCAAAAACGATGAGTACTATTTTGGTAGAATTAAACATTTCAACGGCTTATAAAAGATACAATATTCTTTCTTAAACTAATCATAATTAACATCAATTTTTATCAGGATATTCATTTACGACAGGCTTATCAAGCAAAGTATAAAATGTAGAAAACGTGGAGCACTATTTTTAAAAAATAGTGAAGAGATGGTATAGACAGTATAAAAAGCAGTTACTATTCTTAGAGATATTTTTTTGTTCTAAGTGGAGAATTGATGAAAACCAAATTTCCCCTGTATTCTGAACTTGTTAGAATATCAGGGGGTAATACATTAATTATGAGTGTACTGAATTAAAAATGACAGTTCTGTATGCTGAGTCAAAATTTGCTTTGATAGACGTCAAATCAAAAAGTATGATGTAGACTAAACTGTAACTGTCCCTTTTGCCAGTTTGCTGTAGTTTGCTCCATCCAACCCAATTGTATTCTCAACGTATTGTTTAAGGCATATCCTAAGCCAAGGTATGTTCTGTTTCTATCGAAAAATTGTACTTCACGATCATTACCGATTTTGCGTTCACCATTAATGAAAATTTCATTGTAGAGTGCTACGTAATAGGTGTTTTTCACTAATGTTGAATTATTTATAGGCACGTTCAAAAATAAATTATAGCGATACCGTGTTCTGAAATCCTGATCTTCAACCCAACGCTGCTCATATCTAAAACGATGCGTAAGAAGTAAGCGTTTCAAAACCGTATTTGAGAAAAGAGCTTCCTGGTAGATACGGTTTTCAGAAACAGGAGCATCGATATCTTCCCCAAATCTTCCCGTAGTTATATTCGCAAAACCTAAAGTAAATTTTACACCAGAATCCTCGGGAGAGTAGGTGATACCGGATCGTAAAAGTAATTGCTCGCGATCACCAAGACCCCGCCAGTCCCGATACTGAAAATCACCCTGTATTCCCCAATTAGACTCTTTGAAGTTTATGTTGTAAAAATACATATACCAGGCACCTAATTGATTTTCATCGGGAGATTGTGCTTTGCTTAGTGTAAAAGAAAATAAGCTTAGCATTAATAATACAATTCGTTTTTTCATATATCTTATATTGTATTTTTATTTGAATTTTGGGAGACTGGTAATGGTTTCTTCTATAAATTCGACCTTCCCCGAACTAAGATTATATACTGCACCCACAATTAGAACTTCACCTTTGTCAAATTCACGACTTAATATGGGCTCTAAACTACGCAATAATTTGACTTGTTCTAACACATTCGATCGTACAGCAAAATCAAGTTCTTTGGTATCATCTAAATTTGCTGCTTTCGCCTTTAGAGCCGATGGCTTTATCGCATTAATTAAGCTTACTACATGTCCGGGAGGATTTTCTGGCAATTTCATGGCCGCATCTACCGCACCACAACTCTCATGACCCAGTACCACAATTAATTTAGTATTCAAGGCTACAGTGGCATATTCTATGGTGCCATATGACGCTTCTGCCATTACTTGTCCAGCAGTTCTGGTAATAAATAAATCTCCTACTCCTTGATCAAAGATAATTTCGTTTGGAACCCGACTATCAGCACATCCAATAATCGTAGCAAAAGGTTTTTGTCCTAATTCATTATTTTTTAGGTCTGCGTCGGTTTGTCGAGGATTAATACTCTTGTTTTCGGCAAAACGCTTATTGCCATAAATAAGTTTTTTTAAACCATAGTACGGATCGGCATAAGCGCTGTCTCTATCTGCAAAATACACATCGCTTTTGACCTTTAAAAGGCCGTTAATAGTAGACTGACCAAACGTAGACGTTGATACTGTAAGAACTAAAAGATAAATTATTCTTTTCATTTGTTTAATAGTTATTAATAATTTTTGAACAAAAATAGAATTGTATTTCTGTATTCTACTACAATTATAGAATATTTAACAGTATTACTTTTATAATTAATAGTAAGTATATTAAAAATTCGACTATGTTCAATTGATACAACTATAATATGCTAATGACACCATGATAAATTTCTTCTACCTCACACATACGGTATTGCACAACAGTCACATTTGATGAGATAAGCATGTAGCGAAGCTTAATTTAGTAATAAATTGAAAATAAGTCATTTAATTTGTTGTATATCCAAAAAATAGAGTCACCTTTGTCATTCAAATATTTAAATAAATTTAATTACATTACAATGAATAAAGGAACAGTAAAATTCTTCAATGAAGCTAAAGGTTTTGGATTTATCACCGAAGAAGGTGCCGACAAAGATCATTTTGTGCACATTTCTGGATTGGTAGACGAAGTTCGTGAAGGCGACGAGGTAGAATTTGATCTACAAGAAGGCAACAAGGGATTAAACGCAGTTAACGTAAAAGTTATCTAAGCATATATTTTCAGGTTATTAAAAAGCTCATAACTACTAGTTATGGGCTTTTTTATTGTTCTTTTTGTAAGTTTGAAATTACCTCGGAATAGCTCAGATGATTTCTGCGGCATGTTGGTATAACTATAGTAGTATAACATTGCTCGAACACATCATGCGTTTAGATTTAAGATGATATGATAGCTACACACATATCATGGTTATTTGAAATATCAATTTTCACGATGGCGAAATTCAGGTGGTCTAAATTTGGCAACAGCCTTTTTCTATAACGCAATCTTCAAATCTAATTCCATAGTACAAAATATTCGATTTAACAGGAAGCTCTATTTCATGTACGAGTTTAATAAATTGATAGGTTAATGTTGATACCCATTCTTAATCAGCAATAGAACAATTACAAATAAAATCTATCCTTGAGTTACATAACTGCTTGATTTTTAATGATAATTGTCATAGTCAATACATATCATTAGATGTATCTTCTACTTGGTAAATTGAAAAAATACATATCTATAGAATCATATGAAGGGGTTTGTAAAAAATATCAATAAAATTCTTGTAAATAAATACCAAGTACTTATCGGTTTTCTTTTATTAATATCCGGTGCTCTTATTTACATCATTGACCGACCTGCAGGGCAAACTACTTGGTTTCCCTATCGATATTCCATAAGCAATTCAAAGCTTGAGCTATTTGGCACGATAGGAGATAATCTACCTTCCTTTATTCATGTTGTGAGCTTCAGTTTATTAACAGCAGGAATTATTACTAAAAAAAAAGGTTTTACACCTTAATATGTTGTATCTGGATTCTAATCAATACAATATTCGAAATTATGCAGATAAACAATACTCAAATTTCAAGACTCTCAAGTTGGTTTGAAATATATTCTTCAAACGCAGTTTTTGATTTCAAAGATCTGCTGGCAATTTATTTGGGAGGTATTTGTGCTTTCTTCATACATCTTTTCGACTTAATCACCCTATGAATTGTGGCGCAGAATGCACTAATGATTTAATGAATACAGAAGAAGAATGGAAGATGGCCAGGTATAATATGGGGTTCTTATATCCAAATGGTCTGGAAAAACTAAGAAAAACGGTTAGAATTGCCTCAACTGCAGACCAACTCGAACCAAACAATAGCATTGCAACTGCATCAATAATTGAAGATCAACAACTTGATCTTACACTTCATAATCCTTTTGACGAAGATTTTATTAAATATATTGTCCCTTCAACTTCAGAAAAATCGATTAAAATCACCATTACACATGACTTCCCAATAGATGATTAGGGATTGCGAAAATTACTTTCGTTAGACGTATGGAAAAATGGTAACAATCTTCCAATTAGCGCAATTGCATCTGGATAACAATGCTAATCCGCATCACGAATACACTTGTAGGATAAGGACTGGCAATAGGAAGTAAGAAAACTCATTAAAAAAGCAGCCCTGGTAGTTATTCGTGCGGGTAGTTCTGAAGGGCTTTGGTGGGAAATAAGACAGATAAACGAATTGATTTCCCCTCAACGCCTGTTGTTAATTGTACCTTATGATATTGACTCCTCTTTTTATACCCAAATACATGAAGAATTTGGGATTATTCTTAACCCACCGATACAGAAAAAGAAAAAGGACATGAATCTCACTGATTACTTAGTGATATTTGACAAAGACTGGACACCCGAAATAATCACTTTTAAGGATGCAACATACCACTTTGACTTGAAACCTATCATGGAACGCCTTGGCATGTCATGAAAGCAGTGGTTAACATATTCGAGCAGAATTCCAAACGCCTTTTTTCTAAGTTTATCCATATCGCAATATTAAATTAGTTTTCGGTTAATTAATCTTGACAAAGGATTCAGGAGTGTCTTTTTACAATTATCATCAAACTTTCACAATATGATATTAGTCATTGCTATGTTTCGCATTGTGACTTAATTTTAAATAGCCTAAGTTGCTAGTCACTTTTTATTACATGAAAAAGATTATTGCTGCCATAACGTGTATTGTTCTTATTCTGGGTTTTGCCCAAGAAGATGATACGTCTAAACGAAAACTGATGGTAAAGACGCAGCTGAAAGCAAGGGATATAAGTGATTCTGCTACGCTTCAGGCAATGTCTGATGTTCCCAGGCATCAATTCGTTCCTGAAAATGTCAAAAAATATGCTTATTCAGATAGCCCTCTGCCTATTGGTAATGGTCAAACCATTTCCCAACCCTATATAGTAGCATATATGACACAGGCATTGCAATTGGAGCCTGGTGATAGAGTGTTAGAAATAGGTACAGGTTCTGGATATCAAGCAGCAGTTCTCGCTGCAATTATAGATAGTGTTTACACCATTGAAATTGTAAAGAACCTGTCACTTACCGCTAAAGATCGATTACAAAAGTTGGGCTATACCAATGTAACAGTAAAATGGGGTGACGGTTATCATGGTTGGCCTACAAAGGCTCCTTTTGATGCTATAATGGTTACTGCAGGGGCAGATTCTATTCCTCAACCACTGATCGATCAATTAAAAGATGGGGGGCGAATGATCATTCCTGTAGGCCCACATCATGCTGTTAGTCATCTGGTTTTAGTAAAAAAGAAAAAAAACAAAATCACCACTAAAAATTTGATTCCGGTACGTTTTGTACCCTTTACAAGGAAAAATAAAAAGAACTAAATACATCATTATCTGTAAACTGAAAAATAATAAAGCAAATTAAAATGGCTCGTAATATCATCATAGGAGAACTTACCGATGATACCGTTGAGATGGCTGAGCGAAAAGGTGTTGGCCATCCAGACACTATGTGTGATGAAATCACCGAACAGATTTCTATAGCACTTTGCGATTATTATTTAAAAGAGTTTGGAACCATAATGCATCATAATGTTGATAAGGCACTTCTGATTGGTGGACAATCAGAACCAACATACCATGGCGGAAAAGTAATAAAACCTATTTCACTGATTATTGTTGGCAGAGCTACGTGGCAAGTAAAAGATAAAAAAATTTCGGTAGAAGAAATTGCATTGGAAACTGCGAAAAAATGGCTGAAAGATAACATCAAACATCTAGATAACACAAAAGATATTGAAGTTACAGCAAAAATACGTCCCGGAAGTACAGATTTGGTCGAGCTATTCAATCGTTTTGGAAAAGGAGAAATTCCATTAGCCAATGATACATCGTTTGGAGCCGGTTTTTATCCTTTGACCACTGTAGAAAATACTATTATTAGCATAGAGAAACTATTAAATGACCCAATTACAAAAAATAAATTTCCTTTCGTTGGTGAAGATATAAAAGTAATGGGTGTCAAAGAAGGGTCAAAAAAATATTTTACCATTGCTATTGCTATGATCGATAGATATATCTCCGATTTAAATGATTACATCTCTAAAATCGAATCAGTAAAAGAGTTTATAGCTGCGAGCTTAAATTTGCCTAAACCATCCATTCAAATCAATACAGCAGATGACTATAAATGCGAAAGCATTTATCTCACGGTGACCGGTACTAGTGCAGAACATGGAGATGACGGACAAGTAGGCAGAGGAAACAGAATTAACGGGTTGATAACACCATATTATCCCATGAGTATGGAGGCAACCTCTGGTAAAAACCCGGTAAGTCATACAGGTAAAATATACAATTATTTTGCAATGGATTTGAGCCGTGCAGTTGTGCAGCATCAGTTTGCAGATCAAGCTCGAGTCTTTATTCTATCACAAATCGGAAAACCTATAGACCAGCCACAAATCTTACATTTTCAATTGAAAAACAGGAAAGTCGATAAAAAAGAAATTGAAAGTTTGGCTAAAGAAAAACTTGGTGGAATGTCTACCTACTGGAAACGGATCCTACATAATGACCACTCCTGGCTAAATAGAAAATTGATGTAATGAAAGAGGATTGTGTCGGTTTTTTACAATGGGCACTTCCTCAAATGGAAATGCGATGGGCAGGTTTTAGAAAAGTCCGTAACCAGGTTTGTAAGCGAATCAGACGACGTCTGAAAGTACTGAACTTGCAAGACTTTGAGGAATACAAACGTTGGTTAACAACACATGATTCTGAGTGGGAAGTACTTGACGAAATGTGTAGAATAACCATTTCCAGATTTTATAGAGATTGGGCGGTTTTTGATTTTTTAAAAGGTGAAATATTACCACTATTGGCTCAGCAAGCCCTCTTAGAAAAGCGCCCACTTCGCGTTTGGTCCACTGGTTGTGCTTCTGGTGAAGAACCTTATACGCTGTCGTTGATTTGGAATTTTGTTTTTAAAGAAAAATTTCCAAGTTTAGATTTTCATATCGCAGCAACCGATATTGATGCGCAATTATTGAAACGGGCGAAAATCGGTTGTTACACGCCGGGTAGCTTAAAGGGGTTACCCAAAGAATGGCTGGATATAGCCTTTGTTAAAAAGGGAAATGAATACTGTATTCATTCGCAATATGAAAAAAATATTAAATGGATGCAGCAAGATATTCGTATAGCACAGCCTTATGGAGTTTTTGATCTGGTGCTCTGTCGCAATCTGGTAGCTACATACTTTGAAACTACACTTCAAATAGACATTTTTAACAAAATCAGGTCAGCTATGCGTTCAGGAGCAATCTTAGTTCTGGGATGTCATGAAAAACTACCAACTGAAGTAGAAGGTTTCTCTATGAAGGAAGAAAAACTAAATATTTATGTAAAAGATCAGTGACACAAATGACCAAGGCTAATAATACCATAGGACTACTTACCGCTACCGCCATCGTAATTGCTAATATGATAGGTGCTGGAATTTTCACCAGTTTAGGATTTCAATTAGTAGATACCACAAATACTTGGTCCATTATCATTTTATGGATACTCGGTGCTTTAATGGCCATGTGTGGAGCTCTGAGTTATGCAGAGCTTGGAACTTACTGGCAACGATCAGGAGGAGAATATCATTTTCTTTCTAAAGCGTTTCATCCTTTGCTAGGATATTTATCGGGATGGGTTTCTCTTACTATTGGATTTTCTGCACCTATTGCACTGTCTGCGATGGCATTAGGTAAATACATCTCACCTTATGTCAAAACTCCTGATATGGTTTTGGCCATAACTACTATTTTGATCATTAGTTTTTTTCATTCGCTAAGCATTAAAAGGAGTAGCATACTTCAAAATACTACTACCATATTAAAGGTGTCTCTAATTTTGGTATTGATTTATTTTGGATTAACAAAGACTTCAATAGCATCAGCTTATCTATGGGATCAAAGCTGGAAAGAAGAAATCATATTGCCGGCTTTTGCAGTATCATTTGTTTATGTAACTTTTTCATATTCAGGATGGAACGCAGCAGCATACATTGTAGATGAAATACGGGATAATCGTAAAAACTTACCTAAAGCATTATTATTAGGTACCGCTTTGGTAAGTGTACTTTACTTATTATTGAATTTTGTATTCTTAAAGCAAAATACGATAGAAAATATCCGTGGACAACTAGAAATCGGACAGATCACCGCGATTTCGCTTTTTGGTGAAAAAGGAGGGGAGCTTATTAGTTTTGGTATAGCATTAATGTTAATATCGAGTATTAGTGCCATGGTATGGGCAGGGCCAAGGGTAACTCAAGTGATGGCCGAAGATCATCAATTATGGAGGTTGTTTTCCAAAAAAACAAAAAATAAGGTTCCCATAAATGCTATTTGGCTTCAAACAGTAATAACCCTGCTATTATTACTTACCGGAACTTTTGAACAGGTAATGATCTATAGTGGTTTTGTATTGCAATTATTTGCTGCTCTAGCGGTGGCGGGGGTATTTGTAGCCAGAAAAAAGAATAAAAGCAAAATAGGCTTTAGAAGTCCATTTTTTCCTATTCCGCAAATTATCTTTTTGGTGCTGAGTCTCTGGGTATTGATATACTTACTATTTGCCCAACCATTAGAAACCGGCCTTGGTCTTCTTAATCTAGTTCTAGGTTTTTTAGTATATAAATTTGATGGTTTCTATGGTAAAAAAGTATCTGATTCATGAAAGTGGTAATACAGCCACTTTGCTAGGGTTCGAGTTCATGAATCTCTAAAACAATAACAGCAATGTGAGTTAAAAGTTCCTTTTTTAAAAGGTAATGCAACATCCTCCTTCACTTTGTTTTGGCAGACAGGCTTATTGCCCGAAATCGAAGGATGAGATTCATGAATTCTTATTTGTCAAATCTTAAATAATGAGTAAACGACGTGGTTCCTGTTATAAGTGTTATTGTAAATTTCATAACCTAATAGTATTTTAATGTTTATCACTAAGTCAGATTAAAGGAAAACAACGTTAAAATGTAATCTGCCATCAAAAGTTTTTCATCTACCAATTTGTGATAAACTAGGATGCCGACGTAATTTTCTTCAAAAAAGGCTTATAAAAGCTTCTTCAATAGATGTTAATAGAATAATTATTATACAAAAGTGATTGACAAGATTAAACCTGACCTTTTTATTTTACCACCTTTTCCAAAACGGCCCACACATTTTTGGCGAGGATCTTTTGGCCCTCTGCAGTGGGGTGGATACCGTCTGCCTGATTCAGTGCTGCGATGCCGCCAACATCTTTTAAAAGAAAGGGAATGAGTTCTAGCTTATTCTTCTGAGCCAGCTCAGGAAAAATAGCTCTGAACTCTGTAATATATTCAGGTCCCATATTAGGGGGCAACTGCATACCGGCTAAAATGATCTTAGTTTCAGGATTTTTGCTTCGTACCGCATCGATAATAGCCTGAAGGTTCTCTCGCGTTTCAGTTAAAGGAACCCCACGTAATCCATCATTGGCGCCTAACTCTAATATAAAGACATCAACTTTCTGATTGAGTACCCAACCTATGCGGCTTCTTCCTCCGGCTGTAGTTTCTCCGCTTAGTCCCGAATTGATGACCGTGTACTGTAAACCTAAAGAATCTAACCTTGACTGAAGTATGGCGGGATATGCATCATCAATGTCATCTAGTCCGTAGCCGGCAGTCAAACTATCCCCAAAACAAAGAATGGTCTTCGTTGTGCCGGATTCTTGAATGGTATCGCTACTATTTTCAACGGTCTCTTTCTGGGTACTTGTTACTTTTTTAACGTTATTCTCTCCGCAAGATAGTAGTAAACTAAAGACTAAAAAATAACAAAACTTTAAGGAAATCTGCCTATTACCACTATATAAATTTGAAACCATTTGCTTACTTTTCATGCTTAGCATTTCCTATAGAATTAATTGAAAATCAATATGCCAAAGATATTAAAGATTCGTGAGCTGGAGAAAACTTATAGCAGTGGTTCAAAAAAACTTAAGGTTTTACACGATATCTCGTTTGAGGTTGAAAAAGGAGCTACCTTTTCTATTGTAGGCCCCTCTGGGAGTGGTAAAACCACTTTACTTGGACTTTGCGCCGGATTGGATCACCAAGATTCGGGCACTGTTGAACTATGCGGCCATAATCTACAAGAACTGGATGAAGATGAACGTGCGCAATTAAGAAATAAAGAGGTGGGATTTATATTTCAGGATTTTCAATTGTTACCTACATTAACTGCGCTGGAGAATGTGATAGTACCCCTGGAGCTACAGGGAGTTAAGAATGCTGCCAAAAAGGGTATGGAATTACTCAAAAAGGTAGGACTAGCGGATCGCTTTCATCACTATCCTTCGCAATTATCAGGTGGAGAGCAGCAACGCGTGGCTCTGGCCAGGGCCTTTTCAAATTCACCTTCTATCTTATTTGCAGATGAGCCTACCGGAAATTTAGATGAAGAGACCGGCGAAAAGGTAATACAGCTCCTTTTTGAGTTGAATAAGGAAGCCGGAACTACGTTAGTAATTATCTCTCACGATCTCGACCTTGCAAACAGAACACAACAGATCCTTCGATTAAAAGGTGGAAAAATTATGACCAACGAGAGAACCCTATCACAGTGATGAAGAAGCATTCATATTCAAAAGTTGGTATCTCCTGGCTACTAAAGATGGCATGGCGTGATGGAAGAGCCAGTATTTCGAGGCTATTGCTATTCATGGCGTCGATCATTCTTGGTATTGCTGCTGTGGTTTCGATACAATTATTCAGCGAAAATGTGCAACAGAATATCGCGCGTCAATCCAAAGTGTTAATAGGTGCTGATTTTATTATTGATAGCCGGCAACCCCCTAATGATAGAGTTCAGGCCATCATCGACTCTTTAGGAGCAGATGCTAATGAAGTCAACTTTCCCTCTATGGCAGCGTTTCCAAAAAATGGGGCTGCCAAATTGGTACAAGTACGCGGTATGAAAGGCAACTTCCCGTTCTACGGAACCTTGGAGACTGAACCTGCGGTTGCAGCTGCTGAGTATCAACAAAAAGGAGGAGCGTTAGTAGATGCTACCCTAATGCTACAATACGACATTAAGCCTGGTGATTCGATCAAGTTAGGGGTAATTACGCTGCCTATAACAGGTGCTATTCATTCAATGCCTGGCCGTTCGGGGATCTCAACGGCTGTCGCTCCAACTGTGCTTATTCCTTTTCGATTTATAGAACAGACCGAACTGCTACAATTGGGCAGTAGAAAGGAATATCAATACTTTTTTGTTGCGCCAGAAATGGACTTAGACCAATTAGAGGAGACCTTAGATCCGGTTTTGGATGCCGAAAATGCAGACCTTGATACCCATACCAGTACCAGTCGGCAAATAGGACGTAGTTATGGAAATCTGGGTAAGTTCCTCAATTTGGCAGCGTTTATAGCCTTGCTACTGGGGTGCATCGGTATTGCCAGTTCTGTTCATATTTATATCAAGGAGAAATTAACCGATGTTGCCATTTTAAAATGTTTGGGAGCCAGTAGAAAACAGACCTTTTTTATCTTCCTGATTCAGATTGCGGCAATGGGCCTCATTGGAGGCGTTGTAGGTACGGTATTGGGTGTAGGACTCCAACAGGCACTTCCATTTCTTTTAGAGGAATTTTTACCCTTTGATGTTCAAATGTCGATTAGTCTACCGCCAATTTTTATGGGGTTATTGCTCGGTGTTTTTATGTCGGTATTGTTTGCATTGCTGCCCTTGCTCGGTACCTGGTATATTTCACCATTAGAAGTATTGCGGGTATCCGAAGAGCAACCGGTACAGTCCAAAAAAGCACGAGTATTCACCTTTGGAGCGATCTTACTTTTTATCCTTTTGTTTTCTCTTTGGATCTTTAAGGACTGGCTATTTGCCTTAGTCTTTGTCGTGGGTATTTTTGTCACCTTTGCTATCCTTGCTGGTATCTCTGCTTTATTTATTAGGGCAATCAAGAGCTATTTCCCTACAGCTTGGGGATTTACCGCTCGAACAAGTCTATTAAATCTCTTTCGGCCCAATAATCAGACCACGGTGCTCATCTTTGCCATAGGCCTGGGCACCTTTTTGATCAGCACTTTATATTTTACAAAAGACATACTGTTGGCAAAAACGGCGCTGGACAACGGTCCGGACAATGCTAATATTATCCTGATAGATGTGCAGCCTGAGCAACGGGAGGACGTAGTTGCGAGCATTAAGCTTACAGACTCGGAAGTCATCGATAACCTGTCGATTGTTACCATGCGCATGCATAGCATCAAAGGAAAATTGGTTAACGAAATTCGAAAAGATACAAGTTCAACTATCAATGAATGGGTGTTGAATCATGAATTTAGAACAACCTTTCGTGATTCGCTCATCGCTTCAGAATCTGTTATAGAAGGAAGTTGGGTGGAGGAGGTTAAACCGGGTGAAGGAGTTACCATTTCTATCTCAGAGAGTCTTGCTGAAGATGCCAAAATAGGAGTGGGAGATCCTATTGTCTTTAATGTACAAGGAGTATTGATGCCAACCACCGTAGGAAGTATTAGAAAAGTAGACTGGACAAGGTTACAATTGAATTTTATGATCGTTTTTCCTAAAGGGGTACTAGAACAAGCACCGCAATTTCACGTGCTCACGACTCATGTATCCGATAATGCCAGGTCGGCAGCCTTGCAACGCGAGCTGGTACATAAATTCCCAAATGTCACAGTCTTCGATCTTCGGCAGATATATACGGTCATCAAAGACATCTTAGAAAAGATATCCTGGGTTATCAATTTCATGGCTTTCTTTAGCATTCTTACAGGTCTTATCGTATTGATAGGTTCGGTACGCACCAGTAAATACCAACGTATTAAAGAGAGTGTATTATTACGTACACTAGGGGCAAGGAGTAAACAGATCCTTCGCATCACAGCACTTGAATATTTGTTTTTAGGAATATTGGGGAGCCTGGCAGGGATCTTATTGTCATTAATTAGCAGTCAATTGTTGGCGACATTGCTGTTCGAAGAATCGTTTGTGCCTTCGGGGATTCCATTTTTACTGTTTTTGCCAGGTATCGTGATGTTGGTATTGGCTATTGGCTTAAGCAATATTAAAAGTGTGCTACAAAGCCCACCTTTGGAGATATTGAGGAAAGTAGGGTAGAAATCCTAATTCCTTTTTGGCATTGCTGTTTGTATTATGCTGGTTTGGCAGATGTTTTCTTTGAATTTTATATACTGATGCAGTATAATGGTTTCTTATATTTTGTTGGGTTCAACGCCTTTTTGATACTTCGACATTTTAAAGATTTGAAAGATGTAGTTTTAACTTCGAACGTCAAGTCCCATACGACGTTTTTGAATTCCGATTAGTGGACCAGCCAGAATTGAAGATATTAGCGCAGCAAATACGATCGCTACAAATATGGCCTGTCCTATTAACTGCAGTTCAAGTGCAAGTGTAGCTACTACAATTTCCATGGCACCTCCCGGAATAAAAGTAACCCCCATTAAAATGGACGTTTGCTGAGACTGTTTGCCAAGTCTGGCTCCTAGCCAAGCGCCAATAAATTTGCCCAGGATCGCGACCGTGCAAAAGATGAACGTAGGCCATAGTACCATACCAGCTAAGAAATCGATTTTGAGACCAAGTGTTGCAAAGAAGAGAGGCACAAAAATAGCATGCAACGTGTCAGAAACACTGTTACGAAGATCATCTGATACACCTTTCGCGCTTCCGGCGATAGTGCCGGCCAGAAAGAACCCTAGAATAGCATGAATACCTAACCACTGCGTGATAGCTCCACAAAGTAACCCTAAACTTACGATTAAGGTTTGTGTTGCTGCCGGCTGGGTTAATGAGGTTGCTTCTACACGGCGCAGGGCAGTGCTTAAAATTTTAGCACCAAAAGTAGAACTTAAGATTACAAACCCAATTATACCGATAACCGAACCCAACAATTCAATAGTACTTAACGTATGTGGTGTCACCAATGAAATAACCAAGGTGAATAAAAACCATCCAAAAATATCATTGATAGCACAAGATGAAAGGGCAAGGGACCCTTTTGGTGTTTTACTGATGTCAAGATCATCAAGGGTACGGGCAACTACAGATATGGCAGTAATAGAACACGCAACAGACAAAAACAGCGTAAATGAGAGTCCGTTTGCTTTCTCTCCCCAATAGATAGGATCAAAAGTACTAAACACCGGATAGCCTATCAATATAGGAAACAGTACCCCTACAATGCCAATGAGCATAGCGGCACGACCACTACGAATTGCCTTTCTAATATCCACATGAAAACCCGAAGAAAGTAATAGAAAGAACACACCAAGCCAGGAGACAGTCTCAAGCATGGTTGATTGTATCTGGTCCAAGGGAAAAAGCCAGAGCTGTAAGGAAGGAGAGACTCGCCCAAGAAGTGTCGGGCCTAATAGGATACCCACTAGAATTTCTCCAACGATGGCGGGAATTTTAACAGCCTCAAAGATCACACTAAGCGTTCTGGCACAACCAAGAAGAACAAGGATTTGCAAAAGAAAAAGCAAGATGTGACTTTCGTTGAGATAATGCATGTCTATACTTAGCAGTTATGAGTTTTTATATCATTTACTAGTTTTTTAAATCATGTAATGCGAGTACCGGAATAGTGGAATGATGCGTTAGATTTTTCACCATGGGTATAGACAGAATCCAACTAAAGAAATTATGCTTTTTATTAATAAAAGCAACCAGGTCAATATTACGATTTTCAATAAAAGAATTAAGAGCCGATTGTACCTTCGTATCTTCTACTATATGAAAAGAGTATTCTAATCCTTCAAAATATTCTTTTAAAAGTCTTTGGTTATTACGTTGGTCTGCGTCAAGTTGTTTATCCTTTTCCAGAATATGTAAAATACGTATCGCTGCGCCTGTGTTTTTTGCAATATCGATCAAGTATTGAAATTCTCTTCTCTTGTAAGGAGTTATATAACCTGTTGGAAAAACGATTTCCTTAATTTTTTTAAAGATAGCTTTTGCCGGAATAGCTAAAACAGGACAGTTTCTAATTCTTTCCATGGCGAGTACGGTCTGGCTTCCATAGATTTGTGTTCTGGAATCCGTGGCTCCTTTGGTTCCCATAATGACAATATCGATATCTCGCTTGTCTATGATCTCTTTCATGGTTTCTATTAAAGGACCGCGCTCTGAAATCATATGATATTGATGATTTGGTGCATCATTACTAGCTGATAGTCCATCAAGAATATTGGCTAATCCTGTTATAGATTTTTGTTTAGATTCTTCTATATGTCTTATAGCATCAAGCTCCATTGTAAAAGCTTCAATAGTATAGGTATTTAGGATATAAAACTCACAGGAGTCTTGTTTATATAGGTTGATCGCATAGTTGATCGCATTCTGAGCATTTTTAGAAAAATCAGTCGATATTAATACTTTTTTTTTCATAGTACATCATTTTATGATAACGATATTAAGTTTTTATCCAGCGTATTACAATGATTTTTATCAGTTACTATAGTGCCTGTTACAGCGATTTTCCTGGCGGTAATATATAGGAAAGATAGCCCCTAAAAATAAAAAAGCAAAATTGGTTGATAGGGATAGAATGTAAGGGTTCGTTGTCATAGATTACGCCAAAGATTACTTTACTTTGGAAGAAAAAGCGGTTATAAATACCTAAAAACTAACTATTTTGATACTATATCCACCAAAACTTGTATTGCTAAGGCTGATAAAAGTCATTTTCTCAATTTTTTTTAATCACTATCTTTCTTTCATCTGTTATTATGGTGGTGAATCGAATCCTTAATTTAAAACAATAAAGTTATGTCTGGTAAAAACAAAACTTTGAGCAACCTGTCGAATTATTTACTGGTGTTCATTTTATTCTGTGGAGGCTTACTTATAAGTAGTTGCAATGAGGATGCGCGCGGGTTTACATTACCTGTAGGCGACATTGAAAAAGGAAAAGCGACCTATAAGAGATTGTCCTGTAATGAATGTCATAGTATTTCGGGGATCGAGTGGAAGGGAGGAAGTGATACTCTTAACATACAACTCGGCGGTGAAGTATCTATTAAGAAATCCTATGGAGATCTAGTTACTTCGGTTATCAATCCTTCTCACAAAATCGCACCGAGCTACAAACAAAAAACCTCTGCCGAAGCTACCAACGAAGGAGGTCTTTCAAAGATGAAAAATTACAATGAAGTTATGACTGTTCAGGAGCTTATTGATCTCGTTACTTTTCTTCAATCGGAATATAAAATAAAAACTCAACCAACGGGTTACTATCCTTATCAGTATTGAGTAGTTTAGGAGTGCATAAAAAGTCCATGAGAACCTATACTGGGGATCACCTTACCAAGCTCTGCAATCTATGTAAATACGCACGAATTCGCAACCTAATATTGTTTAAATTCACCTTTTTTTTTATATAGAATGTGCAGCGTAGTTGCTTCATAGAGCATATTTGCCATTTAAAAAATCATATAGGAAAGCTTCTATGTCTGTATTATCTTTAAGTCCAATTAAAAAAGTCCAAATAAATAATAAGATTATCAGGCTAAATCTATGGGATCAAACAAAAAAAGAAAAACGACCAGCAATTGGTTGCAAAAGGCTCGTGAAAGTTGGAGTAACACCGGTAATAAAAGACCGCCATTTGCAATAGCACCAAAGGAAGGGCAACGATCTGTTTGGGATTTTCCGCGCCCTCCGATTATCGAAAAAGTGAGCAAACCGGTAATAGTCAGTCATAAGGGTACAGGGATCGCACATTCTCGTGATACGCTTGCAGTTCTTGAGACCGCTAGTCCACCAACATATTATATCCCTATGCGTGATATTAATATGAGTATGCTCGTTAGTATACCCAACAAAACTTCGATGTGTGAATGGAAGGGGAATGCGGTGTACTTTACTTTGAAATCCTTTAACAATCTGCCCGTGGCGTGGTCATATCCAAATCCTTTTCCAGCATTTTCAGCATTAAAAGATTATTTAGCGTTCTATCCTCAGCATCTTGAATGTTATATCGATGGAAAACAAGTAGAAGCCCAATCCAGCGAATTTTATGCAGGATGGATCACTCCGGATTTGGTCGGACCTTTTAAAGGAGCACCGGGAACCGAACATTGGTAGGATAGATTTGTTACAGCGTATGTGATCCATAGTTTAATAGACTGATAGATAACGTGGATAGTTTTCGGGTTCAAAACCTTTCCAGGGCTCAAAAGATTAATGCTACGGCTTGATGATATGACTGTAGTAGTATAATATAGTACTTAAAAATCTCGGTACCAGATCTAAAATCCTGTGGCTATTTACAACATAAATATATCATTATATACTTGCGCTATGTATTACCCTAAGCTGTCACACTGAGCTGCCACACTGAGCTTGTCGAAGTGTTGTCGAAGTGTTGTCGAAGTGGTGTCAGGGGCCTTTCCGAAGAGTCACTTTGCTTTTGTAGGACATAATTTTTAAGATTAAGAATCTTTGGAAATATGGGAGAGGAGGTACGCTGACTTTTTACTTCTAAATATTCTTTAAAAGTCTTCTAACCGAATATTTCTTTAAAAAAGGGTAATGAAACAATTTTTATACAACGAACCTATGCTGATCGAAGTCGAAGTATAGGAGGGGAGCATAATGCCTACCTGTCGGCAGACAGGTGTGTGGAATCAATATACATCTATTTTTTTATGACTAATATCATAAAAAATAGTATCATCTTTTTTTACTTTTAGGATAATTCGAAAGTTAAGTTTTAATTGAATATCTGTAATATATCATATACCATAATCGTCAACCTGAACTCGTTTCAGGTTCTCATTATGACTGATTGTTTATAAACGAAATGAGATTCCGAAATAAACCTGCCTACCTGCGGTAATGCAGGCAGGTTCGGAATGACGTTAAAGAATTACATTATTGCATATTACGGATAATCATAATTTTTAATTATGAAAAACTCAAACCATTCATTCATTAGGTCTATTAATTATAATGTATTTATTCTTGGATTTTTATTTTTAGTAACGAGCTGTAATAATAGCCCTTCAAAAGATGAAACCAGTAAAACTGAAACAGAGGAAATTGTAAAAGTTAACAATATCTATTGGAATGTTAAATCCATTCTTCCAGATGGAAAAAGCGTAGATGTTAAAGCCTTTGATAAAGAAGGGAAATCATTCGACATTAAGGCAATTCAAAACTCTGATCAAGATAGCTTTTTAGATGTGAAAGCTATTGCAGATGATGGTGAGGAATTACCAGTTAAGTTGTTATTGAATGATGATCAATTTGCACCTGTTGCAGCTATAAGTAATGAAGGAAATACGTATGACATTAAAGCAATAACAGAAGAAGGTGAAAAACTGGATATAAAAGGCATTAGAAGATTTGGAAATATTGTCATTATGAAAGCCATTACCAAAGAGGGAAAATATATTGGATTGCAAGCTATCTCTCCAGACGGAAAACAGAATGATATTAAAGGCATAAAAGTTAACAGAGGAGAAAGAGAGATGACATTAAAAGGTGTTGGAATCCATGCTCATGTTAAAGCAATGCACCCGGCTGCTAATGAAGCTGAGTTTAAAATGTTTAAAAAATCGGAAATTAATAAGAAAAGAACATATAAAACTGATTTTGAAAGAATTATCTGGAATATTAAGGCGGTAACTGCTGATGGTAAAAATCTAGATGTAAAAGCTTTTGATGCTGAAGGCAATACATTTGATGTAAAAGCAACACAAGATTCAGAACAACATAGTTTTATGAATATTAAGGCATTTGTAGAGGGGTTCGAACTACCTGTTAAAATAATGCAAAGTTCAGACGAATATTCACCTGTAAGTGCCATTGGAAAAAACGGTACTGTTTACGAAATTAAAGCAATAACAACAGAAGGTGAAAAACTAGATATAAAAGGGATTAGTCGTTCAGGTAATATTGTTAATGTTAAAGCTATAAATGAAAATGGGGAATTCTATGCTGTTAAGGCTTTCGCTCCAGACGGAAAACTTAATCAAGTAAAAGGTATTAAGATTTTTGACAGAGAAGTAGAGATGAAAGTAAAAGGACAACCGGTATATGCCCATCTAAAAGCTATTAATCAATAATCTGCTGTCCAATCTGTAATTATGTAAAATGCATGCATATGTCATTTTACTTTAACCATCTCGCCAACAATATCGAAAGTCCACCAGACTTTCTGGATATTGTCACGTGTATCATAATGCATTTGCATTATATATTTTGAATGCTTGCATATGCAATTATAAACGCATTCAACTCTAATTTGTTAATAATTTCTTCAGCTCCATGTATAAGTTTTAAATGAGATTTATTTCGTTTTTTTATAAAAAAATAACAAAATGAACTGCGCCGTACATCGTTTCGACAACCTACCTATTTATTAATACTCATTGTCTTTGCGAGTTCTCAACCTTTCTAATGAATTCTGAAGGAGTGACGTTTGTAATCTCTTTAAATGCCTTATAAAAAGTAGATTTAGAATTAAATCCAACCTCAAACGCTATAGAAATTAGTGTAAATTCTTTATGCTTATTTTGATTGATTTTTTTTGAAAAATCCTCAACTCGATATTCATTAACCAGTTCGTAAAAAGTTTTTTTATAAATATTATTGAGAATCCATGATAATTTATTAGTGGTAGTATTAATTTCATTAGCTAAAATTGACAAACTTAATTCTGGTCTGCGGTGTCCTTTCTTTTCCTCGAAGAAGGAATCAACTAGATTTTGAATCTTACTAATTTCTTTTTCGTCAAGTATATTCTTTCTTTTAGGTATATTTTCATTCTTAGAGGGAAAACGAATTTTGAATATTTCTGGATGTTTTAAATTATAAAAACCTACTATATAAATCTGTATACCAAAGATTAAACATGATATATCCCAAATCATTCTAATATCAATTGGTAATTTAACAACAAAGCGTTCAACAATGCCTAACCACCAAAAAATCATATAAACCAACATACCAATCAGCATAATCTCTATATATTTTATAATGGTTTGATTAAAGGATAGTTCTTGTCCTTCATTCTGCTTATAGTAATTAAGTAGTCTACTGGATTTGAATAAATAAGCTGAAATAGAAATAAAAAAAATGACATCATTCCAAAACAAAAGTGTAGTAAAATAGCTCTTAAAATCTATTATTGAATCATAATAATAAATATGAAAAAAACAGTATCCTACATATAATAGTGCTGGCAAATAGTGATAGTATGCTAACTGATAATTTCCATTTTTATAAAAAAGTAACCGCCTAATATACGTGTAAACTAAAGGCCCAATAAAAAGATAAAAAGTATTAATGATATTACCATATAGCCTCAAAAAATCTCTTTCAAATTGATGGCCCATAGCTCTTTCAAATAAAAAAAGGCTATAGATAGCTAATAAGTACTGTATAACCCTGTTTGCTCCTGTATTCTTTTTAGGAATATACTGAATGGCAAAAATCAAAAAAATACACTGACCAATAATCAATACCAGAAAAAGCTCATATAGCGATATACTCATCCACTCAAAATTTCAATATTGTCATGTTTTAATCCAACATAATAATAAGTTTAATATTTTTTATCATTTCAAAAGATTAACATTTCATGTAGTCAGAATTTAATTTTTTATTTATGGATTAACAAAATAGTCTGATACTATAGTTTAGGACATCTAATAACGACAATTGTTACATCTGATGACAAAAAAAAGTTTTCTTTACAAAAAAATTAATATGAAAAATTGCCGGGTTAATTTAATACAGTTTTTAAGGATATTCTTACACGAATTTTGAATTCAATTAAAAACCCAATACCAACAACAAATAAAATTAATTTATAACCATGAAATCGAATTATCTTTTAGTGCTTATTGTATGCCTATTAATATCTTGCAAGAATAATAGTCAGTCGAAATTAAATAATACAAATTCAAACGAAATTGAGAATTTATCTTTTTCAACAGTAGACTTTACAAAAGTTAAAGGTAAAATAGAGAAGTATTCAAAAAAATTCAATTTACATAACGATGCTTACCTAAGTATTGTTTTCAACTTAGATAAACCATTGATACAAAATCTTCAAGAATTAGCACCAAGCCTATCTGAAGAAGAATTGTTACGTAAAGGAAATTTTCAATTTTCATATTTGGTAGATGGAAAAATAATTTATGTAGAGAACTTAAACACTGGAGCAGGACCAAAAACTCGAAAAACAGAGAAACTTAGACAAGTAATACCGTTAGTAGCGCCAGAACAAATAAATTTTTGGGGCTGGTTTATGTGGCAAAGATTTATGAAAATTAATGGTGGGCTAGATGCATTTACAGAAGGAAACCATACGTTAAGTATCGAAGTAAGACCTTATTTAAAGGGAGATGTATTAAAAATTGGTCCTCTTTTAGCAAAAGGAACTATTGCTGTAGAAGTGCCTAAAATAGTTATTGATGAAAATTTAGTTCCTGTTCAGAAAATAGAACCTAATAGTGGTTGGGAAATTTCTAAAGATAATTTTGACTACAATAAAATTGAAGCTCTCAATAGAAAAATAGCAGAAGGTAGATTTGAATATATTAACGGAATTGTAGTGATAAAAGATGGTAAACTCTTAGTAGAGGAATATTTTAACAATGTAACAAGAGATAGTTTGCACAACACTAGATCAGTAGGAAAATCATTTGCTTCTACAATACTAGGGATTGCCATTAAAGATAAATTTATAAAAAATGAAAATGCCTTATTAAAAGACTTTTACGATTTAAAGTCATATAAGAATTATAGTGCTAAAAAAGATTCTGTAACATTAAAATCGCTTTTAACCATGAGTTCTGGATTTCTAGGTGATGATTGGGATGATGAAAGTCCAGGTACTGAAGATAAGATGCAATCTACTGATAACTGGGTGAAATTTGCTTTAGATTTGCCCATGCATAAAGACAAGGTAATAGGTCGGGATTATAATTACTTTACTGCTGGTTCTGGTTTGCTAGGAGATATCATTCATCAATCTGTTCCAGATGGACTCGCTTCCTATGCCGATGAAAAATTATTTAAGCCATTAGATATTACCAATTATAAATGGTTTTATACCCCTCAAAATATTGCATATACAGGTGGTGGTATAGCATTACGTGCTGTGGATTTTGCTAAATATGGACAATTATATAAAAACAAAGGGCTTTGGAATGGTAAACAAATCTTAACTGAAGAATGGGTAGAAAAAAGTTTAGCCAAACAAGTATCACAATCTTATGCAGGAATAGAAGATGGATATTATGGTTACCTTTTTTGGAATAAAACATATACAGTAGATGATAAAGATTATGAAGTGTCTTTTTGTACTGGAAATGGAGGCAATAAGATTTTAATTTTTAAAGATATCCCTTTTGTTATTGTAATTACGGCTTCAGCATATAACAAACCTGGGGCTCATACCAATGTTGATAAAATGATGACTGATTATATCTTGCCTGCAATAATAGAAAAATAATAAAATCAATTTATTCATTTCACGAACTCCTTTAAAACCATAAAAATCATGTGAGCAAAAAGTTTCTTTAAAAGAAGGTAATGCAACACTTATTGCCTGAAATCGAAGAATGAGATTCATGAATTCTTATTTATCAAATCTTAAATAATGAGTAAACGATGTGGCCCCTGAGTATTTCGGCAAGCTCAACAATCACTTGTCGAAGGGATAGGAGAGTAAGGGAAACCGACTTTAGGAGGTTCACGATTTCCAAAATATCAAATAACTATCAATGAGTAATGTGTGTGGAATGGGTAACTACCCTAAAAAGTTTAATTTCTGTTTTACTTTTTCAATATGTTCAGTAAGTAAATAAGTATCTTTATCTAATTTAAAAGCGATATTGAAATTTTCCAAAGCTTTATGATAGTCTTGAGTATCAAAATAATAAATCCCTAAATTCATATAGAAATAAGAATTCTTACTATCTAATTCTAAAGATTTTTCAATATCCGTAAAGCCATTTTCAAATTCACCAAGTTTAATTTTTGATAAACCTCTATTATTCAAAGCATATGCAAAACTGTCTTCAAGTTTAATTGCTTTATCAAAATCTTTTATGGCTTCTTCATATCTACCAGAGAGATTATAAGCATATCCGCGATTGTTTAACGAATAGACATTATTTGCATCGAGTTTTAGTGATTCGGTATAATCGATTATTGACCCTTCTATGTTTCCTTTATGTGATTTGATTAACCCATTATTATAGTGATCAACAGAGGTAAGTTTTTTTTTGTATTTCTTTATAAAATCTTTGTTTATTTCATCGGCCTTATCATATTCTTTTATCTGTAAATATGAAGAAACGGCTAGTCTATAGATAAAGTCACGTCTAGTTCCTGATTGAATCATTTTTTTTAAAAGTTCTCCAGATTTTTCGAACTTCTTATTGTTATAATATTCAACAGATTTATCATATTCAACAGGTAAATTTCGATAATTAAGCAACAATTTAAGTTGTTGCCCGTCATTATGGACTTGTTTGCCGTTATGTAATGTAATTGGCTCGGCGTCTGGAATACTATTATGATAGCAATCTAATAAAGAAGATATAGCAATCATCATTGTAATGAATGTAATACTATCAGAATGACTTCCAAATACACCTATGTAAAGACAAAAAGCACCGATAATTAAAGAGGTTAATGGCCCCATGAGTATAATTATAATTCCTTTATTGATTGAAATATCTATTTGCTCACGAACACATAAGCCATAACTCCAAAGTAAAGGATTGTATTTAAAAAAAATCTCCAATCTTCCTAATCTAAAACGTAAACTCTTCTTTGGATCACCATAAGAACCGATATAGATAGTCACTCCTTCTTTAGTATATAATAATGCGGGTATTGCGTGACCCATTTCGTGTAAAAAAGTGGTAAAAGGTCTTAAAATCGCAAGTGTGAAGATAAATACAAGATAATGATGAAATTTCATAGTAATTTTTAACTACATCAATAATAGACAATAAAACTAGAAAAATTAATGTTTTAATAGCAATTTTATATAATGCAAATTATGAATTACAATCTGTATCATAATGTACTTGCGTTATGCTTGTCTGCCGAAATGTAACGTAGGTAGATCACTTTGCTTTGGTACGACATAATTTTGAAGATTGAGAATCTTTAAAATTGTGGGCGAGGAGGTGCGCTGGCTTTTTACTTCTACATTTTCTTTAAAAGTTTTCTAACGAAAAGTTCTTTTTAAAAAAGGTAATGCAACACTTATTATGTGAGCCGACGGGAAGGAGGGGAGTGTAATGTGTGTGGAATGGGATTGAGGTTAGTTTTTAGATATTATCTCTTAATATTTACTTATTTTTAGAATTAATAACATAATAGTATAAAAACTAAAATAATTTGTGAAATGATTGATTTGGATTCTTCAGAGGCTAAAATGAAAGAAATATATTCTGATATTGTATTAAACAAAGAAAATATCACTAGTGAAGAAGATTCCAAAATTCAATGCATAAATAGAATTTTAAACGAGTGCCTTGCTTGGAATTATAAAGACTTTAGGGCAGAAAATAATCATGAAAATGGATTTTCTGATTATATTTTAGTCAATAATGATAAACCTGTTTTGCTAATTGAAGCTAAACGCAAGGGTCTAATAGAAGTCGATACAGCAGAAAAAGAAAAAGTTAGATACTTGAAAATTTCAGGAACTAGTTTAAAGAAAGCAATTAAGGGTATTGATCAAGCTTTTGGATACGCAAGTTTGAATGGTTTACCATTATCAGTGGTAACTGATGGTTTTGTATGGATTGTATTTAAGACTTTCACACCAGGTGAAAATTTTAAAACTAAGGAAGCAATTGTTTTCCCTTCTCTAGAAGCAATTGTTTCAAATTTTTCTAAATTTTATGACCTTCTTTCAAAAAATCAATTCGACAAAAAACTATACAATGCTATTTTTGACGAAATACATAACAAAAGACTATTATTAACTCAAAATTTACAAGCACCATTATCTGGCTTAGATATCAAGGTTTCTCAAAAATCGGAAATAGCATTCGATTTAGATAAAATCTTTTCAAATTTTTTCTCAAAGTTGGCAGGGGAAGAGAATGAAGATTTATTGATAGAGTGTTTCGTTGAAACAAAAGAGAGTAGGATTGCGGATTTTTCCTTAGAAAAAATAACAACAAGTGTTCTTGGAAACATACTACCTCAAGACAAAGATGTTGATGAAGCATTGGCTAATTTAATACAAACAAATGTAGAAACTGAGTCTACGTCTACTTCCATAGAATCTGGTCAAACTATATTTATTGTTGGTCCAACTGGAGCAGGAAAATCAACGTTTTTGGATAGGTTTTTTCGAAAGACTCTACCTTCACAAATAAGGAAGAAATGTGCTTTGATAAAAGTTAATTGTTTAGATGCAACAGGAAGGGAAGAAACTGCTTTAGCCTGGGTCACAGAAAAAATAATTGATGGCATAGAGAATCAAATATATGAAAACGGATCCCCAAGTTGGGATGAATTGCTAGGCTTATATCATGGTCAATACATTAGACGCTCAAATGGTGTTGATGCTGAACTTTATAAAAAAGATAAATCTCAATTTAAAATTAAATTTGGTGAGTTTTTAGCTGAAAAAGTTGAAAATGATAGAGAAGGATATTTAAAAAGGATTTTGCTGGATGTTGTTGTTAATCGAAAAATGTTACCAATAATTTTAGTTGACAATTCTGATGAGTTTACAAATGAATATAAACAAAAACTTTTTCAATTCACACAAGCTTTGAGAAGAAATGCCAGACACTGTCTTTTGATATTTCCTGTAACTGATAAATCAGCTTGGTCCTTTTCTAAGACAGATATTTTTGGAATTTATAAATCACGATCATTTTTCCTTCCAACACCATCACCGAGGGAAGTTTTCAGAAAGAGAATTGATTTTATAAAACAAAAACTGGACACGGATGGTTCTGATAGCAATGAGAAAGGTAAATACTTTTCTAGTAGAGGTATTACTATATCAATTAAAGACCTGAATGGTTTTGCAAAGGTTTTAGAAAATGTTTTTGTAGACAATGATTATACATCAAAAACAATAGGTGAGTTAACTAATTATAATATAAGAAGAACTCTCTCTTTATCTCAAAGAGTAATAACATCTTCAGTTATTGAGATTGATGATTTAATTAGATCGTATTTAAGTGGTGAACCATTAACTACTGATTTCGCAAAGTTTATGGAAGCTCTTATGAGGGGTAATTATGAATTATACAAGCAAGGTGATAATCACGAAGTTTATCCTATTTTCCAAGTAGATAGTAAAGTAAGACAGTCTCCTCTACTAAATTTAAGAATTCTGATACTATTAGACACACTAAGAAAAAGTTCAAACTCAATAGAAGAAAAACATCTCAATATAAAGTCAATTATTGATTATTTTGACGCAATCGGTTGTTCAGAAACAGCGGTAGATAAAGCACTATTGTCGTTATTAGAAGCTGGGCTCGTTGAACCCTTTGATCTATCTATTAGAGATTTAACTCTTGAGCAAAAATTGGCTATTTCTTATAGAGGTATTGTTCATTTAAGACTAGCAGTTAGTAATAGTGTGTTCTTTTACCAAATGGCTCTCACAACAGCTATAACAGATGAAGAAATTGCATTAAGAATAAGGAGCAAGTATAAATCAGGAAGTAATCTAGCAGATATACTTAAGTATGTAAAAAAAGAATTTTACGACTATTTAATTTCTGAAGATCAACAATTTATAAATATTGAAAACGAATTAGAGCAATATGATTGTCAAAGAGATTTGCTGATAAATTTAAAAAAGTTCACATCTAATGTAAATTCTGCAAATCAAGATTTAGTTGCAACACATGGACACGAATATCAGGAGGGTTATATAAAAGAAGAAGTGGTGGCTATTGTGGATTTTTATGACGATTCCAAAGGATTTGGTTTTGTTGATGTTGAGGAAATTTCGGACAGAGTTTTTTTACATGCGAATAAATTACAAGATTGTGATGTAGAGACAATAAAGGATGGTGATTCTATATTATGTGATATTTCACGTAATAAAAAAGGTTTTTATGTAGAAAAGATTCACTTTATTGAGGCTAGCAAGAATGGAATAGAAGTATATGAATGTCAAATTATTAGATTGTTTTCTGATAGAGGTTATGGTTTTGTTCAACTAAAAGACAGCGATAAAACTGCATTTTTTCACTTTTCTGTTTTTTCTGTAGAGGATAGGGACTCGATTAGTTTAGGGCAAATTCTTAAAGCTGAAGTAGGTCCTGATAAGAGGACAGGAGATGGTTATCAAGTTAAACATATACTTGAATCAGGATATTAAGAATAAATAATTTTTTTCATAACTTTTATAAAGAACAGAGTTTCTAATTTAGTAACATTATGTAAAATAGAACCTAAAATGTTTTTAAAAACGGCCTCAGAAAACTTTGGTATAAACAATAGGCAAAAGAGCGTCAATATTTTAGAGGTCTAGTACTAAGGTTTAATAAGGATTTTAAATATTTATTCAACTTATAAGTTAGAATGTTTTCTAAAATATAGCGACTGCGCCACGTGACAAAAGAAATTATCCAGTGGATGATTGCTTTTGGCGGCGAGTTGATGCGGCTGGCATTCCAAAGTTTTATGCAGCCTTGATACTTCGGCAAGCTCAGCACAAGTTTTTTTGTTCTTTTGTCATTTACCCTGAGTTTATCGAAGGGTCAAGACAAAAAGATATGCAAACTTTATTAAGTTTAATCCGTGTTCTGCAGTTAGCATGTGTATAGAAATTATCTCGTCAGAGTAATTTTATACTTATGCGGCAACTTCACGAGAATACCGTAAAAACTTTTTTTACGTATGTTTTATCAAACCTGCCTGCCATACGGCAACGGCAGGCAGGTACGCGATTTATAAAGCAACTAAAAGTTTTGCCTTTTTTGGCCCTTCGACAAGCTCAGGGCAAGTGTGGGCTATGCGGTAGGATATTGTGTGTAGAGAAAAATGTATAGAGCATTTTTATTTACAAAACAATAAAGCGGTTGGGCGCGGCAATTTTATACTTCGACAAGCTCAGCATAAACTTCACGGCAACTGCGTAGCAATCACGAACTCCAAAATTTAAAATATAAAACTTGTGAGTAAATTATAGCTACAAATGTGAGCAGAATGCTTAAACAATAGCTTTTTTGTAATTATTAATGACCCCAGTAGCTACGATTACTATGAAATAGAATTATCCTGGGATATTTTACATAGTATTACATTATAGCTACAATGGAACTAGAGATCCGCAAATTGGCTTTTACATAATTGCTGACGATATAAAACACCTGACGGTGTCGTTATATCTGCAATTATGTAAAATACTACGTATACGCCAATTTGCTAAAATATACATTTGTACTATAATTTATATTATGTAAAATAGAATATTTTAAAACCTTCCCCATTCATTAACTTGAACCTAAAATTTATTCTTAAAATCATCTATTCAATTATCGGTGATAGCATCTTTTGTTTCTAATGATAACTTTGAAACTTCTCCTTTGTAACTTATTGTAGTTCTATATATACTATTGATAAAAATCATAGCTGTCAAATTTGGAAATAACTTAACGAATACATCATAGGTATCATTCTTACTTTTGGCCTTAAAACGCATTTCGTACGTTTGGTTTCTATCATTTCGTTTGACTTCAATTTGATCAGGTTTATTATTATACTTTATTGCTGTATCCGTACTATTATAATTCCCAGAGACTCTTCGTTCTCCAAAATATGGTAAATACATTGAAATACTATCCCCGATCATCTTAAAATAATTGGAATCCCCTACCAAATCAATATTGTTAACACTGCTACCCGGAGGAAGTAATCCGCTATTGGCAACGCTAGAAAGGCTATTCGTAACTAAAGGGTATGCCCATCTTGACTCTATCTGAAATTCTTTTATTCTTATCATTTCATTTAAAGCCTCTATTTGAGCTGGTGTCGCAGTAATATCTTTTGTGCTACTACATCCTATACAAATACTCCCAAGGATCAAAATTAAAATCTTCTTCATTGTGTTTGATTATGATGATGTCTTTTTACGCAGTGTTATAGACTCCAAGTTTCATAATAAAAAATACAAAATTTTGACGTACTATCACTTATTTTTAACTAAAATCTGTGTAAACCATAAAATTGTACTGTACAAATACCGTACTTTTACCAGATGCAAAAAAAGAAATTTGCTCAGTTTGAATTTATTGCACTTATGGCTTCCTTAATGTCGATCGTGGCCTTGGCAATCGATGCGCTTTTACCCGCTCTTAATACCATAGGAATAACGATTGGCACAAAACAAGTGGCAGACAATCAATTGCTAATTACCATGATTTTTCTGGGACTGGGAATAGGTCCGCTAATTTTTGGACCGGTATCAGATAGTACGGGCAGAAAACCTGTAGTATATATGGGGTTTTTGGTTTTTGCTATCGCCAGTTTTATCTGCATTTTTGCCGAAAGTATCCTAATCATGGTCTTGGGAAGGATTTTACAGGGAATAGGACTCTCGGCACCCAGGACTATTGCCATTGCCATGATACGAGATATGTATAGCGGTGATTATATGGCACGAATCATGTCTTTTGTAACCGTAGTTTTTATTCTGGTACCCATTATTGCCCCCGCATTGGGGAAATCAGTTTTAGATCACTACGACTGGCAGGCAATTTTTTATATCCAGTTAATTATTAGTGTCATCGTTGCTTTTTGGTTTTGGAAACGACAAGCTGAAACTCTGAAAGTATCCAAACGAGTAAAATTTACACCAAACATTTTTATAAATGGTCTTAAAGAAATGATCCAACATAAAACTACAGTTGGGTATACACTAATTTCAGGATTTATCGTGGGATCTTTTATGGTATACCTAAGTACATCTCAGCAGATATTTGAACAGCAATATCAATTAAAAGAAGAGTTTCCTTATATATTCGGACTTCTAGCCATTTCAATTGGGAGTGCTATTTTTTTAAATGGAACACTGGTGTTGAAATTTGGTATGAAGAGATTAATCACCACTTCCCTACTGGCCTATTTTGGCATTTCTTTGCTGTATATTGTATTGTTTAATGATGGTCCTAACCCTAGTATTGAAGTTTTATTGATTTTCTTCGGAATGCAATTTTTTGCGATCGGATTTATGTTTGGAAACTTACGCGCTATGGCTATGGAACCTATTGGACATATTGCGGGAATTGGTGCAGCAATTACAGGGTTTATTTCTACAATTATGGCGGTTCCTATTAGCACTTACATAGGAAGGTTTGTTTTAGATACTACCTTACCTCTATTTATTGGATTTTTAATTTGTGCACTATTCTCTCTGGTTATTCTCGCTTATCTAAAGATATCGGCAAGAAAACTCTAAGTATGGGAGATACTATAATTCATTAGTGATTAACAAAATGAACGCTGCGTTTATTTATTGTCATTTTTATCTGCTTCAGTATTTTCTGAAGCAAATAATTCGCCATCACCGGCAATTGCAAATCGATCTCTTTTTGATCCGTAACCAAAATTTGAAGAACGACGATATTTAGTCTGGAAATCTGCAAAACGTTTTTTCTTGGTGGGTTTTTCTTTACTGCTCATAACTATATTTTTTAAATTAAATATCTGGCTAACGAACTACTCTCTTTCGAATTTATTACTTTTTTTAATTTTAATCTACTCGTTTTTATGACTTTATATTTATTTTATGATCTCTGTAATCCAAAATCCTACAAGAATTATAGGACAGACTATTCCTAAATATTCTAAAAACTTTTTTAGAAATGACTCTAAAAATAGATAACGCAATAAAATTCTAAAAGCGTTAAACACCCTTATTTATCAAGTTAAATTCCCTTAAGAATACTCTTAAAAGAAGTTTAACCTTGGAATGATTATTGTTTATGTTTACCTTTAAAAGCAATAAAGGGATTTTATGAGAACATTTCTCAACATTATTATGGGTATATACACTCTACAAGGATTTGGTCAGACAACGTTTCCTAATGATGGATATGTTTCCTATTCTGGTGATTATGCGTTGATCAATGATTTTAAAAGCTTAGACTTTGATAAAGAAAAGTCTAAGGTCACTTTTAATTTTATAGAAGATGAAACCTCGGGAACTATTAGTGGTTTGGATTTTAGAATAGATTTTAATCCTGCAGATCCAGATAATGCTTCTTTTAGTGGAACTGCTTTGGTCAAAACCTTAGATACGGATAATTTTCTACGAGACGGACATTTGATGTGGGAAAAGTATTTTTATAAAAGAAAATATCCAAAAATCATCTTCAAAAGTAAACAGGTTGTTCCTTTTGAAACCAATACGTACAAAGTGATAGGCAATCTTACTATAAAAGGAACACAAAAAGAGGTTATTCTAACTTTTTCGCTGGATGATGAAAAGCTGCTCGGTAAAGCTACCATCTATACCAGTGATTTTGGAGTTTCTATTCATGATGAACGTGAAAGGAACAAATTGAATATTCAATTCTATTTTCCAATTCTGAAATAAAACAGTCTACGACAACATCACATAAGCAGAATAATCTCCGTGATGCGTTAAAGAGAAAGGAATTTTTGAGCATTTTCCGTTGATGTACAAATTTGGAATACCATTGATGTCCTTTTTAAAATAAAGTCTATCTTTTTTTGTAATACTACTACGTATCAATTTCTTAAGTTCTTCCCTTGGATTTATTTCTGCTTGAAATATTTCAGAATAATAATAAGCCCCAGTACTTCTGGCAATACTGTACACATATTCCTTTGTAAACTCTGTTGCAAGTTCATATACGTATTTTTCTATGCATACGCTTGTCGCCGATACACATTCTATTTTCTTTGGATTAAATGTCGGAGCATGATGAAAACATCGTTGATGCGCTTTGTAAGCGGCCTCTTTCATACTCCAAAATTTCCATACTTGTAGGTTCGGGCTTGAGGAGTTATAAATTTCTTTCTGTTCAAGTAGCGTAAATATTTTTTGTAGCCATCCCCTTCTCTGCCAATTACTCTGTATACCGGCGAGTTGTAGGTCTACAATATCATTACCAATCATTTTGCTGCCAATTTACCTTCTATAACTTCGATTGAAGCCTTTACAGTAAGCATTTTCTCCATAGCTTCATTATCAATTTCAATATCAAATTCATCCTCAACATCCAGTACAACATCTACCAAATTGGCCGAGTTAATCTCAAGGTCTTTAATAAAATCAGTACCCTCATTGAGGTTGTTTAAACCTTCCTGATTTTGAACATACGGAGTAATTATAGTTTTTAATTTTAAAAGTAAATCTTCTTTTGTCATCATTATTTTTAAATCGAATTATATTTTTTAAAGATAACACAAGCATTTACATCTCCAAATCCAAAACTTGCTTTTGCTATGATATTTGCAGAAAAATCAAATGTTTTTGTCGGTACTCGATCCCTATTTATCTGAGATTGGATTTCAGGATGCAAATCTTCACAGTTAATGTTTCCAAAAATAAAGCCTTCATTAATTTGTAAAATGGTAGCAACACTTTCTATACTTCCGGAAGCCGCCAAACAATGTCCAACTAAGCTTTTAAGTGAATTAATGTATGGAAAATCAGTTTCTTTTCGATCGAGGGCTTCACACCAATTTTTAATTTCGGTCGGATCTTTGGTAGTTGCGGTTAAGTGACCATTAATGGCATCAATGTCATTGGCATGTATTCCAGAAGTATTGATCGCATTTTTAATACATTGTTGAACGGCTTCACTGTTTGGGGCTGTCATACTACCTCCATTACGTTGTCCGCCGCTATTTACATGTCCGCCCAAGATTTCAGCATAAATCTTAGCACCACGTTTTTGAGCACTATCCAGACTTTCGACGACCAGGGCCCCTGCTCCACTTCCTGGTACAAAACCACTTGCAGTTGCACTCATTGGCCGTGAGGCCTTAGTGGGGTTGTCATTATATTTATAGGGTAGAATACGCATTGCATCAAATCCGCCCCATACATAAGGCCCACTATCACTAGTACTGCCAGCGAGAATAATCTCTGCGTTACCAGCGGCAATTCTATCATAGGCCATTAAAATAGCCTCTGTACCTGTACTACAAGCCGAAGAGTTTGTGGTGACCACGTTTCCGCATCCTAGCATTCCCCCCAAAAAAGCACTAATACCACTGGCCATAGTTTGAATAACGGTAGTGCTACCCAATCTTCTCACGTTACCTTCGTCTACTTTATAAATGGCCTCACGAAACTTATCAACACCCAAAATTCCAGTACCAAAAATTACTCCTGCATCCCATAGAGGTACTTCTGAATCATTAATACATAACCCTGCATCTTTCCATGCATCCATACCGGCAATGACGCCGTATTCCATTCCGGATGCCTTTAAACCTCGTAACTGAATTTTATTGAAGTAATTGTTTAAGTAATTTTCATTATAATTCGGTAAACCAGCAATTTGACAAGAAAATTTTAGATTCTTCAATTCTTCAACACCTCGTATTCCGCTAGTCCCGTTGATGATAGATTCTTTAAATTTTGAAACGTTCGTTCCATTAGGAGCCATTACTCCCAAACCTGTAATTACTACGCGTCTATTCTTCATTTACAGCTTCATTGATAATAGAAATTATTTTGTGCATTGCTTTCTTCGCCTCGGGCATGAATGGTAAAAATGGCCAAATATGGGGCATGTCTTCTCCCAAAATCACTTCAATTTTTCCACCATTATCTTTAACTTTATTGATAAATAATTTTTGATCTGGCATTAGAATATCATTTGTGGCCATGAATAGATAGATCTTCGGAAAGTTGACAAAAGAACCATAGAGTGGAGAGATCAAAGGATCTTTTAAAGAAAAATCCCCTGCACACATTTTTTTTGCAGAATGAACCCCTTTAAAACTCAGTATTGGATCTAAGGGATCGATATCTTTTATTGCAGTATTGGTAAGACTCGCGTCCATCAAAGGTGTAATAAGAATTAATAGATTAGGAGTCTCAGCATTATCTCTTACCAAGCCCTGAGTTAAAGAGGTCAAAAGATTACCACCTACAGAATCCCCAATCATAATAATCTTTGAAGGGTCATACTCTTTGACCGCATGATTATAAACCTCACATATATTTTTAGTAATTTTTTGAATATTGTTTTCTGGTGCTTTAGGATAGTCAATTAACCATGCTTTCGTATGTGTTTCTCGTACCATCTTTGATACGGCATTCCAATGATGTTTGGTAGGGCCATAAATAAATGCGCCGCCATGACAAAATAATATAAGATACTCTGTTTTTATTACTTTAGGAATGATTGTAGTGATATTGCATTCATTAATCTCCCTGGTTTCAACTTCATTACCAAATAGATTAGATTTGTTCGGAATTCTTAAATCTTGCTTCCTTTTTTTTATATAATCGATTGGATCCTGTGACCAGGATTGCTTTTCTTTTTTCAGTTTCAGTACCAGTTTGACCAAAGAATATCCAAAACTCATGATTCGTCTTTGTTTTGAAATGCAATTCCGGCAACCACCCCTTTTGCCACGATGACCTCTTTAGTATTATACATCACTACATTGCATTTGAGTTTATTAAATCTAAAATAAACCTTTTCTGCTTTCACAATAACTTTTTCACCAGGAAAAACGGGTTTGTAAAAATTTACTTCGCTACTGGTCATAGCTACGCTCCATTGTTCCTGATCCCAGGCATCTCTAAGAAGGTGTATCCCAAAACAAGCCATTCCGATTTGCGCCATACATTCTGTTAGAATTACCCCGGGAGTGATAGGATTATCCTTAAAGTGTCCTTCATAGAAATATTCATCTTTTAAAAAAGTATAACTTCCAACGATATGATTGTCATCAAGTTCTAAAATCTCATCGACAAACAAAAAAGGTTTTGCATACGGTAACTTTTCTATGATATCTTTTCTAATCAATGTACTGATAATTTAAAATGCACATCCACTTGGTAAAGGAGGCGTTGTCTCCAATTGCATAGCAAAAGTCTTATCCAAGGTGCTTTCTCTAAAACCTTCGGCTACGTTACCTTTAAAGACTTTTTCTCCATAACCATTTGTGTTCATATGAGCCCGAACATAGACTATTTGATCTTTTTTGATGGCAACCGGACCTCCGGATCTCACAAAAGGTTGTTCGTTGATATGACTATACGCTAAAATTCTTCTATATATTAAGTTTCCTTCTTCTGAAATTATCTCCCACCAATTGGCATACTGATTACATCCTGTATCCGGACTTTTAATTCCTATGCTAAAAGAATAATTGTTCTCTTCACCTGTAGTCGTAACACTTACAATCTCTGCAGAAACATCTGTATCGAGAGGGGTATGCTCTGCAGTACTATTATCGTCTTTACAAGAGATTGTATTGACCACAAAGGAAAGACAAAAAATGAAAAAGGTTTTCATGTGTTTATTTTATTATTTTCCAAGGTTACATGCGACCTTTGATGATCAAAATAATCATTTTACTTTATATCTAAATAATTATTTTATCATGTTGGTTTCTTTGGTTTTAAAATTTTTAATTTAAGTGCTCTCCTCCATTTACGGGTAGTATACAGCCATTAATCCAGGATGCTTCATCTTTACATAATAAATATACTACATTCGCTACATCTTTTGGGGTTGTAATACGATTAAAAGGATTACGTTCTATGCTATGTGCAATAAT
Organism: Aquimarina celericrescens; assembly: GCF_042682765.1. Taxonomy (NCBI): domain Bacteria; kingdom Pseudomonadati; phylum Bacteroidota; class Flavobacteriia; order Flavobacteriales; family Flavobacteriaceae; genus Aquimarina; species Aquimarina celericrescens. Next base: position 49,882 of record NZ_JBHUHY010000002.1, on the reverse strand, counting down.
TTTTTCATGTCCGGGTATCATTCGCAAAGATTTTGTATCTACCGCCCCAGGTTGTAAACAATTAGCTTTGATTCCGTAAGGGGCAAATTCTAGGGCTATACTTCTTGTTATGGCTTCCAGAGCCACTTTGGCAGCCGATACTGCCGCATAATTTTTCCAGGCTTTGGTATTACCTTCACTGGTAAAAGAAATCACTCTTGCATCCTGAGCAAAAAAATTAGCTTCGAAAACAGATTTCACCCAATCATAAAGACTAATAGCCATAGCATCTATAGTTAAATGAAAATCATCATTTTTTAACACATGCTCTGCACTAGTCATAGGTTTCAAATTACCTTTGGCAATACTATGGATTAAAGTCTTTATTTTTCCTTTCTCAATACCTTTATCAATGTGTGATACAATCTCTTGTCGTTTTTCTGATTTCAGCAAATCAGTGTTATACGATAGAAATTTAACCCCCATATTTTTAATTTCAAGGAAATCCTTCTCGATTTGATGTAATTCACTTTTGCGATCCCGGTGGATTACTATGATGTTCATACCGTGTTCTGCTAATTTTTTTGCAGAAGCTAATCCCAAACCGGTGCTCCCCCCGAGTACAAGTGCCCACTCATTTTTATTATCAAAATCTTTACTCATAAACTCATAATGTAGTTTCTTTTATTTGGTTTTACCACTCCAGCAATATTCGCTGTGCAGAAAATCCGGGTCCAAAACTAAGCATCAATCCAGTTTCTCCCGGTGCCGGATTTCTATTCATAAAACGTTCTAGAACGTATAATACAGTAGCGCTGCTCATATTTCCATACTCTAACAAAACGGCCTTGGTATCCTCAATATTTTTACCCAAATGAGTAAAAAGCTCTTCAACAGTTTGTACGATTTTTTTTCCTCCAGGATGAAAAATAAGATGATCTACGTCTTCAATTGTTTTATCATATTTTTTTAAAAATGGATGGATCACTTTTGGAAAATGCGCTGCTATTTTTGCTGGAACTTCTTGATCCAGTACCATTTGCAACCCTCCATTTGTTAGGTTGAAGCCCATCATAGTAGTTGCATCATAGAAATGGTACATTTCATCTCCTATAATTCTTGGTCCTACGGCATCTTCTTCAGAAGACAGAAGTGTGCAAGCGGCTCCATCCCCAAAAATTGCTGCACTCACCATATTGGTCATGCTGTAATCATCTAACTGAAACGTGGCAGTTGGTGATTCGATAGCAATAACAGCAGCTCTTTTGCCGGGATTTGATTGCAGAAAATTTCTTGCATAAATAATTCCGGAAACTCCAGCTGCGCAACCCATTTCTGTAACAGGAAGTCTTATGATATTCTGCCTTAAATTAAGATCATTGATTAAATAAGCATCCAGAGAAGGTATCATAATACCTGTACAACTTACGGTAATGATATAATCTAAAGATTTTGCATCCCATCCCGATTGGTACAATGCCTTTTTTAAAACAGCAGTGCCTAATTTCTTGACCTCTCGTATATAAATGTCATTTTTTTCTTTGAAAGAGGTTGCTGTAAACACTTCCTCTATACTCATAATCCCGTAGCGTTTATCTACGGCAGCATTTTCAAATATTTTAAGGACTTTACGTCTAAAACGATCTTCCTGACCTGATAACCATTGAGAAACGAAGGGTAATATTTCTTTAGTCTCGCGTACATATTGTGGCAGTTCCTTGGCCACCGTGGTAATTTTTACCTCCAAATTTTTCTACTTTTTTATTTAAACATGACTGGTTTCGACAATCCATCGATATCGGAAAGCCCATTTCCAGTCGATTCGATATTTTTTTAAACCGAGTGCTTCGGTATAGTCTATTAACTCCCTTTTTTTAAACCCTCTCTTGATAGAGATCAAACCATCATTTTTTGCAACCTTCCCTTTAATAAAAAAGAAACTGAATATTTTAAAAAGATAGTAGGCTAACTGGCTTCTATGAAGATCGTTGATCACGACTCCTATTTTTGCCAGTTCTACAGACTTTTTCATAACGCTTTTAATTTCTTGGCAAGTGAGGTGATGCAAAGTCAACGTACAGATGATCACATCACAAAAAAACTCTGAGGTTTCAATGTCTAAAAGGTTCAATTTAGAATATGTAATTTCTGGATATGATTTACTTAATTTTTTTGCATAAGATAAGCTTTTCTCATTCAAATCAACACCTATAAGTTTTACTTTTATATTTTTTCTTCTAAACGATTTTGCAAGTGCTCTTAACATTTCTCCATCACCACACCCCAAATCAAGTATGGTGAATTCTTCTTTTTGATGTTGCCCTTCTATCAGCTCATGAACAGCATTTATAGTGATACTATTTCCTCCCAGCATTCGATTTACTCTGGAGAGATCAGACAAGGCCGTTTTTAAAGAAGTATCGGCTATCTTTGGGTCATCCATAAGTTCTGGTTCATTGCTTCTATGTTCTAAGTTGATTAGCATACTATAGGTTTTCCGTGTGTTTGTTTAATAATTTTAGGGACAATGGCAGGTAATGCATCAGCAATTGCATATGATGCTTTTTGCAAATTTTTGTTCAACAGTACTTTTTGAAGTATCCTTCCTGTATATAATCTTTTGGAAAAAGAAGAGTTCCATTGTTTTATATATTGATTTTCAATCTCTTTTCTAGAGAGTTTTGCATTATTATTAGCATTAGCTATTATTAATTCACATAATATTTGTGAACTTTTTATGGCCATTGCCATGCCATTACCGCAAAGCGGATGAATTAACCCTGCAGCATCGCCTAACATGAATATGTGATCTTCAACTGGTTTTTTCTTATCAAAATTTACCTGACTTATCGTAATGGGTTTATCAAAAATTAATTCAGCTTCCTTAAAAAAATCAAGCAAATATGGGTTCTTACACATTACCTTTTCCTGAAAAGTATTGATATCTCTATATTTTTTGAAGCTGTCATAATTGACCAAATAACATGCATTTACCAAATTATTTTCGACTTTTGAAAGCCCGCAATAACCACCTTTAAAATTGTGAAGTGCAACCATATTTGTTTCAAAACTCGCTTTATAGTGTGCTTTTACCGCTAACCATGGTGACTTTTTAAAACTGAAACCTCTCTTCAAGGCTTTATCCAGGACAGAACGCTTTCCAAAAGCGCCAATGACATAATCACTGGTTAACCATTTATTGCTGTTGGTTTTAATCTGAAATTGATTATCATCAAACTGCACATCAAGGGCTTGATCATTTATGAGGTGTACCCCCATCGCTTCGGCCTTTTGCCATAGATAGTGGTCCAAGGTATATCTACTAATCCCAAAACCGCCTAGTGGTAATTTACTATGAATAGTGTTTCCGTTCTGAGTACTTATTATGAATTCTGAAATTTCAACTGGTTGTAAGCTTTCAAGATCAATTCCTAAATAATTGAAATAGGGTAACACCTCATTAGAAATATACTCACCGCATACTTTATGTTTTGGATATGTGTCTTTTTCAATAAGTGTAACAGGAATATTTGCTTTTGCAAGATGAATTGCAGAAGTTAATCCAGCCAAGCCCCCGCCGATGATGACTATGTGTGAATGAGAATTCATTATATGAAGATACGTAAAATTAAAGCATAAAAAAATCCCGAATAGGTATATCGGGATTTTAATTTTATATCAAAATAAAACTATTGCTTCACTTGATTTTGAGCGTCACGTTTCATTTTTTCGTTCGCAACAATACCTAGCTCTACTCTTCTGTTTTTAGCTCTTCCTTCTGCGGTAGAATTATCATATTTTGGAAGTGTTTCGCCGTGGGCATAAGTAGTAAGTCTACTTCTGCTAATCCCCTGCGACACCAAATATTCAGTCACTGCATTTGCTCTTTTTTGTGATAATGTCATATTATAACTATCATCACCAGTACTATCGGTATGTCCTTCTACAATGATATTAGTATCGGGATATTCTTTAAATATACCCGCCAGTTTATTAAGATTGGCCTGTGACTTTGCATTAATGTTTGATTTATTTGTAGCAAAATACACCCCACTATTCTCATCAAAAACAACATCAATACCCTCACCTACTCTTGTTACTTCTGCTCCTGGTATTTCTGATTCAATTTTTTGTGCTTGTTTATCCATTTGTTTACCGATCACACCTCCGGCAACTCCTCCTACTACTCCACCGATTACGGCACCAAGTGCAGAATTTTTCTTTTTTACGTTGTTCCCGATGATTCCACCAATAACTGCTCCGGCAGCGGTACCAATTACGGCTCCTTTTTGAGTATTATTTGCATTTTTTGTAGCCTCACAGCTTGATAAAACTAGTACTGCCATTAATGCAATTCCTATATTTTTTATTACTTGCTTCATTATGTATAGATTTGTATTTATTGTAGTTTATTGAAATTCATAGTAATAACAAAAGGTTTTCCCTCTAAACTCACCGTCATGGCCCAAGTCATTGTAGTGTCATCCAGATGTTTTAAAGCCATTCTATAACCAGCATTGTTATTTGTACTTTTTTTCTTCTCATTAATAGGCTTGAACAAAAAGTAATATTCACCGTCTGATTCTGGTTTGGGAATCGTAAATCTAAAATTACGCGCTCCTGTGGAAATACAATCGCTTCTATCGATCATATACATTCCTGTATTATTGTTAGGAATAAATTTCCAAGTACTTCCTGTAAAACATTCTGCAGAAGCGTCGTCGTATAGATTTACATCAAATATACCACTACGATCGTAAGTGATATTATCCAAGGACCACTCTCCTTTTAATGTTTTTTTTGCAGCAATAACCGTTTGTTGGGTAGTATTGCATGATGCCAGTAGAATAACCGCCAGCAGTAACGTAAGATTTTTCATTGTTGTTGGTTTTATTTGTAAAAATAATTAATATTAATAACGCTTCAAATATTATTATATTTCTATTAGAACTCAATCTTAAAAAGAAAATTAATACAAAGAATTAGATAAACGGCTTTTTTTATAGTTAAACTAAATTTAAATCCCTCAGCGCTAATAAGATTCAATAGTAAAGAAAAGCTGGAGCATTACTTACCTCATTCAGAATAATATTTATCTCTTATCAAAATCTGTTATTTTTTGGAACTCTAAAAAGTAACATAAGACCAATGATGAAGAACAAAATAAGGAACAAGATAGAATATCTTACACTTCCGGTCAATTGAGCAACGATACCATATGAAAACATACCAATAACGATTCCAATTTTTTCTGAAACATCATAAAAACTAAAGTAAGAAGCTGTATCAATTGCATCTTTTGGCAACAACTTTGAATATGTGGATCTAGAGAGTGCTTGTATCCCTCCCATGACTAGCCCAACAATAGCTGCTGCTATATAAAATTGAAATGGAGTTGTTATAGTATATGCATAAATACATATTCCGATCCATATTAAATTAATGGCAATGAGCGTTTTAATATTGCCAAATTTTGAAGACGCTCTGGAGGTTAAAATAGCTCCTGCAACCGCCACAAGCTGAATCAAAAGGATGCTAATAATTAGTCCTGTAGTAGGGTTTTGTTCTCCCCAATCTAATTCTTCAATACCAAAATACGTAGCAATTAGCATTATAGTCTGTACAGCCATGCTATACACAAAAAAAGCACTGAGATATCTTCGCAGTTTAATATTATTTTTTAGTGCCTTCCAAATCATTTTAAGCTCTTTAAAACCATTAAAAACCACCGCTTTGGTTAATACATCTTTCTTGTTCCCTTTTGGTAAATAGTAATATGTATACTGACTAAAACCAATCCACCAAACACCAACCATTACAAAAGACAACCGTGTAGGAGTACCTTCATCTTCGAAACCAAACCAATCAAACTTCAAGATCATGACAAGATTTACGATCAAAAGCAACACACTCCCGATATAGCCCATAGAAAATCCTTTGGCACTAATAGCATCTTGCTGTTCTGGAAAAGCAATATCGGGTAAATATGAGTTGTAAAACACTAAGCTGGCCCAGAAGCCAATTAAGGCTAAAAAATAACACAGTAGGCCAAACCAAAGGAATTCTAAAGAAAACCAATACAAACCGATACATGATATCGCCCCCAAATAGCAAAAGAATTTTAAGAAATTTTTCTTATTTCCCACATAATCGGCAATACCAGAAAGCAACGGACTTATTATCGATACTACTAAAAATGCCAATGCAGTGACATAGCTAATTAAAGAATCGTTATTGAAATCATATCCTAAAAACCTTACGGTATCGTTTATAATGTTGTCTTGATCATCCCTTAAAATAGTCAAGGCTCCCCAAAAAATTGGAAAAACAGCCGAAGAAATAGTTAAGTTATATACCGAATTTGCCCAATCATAGAAAGCCCAGGCATTTAACAATTTTTTATGGCCTTTGGGTAATACTTTACTCATAAAACAAAAATTAAAAAAGCTGTTCTGATTTTTTCAGAACAGCTTCTAAAATAGGTATAATCTTTTTAACGGATATAAACTTTACAATTATTTAAAAGTGGTAACTCCAAATTTTTTGGCTTCAGCCCTTGCCGCCGAAGCCCAAGCAGTAAGATTAGCTATACGCGTGTCACTAGAAGGGTGTGTACTCAAAAATTCTGGTGGTGCTTGTCCTCCACTATTTGCTTTCATACGTCTCCAAAGATTCGCGGCTTCGTCTGGATTGTATCCTGCAATGGCCATCAATTGTAATCCAATGCGATCTGCTTCTGTTTCATGACTTCTACTAAAAGGCAACATTACTCCTAATTGGCTTCCTAAACCAAATGCGGTACCAATTATTTGCTGGGTTTCCTCACTTTTATTTTGAACGGCCACAGAGGTCGCGACACCTGCAACTTGCTGTAACTGCGCAGCGCTCATTCGTTGTTGTCCGTGATTGGCCAATGCATGCGCTACCTCATGCCCCATAATAGCTGCTACTCCTGTCTCATTTTTGGCAATAGGCATTATGCCTGTATAAAATACAATTTTACCTCCTGGCATACACCATGCGTTTACCGTTTCATCTTTTACTAAGTTATACTCCCATCTGTAATCATCAAGGTATCCTTGATAACCATTTGCATTAAGCCAACGTTCAGAGGCTTTTGCTATTTTTTGCCCCACTCTGGTAATCATCTCTGCTTCAGAGGTGCCTTTGACCACTTTATTTTCACTTAAAAACTGATTATATTGCTGAAATGCCATTGGTAATATCTGCGAATTAGATACTAATGCCAAAGTTTTCTTTCCTGTAAAGGGATTAGTTTTACAGGATACAAATAATACAATCCCAAAAACTAATACTATTATATTTTTATATTTCATGATATGAATGGATAAATGAATTTATTGAGGCTTAAAATTACGAAAATCATGAATCTATTTTAATAATATTGACTTTTAATTTGACTCAATCCATAATTAGCAAGAACCATACTTGTTGTAGAAGGAATATCTATTTTCTATAGGGATGCATTAACAATAGTAGTAGTAAAAAGGGGGTTTTGCCCTGGGATTTTAGGGGTAATTTCTTTTAAAAGATATTATATATTTCACTAATTTCATTTTGATTAAAAGTAATAAGTTATTTTATTGAAAATCAGCATAGTACTCACTTGTTTTTAAAGTAATAAAAAGTTATATTTAAATACCCCTATTTTTTCTCAACATATAGCGTTATCTAACGTATTCACAGCTATTGGTTTATTAATTGCATCGTCGATATTTATTAATAAAAGAGTATACGATTATGAACCTTTACACATTACTTGTCGGAATAAATGAATATGAGCTTTACCCTTTACAACAATGTGTTAGTGATGTAAATAAGGTTGAAACGTATTTAAATACACTTAATACCTCGTATGATGCTATTTTCATTAAAAAACTTACAGATGAAAAAGCCACCAAATCAGGCATTCTGAATATAATAAATAACTTCCTTACTAAAGCAAATGATAATGATGTTGTCTTGTTTTATTATAGTGGGCATGGCGCCTTAGAGGAGAGTTTAAGTAGGTTTAGCGATGTTCATTCGGGCTTAATAGAATGTCTTGTATGCTACAGTCAGGAAGATAAAAATAAAACGTCATTTCTATTAGCAGATAAAGAACTGCGATATATATTTTCAAAATTTAAAAATGAGCCACACTTAGTAACTGTCTTTGATTGTTGCCACTCTGGCGATATTGTAAGGTCACTTAGCACTGTAAAAAATAATGATTCGAGACAACGAAAACTGAGTAGTGTATTTCCACCAAGAGCCTATGAAGATTTTATATTCTCTAATGAGATTAAGGAGGGAGATCTTAAATCAAAAAAAGTAACTTCTTTGATCCCTTATAAAAACTCAATACATCTTTCTGCTTGTCTGTCTTCAGAATCATCCTGGGAAGATGCAAAAGGAGGTGTGTTTACTCGATACCTATTACAGCTCTTACAAGCAAAAAACAGTAAGATAAGCTATCTTGATATTACGAAATGGGCAAAAATCAGCTTAAAAGATATAACTAACAAAAAACAAACTCCCACGCTAAGTGTTCAGGGTAAAGGAAAGATAGATCACTATTGTTCCTGGCTTAATCTTACACCTAAACAATCATACATTGATCAAGGTAAGATTCTTTTTAATAATAGAAATGGATGGTATTATAATAAAGGACAATTATTCGGAATTAAAAAAGGGTCTGAAATAACGATAAAAATAGATCAAATCAAATCTATACCTACTAAGATTACAGAAGTTAATCTTGAAGATTCGTTGATACAGGATCCAATCGAGAACGGTGTTTTATTAGATTTCACCCAATCGTATGCTGTAGAAACCGAAACCATCTTTGACTCTTTACGTATTCATATTTGTGATTTGGATAAAGACCAAAATGCCAAACAACAAATCACAAAAGTTATACAGGGTACACCAAGAATATTACTATCCACAGCTAGTGAAGCTTCTTTCTTTGTCACAATTTTTAATCAAACAGCATACATAACCTTGCCAGATGATGTATATCGCCCCCTGGCCGTTCAGGTTGATCTTTTAGCAACTTCAAAAGAAGAACTAGACCAAAGATTATCAAATCAACTAGAGTCTCTTTTAAAATGGAATTATTATAATACGTTGGAAAACCCGGAAGGAGGTTTTTCTGAAATACCCATAAAGGTTGAAATTCGTGTAAACGATAACTCAAACTGGTCGGATATAACGAATACAAATCATGAACTTGTTACGATTGAAAATAGCTTAACAAGAAATAATGAATATTATCAAAAGTATCAGATCAAAGTTTCAAATATTTCAAAGCAAGAGATTTTTGTTACTGCATTGTTATTAGGTTCTGATCTGGCAATTTCTTCGGATCCTCTGGATCATCAAACCAAACAATTAAAACCAGGAGAATCTATTATGTTCTATGAACATAGTAGTGCTCCTTATGCCGGTTGGTCTTTAGACTCTTATAAAGAGATTTATAATTGGAAGTATGACTGGCTTATCTATAAGTTTATCGTAAATGATAAAGAAGATATTACTCCTTCTATACCTGGTATGAACCAGGTAGGGCTAACACCGCCAATGACACATTACGGAAATTTAATGGGCCACGGAGCAATCTCTGATTTTTTACCCGATAAAACAAAATGGGCGGTCTTTACATCTTCCTTACAGCTTATTAACCCAAATTATAATACTATAGGTAGTAAAATTATTGATAATTGGAAATGGTATTCAAATCATGAGATTGTAGCGCCGTTTATTAATTTTTTATACACTAAACCTGAACAGAAAGGCTTTGCGATAGATACCAAAGTAAAATCTTCTACCACCTTAAAAGAAGTAAAAACCAAAGATGTATCTGGATTACTGATTAAATTAGGAAATCATTTGGATGATAAACGTCGATATCGCAGGTTTAAAAAATCCAAAAGACTATTTCCCGAATTACCGGTTATTGTTGCCGAAGGAGATTCCTGGTTCTTATTTCCGTTTTTGGTCAAGGATACACTGGATTATGTTATGGAAAAATATCCTTTACGTAGTATCGCTGCGGCAGGAGATGAAATACAAAATTATAGAGAGAGTAGACAACTTCTTAAAGAAATAGAAAAAGAACGACCAAAATATGTCTTGATCAGTGGAGGCGGAAACGATATTATTGGGCCTGAAATTGTGAACATTCTTAAAAACGGAATGCCCTCAGGTCTTCAACCTTCAGAATACTTGAATAGCACCTATACTCAAAAAACAAAAGATATAGAAGGTACCTATAATTACTTTTTTAATCGAATTCACGAGTTTGATTTTGTAGAGCAAGTTTTCGTACACGGGTATGATTATGTTCGTGCAGATCATCATCATAAAACGATTAAAAATGGTTGGGTCAATAAATATCTGATCGAAAAAGGAATTATAACAATAGAAGACCGGTCTAATGTAATACAATACTTAATCGATAGGTTTAATCAATTACTAAAAGAAATAACAGATAAACATAAAAACGCTACATACATTGATATGCGAACTTTGGTAAAAAAGAACGAATGGTACGATGAAATTCATCCTAATGATAAAGGCTTTGCCAAAATAGGACAAAAATTTTTAGAAGCAATTAACCAATTAGAATATATACATTATGAGAATATGTAAAAATGACATTACAGATCAAATTAGAGATTTGTTTGACGCCAACCCGCTTAGAGTACCTGAGGCCAGAATACAACCCATGTGCATGTTAGAGGTACAAAACCAGAAGCCCAAATACTTGGGAGAATTCAGATTTTTGGTTAAAGATGGCTTTAAACATTCAATAGAAATACAAACAGCACCGGTATCTCAAGTATCCAATGTAAAAACCAAAAAAATCGATTTCAAAATGGGATTTGACATCTTAGGTAATTTTATTAAGGCTTTTGGACTTGATCCTGCCGCCATTGGAGCATCAGTTAAGGGCTCTAAGAAAATGTCTTTTTCCTTTGGAAACGTAGTTAGAAAATACGTAGACACTTTGGAACTTGGACATATCCTGGTGGCTAATGATATCAAAGGAGACCCCGATAATATTTTTATCGAAGACATCACAAATAATAAAGAAGTGAATTTAGCTCTAATTACAGATATTCTTACCAGTACAGATTTTTCACTTTCGACCTATAAGGATAACACTACCGAAGCAGAAATTAATATTCCATTGATTCAAGAATATATATCAAATGTAGATACAAACTTAACTGTAGAGAAGGTATCTGAGAATGAAGTTAAATTTAAAGGGAAAACTCCCCTAACCTATGCTTTCTCATGTGTTGAGATCAATATTGATCCAGAAACCGGAAAATTTTCGAGAGGCAAATGGCTCGATAATATACGATCTGTTAAAAAAGGAGTTGCAGCACCAAAAACAGAGAAGATTGAAATACCTAAATTAATGCTGGATGATAACCAGGCTAATCCACTATTGATTGACTTTTAGAACCAAAAACCCCACACAATGAAAGAATATTTTGTAGGCATATTTGAAAATGATATACAGGCTCCATTGAATAGCTTGGATGATGAACGCAAAGCCATTGATGTTTTGCTACTCAAACATAAAGAATTATTTAGAAAAGAAATTATTCCTAACGAAGGTATCGATGGGTTTATCAGTAAGGTGCAATTACTTACGAATGATATGACAATATTTCATTTTAGTGGACATCACGATGATGGTGATCAGGCTATTAAATTAAGTGATGAAATATTTAATGACAAAGGACTTATTGAGATCCTTAACAATTCTCCGAAACTAAAAATGGTCTTTATTAACGGATGCTCTACTCAAAAAATAGTTGATGCACTTCATAATGTGCCTATTGTTATTGGAACAACTACTCCGGTTTATGATCACTTTGCTTATTCATTGTCTACCCGTTTTTATGAATTGTTGCTCAATTCACAGGATAATATTAATGACTCAAAAAAAATAGATGATGTTTTTAAACAGGCAAAAGGTTTTTTACAGGGACATTATAAAGGACCCAAAGATGAGGAAAGAGGTGCTGGTGCTGCAGATGATTTTGATATAAAAATAAATAATTATCTATTTAAGATAAACAGGGAAATTGAGCAGTGGCACACCAATCCAGACACTTTTCCTGTAAAAAAGAACTTTCGTGAACTTATCGATGAAATTAAACTCAAAGAAAACTTAAAAGAAGACCTTTACAAGTACTATCCATATTTTCTATGTATTCATTTAGAAATACTGTCAGACTTTAATGATATCAACAATAGTGTTTACCAGGAATTAACAAAAGAACGATATTGGGTAATACGAAGTATGTTTAAAGAGTTTTTGAACTTTCTGAAATTTTCTGCATACTCTATCATTTGGTCAATATCGAAAGAAAATTCAGATTTTAAAGAAAAGCTTAGTGGGGAACTAAAAGAAATACTTAGAGAAAATCTTGAGATAGGATGGGAATCTCATGTACAGGATAAAATTTCGGAAGATTTATTTTTTATATATAACAGTATTCCAGATGATTATCTTAAAAAAAATGCTCTTTGGAAAGAGTTAAAGACTTGTGTTATACAAAGTCGCAATTTGTTTAAGGAGGTTTCTGATTTCTTTTCTGCGCATCTTGAACACAATGAAGATAGCAAACATGAATATATTAAAACCGAGTTTTATCTAGAGAAATTCATTAGAAATTTTACGTTTTTAAGAACATTGGGAATCGAATCCATCTACGATGTTTTTTATAATCAGTTTAAATATGATAATCAGCGCTCTTATATTATCAACAGATCTTACTATCCTATCAATAAAAGGCCAACCGCAATAGATGATAAAAAGAACATTATTTTTGAAGTAAAAGACAACCAATCTGCTCTCGATATTGATGTTCATTCTGTTTACATCTGTACTGTTAATGCTAAAGATGGTTTACCCAAAAGAGAATTAAACTTATCTCCGTTTTATCTTGATGTAAATTCTACTTCAATAGCAAAAGATAAAATAAAACTATATTATCTGGATCGATATTCTGAAGCTACCGATAAATTAATTTATAAAGAAGTTATTAATGCCCGAATAGACAAGGATAATTATATAGATGGGAGAAAATTGGGCGAAGAAATTGAAGTGCCACTAGATGAAGATATGATTTTAGCACTTTACAAAGAAGGGAAAAAAGATATTATCGAAATCGAAGAAAAGAAAAAAATACGGGATCATTTCGAATACATTAAAAATTTAATCGCGCATTCGTAACCATGTTAGACACAAAGATAAAATCTCCTTTCAAATTTCTTGATTCATACAGGAAAAAAGATATCGATAGCTACTTTGGAAGAGATAAAGAAAGTTTAGAGTTGTTTGAATTATATAAAGATTCAACAATAATGATTCTGCATGGTCCATCTGGTTCTGGTAAGACCAGTCTCATCTACTGTGGGCTATTAAATAAGATCAGAAAAGACAAAGAAGTAATTAGCATAAGAAGAGATAGTAACCTTATTGATTCTATTAAAAGAAAACTTTTTTCAGATGATACCAATAGTGATGTTATCGAACAACCGCTACAACTAATTGACGAGTTTTTTTCTCATCATTCAGAGCTTCATCGCATACTTGGCTCTCTAGACCATACTGAAGGAATGATGCTGGATATTGAAGAGGAAATAATTCGACTCAAAAGAAAAAGCAAATCCAAATTATCTTCAGAATCATCACAAGACAATCAATCTTCTAAAGAATTTAAAGATTCACAACTCATTATTCAAAAAAATAAAGAACGCCTAACTGAATTTATTGATGAAAGAAAAAATCTTTTGGAAGAATTAAGGGTTAAAAACAAGGAAGTTAACAAGATTTCAGATAAAATACATGATTATTTCATGTACAAAAAGAATAAGAATTCGAGCTCTGCATATAATCCCCTTGTCATTTTTGATCAGTTTGAAGAGCTTTTTGTCTACGGAAATAAAGAAGAAATCAATAAATTCGGACTTTTCTTAAAACTTATTTTTGATTATAAGATTCCTTTTAATATCATCATATCGCTACGAGAAGAATACTTTGGGTATCTAGATCAATTGCAATCTTATATCCCCTATATTTTTTACAAAAAAATACGATTGGCTCATCCAAATGAAGATGTCGTAAAAAATATTATTGAAAAGTCTTTCAAAGAATTCAACATTAATCAAGTAGGTGATTATACCAAAGAAGAACTACCGGATAAAGAAAAACAAAAAAGGATAGCGCTCATTCTTGATCAAATCAAAATAAAAAATAATGAAAGCACCAGTTACCACCTTCCTTTTCTCCAAGTCTATCTGGATAGTATGTATAAAGTAGATTACCAAAGGACTTATGGAGAGAATCCCCAACAAGATAATGATAAATATCTACCTCTTGAGTTTAAAGAAAATGAAATACAGGAATTTGGCTCTATAGAACAAGTTTTAGAAAACTACATTCGTGAAGTTAATAATAAGATCATAAGAAATGCCAGTAACAAACTTAACAATAGGACAGAACATAAAGATAGTGTAATCAAATTTCTGAGGCATTTTAAAACCAACGACGATCTTAAAAAAAGAATACCTATACAGGTAGAAAAGGAAGATTTTTATGTGATTAACGATCGAAAACTATTAGATAAGATACAAACCGATATTTGGGGAGAGATTAACGATCAAGAATATAATGAGACCATCTCTGAGATCATTTACGAACTAAAACAAAAAGGAATCCTTCACTTAAGCAGTGATAAAAAAATTGGTGCAGACTATACAGAGTTAAGTCATGATATTATTGCAAAAATTATCAATAATATTAGAACCGAAGATGATTTTAGATCCCTAATCAAAAAGGATTTTATCTCTTCCTTTGATATTTATCAAGATACACAACAAAAGGCAGATTTACTTACGACTCAACAGGTCGAGCGCATGAAACAGTGTCTCAATTATATCCTGGATGATGATCATATCGAGCGGCTTCAAAAAAAACAACAATTTTTTGAGGCAAGTCTTGAAGAAAGTCAAAAAGAAGAACGTGAGAAGAAAAGACTGAAACGAAGGTTAAAACTATTTTTCTACTATCCTTTTATTATTACCTGTCTACTTGGACTTTCTGTGGCATTATATTTTCAAAATAAAGAATCAAATTTACTTAACAAACAATTATCTGATGAGCTCAATCTGAACGAACTGTCAATTAAAATTCATAAAGGAATTGGTTATGCCTTACGAGATTATAATGTAGATAAGACCAGTTCGTTTAATTATATCTTGGCTTGCGAGAGAATTCTCGAGCAAAATGAGAAATCCCTAGAGACAGATTCTACTTTTAATTTACTTTTTGAGTTTAAGAACGATCTTTATAAAGATTACAAAAAAACTCCTTTTTATCATAGCAGTATACAATTACCTGGAGATAATCCAATTAGAGCAACAAAAACCCGTAGATCTGTTACCAACGACTCTTTGCTTTATGTATTTGCCTTAACAAAATCAAATACTTTAATAGTAAATTCATTAGAATATAAGAAGAAAAATGCTACAAGTAATGCCATATTTACCCAAAAAAATATAATTGCATTTGAACCTTTTCAAAATGATGAGGGAGAATTGACGATTATGGTTGCAAAAAAGGTTTTTCAAAAAGACAGTGTTACGCTTGTACTACTTAATAGTGATGGTAATATTAAACCAGGTTTTAAAGAAATTCATATTCCCCAAGGATCATCTATAGATATCGAACATCAAAAAAATTATTCGTTCATAATAGGAGTCAATAATCTAATTAAAACGCTTAATATCAATATGGACAACAAAGATTACACTATAACAACTATTCAAAAACTTGATGGAAAAATCAGAAAAATAAAAACTTTTGATGATAACAAAAGTAATTATCTGGTTCTCTACGGTAGTAATCGTCTTTTTTTTAGCAATAGTTCACGATTAAAACACTATTATTTTAGAGACGCACTAAAACTTTCACCTACAGACAGTATTCATACATTTAAAATTAAAAGCAAAGATTCTATTTTATTAGGATTAAAAGGGAGAATTAAAGTGTTTAACCCTGATTCTATACTGGCGCATGATAACTTTATTCATGATGAACATATTAATACTATTGACATTAATAAGAAAGGACAAATGTTGATTGGGAGTAGTGATAATGGTGCAAACTTATGGAGTGCAGATAATATTTTACTAAAGCAATTTATAGGACATAGTAAGCCTATACAAAATGTTTCGTTTGTAAATAAAGACGAGGATTATATTATTACCAGTAGTGAGGATCAAACCATAAAAATATGGAATATTAAACCTATTTCTATTAACCATAGAGACTACCAAAAAGAGATTTCAAAAATCAGTTACTATAATGATACTACGATTAAGGTTACTTTTAAGAATAACAGAGATAGTATAAAATTTTTAACCACCAACTTTGAAGAAATTAACCTTACTGGACGAAAAGTTTTGAGAGAAACCGATAAAAAAGGACGTATTGTACTTGGAAATATCATCGAACCAAGAAAAAGACTCATAAATAAAAAAAATAAAACTGTGCTTTTACCACCTAGCGATAGCATCGATGTGGTCACCTACAGTAAACCTAAGGATAAATTGGCTGTGGCAGCCAAGGATAACATATATCTATACAATATTAATAACCTAAAAACAGATACCATATCTACCAGACACCAAGATAGAATTACCAAAGTAGAGTTTTCTTCAAATAGCGGCCATATTGTCTCTGGAAGTAGGGATAATAAGGCAAGAGTTTGGAAATTTGATAAAGAATCAAATTCATACAGTCTTTTGCAAACAATGGCATCTCATACAGGAGATATAGAGGATGTAGGATTTCATAAGGACAGTCTTCTGTTAACTGCCAGCAGTGATAATACAGTACAGATCTATCGTAAAAAAGATAATAGATTCATACAAATTCCTAGTGTTATTCGCCACAAGTATCCTATAAAGGCAGCGACTTTTTCTAACGACGGCAGATATATAATTTCTGGTGATATCAAAGGAAACCTTAAAAAATGGGATTTTAGACGCTTTGATCAGGAAATAGAAAAAAGAACTATGAAAATGGATAAGGATATTAATTAGCAGGCTACTAAAACTAAGAAAATCCCTGGTTTCTTATCAAGAAACCAGGGATGAAATTAAAATATGGTCATATTATCCTACAATATGCAGCTCGGTAAAATCTTTACGAACCACTATTGTATTTTCTTTTTTATCGAATTGAATACTTTCTAAAGGAACAACTTCATTATCTATTTCTATCTCTTTGATAGTAAAAGGAAGTCCTATCAACTCGATCCTCATGGTTTCATATTCTGTGATGTAACTTCCGTTTTTATGCTGTTGAATAATGACTTCATTTTCTTTACCCGTAAAAGAAAAACTTCGCAAACTATATCTTCCTTTGGCATAGTCATATCCATCTTGAGCATCTTCGTACACTTTTGAAACTTCTTTGTTTCCTAGCTTATAGTATACCTCTAATTGTAGCGTTTCAATCGTTTTTTCTCCTACATATTGTTGAATAGGGTACTTGGGAATTATTGCGCCTTCCTTTATGAACAGCGGAATGATATCTAAATCTGCATCTACCCATTGTTCCATTCCGCCTTTTACATACTCGCGAGTCCAGTAGTTGTACCAATTCCCTCGCGGAATATACATTCTTCTACCTTTAGAATTTGGTTCTTGAACGGGACAAACCAATATTTGGTTTCCAAAAACAAACTCATCTGTTCTATAGTGCGTCTGCGGGTCGGTTTGATCAAATAATACTAAGGGTTTCAACATGGGTATCCCTTCTTCTGCATACTCCCAAAACATAGTATACAAGTAAGGCAATAATTGATAGCGTAGCTCAACGAATTTACGAGTTACATCTACCACTTCTTCACCAAAAGTCCAAGGTTCTTGATTGCCATGATCTCCAGACGAATGTGTACGACAAAACGGATGGAAAACTCCGAGTTGTATCCATCTTGCGTATAATTCTCCTGTTGGATGTTCTGCAAAACCACCAATATCACTCCCCGTGAAAGACATACCACTCATGCTCATACGTTGTGCCTGAATATTGGCTATCCAAAGATGTTCCCAGGTGGCCACATTATCTCCAGTCCATGAGGAAGTATAACGTTGGGCACCAGAATATGCAGATCTGGTAATGATAAAAGGACGTTTAGGATATGCAAATCGTTTTACTCCTTCATAGGTAGCTCTTGCCATCTGCGTACCATAGATATTATGTGCTTTTCTATGACTACAAGGGTTGCCATCATAATTATGTCGAACATCGTTAGGGAATGTTTTCTCAGGGACTTCCATTACCGCGGGTTCGTTCATATCATTCCAAACTCCCTTCACTCCTATTTCATCAATAATTTCTTTAAACAACCCAGACCACCATTCTCGTACTTCAGGATTTGTAAAATCGGGGAAATAACACTCTCCAGGCCATACTTTTCCACGCATATAGGGACCATCAGCACGTTTACAAAAGTAATCCTTATCCATTGCTTCTTTGTAAACCCAATACTCATCATCTATCTTTATTCCCGGATCTATGATTACAACGGTTTTAAAACCATCCTCAGCCAACTCTGCTACCATACGTTTTGGGTCGGGAAAGTATTCTTTACTCCATGTAAAACATCTAAATCCTTCCATATAATCGATATCAAGATAGATGGCGTCGCATGGTATTTGTAGTTCTCTAAATTTGCTAGTTACCTCTTTTACTTTACTCTCTGGATAATAACTCCATTTACATTGGTGATATCCTAATGCCCACAAAGGCGGTAACTCTGGTTTTCCGGTTAAATCAGTATAACGAGTAATAACATCCTGCATATTTGGTCCATAGAAGAAGTAATAATTCATTTCTCCTCCCTGAGCCCAAAAACTAGTTACATTACGACGTTCCTGGCAAAAATCAAAGAATGTTCTAAATGTGTTATCAAAAAAAATTCCGTAAGCTCTTTCTTCATACATCCCGATATAAAAAGGAACACTTTTGTATAAAGGATCTTGGTCTTTACCAAATGCATATTGATCGGTAGCCCAATTCTCTATGCGTTTACCTTTAAGGTTAAGGTGCATGGGTTTATCTCCCAAGCCATAATAGCACTCTCCTTGTGGAGCAGATTTACTCATCTTTACAATGTTACCACCATACTCATAACTTTGCTCCCAATGAAATCCCCAATCATCTTTACAAATTACATTTCCGTGTAAATCATAAATAGCGGTATTAAGATTATTTTTACCAATAATTATTTCTACCCTAGAGGTAATAATAGCATAATGAGCCGCATGTTCTTCGACCTCTAGTTTACTATACCCTCTTGCCCCATCTTCACTAATGGCATAAGAAAAGTCTTTTTCAAAATTGTTATCGGTTGCATATCTAAAACGAATAACACTACCTCTGATTATAGTTACTTGAAGGATGACTCCGTTTTCGGTGGTGAAATTTATTTTATCTACATCTTGAGTAAAGGAAGTGATCTTTCCGGGAAACAAATTTCCTTTTTGCTCTAGTTCTGTATTTACGATCATATGTGTTACTTTTTCATTAAGACTTGGGATTGTAAAAGAACAATAACTTAATGAATTTAAAAACGATTTTTATTACTATTTATTAAGAAAAATTAACGAAAACGTTTGAGCTACAACGAATTAACAATTGTTTCTTTATCGGTGATTTAAAACCGATTGATTAGCAGATTCTTACCAGTTTTACTAAATTATCAAGATCGTTACTTTTTAATACTAAAGACGACAGCTCCCAATGGAGGAATACTAATTTCTGCTGAATTGGAACGATTGTTCCAATTTTTATCATCTATATGAATTTCTTTTTGATTTGAAAGTCCACTCCCACCATATTTAGTATCATCACTATTAAAGATTTGTACCAATTTTCCTTCACCTGGTAAACCAAGTCTATACTTTGTTCTTGGCACGGGCGTAAAATTACAAGCGATCACTAATGAGTTTTCCTTATCATTCCCTTTACGTATATAGGTAATCACAGAATTTTCTGAATCGTCATAACTAATCCATTCAAACCCAGCTGCACTAAAC
The DNA here is from genome assembly GCF_042682765.1 of Aquimarina celericrescens. Lineage (NCBI taxonomy): Bacteria > Pseudomonadati > Bacteroidota > Flavobacteriia > Flavobacteriales > Flavobacteriaceae > Aquimarina > Aquimarina celericrescens. The sequence continues at coordinate 29,764 of NZ_JBHUHY010000002.1, read as the reverse complement.
TGCTGTTCATATAAAGCTGGGTACTTTTTATATAACGTATTGAGATCTGTAACTAGAGCTTTAATCCCACTATGATAATCGTATTGAAGCAAATGCCAATCCAGACTTTGTTGAAAATTCCACTCTTCTCGTTGCCCGAACTCAGCTCCCATAAACAGTAGCTTTGTTCCTGGGTGCGTAAACATGTAACTATATAACAACCTTAGATTAGCGAATTGTTGCCACTCGTCACCTGGCATTCTACCAATGATACTTTTTTTACCATATACCACTTCGTCATGAGAAAGGGGTAACATAAAATTTTCAGTAAATGCATAAGTCATACTAAAAGTAAGATCATTTTGATGGTGTCTACGATAAATAGGCTCTTTAGATACGTACTGTAAAGTGTCATGCATCCATCCCATCATCCATTTCATTCCAAAACCAAGTCCACCCAGGTAAGTAGGTTTGGAAACCATGGGGAATGAAGTAGATTCTTCTGCTATGGTCTGTACATCAGGAAAACTTGCATATACCTCTTCATTCAGTTCCTTCATAAAAGTAATGGCTTCCAGGTTTTCTCTGCCTCCAAACATATTAGGTTCCCATTGTCCATCTTCACGAGAATAATCCAAGAAAAGCATAGATGCAACGGCATCTACACGTAATCCATCTGCATGATATTGGTCTAACCAAAATATAGCATTGCTAATGAGAAAACTTTTTATTTCGTTTCTTCCGTAATTGAAAATCAGACTTTTCCAATCGGGATGATATCCTTTTTTTTTATCGGGATGCTCATACAAGCAGGTTCCGTCAAAAAAACCTAATCCATGAGCATCTTCAGGAAAGTGTGAAGGCACCCAATCCAAAATTATACCGATATCATTTTGATGTAATTTATCAACCAGTAGCTTAAATTCTTCAGGATATCCAAAACGAGAAGTAGGTGCAAAATATCCGGTTAGTTGATATCCCCATGATGGATCATAAGGATATTCCATAATTGGCATGAGTTCTACATGGGTAAACTGCATTTCTTTGACATAAGAAACCAGTTCATCAGCTAGTTCGGTATACGAAAGCGACCTGTTTTCTTCTACTCTTTTTTTCCAGGAGCCCAAATGTACTTCATAAACAGAAAAAGGAGCGTCTATGGCATTATGCTTTTTACGTTTTTTCATCCAAGCGGTGTCCTGCCATTCATAGGTATTACCCCAGACTACTGATGCCGTTTTAGGTGGATGTTCACATCTTCTTGCATACGGATCTGCCTTCTCTGTTTTTATATCATTGTGATGAGATTGTATTTTATATTTATATACACTTCCTTTTCCTGCATCGGGTATAAAGCCCTCCCAAATCCCGGATTCGTCCCATCGCACGTTGAGTTGATGTTCTCCCTCGACCCAGAAATTAAAATCTCCTATTACAGAGACAGATTTTGCAGATGGAGCCCAAACAGCAAAGTAAGTACCTTCTACTCCATTTACAGTAGTTATATGAGAACCAAATTTTTCATATAAACGATAATGTGTTCCGGCTTTAAAAAGATTGATGTCAAATTCTGAAAAGAAACTGTGTGCAATTACCTTACTCATATTTTGGGTTTAGCTATTAATAATTTTTGAGATTCCTTTTAGAGGAATCACTGCCCATCTGGGTCTACTATTTAATTCGTATCCTAATTCGTAAACTGCTTTTTCAAGCAAACAATAATTTAGTATAAATTTTATTTCCTTTTTATACCCAATACTTAAGTTATGTGACTGAACGTATTTTACATATCGCCTAAGAAAGACCGCAACCATGTAGCTGTATAATACCTCGGCAAAATGAAATAACTCTTCCTTCGTATATCCAAAATCTTCTATGTTATTGAAGATCGTTGAGTATAATGCATAATTAAATGATCTAAAGAGTCCTGCAACGTCTTTTAAAGGAGGTTGTTTTACTTTACGATCTCTAATGGTACTCTCTGGTTCTCCCTCAAAATCAATGATATAAAAATCATGATCATTGACCAAGACTTGTCCTAAGTGAAAATCCCCATGGATACGTATTCGTTCTCCTTTTAATTTACTTTCATCAAAATCAAGTAATCGTTTACGAATATCCTTTTTCCGATCCAAAAATTCTTGTGCTAGTTCCAGGCGAAGACCTTCTAGCTTATGTAGGTTATTTTCTACTAAATTCACTCTATTTTCAAACTGGTAGATCAGTCTGTTTTTTAACCATACCGAATAATCATTGCTATAGATTTGTGGAGTAAATTGAGTATTTATCCTTTCTAATCCCAAAGCTACATGCATTTGAGCTGTACGTAAAGCTAACTGATCAATATCTTCAAAAAATGACATTGGGCAATAGTTCATGATCTCATCTGGGAGTATGCTAAGATCGATCTTGTCAAACATACCTATGGGCTGTACCTGGGTTATATCGGGATGTATTTCGTTTAGTTTTTTAAAAATATCCTTGAGTTGATCTAAAAAATACTCCCATGCATCTCCTTGATTTGGTACCAAACGCTGCATCAATGCCAGTGTGATCACATTCTTATCAGAAAACCTTAATGTTATACTACCACTATATTTAGGAGTATTTTTAAACACGTTTTTATCTGTAAGGTATTTGTTGATCTCATAATCCGGATTTTGATCTGTAAATATCCTTCTGAAGATTTTTAAAATATATTGATCATTAAAAATAATTGAGGTATTGCTTTGTTCTGCTCCTAAAAAGCAGGAAGAAATATATTCTGAATCTTTACACCCTCGTCCCCTTCTAAATTCTAAACCTTTGTACTTTGTCTTGGCACCTTCCAGAATTTTTTCAAAGATTTGTTTCCTGAAAGATTCTAAAAGCGTAGCGTCAACCAAGAATCCCTTTTTCTGATTCAGCTGAATTTTGGTGATAATATCCTCTTGAGAAAAATTCAGGTCTGTGACCAGCGCAATAGGGATAAAATAATTCTGTACAAAAGCTTCTCTGAAGTTTACCTCGAGCACCAGTCCATAAAATAGATCATTGTCATCTTGAATCTTAAAATGATCAATTAATTCAATATATTTTAAAGCACTTGCTTTCCCCCCATACCAGCGTTTTGTAATGATATAAGGCTCCAAAATATCTTCACACAGTTCTTCAACAAATTGAGGGTTCTTAAATAGTTCAGACCATTCTGAGGTATATATATATTCATCATTAAGGTCTTTTTTGGGTTTGCTTTCTGTCGTCATACTACATCACTTTTTAATTTTAAAAATATGCATAGGTAACGCAGGATGTAGTTCTATATAGTTCCATTCATTATTCCAATAATAACTACTTTTGGTAATCAGGTCGTGCACCTCAATATGATGTCCGGCGTGCACACCAAGTTGATTAAGGGGGAGTTGTATTTGTCCTTTCTGAGAATAGTAAGGATCTAAGCTTATCACAATAATCAATTCATTGGTTTTGTCATCATTATATTTATAGAACCCTATTAATTGATCATTCTCTATAGAGCAGAATTCAATATTGTTTGTTTGTTGAAGTGCGGGATTCTCTTTTCTACTATGGTTAATACTGGTTATAAGTGTGGTAAGTTTGTTTTTTACGTTCCAATCCCAGTAGCGCAACTGATATTTTTCACTATTAAGATATTCTTCTTTTCCGGGTATTGCATCTGAAATCATTTGTTCGAATAATGGTCCATAAATACCTGTATTAGAGCTTAGTGTAGATGCTAGTGCATATTTTATTATGTGCATTGCTTCATTAGCTCCCTGAAGATGATATGGATTAATATCTGGCGTGTTTGGCCAGAAGTTAGGACGAAAATATTCTTTAAGGTCGGTCTTGGTAATCTCATTTACGTATTCCATAAGTTCATGCTTACTATTACGCCAGGTAAAATACGTATATGATTGTGTAAAACCTTGTTTGGCGAGTTGCTGCATCACTTTTGGTTTTGTAAAAGCCTCAGACAAGAAGAGCACATCTGGATATTTGTTTTTTATTTCGCTAATCAACCATCCCCAGAAATAAAAAGGTTTGGTGTGCGGATTATCAACTCTAAAAACTCGAATTCCACATTCCTCTACCCAAAATAATACAGTAGCGAGAAGTTCTTTCCACATTTCTTTCCATGCTGTGGTATCGAAATACATAGGCTGTATATCCTGATACTTTTTGGGCGGATTCTCTGCATATTGTACGGTTCCGTCTGGTCTCCATTTAAAAAATTCGGGGTGTTCTTTTACCCAGGGATGATCGGGTGCCGCCTGCAAAGCATAATCCATAGCTACTTCGATACCTAGTTTTTTGGCTTTTTTAACCAAATCTTTGAAATCCTCGAGTGTACCCAGTTTTTCATGAATACTTGTATGCCCCCCGTCTTTAGATCCTATTGCCCAAGGTGATCCCACATCATCTGTGTTGGCTTCAGTAGCATTGTTTTTGCCTTTTCTATTTATTTCTCCAATAGGATGCACTGGTGGAAAATACAAAATATCAAATCCCATCTCTGCAATTCTGGGAAGCAATCGCTCACAATCTTTAAATGTACCGTGCACTCCTTCTGTTTCTGAAGCACTTCGTGGAAAAAATTCATACCATGTACTAAACCTTGCTCTCTCACGGTCTACATATACTTTTAATTCTTTATAAGTAGTCATTAATCCCTTTGATGGATACTTATAGAACAAATCATGAAGTGTATTACTCTTTACTTCTTTAATAGCTTCTTCATATGATTTTTCTTGAACAAAAAGATCTGAAAGCCTTTTTATATAGGCTTTTTCTTTAATACCTGTTTCCTTAACTATAGCATCAAGGTACTCACGACCCTCTAGTAATTCTGAAGTCACTTTTTGACCATCATCGATCTTTCTAATGATCCCATGTTGCCAATTTAGAGCATAATCTACCCATCCTTGTATTTTATAGATATAATATCCCTGGACGTCCACCTTGAATTCTCCTTCCCACGAGTCATTATCCACATGTTTCATTCTGATTTCTTTCCAGCTAGGATCTTTTTCATGTTTATAGCATATGCTGGCCTGTATAATATCATGACCATCACCAATAATATCTGCTGTGATATGAATTTTTTCCCCGACTACTCTTTTGATAAAAAAAACTCCATTATTTAGCTCTGGAGTCACATTTTCAATAACAACACGTTCTTGATTAAGCATGAAAAATTATAAGTTAAGATGAATTGATATTACTTTTTTAACAAAAGCTTTCCCAATTTATTACTTATTTCTGAAAACCGAGAGTCTTAGTTGTAAGATTTTAGATTGAACCGTAAGAATTTATAAACAATAACGTTTTCGGATAAAAAAGCAGTCATTATTCTCTTTAAAAAAGTTAAAATATTAAAGAAATTATAGAATAAAACCATCCGGAATCATAGAACGACTCTTAATAACCACAACCCCATCTTTAATTACATAAGTATCCTTTTCAGTATCTTCGAGATGAGGCCCTCCATTTATAGTCACATCGTTTCCAATTCGTGCATCTTTATCTATGATGGTATTATTAATTGAGCATCGTTTACCAACTCCATAGGAGGGTATGCCTTTGACCCTATTAGCCTCTAATTCATCTAGATCCTCGTAGTGATTGCTTCCTATCATATACGTATTTCTAATTACAGTGTCCTTTCCTATTCGGGAACGAATACCAATAACAGAGCGTTCTATTTCTTTAGCATTTATAATACACCCTTCTGCTATCATTGATCTGTCTAATCGAGTTCCATAGATTTTTGATGGAGGTAATATGCGTGGCCTTGTCAAAACAGAACTACTTTTGCTAAATAAATCAAATTGTGGAACTTCATCGGTTAAACTTATGTTCGCATCAAAAAAAGCAGCAACATTCCCTATATCGGTCCAATATCCTTCATATTGGTAGGCCAACACTTTGTGAGTGCTAATAGATTGTGGTATAATCTCTTTTCCAAAATCTATAGTGTTAGGATCAGAAAGAATATCGATTAACAGATCTTTATTGAAGATATAAATCCCCATTGAAGCCAAATAGTGTCTGTTTTCACTTTTCATTTCTTCACTAACTTCTGACTCCCATCCGGGTAACTTGTCTAGGCTTGGTTTTTCTGTAAAAGACGATATAAAACTCTCATTGTCAGTCTTAAGAATACCAAATTCTGTTGCTTCTTTGGGTTTAACAGGAAGCGTAGCTACAGAGATATCTGCCCCTTTATTGATATGTTCGTTTAACATGTCGTTAAAATCCATTTTATAGAGTTGATCACCAGATAAAATCAAAGCATATTCAAACTCATGATTTAATAAATGATGCATCGATTGACGTACAGCATCTGCAGTACCCTGATACCAGGTTTTATTATCTGGAGTCTGTTCTGCAGCAAGAATATCTACAAACGAATTACTAAAAGAACTAAAAACATATGTATTCTTAATATGCCTGTTAAGTGAAGCTGAATTAAATTGAGTAAGCACAAACATTCTCTTAATATCGCAATGAATGCAATTAGAAATTGGAATATCTACCAATCTGTATTTACCGGCAATAGATACTGCAGGTTTGGATCGTTTTTCGGTTAGAGGATATAATCGGGTTCCTTGCCCACCCCCCAGGATAATTGCTAAGACTTTTTTGTTGATCATTTTAGTTGTATAAGGGAATTATATAAATTTACATATTCTTGTGCTGATCGATGCCATGAATGATCAATTTTCATGATTTGTCTTTGCAAGCGCTTATAAGCCGATTGATCTGCATAAAGTGCAATAGCTCTTTTGATCGAGTAACAAACATCCCATACTAAAACTTGATCGTGACAAATACCAAAACCTCCATCACCTATATCAATAACGGTATCTTTTAAGCCGCCGGTCCTTCGTACTATAGGTATCGTACCATACCGCAAAGCATACATCTGATTAAGTCCGCATGGTTCTACTCTAGATGGCATTAACAGAAAGTCGGCTCCTGCATAAATTATATGAGATAATTGTTCGTCGTATCCAATATGCACATGATACCTATCTGTAAACTTATCCCTTAACAATCGTAATTTTTCTTCTATTTCATGATTACCTGAACCTAAAACGAGAACATTAATATCTGTATTACTTAATGATTCTTCTATAATCTCTGGAAGCAAATCTGCTCCTTTTTCGTTTACCAATCTACCAATAAAGGCAAAAAGAGGAGTGTCGATTGACAAATCAAAAGTATCACAAAGCCATTTCTTATTTGCCTTTCTTCCTGAAACGAGTGTACTATTCTTATAATTTTTAACTAACATGGTATCCGTTTCCGGATTCCAGGTATCTGTATCTATACCATTAAGTATTCCCACACACTTTTTATTTTCGCTTCGCAATAAACTTTCTAAGCCATTAGCGCTGTACTGAAGCTCTTTCATATAATTAGGAGAAACGGTGGTAACCTTCCAGGCACTTTTGATTCCTGCAGCCAAAGGATTGATTTTATTACCCCAATCCAAAAGACCTATTTTCTTCTGGTCAAAGGTTGGTAAATAATATAACTTATCATATCCCAATTGTCCTTGATACTGTGCATTATGTATGGTAAGAACTGTTGGGATACTACTAAGATTTTTATAGGCTTCTGCATGAGTCATCAAAAAAGGAATGAACCCTGTATGATGATCATGACAATGGACAATATCCGGAGTATACTTTGGCTCATTTATAATCTCTAAAACTGATAATTGAAACGCAATGAAGCGTTCTGCTTCGTCATAGTGTCCATAAACAACAGTTCGATCTAAAAGCTTAGGAATGTGAACCATATAGACAGTAAATCCCAAATTTGGGGAAATGAGCTCATGCAATGTATATGTATGCGATTTTTCTCCTAAAATAATTTTCCCTTGATGGATTTTTGCCAATTCGGCATCCTTCGTGAATGGGTTATCATGAAATGGAGTAATTACTGTTGTATCATGACCTAAACCGTTTTGATATTTCGGCAAAGCACCTACAACATCTGCTAGACCTCCTACTTTTGCAATAGGGTAACATTCAATACTTATATGAAGAATATTCATTGAAAATGATTGCCTTTATGAAGTTAACACATGATCCTAAAGATCACATAAATCTATAAAAAAGCAGGTAAAAAGCGCTCCTAATTATCTTAAAAAGAATACCTTTTAGTAAAGATTTAATAAAAATATAATATCAAATATGATTTTATGTTAACACGCAAACGATTTCCAGTGATTTAATAATAATCCGAATCTATATTATTAATTGATCGTAATGCTTTTTTAAGAACATATACCGTCTCCTTAGAAGGAGATTCTTTTCTCCATTGACTACAAATACTCTTAACCCAATCTGGTTTTGTTTTGCTAGCATCATTTAACCAATTTCCCACAGCATCTCTCACATACTTTGATGAATCAGATATAAGCGGCTTCAGTATTGGTAATCCTTTTTCAGGGTTTTCTTTAAGAGCATCAATCTTTTTGGTCCACACTCCTATAGGTCTAGTTGTTTCGGCGGCATAACGGCGTATATTCTCATCTTCATGTGAAGTCCATTTTGCAAGAATCTTTATGGATTCATCCAGGTTTTCAATAATAGATTCTTTTGAGGCAAATATGGCTACTTCCCGTACCCCAAAATGGGTATCTGCTGCATATGGTTGAATAGCATTAAGTACGGCAGTAATGTTAGTTTCTCTGATTCCTGTCCAATAAGCAGCCCAACATCTAGGTATATCAGAAGTATGATCAGACAGATATTCTATGACTTTTTTGTCTTCTGTTAATTGTAAAAAGGTAATTCCAATTACTTTAGTTGTAGCATTTGCAGTAGGTTTCTTTTGGGCTGAAACCGCTTCATAAAAACTGTCATACCATTCAGATTTATTAAGATCCTTCAGAATTTTCTTCAGTAGTTTTAATTGATCAACAGCTAACCATTCCATAAGATTTGTAGTTTCTACAAGGCCTTTGTTCAAATATTCAATCACTTCTGGATTAAGGTCTTTAAGGCTTCGAGCGCCCTTTCTATTAAGGATATATTCTGGAATCATTAAGTGGATTATGTATATATGAATTTTTCAAATTTATGGAAAATAGAAAAAACAATACCAACATCTCTTTAACCCGCTCCGAGGGAAAAGCCATAATCTTTTACAAGAGATGGAGGTATAGTGATTTACATTTACTCTTCAAACTGATTGAAAGTGTCGAAATGATACATCTGCAACGATTCTTGTTTGACTACCTCAAATATTTTTAAAGCTTGTTGATCCTTCATTACTGCTTTTGCTGCCGCTTTTGCAGATTTCATATCGATCCAGTATACAATATCGATGTACTTACCATCGGCAGTACTGGCAGTTGTTCTTTCTATAAAGCCATAATACATTTTTACAATTTCGTTAAGCGATTCTAGAGCCGTTTTGATTTCTTTTTGGGAATACTCTGGATTAGCTTCGAAAAATACTACTTCTACTACGTTGGTTTTGGTCTTCATTGGTGATAGGTTTTGATCAGGTTTTGAAGTACAATTAAACAATAGATTTACCATGATGATTAGAATTAACTTGTTCATGAGTATTAATTTTAATCAAAACTAAAACCTGCTTATGACAACCCTATGTCAGTAGTATATTTTAAGAAGAAATATTTGTTCGGTATAAGTGTGCTCTTCTATTATAGTAGTCTTCGAGCGTGAATTTTTGCGACGGAAAAAGTTCTTGTGTTTCCAGGATATGTTGGATGCGGTCTGTTCTAAACTCGCGATAATCTTTGCGTAGTCTACAATAGGCAATCATTATCCACGTATTATTTGTAAAATATACTCCCAGAGGTTCTACCAATCTTTTACTAAACTCATCACTCGCTTTGGTATATTGAATTTCGAGCACTCTTAAATTGGTAATCGCCTGCTGAATAATAGATAATGAATTACTTGGGTGTCGTGCACTTTGATTATATGTAAAAATACGTTGATCCAGAATCTCTAATTTCTTTTTTTGTGTTGTTTGAAGCACCGCAATCACCTTTTCGATTGCTTCTTGATACTCGTTGATGAGAGATTGATCATTATTTGTTTTTATTATTTTTAAAGCTGTAAGTAGCGCATTGGCTTCTTTTTCTGTAAACATTACAGGCGGCAATGAATATCCATCTACAAGGAAGTACCCTGTGCCGGCTTCCGAACCTATAGGAACACCTGCCTCGGCTAGTGCCTGCATATCTCGATAAATTGTACGTAAACTTACCTCAAACTTATTGGCAAGTTCTGCTGCTTGTACAATTCTTTTTGATTGTAGCTTTACTAGAATGGCAGTTAATCGATGTAAACGTTTCATTATTTTATATCATGCTCGCCCGCTGAAGCATCACCGTCAAGTTCGCTTAAATCTGTAGCATTATTTATGAAATATTCAGTCTCTTCAATAGTATCTGTGACGGGTGTTGTCCCCAACCCCTGTTGTAGATTCATTTTCTTATCTCTAATCATTCCGCCGGTCATCACCAAACTAGTACCGATTATTACAAACAGTAAGATTCCCGGCTCAAAACCTTCAATGGTAGCTTCTGCAGGAATTGCATAAAATAAAAGCACGGTAATTAATCCTCGAGGCGCTATAAACAATTGAGGAAAAATATCTTTTCCCATAAAAAGACGTAGTAATCCATATCGTATAGCGTAAATCGAAATTAATATCAAAATACTTATCAGCGTCACCTTCAAACTTAATAAAGAAGAAAGCACAATAGTAACTCCAAAGATCACAAAGAATAAAGTACGAACTACAAATGCCGTTTCGGCAGTAATAACGTGCAATTCGTGATATATAGATTTTGCTTTTTCAAAATCCAAATACTGTCTTAAGCTGCCTTGAAAAAATAATTTCATGTTCGCTATCACCAACCCAAAGATTAAAATGATGATCAATGATGACAGGTGCATTTTCTTACCTAATCCATATAATAGCAGTAATACTGCTATCAAAAGAAATAATTTAACCTGACTTTTAATCTTCTGAAATATCAAAATAATAGCATAACTCGCCACCAATGAAATAACTATGGTAAGAATTAAATTCAGAAAAAAACCTCCTACTCCAGAATCCTCTGCTGGATTTAGACGGCCAGTAAGGAAATAGAATAACATAATCCCTAAGATATCAGAAAAGGTGCTTTCATAAACATGAAATTCTTTTTTTGCTTCATTCAAGCTACTAACACTAGGAATAATTATCGCACTACTTAATATGGATAATGGGGTAGCGTACAGCCAGGCCGATTGCATTGTCATTCCATCAATCAAGGCCTTCAATATTACTGCTGCGATAAAAGTAGAAGCCACAAGCCCAATCAAAGCAATAGCCATTGATTTTAAAATAGGCATTAATTTATCACTCTTTAGCTTTAATTCGAGTGCTGCTTCCAATACGATCATAATCAATCCCACAATCCCCAAAACTTCCAACATGGGGAAAAAATCTATGGAATCAGCATTAAATGCTTTAATAACATACTGTAGGATGATACCCAATATGATCAACATTAAAACTGCAGGAATATTGGTTCTTTTCGCTATACCATTAAAAATAAATGATAGAATGATAACAACAGAGATTTCGATGATAAGATTATAAGAAGAAAAAATTTCCATGAGGTAGACTAAGGTTGATTATAGTTTGTTGATTGTTCATAAACGAACGAAAAGATAGTAAATTATTTTAAAGTACATACGTAACTATTAATAACAATAACTTCTTACTTAATTATCTGCCAGTAATAGAGGTTTTTACAATAAGCGATGATGAGTTAATAGAACTTTAACTGTTGCTTTATGTAAATTCCTCTATCTTTAATTCAATATAAAATGCATCAACATTTATGTCGAATACAGGATTAATAATTGAAGAAAGAAGTCGTGATATTGGTGATTTCTTGGTAGGCAGATTGATTCCTTTCAGGAAAAAAAGAATGGTAGGCCCGTTTATTTTTATTGATCATATGGGGCCGACTACCATTAAAAAGGGGCAGTTTATGGATGTAGATCAGCACCCGCATATAGGGTTATCTACGCTTACATATATGTTAGAAGGTGAATTGATGCATAAAGATAGTATTGGTACACATCAGCGTATTTCTCCTGGATCAGTAAACTGGATGGTTGCCGGTAAAGGAGTCGCCCATACAGAGCGCACTCCAATTGATCTTAGAGATGGAAGAGAATTTACAGCGCATGGGTACCAGATCTGGGTGGCTTTGCCTAGAGAACTAGAAGATGTAGATCCAGAATTTCACCATATTGATGCCTCAGAATTGCAAAATTGGAAAGACAGCACTACCGAGTTTAGATTAATCGCAGGAAATGGGTTTGGAAAGAGCTCTCCGCTTCCTGTACATTCTGAATTGTTCATGGTAGAAGTAAAAGCCCAGGATGAATATGAGTTAAAAATTAAAGGTGAACTGCAAGGAGAGATTGGGATTTGTATAGTGAAAGGAGCGATCGAGGCATGTAATGACCTAATTGAACAAGGAAATATGTTAGTTTCTAAAATAGAAGATAGTTGTACAATTATCTTAAAACCTGAGACTCATGTATTACTATTTGGCGGACAACCTTTTCCCGAAGAGCGTCATATCTACTGGAACTTTGTATCGACTAGTAAAGACAAAATAGAAGAAGCCAAAGAACGATGGAAGAAACATGAGTTCCCCAAGGTAGAAGATGATGATACTTATGTTCCTTTGCCAGGACGGTAAAAATGGAGTCAAAAGCTTATACTAACTCTCTTCTCAATTCATTTAGAGTAATATTGCTATTGATTAATCTAGTTACTACTTCTTCTCTAAACTCATCAAGATCATCATAATCATAATACTTTGCCCACTTATGTGTTTCTAGTAAGTTCTTTATTTGTTTGATGAGCTTTCTTGTTGCGTCAGCAGAACGCAAAACGGCTATTCCATCATAATTTGGATTATCCTTGTGCATATAACTTACCTTATTCATTTCAAAATTTACAGAAATATAGTATGCGTCTACATCGGGATCAAGATTCTCTCTGAAATCGACCCAATCTGCATATCCCAGACGTAAATCATCAATCTCTGCAGAAAAGTCTGAAACCAATCGCCATTGACATTTTGCTGCTCTTCCCCAATGATTAGAAAGTCGATATACCCCATTTTTTGTATAATAGTAGGTGCTACCCGACTCACTTCTGTAATTTGGTTTTCTTCTGGAGATCTCACGAAGTGAAACTCCCCTAAACACACAATACGTTTTATTAAAAAAGTTATATCGTGTATATACTTTTTTTTGTTCTTTTTCTTGATTTTCCAAAGGCAACGTTTTTCCCAAGCGCAAAGAAATTATAAATTATTTAGAAAATAAAAACAAGTTTTTAACATATTATCACAAAGACAATGATCATATCCTATGATAAGAATTTAACGGTATAATGAAAGGGTATTTACCTATTAAAAATTAGGCAATTCCCTCTTTTAAAAATATACTCACTAAAATATCTTTGGGGTATTAAAATTCATCTTAAACCTTATAAGACTAAAGGGGGTTTATCATATTTGAATTAGCCAAAAAAAACCACAATGGGACATCCTAATAGTATTCGTACTCACAATCTGTCATATTGAGCATGTCTGCAAGACAGGCTTGAGATAACAGGAAAGAAGGGCTTTGGGATGTCCCTGTTGTAGTTATCCTATATCCCCCGCTCTAGACTTACTCCCCTTTCTTTTTTACTAAGTGGAAACGGTATATTGCTGCTGCTCTTACAAATAAATTCCCATTCATTTCAGGATTTAGCAAGTTACGATCATCACCAAATTCGAATGCAGAAACACGTATGGGCAGCGTATCTCCTTCTTGAAAAACCTCGAATGACGCCGTAGAATATCCAGCATGTAATCGTACCAAAATACTTTTGTCCATAAAACTATACTGAAGGTATGGTGCAAATTCGATGTTCAACGCCTGAGTATATAGCACTGGCAAGCTATCATTACGCTCTAGGCTAAAAGATCTAACAAATGCCTGGTAACCAAGACCCAAGGATATAGTATTGTTAAAATTATAAATTAAGTCAGCATTAATTGGCAAAGAAGAAGTGAATTCCCATTTTTGATCTTCGCTTGTATAATAGATCCCCAATATTGGAGTCATAAATACTCCAAAAGCCTCACTACTGGCATAAGCACCAAAACGATATTGCATACGATCACTTTTTTGATATTTTAACAATACCAAACCACCAAAGAAAAAATGATCTCCGTTGGTGTGTAAATCCTGACTCGCAATTTTAGGTAGAAGTACATAGGTACCCGACCATTTATCGTTATGTTTAATATTGATCCCTGCTTTTAAAGTAATATTATTTAGAGAGGTTTTTTCACTATTAGGAAAAAGCTCCAACTTTTGCTGGTTATAATCTACTCCAGTAATAACAGCTATTTTTTCTGAAAGCTTTATCGGATAGGTTAACGACACATCAAACAAATCTACATTGGTCGTGGCATTACTACCTTCAAAACCTGCATCAAAAATGTTGGCATAATTAACCTTTACAATATCTATATAATCTTGGGCAATTAAAGAATAGGTGAATAAAAAAGCAATTAAAGGCAGAGAAGAGAATTTCACGGTACAGATTTATTTTAATAAGTGCTAAATATATGATTATCTATTGAATTGATTTAAAATAAGTTCATCACACCTATCCATAAAATTTAATGCTTAAAAACCCCTGCAGTATCAAGTTTCATATCCCTTTTCGAAAGGGGTTAAATAAAATGAAACCGGGTTTTTTAACTGTTTTAATACATTTCTAAAGCCAATACATTTGTCCTGAAAGTTGAAAAGACATCTTTTCTATGCCGGCAAATGAAGAGGGAGTTACCAACTAACTAATTAAATGATAATTATTAAATTAAAACAAATGAAAAATTTTGGAAATCTTAAAACCATGGCATCTTTAATTATAGGGGTGTTTTTTATTGTATCGTGCGAGAAGTCTGATGTTGAAATCGAAACCAATCAAATTCTTGAAACAGAAAAAGAAGAAGGGTTTAAAAGTAAAACAGGAAATGATGGTGAGGCACTAAACAATACCAAAGAAGAATCTGTCTTACCAGTTATGAAAATGCACTTTGGTAAAGATGTAAGCAAAGAAGAAGCGATGCGTAAGTTTGATGCAGCTGTAAAAACTTACATAAGTAAGCAACCAGTTCAGACCAAAGCTTTTAGTACAGAGTGGTATTATAAGGTTTGGACTTTTACTGGAACTCAAAGCAATAATGACACCGATGGAGATGTGGGTACCTATGTACGATTTACTACCAGTGCAGGAGCCTACACTTCAAATTTTAATTGGATGGATGAGTTCTGGGATGACGATTTTGAAGGCGGATGGGATGCCTTTTTGTTTAAATCTTCATTCCCCGGCCGTGCTGTAGAATGGGTTGAAGTAGATAATGCTACCTTATATCTTGAAGGCACCGATGGGTGGTTTGTTACTGATTTTGTAATTCAAATGGCTCCTGACTATCAAACATTGCCAGCAACGGGGTTCTCGTCATTCTGGGCACATCCAAACGTTTGGTTGGATAATAGTTGTTCTAACAGCTGCTGGGATAGTTACTACACCGGTAATATTGGAACAGGAAGATTAAATTTCTAATCGAGTTTGATTCCCAACTAGATGTTTGTTGCGGCCTATTATTTTTTAATGATAGGCTGCTTTCAATTTTCAGAATTTTTATGATCTAAATTACTATTCTGCCCTTTCAAGCATTACTTAACAATTTAGGTCATCTCGGTCCTAGAAAGTGCCTCAGCAAAACCATTATCTATGTTGATTTTTGTAGCGGCAGCAAGGTGACTATAAAAAACTGCCATACCAGACATTGCAATAATTTCTAGGATTTGAGGTTTGGAATAGCCCAATTTTTCCAGACGCTCAAAATCTTCTTTACTTGATGAATTTGGATCACGCGATAACCGTACTGCAAAATCGATCGCGGCTTTATCTTTTGGATCATCTGTTTCAGAAAGTGTATGACTATTAACCAAATATTCTATTTGCTCGGGCAATGCTCCCATGGCAAAACAAAATACCTGATGTGCGGTCTCACAATAATTACAATGTTTGGATGAAGATATAGCAATCATGATCATTTCCTTCACTCTACGATCCAGCAAACCACTTCCCAGAATATACTTCATGGCCGGTACAATACCGTGCAATGCTAATGGAGCATGTCCCCATACCTGAAAGAAATTTGGTACAAACGGAGCTCCCAGCTCATTTTTAATAGTATCGAAAGTGTTTTCTAATTCCTTAGTAGTGATAGGATCTTCTATAATAGTACTTATAGTTTTCATAGCAGGGTATATTTAAATTGGTATATAAAGGTACTAAATCATTTGGTAGGATATGTAGGATAAGAATAAATTTTTGATAGAATAATAGCCTGGTAAGATACAGATCAAGGGTTCTGTTGATCTAGATGTAAGACTTTATTAAACAGTATTATAACGGTATAATTCTTAACTATAATTGTAAAGACTTTAATTCTTAATATAACTCAGTGCTCTTGATGGACACTGATCAATTTGTTTGATAAGGGCCGTAGTACTAGCATTTTCTGGAGTAATCCATGGTTTTGCTTTTGGATCATAAACGTTGGGTAAGGTTTTTACACAAATACCAGAATGTATACATCTCCCGGGTTTCCAAACAATGGTAAACCCATCATTACTATATTCTTTTCTAATTTCGTTAGCCATTATTATAAATTTAAGTGAATTGTATCGCTTAAAGATAAGATAATCTTATATTTAATGCACACAAAATCATTCTCATGTTACAAAATAAAAACACACTCGTTATTCCATTATTAAATGCCATTACCATACTATTTCTAACTTCTTGTCAAAAAGATACTAGTAAAGCAGATCTAAAGGATGCACTAACATTTTATGCTTCTTTTGATCAAGGAGTAAACGCGGATTTCGCTTTGGGCGATAAGCAAATGTATACCATTCCTAATCGAAAAGCACGAGATTCTGCTCAGGTAGGATTGCATAAGCCTGACATTAGTATTGCCAAGGGAAAAGGACGTTACGGTGATGGATTATTGTTTACAGAGCGCAGTAAAGGAAACATTTACTATCCTAGTAAAAATAATATTACTTATAATGCTACCGATTGGAGTGGCGCTGTTTCTTTTTGGTTAAAACTTGATCCGGCTACCGATCTAAAACCAGGATATTGTGATCCCATACAGATCACCGATGTAAGTTATAATGATGCGTCTATTTGGGTAGACTTTACCAAGGAAAACCCAAGAGATTTTCGCTTGGGGGTTATCGGAGACCGAGCAGTATGGAATCCAAACCCAGAAGGCCCGGATAACGAAAATCCTATTTTTAATGAAAAACTAGTGGCGGTAAAGAATCCTCCTTTTGGAAAAGATGTATGGACCCATATACTCATCAATTATTCTCATCTAAATACCCAAAATGGTGAAGCATCATTATATATGAATGGTAAGCTAAAAGGCACTCGATCGAATATTACCACTCCGTTTACCTGGGATTTAGAATTATCTAATATCTACATAGGATTAGGATACATTGGTTTGATGGATGAGTTATCTGTTTTTAATAGAGTGTTGACCAATGAAGAAATTCTCATACTTTATGGATTAGAGAATGGTGTGCATAGTGTTTTAAATCAATAATTATATCTAAAGAACTGTCCTAGTATCACATGAGCCGCGACCTTAAACTATATTTAGAACTGCTTTGGCAATCTATATTGTTTTGGGTAGTTGTCATGGGATTATATTCGTTATTCCGATATTACGGGATGGATGAAGAAGTTGGTGTAACAGTTATTGCCGAATTTAGCGGAAATCAAGGTACTATAAAAGCATTACAGGGATTTATGGTTATCGGAATTCTAATTGGCTTTTTGTATGCAACTATAGATTTCTTTTTTGATAAGTATACTTCTGATCGATTATCACTTGTTTTAGATCTCGTATTAAGAACTATAGTATATTTTGTAACAACAGTGGCTGTCTTTACTGCAGTAATACGATTATTTTCCAAAGTTTACAATCTTCCACTAGATTCAAGTCGAGGTTGGTGGCTACAGGATAAAGCTTTCTGGTCTGCGATTTTGTATATCGTGTTAGTTTCTTTTGTGTTTTCTTTTATAAAAATTGCTACCGAAAAGTTCGGGAAAGGTGTTTTTTTTAAAATGCTAATGGGTAAGTACAAAAATCCGCAAGAAGAGAAACGTATCTTTATGTTTCTTGACCTAAAAGATTCTACTACGATTGCAGAAAATCTCGGGCACTTTAAATACAGTCAGTTTATACAAGATTGTTTTTATGATCTTAACGAGGTCGTACCCAAATACGATGCAGAAATCTACCAATATGTGGGTGACGAGGCAGTATTAAGTTGGCCTTATAAAAAGGGATTAGCCAACAATAATTGTGTAGATCTGTTTTTTGCTTTTCAGCAAAAAAAACAAAGTAAATCGCAGTATTATCTGGATAAATATGGTGTAGTACCCGAATTTAAAGCGGGTTTACATGGTGGAATATTGATGGTCACCGAAGTTGGTGTAATCAAAAAAGAAATTGCTTATCACGGAGATGTAATTAATACCTCTGCACGCATACAGGGCGAGTGTAATAAGCACAAGGTATTACTACTCATCTCTGAACGATTACTACAAGATTTACGAATGCATCCTCATCTATCCACAAAATTCTTAGGTAGCGTATTGCTTAAAGGAAAGAAGAAGAAAGTGAATATCCATACCATAGATAAGGTATAGGTCTTCAGGATTTAAATTTTGAGAACTCAGGCGAAGTGAGAGTGAATTTCGAGAGCCAGTATGATCTTATATAAAGTGTTCTCTAAATCCTTAGATTAACACGTCTTCTCTACAAACTACTGAAGCTTAAACACCTAATAAAATCTCACAAAAATTGTGAATATCTATTTACTTTAAGACTGATCTTAGCGACTCAAAAAATATATATTTGCCTTCCTAAAAAAGAAAATATGAGCGCTACCTGGTATGAATGTAAAGTAAAATATAGAAAAACTGATGACTCTGGAGCACAAAAAGTAGCTACAGAACCATATTTAATCGATGCAGTGTCCTATACAGAAGCTGAATCAAGAATCAATGAAGAAATGTCTGCCTATATAAGTGAGGAATTCAAGATCACTAATATAAAAGTAGCCAATTATGCAGAGATCCATCCTTTTGAAAACTCGGACCGCTGGTTTAAATCAAAAGTTTCATTAATCGCCTACGATGAAGAGAGCGGTAAAGAACGAAAGTCTAACATGTATCTCTTGGTTCAGGCAAATGATGTTAAAGAAGCTTTTGATAATACGAACGAAGCGATGAAAAATACTATGGGAGATTATACCATTCCGGCAATTTCAGAATCTCCAATTATGGACGTATTTCCTTATTTCTCTGGTGATGAAACAGAACTTGAGAAAATAGAAAGATTCAATACACTTAAAGATTCTGTTCCTGTTGAAATAGAATCTGAGGAAACAGACGAGATTACAGAATCTATCGATACCCAAATAGAAGACACTTCAGAACCTTCAGAAACGATTAGCACTGTAGAAAATGGTACAGATTTAGCATCTGTGCAATATTATCAGGAAGAAGAATAGATCTGTATCATCAAAACATTCTTCAAAATATATTGAGAGAGCTACTATAGCTCTCTTTTTTGTTTGAAAATCTTCCTATCAATTACACTTCAACCTAATTATTTAATAGTGAACTACCCATGGCGATACCAAAAGGTATCGGTTGGAGACTAGTTTTGATTTTGTTGTAAGCCATGGCGCATTTAAATCTCGATATCGAGTAAATAAGTCAAATAAGATTGCGATACAACTAATAAAGAGTATTGTTTCTACCTAATTTTAGATGTATAAATTGATTTAAATATCATTAAAATAAAAAAATATGAATTTAGAAGGAAAAGTAGTTATAATCACAGGGGCCTCTAGCGGAATTGGAGAAGCGACAGCAATGAAACTTGCTCAAAACAAAGCAAAAGTTGTATTGATGGCAAGACGGGAAGATCGATTAAATGAACTTAAAGAAAAAATAGAAAGCAATGGTGGACATGCACTGGTCGTAACCGGTGATGTGACAAAGAAAACAGATTTTGAAAACGTAGTTTCACAAGCAAAAGATCATTTTGGAACCATTAATGCATTGGTTAACAATGCAGGACTTATGCCGCTCTCTTTTATTATGAAATTGAAGACTGATGAGTGGGATAAAATGGTTGATGTTAATATTAAAGGTGTGCTTAATGGTGTGGCTGCGGTCTTACCTACTCTTACAGAAAATAAAGGAGGACATATCATTAATATTTCTTCTACAGCAGCTTATAAATACTTTCCCGGTGGTGCGGTGTACTGCGCGACCAAGGCTGCGGTAAAAATGTTTTCTGAAGGCTTGCGCCAGGAATTGGCACCACAATACGGTATTAACGTAACGTCTATTGAACCAGGTGCTGTTTCTACAGAACTTACAGACACTATTACTGATGAAGATATTAAAGAAAAGATGTCAGATATGCAAGAGATGACCACCTTAGAAGCAGAAGATATTGCCAATGCGATCTATTATGCGCTTACGCAACCACATCGCGTAAATATCAATGATGTATATATAATGCCGAGTGAACAACAATAATTTTAGAAAAATCATCATGAGTACAATAACAGAAGAAAGTGCGATTACCACAGTTAATCCAGCAACCGGAGAAGAAATTAATCACTACGAGTACATGTCTGGTGACGATGTACAGAAAACTATAGAAAACTGCCATCAAGCTTTTCAAAATTGGAAACATACACCAGCGAACTACAGAGCAGAAATCATAAAAGCCATCGGTGAGAAATTACAGCAACACAAGACCAAATTGGCAGAACTTATGACTCACGAAATGGGTAAATTGTTGAAGCAAAGTAAGGAAGAAGTAGATTTATGTACTGCCATATGCGATTATACCGCCAAAAATGGTCCTGAACAATTAAAAGCAGAAGAAAGAGAACTGTCTGACGGAGGCAGAGGAATCATTACCTACTCACCTATTGGTATTGTGTACGGAATTCAACCGTGGAATTATCCTGCGTACCAAGTAGTGCGTTACGCCATTGCGAACCTTATGGCGGGTAACGGAGTATTACTTAAACATGCTGCCAATGTAACGGGAACTGGTAAGTTGTTGGAGAAGATTTTTGAAGAAGGAGGATTACCAAAAAACCTTTTTAGAGCTCTAATTATAGATCATGATCAATCAGATACTATTATCAAAAATGATTTGATCCGCGGAGTAACCCTTACCGGAAGTCCGAAAGCAGGAGAAGTGATCGGGAAAAAAGCCGGTAAGCAACTTAAAAAAACAGTTTTAGAATTAGGAAGTAATGATGCATACATCGTTCTCGAGGATGCAGATATGAAAATAGCTGTAGAAAAATGCGTCAAAGGGCGTATTTATAATAACGGTGAAACCTGCATCGCTGCCAAACGTTTTATAGTAGTAGATAAGGTGTACGACGATTTTAAAGAGTCTTTTGTGAAGGCTATGAAGGACTTAAAGGCAGGAGATCCTATGTCTTCAGACTATGATATGGGGCCCATGGCTCGCGAAGACTTACGTGAGAAATTACACGACCAAGTTCAGGAAAGTGTAGATAATGGTGCCGAAATTCTATGTGGTGGAGAAATACCCGATAGTGAAGGTTTCTTCTACCCGGCTACTGTTCTGGGAGATGTTGCTCCTGGACAACCGGCTTATGATGATGAGCTATTCGGACCTGTAGCTTCTTTGATAAAAGCAAAGAATCAAGATGATGCTATGAGAATCGCCAACGATAGCCGTTTTGGATTAGGTGGCGGTATCTTTACCAAAGATATCGATAAAGCGACCGAACTGGCTCAAAAGCATTTTGATACCGGCATGGTATTTATTAATTCTTTTGGATTAGCAGAACCTAACATGCCGTTTGGAGGTGTAAAGGACTCTGGATATGGTAGAGAACATGGTGGTTTTGGGATAAAAGAATTTGTTAATGTAAAGTCCATCATAATTTCAGGAGAGTAATTCTAAAATTATTCTTCAAAAAAAACATTTAGTAGTAGCAGTATCACACCGATGATTCAAATCGAAAAGTGATACTGCTATTTTTTTAAAGTACTGGCTAATAGGCAATCTTCTAATTTTAATAAAAGATTCCAAATTATAATAAGAATGCTCCCTTTACATTAAGCAATATCAAAATACCAGCAAAACAAATCTTCATAAACACCTTATTTTGAATGCATATGAGTATAGACAGTCTTTCGCTGATCCACAATTCGCCCGATGAGCCATATAAACGGCTCGACTTGTCCTTTTAGCACACAGCTTCCTTTACAAATGGCATGAAGCAGCCCTTGTACATCAGATAACTGCAACGCAGAAATTGTTGCCTTATCGTTAAGAACCATCAAACAAGAAGGTAAGCCATAACTCTCATACGTACTCAAGGCCACGTCTCCATCTTTGCATAAAATTGTAATGGGCTCTGCCTGTTCAGAAATACTAACAGATATAACTAGATTTGGAGTGGAAGTAGAAACTTCATCTATCGATCTTTGGAGGTAATCGGTGAATGTCTGTGCCCAGAGTTCAACATCTGCATATGTTATATCTGAGTCCCTTGTTTCGTTTTGCGCAATAGTTAGTCGCTCATCTACTTCACGTTCTGCTTCGACAAGCGCTTCCAGGGTTTTATCTACATCTTCACGTGTATGAGCAGCTGAGCAGATCAGCCTTAAACGTCCTCGTCCGCTTTCTACGATTGGATATGTCACCGCCGATGTTTGAATGCCACGTTGATATAGACTCTGGACTATTGCATAAAGTTTATCTTTATCGCTAAAATGAGGGGTAACAATGGGTCCGTCTCCAGTGCCCAGATCATACCCTGCATCTTCAAATTGCTGGCGCATATAACGAGTCGTATCCCATAATCGTCCCCGCAACGCGTCATCAGAACGTAGACGACGTAATGCGGTGAGTGCTGCTGCCATATCTGCCGGACTAACAGAGGCTTGAAAGATGTAAGCCCTGGAAGATGATTTTAAAAGGTCAACGTGTTCCTGGCTCGCTGCAACAACGCCGCCAAGACTACCTAAGGCTTTGCTAAGTGTTGTCATGATAAAATCTACCTCTTCAGTAACGCCTTGAGCAGCACAAATACCAGCTCCATTATCACCGTAAAAGCCAAAAGAATGGGCTTCATCAACAAGAACAAGTGCATTATATTTTTTTGCCATACGAACAATTTCTGCCACTGGTGCAGCGCCTTCACCCATGCTATACACACCTTCAAGAACTACCAGAATAGTACGATAAGGTGACACTTCAGAGGTAAGAACGGCTTCCAGATCAGATGCATTATTATGTTGGAAGGTTCTAATAGTAGCACCACTCAAACGTGCACCATCAACAATAGAGGCGTGACACAGCTGATCGATGATGACAACATCGTTTTTCCCTAAAAGCCCTGCGACCACTCCAACATTGGCTGTATACCCCGTTGGAAACAAACAGGCGCTGGGTTTTCCTACTAAGTCGGCAAACTCTGTTTCGAACTCCAGGTGTTGATTGGTCATACCTGACGCTGCAGCAGAGGTGCCCATTCCCGTCCCAAAACGTTCTAAAGCACTAGAAGCTTCCTGCATAACTTCTGGATCACGGTTTAGACCAAGATAGAGGTTTGTTGTCCATATAATTGCTTCTCGCTCTTCATCATTGTATGCGTCACCTACGATGCCTCTGGTTGCACTTCCCGTTCGCAATACCTTACTATAAGGATTTCTTCGATCGTTATTCACCATTCGCAATACTTCTTGCACGAGCTTACTCTTATCTGTGGCGTTCCACGCAGGTGCTTTTGCAGCCTGAAAGGTTGGATGGCTAGACTGAATATGTGTTTGAAAGCTGGCCAGTGTATCTGTTGTAGTACCGAGTAACTTATCTGCAGCGCATTTATCTATGCCACTTCCTATCGTACTGGTGATATAATTGACCAACGCATTTGGAGTGGGATGTTCAAATATTACATTAGCCGACAATTCTTGTCCTAATACATTGGTGAGTCGACAACTTAACTCCAACGTAGTTAGTGAGTCTAGGCCAAGGCTATCGAATGAATAATCTGAAACTACATGTTCTGGATCCTTTATGTTAAGGAGAGAAGCTACCTCGCTTTGAATGATCGACAATAGTGCTGCTTTCTTTTCGTTGTTTGAGCCTGCCAAATGTTGGATAAAACTGCTGTTGCTATTGACTGGATTAGTATTGTGGGGTATCACTGCACCTTGTTCGTAACGTACCTCCCCTTCTATACTACTAAGTTTCTTGCGATCGAGTTTGTCATTGGGTAAAAGAGGTAGTGCTTCTAGGTGTTTTACAACTTGAGGAACCATATATTTTGGTAATCGTTGCGATAAATAGGACTTGACTTTCGCCTCTGTTACGGCTTCATCCTGACTTACAACATATACTACTAATATTTTCTGACCAATACTTCCGTCTACGGCTGCAGCCGCTGCTGCGTCAATGCCTTGCATAGACTCAAGTGTCGACTCAATTTCTTCAAGTTCAATACGAAAGCCCCTGATCTTTACTTGTTGGTCGACTCTGCCAAGAAATTCGATTTCGTCATTTTCTATCCAGCGACACAAATCCCCGGTCTTATATAAACGACTACTTGGAATCAGATCACTAGGTTCTATCTCCATAAAACGTTCCTTCGTTAAGGCTTCATCATAAAGATATCCACGCGCAAGCTTGGTTCCTGCCAGATACAATTCTCCGGCCTCTCCTTCAGAAACGGGACGCATATCTTTATCTAAAATATATGCGCGAGAATTTGGCACCGACTTACCTATTGTAACGGTTTTGGTACCACGAGGAACTTCGGCGATGGTCGAATATACGGTATCTTCGGTAGGACCATACGCATTTAATATTCTCAGATTCGGATTTTGTTCATAAACCTGTTCAACCAGTGAACGTTTGAGCGCTTCGCCTCCAAAAACCAAACATTGTATTCCCTTAGGCAATTTTTCTATAGAAAGTAATGCTTGTACTGCCGACGCCACCATCACGCATGTTCTTATTTGATCTACTGCCGGAAGTTTAGTCAACTCAAGAGCGTTTTTTGCTAGTATTACTGTGCCACCCAAAGACAAAGTACCCATAATTTCCATTACCGAAGTATCAAAACATACGGAAGCACCAGCAAAT
Organism: Aquimarina celericrescens; assembly: GCF_042682765.1. Classification (NCBI taxonomy): domain Bacteria; kingdom Pseudomonadati; phylum Bacteroidota; class Flavobacteriia; order Flavobacteriales; family Flavobacteriaceae; genus Aquimarina; species Aquimarina celericrescens. The sequence continues at coordinate 4,389 of NZ_JBHUHY010000002.1, read as the reverse complement.
ACTCCTTTCAGTTCTTCATCACTGAATAGCTCTCGCATAGACTGGCGTAAGGATATAAAGCCTTTATGCTCTACAGCAACCCCTTTTGGCCGCCCAGTTGAACCTGAGGTATAAATCACATATGCTAAATCATTGGAAGAGGGTATTACTGAGTTGTTGGTATGATCTCCTAAAGTACTCATCCAAATGAGCTCACGCACCCCACTGCATAGTTTAGCAGCGCTGTCATTATCCACAATAGCCGCTGCGGCACGAGAATGATTTAACATATATCTAACCCGATCTTCCGGATATGCAGGGTCTAACGGTACATATGCACATCCGGCCTGCATCACACCGATCAGCGCAGCAACGAGTTCCCAGGAGCGGTTCATACATACCCCAACCAAAGATCCTGGTTCGACACCACGACTCTCAAGCTCTCCGGCAACCTCATTAGCTCGTTTCATGAGATCCTCATAAGTAATTCTAGTTTCGCCATCAATGATTGCAATTTGTTTCCGATGTTGTAGCATTTGCTTCGCAATCAATCCGCAAATTGTCATTTCAGCATCGTTGCCAGTATTTGCATACAGCTCTTTTTCCATTAATTCTTTCAAATCTTTGGCGTCCATTTTAGTAATCTCTTCAGCATGATCGACTCCTGCTGCCTTTAACATATTTTTTCGATTACCGGCAATTTCATGCCTACTTGATCCTGCATTAAAACGGTCTAATTTGTCTACGTTGGTTAACAGTTCACTAAAAAACTGAGTTAATTTATCCATTTGTTTGTTTTTTTTTAAAAGTAACGTAAGCATGGATATATAGTATTAAAATGAAGTATACAATAGGTAGACATGAAGAAAACTGGTGGTCAAAAAAGGTACACCAAGGAATACATTAAAACTATTATCTTACTAGTAATCTAATAGTTAGATTTGAACGTTTTTGCAATGTGGGATATTTCTTAACCACATTCCTATTTTTTTATAAAATGAAGTATTTTTTGTTGATTTATAGCTTCCCCTTGGCCACTGCAAACCAAAAACCCTGAAAAAGAGCTTTACGATACCTAATTCACTTAATGATTCGTAACATCACATCACGTAACATTAAAGAAAAATAGTAAGTATATTAGTAAAGGCTGGTTTCGTAAATATATCTAGTGTCAAAATTTAATTTATTTGCCCTCTCATATCTACCATTATCGCTTTCTTTTTCCTTTAATTCAAATATTGTATTTCCTTTTGGATCATAGATAGTGACTTCCAGGTGATCTTCATTTTTGGTGAGTAATACATGATTATCTGGATTTGCACCATAAGCACTCTCTTTTAATAAAATAGACCCGCTTATCAATTTCCCTTTATCGAATAGAGACTTATGCAGTACTTCCCCTTGTTTTGTATATCTAACCACTTCTCCTTCTAAACCTCCTTTATCCAAATAATATTTGTATTTAAGTTGATCGCTTCCTTTGAAATAGATTTCCACATATTTTCTTTCGTTATCCAAATATTCAACTTTTTTAACCTCATGATCTTTGGTGACCACTTCTTTTTTCACATTTCCTTTTTCATACCATCTTTCAATAAGGTCTGATCCTTTTCGATATTGATAAATCTCCTTTCCTTCATAAGGCTTATCATCTTTATAAATTAAAGAGCTGGAAACACTACCATCAGCATTATAATACACCGTCTTTCCTTCTAGTCTACCCGCCTTATAATTTTTAACTTCTTTTTTGTTTCCATCGGCATCATAGGTGATAAACTCACCTTCTTTCAGATCATTTTTAAACATCCCTTTGGTAATCAACTTATCATCATAATCGTATCGTTTAAACACTCCTTCTTTTTTACCGTTTTTTATGGTAAACAGTTCTCTGGTTTTGTGGTCATAGGCTTTACCCTGCCAGGGTTTTCCATCTTTAAAACTTACCTCGGCAATAACCTCTCCTTTTTTAGAATAAAACGTTGCCTTATCAGTTGTGTCTATATCTTCAATTAAAATGTATTTTGATTCTTTACGACCAGATTTATAATCTATCGCATATTCCCTTCGCTTTACGATTTCTCCGTTTTTTCTATCTTCATATACCTGGATTTCATCAGAGTCATAAAAATACTTAATATATAATCCTTCTTTGGTCATAGGGTCATAGGTTCCTATTTGTTCCCCTTTGCGATCATAGTATATCTTTTTTATGGCATCATATCCTTTGTAAATTGTCTCATTTCTTTTTTGATCTACATCATGGTAGAATTGAATTTTTCTTGAAGGTGAACGGGTTATGATATCATAGAAATTCTCTTCTTTCCCAACCTTGGTAGCGTCTTTATAAAAATATTGATATCGAATTTCGTGAGTTAAAATACCTTTTTCATATGTAGAAATATTTAAAAACCTTCCATTTGCATCGATAGCATACGAAGTCCCGTCAAGGGGAGAAAAGTAATCTTGTTGTTTTGAGGTGATCTCGCTTAATTTGTTTCCTTTTTGATCATAAAACGTAGCTGTTTTATTTTCAAAGACTTTAAACGGCTGTTGTGTATCTCGATAATAGATAACTTCTTTGATTAACTTACCATCTTTAAATTCTTCTAGTCGATCTGATGTTATTTTCGTCCCGTTCCAGGGGATATAATTTTTATACGTAAGCTCGGCGATTTTATTTCCTTTTTCATCATAGCTCACTTCAGATACTTTCTGGTTATTCTCATAAAGTGTCTTGGTTTTAAGCTGTTGGTTTTTATGATAAGCTTCAGTAACGATTAGTTTGCCCTCTTTATCATATTGTTCTACAGACAAAATCAATGCGAGTTCGTCTTGGTTGTAATCAGAAAAAAACGTAATTCGTTTTCCGTTATAAAATCTACGAATCCTGTTTTCTTGTTTTACGTACACTGAATCGATGGGTACGCCTTTTTTATCATAATATACAATTTTTGATTCTCGTCCCCGGATCAATTGATCTCTTAGTTGTCCATTTGGATAATAGGTAGCTATGACTTCTCTTCTATCTTTATTAACATCTATGATTTGTTTGACCTGCATAGGGTTGTAGTAATAGTACACTTCTGTACCCTGATCCCGATACTCGATACTATCCCGAATTGCAGTTCCTACAAGTTCCCCCGATTGATCATAAAACGTTCTTTTTACCACAAACCGTTTGGGATTATCCTTCAAGTACGTCTCAGTTCTAATTCCATTGAGATCATTTTCATAAATGATCTCTACGAGCATAGTGTCTCTTTTCTCTAAATACAAGTTGTACTGACTTGCCTTCATATTGATTTTTCCGGAAATAAAACGACCATCCTTATAATGCCCTTTCAACTCTTCCTGTTTATAAAAAGAAAACGCATCACCATCTAATCGATTGTTAGTATACTCCAGGGACTGTGATAATTGTCCGTTTTTATCATACCATTTTACAATACCTTCCCAGTGGTCTTTATCTGCAAATTTTGAAAGCCCTTGCATTTGCAATGTGTGATCTCGATAATAATCTTTTACTTCATAGAAACTTCCCTTTTTAACTACGGGTGGACGATAATACGAGGCTTCTGCTTTGGTAGTTTTCTTCCATTTGGCATCATACCAAATAGTATCATTTTGAGCTGAAACTATTTGCAAACTCGCTATACATAAAATTAAAACTAACCTGAAAGAATGGTTGGAGATCATATATCCTAAAAATTTATCAATTCCCTATTATTTGATAGATGCTAAAATAAAACTTTTTGATTGGAAGGGGTCAAATATTTGAGAAGGTTATTTAACGTAGTCAGGGTTAAAAGGATGTGAATGATAAAAAAGGATTTATATTTTGGAAACAAGAATGTTTATGTCGCTCTCCAGGTTATGAAATAGCCTTCACTATGGCCTGTCGAGCGACCTTAATCTCTTAAATGATCGTTATAAAATCTTATGAGATATAATTAATAATGCTTAAAAGAAGTTAGGTGAAGTTTTACCTCATTCATAGCTTCTTTGGTAACCATGTAATCGTGGCCCATTAAGTTAATCTTGCATTGGCCATCATCCTCGCGTAAAGCTGAAATATGATTAGGGTTTATAAAATGCATACGACCGTCTTTGTCTTTAATTTCCATGAATTCCATAGTGAATAATGTTTAAGGATGTATACTCATTTAGTATACTGAAGATACAATATATCGACTATTAGAATTATGATATATGTCAGCTTTTAAGGAAACACAACTTATTCAAACTCTTACAACCTTTAACTGATCGGGTTTCGAGAGCCTCAGCCCTCTTTATTTGTTGAATCGCAAACACCACTTATTCAAACTCTTACAACCTTCAACTGATCGGGCTTCGAGAGCCTCAGCCCTCATCTTTACTCGAACCCAGAGGTTACTCGAAGGGTGAGTACAC
>NZ_JBHUHY010000001.1:0-7461 GCF_042682765.1 Aquimarina celericrescens | reverse complement strand
TGCTATGCGAAGTTTGCAAATAGAAAAGCAATCACGTAATGATGATTACTTTTTAGTCAATTATGCAATTATTGTTACTTGCTCTCTGTTGACGCTGCGAAGTCACAGACATTCGCAGAGCACAAACTTCGTAGAGCTGGGTTACTACTGATTTCTTATTGGGTAGCGATGATACCAATGCTATTAAAGATACTTCGCTATTAAAGTATTTTAAAGAGATCGATAATATGCCTGATGATATTAAAGATTCCCTTATCAAAGTTATTGATGCTTACGTTAGAGATTATAAAACACGACAAGCGTATGCATAAAAAAACCACTCGGTTTTTAGGAGTGGTTTTGTTCATAATGGTTAATCTGCCATTAACAACTATGTCTAATATCTATTATAACTTCACCATTTTTCATCCATCTTATCCAACCCATAATATCTTTTTTTGAAGGTTCTTCACCTGAATAACAATCTTTATCATCTTTTACTTTCAACCATTCACCATTAATTTCTAATGATTTGTATGTATGATCTCCATAGTTCGGTAAAATATCAGAACTTTCATTTGGACTAACTCTTACAGGATTATCTTTACTAGGATTAGGGTACCCATCTAAAACGTATTGCTCTGGTGTCTTAAAATTTAAGATGGCTTTGTGTTTTACTCCATCTATTTTAGCTTTATTGCCATTAATAACTGCTGCATAATTACCATCTTGTAACTTCTCCGCTTTAATAATAAATATACCATACTCAGGGAAGTAAGATTCTACCTCAATAAAATTTTTATATAAATGCTCATCATTAATAATATCGTATGTTTTACCGTTGATGGTGACATTTTTATTTACAAAGTAAAACATAGAAGTATTATCCTCTCCTTGTATAGAAAACTCTCCTTGATTATGGTATATCTTAGATATTTCTATAAACAAGTAGCCTTTATTATTGGAACTTAAAACCTCTTTATCCTGTTTAACAGAAGATACTTTTTTTTCAGTATCTACTTGCTTCGTCATATTAGATTTGCCTTTATCAGAACAACTGATAAAACTTAATACCATTAATATTTTAATAAAAAAACTAGTCATAATATTTATTGATTATATAATTGTACAGGCGGTAAGCTCTGTAAACTTATAGGTGTTTGTAAATTTCTTGTTGTAACATTTGGTTTATACCCTTGTAAATGCTCGTGATTATAGTGATTTTTTAAATGCTTCGTACCACTAACTTTGTAAGTAGTAGATGTGGTTTCTGTTACTTCTTTACCATCTGCACCAGTAGTAGTGGTATTGGTAACTGTTAGCTTAGAAGATTTAATATCTTTCCAACCAAATTTCTTTAATCCTGCATTCATAGAGGCAGATGCTGTCTGATCTATCTTATCAAAGTTTGTCTTACTATCTTCATAATCAATAGCATCTCTAGAACCATTATTACCCGCATATCTAATATCAATATTTTTACCATTTTTATGAGACGTACTTGGCGGTGGAGAAGAACCATCAGATTTACTAGCACTTACTACATAGATTTCTTCGCCAGAGTCTGCAGATGCTCCAATTAATGAAGATAAAGATTTACCAGAAACATACAATCTATAACCATTACCTGGTTTTGTTGTTACTTTGACTTCTGTATCTCCCATACTATAATTTATATCTTCTAATTGTATCAAACCATTTTCATTTTTGTCATAAGTCCCGATTTCGTGAGAAGTTCCGCCTTCATCAACATAAGTAAATGTATCGGTTTCATCGTCAGTTTTCTGCCTCAAGATCGAACCATCTGAATATATCGTATAATTATCAAATGGAGACATTCCATCAGGATCAATATAATAAATAGGATTGTTAAATGCATAGTTGTAAGGTGAGTATCTGCGCATATCTTCCGCTAATGGGTCAATGTTCATCCATCTACCTATTGAAGCATCATAATTTCTAGCAGTAAAGTCTATCCAAGATAGTCCTAACTCTTCGTTTTCTTCTTTACCACCAAAACCATAACTATGCTTTCTTCCTCTTATTGTATAATTATAACCTTTTTGAACTAACCCGTGGGGATAGTAGTTTTTCTCCTCTCTAATTTCGTGTGCATAGTCATTATCACCATCAAGGTCTGCATTGTTTCTTACTATATCTATCTTGCCATCATTGTCATTGTCTGCATAAGATAACCTAATATTCCCTAAATGATCTTTAAATTGATAAATATGATCAAAACCGTTGCTAGTATTAGGCTCTATATATCCTTCGGCGTAGTTAAAGAACTCCAATATACCGTTTTTATAAATATAGTTCCCCGCGTAATCCGTCGTTACCGTCGCATTACCCTCTGTGGAAGTCTTTCTTAACTTAGCTCCTGTAGCATCATATACATACTGGATATTACCACTGTTTGTATTATTATTAATTGTCACGGCTTGCGGTAAGTTTAAATGGTTATAATTAATCGCTGTGATCCCTTTATTAGGGTCAGTAATCATATTACCGTTTAAATCATAACTATATTGGTTATTTGCAACAGCAGTACTTTTCTTGGCAAACCCAAACGGTTGAGTAATTGCATCAACAACAGCTTTTAGTTTATTTCCTCCGCTATGATAGGTATAAGTTAAATTATCCATCATCCCGAAGCTTGTAGCAGCCTCATTAAGATGTCCTTTACGCTGTAATTTGGTAATATTTCCAATTTTGTCATATTCTACTAAGGATAGATCGTATTTACCATCATTACTAATAGCTCCTGTAATTCGGTCGAGTGCATCGTAGCGATACGAGTACCAACGTAAAACATTATCGTTAGCAGTACGCCACTCTGTCTCTGCTATATTTCCATTGTACAAAGCTGTAGCACCGTGGGTTGGTTGAGAATAATGTACGCCAAAACTGAATAAATCTTTACCAAGATTTAATGGGTCATTAATCTGTGTCATCCAACCTCGTATATTATAAGTATAATCAATGGTTTGTAGACCACCACCCGTTACTTTAGATTCTAACCTACCTAACTCATCGTATCTGTTTTCGGCTATGATTTCTTCCTGACCATTAATGATCTGGGTCTGTTTTAGCTGTCTACCCATATGATCATATTCAAAAATATCTTCGGTGATGATCGGGGTATTATTTCCTTTTCTATGCGTAGTTTTTGTACGTTCTATCTTATCTACAAAATCCAACTTATTTTCTACAATATCAGAAGTGTTTAAGTACTCGTTTGTACTAGCAACATATATTACTCTTGCTTTATTATCATAATACGTCGCTGTGGTAGTCCAATATGAAGTACCTAATACTTTTACTTTTGAACCAGTACTTAAAGTCTTTGTACGATCTGATACAGGAACACCATACACCGTAATAGGGGAAGTCACAGACATTCGCAGAGCACAAACTTCGTAGAGCTGGGTGCTTATTTTATGCGATAAGTTAATCTTTAGAGATTATGTTGTGCAATGTTATGAGATCTGAGTTTCATTTTTCGGTAATGAGAAAGTTTTGGATACAAAAAATCAAAACCTTGAACATCATATCTGGTCTCTTTTAGAATTTTTAACCAGATAAAAGGCAGCAATCCTATCAAAAAGTTGCTGCCTAATATTTTAACAATTTCTACTTGGTTTTACTGTGGAAATCTGGGTTATTTAAAATTATTTTCCTTTCTAAATTAGGATTTTTATCATGAAAAGCATCATAATATGATAACTCTTCCCCATTACAAACTTCATTTATATAGATCATATCGAATTTATTATCATACTGAAAAACAATCTTAGATTTAAGATCAAAAAATGCAACATAAAAATAATTCTTTTTTAACCATCTAGAAGTCTTTTTATATATTATAAAATAAACTCTATTCAGTTTTTTATCTTGAAAAAAATTATCAACAACTACATTTTGGCTGACTAACTCATCTTGAATGTATAACTTTCCAATCCATGGACCACCCATTCCTAGAATTTGATGAGGATCTTCAAACTTAATATTTGAACTACTATCCATTTTTATTATTTTTTAAATTTCACACCTTCTGAAGTATAGAATTGTATCCATGATCCAATACCCATGCCTTTTTGAGGTCCTACTAATCCAAATCTCACATATGTACCCTTTGGTATTACTTGAGAACTCCATGGTCCTAAGTTAGATTGAAACTCAGGAGTTATCTGTAACATTCTTCTACCAAACCACTGTTTTCCGCTAAAAAATTTAGGTGCAACCGTACTCCAATTAAATGTTTGATACTTTAACGTATTATTTGATGCAAACAATCCTACTCTCAAATTAATTGGAAGTTTAAAGCCTACAGAACCAATTAAGAATCCATTAGATGTCGTAAGATTTACATTACTTAGACCTCTAAATCCTAAGCCTATTCCAGCACCCACTGCTGAACCAGTAAAGGCACTTCCCAAACTATAACCTGCTCCAAAATTGTCCCCTTCTACTACTCTATTAGTTACAGATTGACCAAAATCGAAAGGTTGTTTAGTTATTAAGCCAATTGGTCCAAGTAACCAATCTAACCAATCCATTTTTGGTGCTGGAGCACTTAATACATCTGAAAAGAAGTTTGTAGCACCTTCTTTCATTCCTCGATTAACCTGGCCAATAGGATCAATATCATTTAATACTTCATCATACTGCTGGGCTTTAGCATCGAACCATTGCTTATACTTATTTGGAGGATTATTTTTTTCAATACCTTCACCTGCGTCACTAATTTCACCAAACTGGTAATGGTCTACCGCCGCTGTTGCAAAACTTTCACCATATGCACCAGTAGCAGATATTGGTGCCATTCCATCAGGATCCATAAAATATACAGGATTATCAAACCCATAGTTGTAAGGAGAATGCCTTGTCATTTGTTCGGCAAGAGGATCAATATTCATCCACCTGCCAAGCTCTGGATTATAGTTACGTGCGGTAATATCAAGCCAATCTAAACCAAGTTCGTTTTGCTCTTCTACACTTCCAAATCCATAAGTATGATTCCTCCCTCGCAACACATCATTATACCCTTTATGAGCTAACCCAAAAGGATAATAATTCTTCTCCTGTACAATCTCATCCTGGGTAATGGTACCATCTTTGTTGGCATCCTTGTAAGATAACCTAATATTATCCAGATGATCTGTAAATTGATAGACATACTTATACCCATCAGCTTCTTTTTCTACAATCCCTTCGGGCTGGTTAAAGAACTCCAGGCTGCCATTTTTATAGACATACTTACCAGCATATTCGGTTGTTACAGAACTTCCCTCTGTCACGATCTTCTTCAACTTCGCTCCAGTGGCGTCGTAAATATAAGAAATAGTTCCTGTACCCTCGTTGTTACTTATCGAAACTGTTTCTGGTAAATTAAGATAGTTGTAGGTGATGCTCGAGATTCCTTTGTTTTGATCCAGGATCATGTTGCCATTTTCGTCATAGTCAAAGTCATCATTGGTATTGGTACCGTCTTTAAAACCATAGTTGTCATTACCATTATCGGTTACTTTTAAAAGCTTATTCCCTTCATCATAATTATAAGCTAATACATCCATATTGGTATAACTTGAGGTATTTTGCCAACCGTTTCTGGTTAAGCTTTCAATATTCCCCATTTTGTCATATTGTATACCCGATACGTTATAACGATTGTCATCACTAGTCGCTGTTAAAATACGATTGAGCGCATCATAGGTATAGTCATAACTTCGGGCTATGTTGTCATTGGCGGTTTTCCAGGAAGTTTTGGAGATGTTACCATTGTATAATGCATTAGTGTTACTGTTATATTCTATGGCAAAACCAAACAAGTTATCCCCAAGATTGTTCACATCATTGATTCCTTTTAACCAACCTCTTACATTATAGGTGTAGTCTACATCTTGTAATCCTCCACCAACAGTTTTAGATTGTAGCTGTCCTAGCTCATCGTAGCTGTTTTCTACAATAGTTTCTTCATGGCTTCCTATGGTTTGTTTTTGATCTTTTAACCTTCCCATATGATCATAGGTAAAGACATCTACTGTTTTTATCTCCTCATGACCAGTCTTGCGATGGGTTGTCGTAGTTTCTTCAACTTTACCTACAAAATCCAATGTACTTTCTACAATATCAGTAGTATTGAGATAGTCATTTTTGCTGGCTACATAAATCGGTCTTCCTTTTGTATCATAATAGGTAACCGTAGTGATCCAATCATTGGTATCCAGTATTTTTACTTTGCTACCGGTAGCCAGGGATTGGGTACGATCAGTGGTGCCTACCCCGTCAACCGTACCCGGATCATTGATCCCAGCTGTGTCAAATCCATAATCATCGTAATAATTGATGGTCAATACTTCTCCATTCTGCACATCAGGATAGCCTCCATTGGTGTAATACATGGTTACACCACCGATCACATTGACATTGCCTCTTTCTACCCATAAATCATTAGTATACGCCGTTGCTTCCTCTTGTACTATGTTTCGTTCTCGGTTATCGGTAAGTTTTCCTGTATAAGCAACCCTGCCAAATTGATCATATTTGGTAAATAACCAGGCAGATTCTGCATTTAATAATGCATCCTGGGTCATCACTGGTTGATCGAGTTTGTTGTATATAATATATTCCCGTCCCTTGCCAGATACTTTCTTTTCGATCATTCGGTTTCGGTAATCGTATGTGTACTGGTAACATAGTTCGGCAAGCTCGGTGTTAGAAATACCATCAGATACATCTACTTTTGGTGGGAGTACATAGGTGAGATTCCCATAATCATCATATACATAATAGGTATCGTGTTCAATCCCACCGTTAAAGGTGCGTTTTAAGATCACCTGCCCGAGGTGATTGGTATACTCCCTGGTGGTATGATCATCTGGGTGTGTTTGGTTCGGGGCCCAGTTTTCATCCTTGGTGATGGTAAGTTGTAAGGTATTTTCTGGATAATACGCTTCTTTTACCAATTGGGGTTTCTCGGTGTCTGCATTTGCAAAAGTCACTTTGAAATGAGTTACTTCATTAGCTTCATTGGTGTCCCAATCAAACTTAAGGGTGTGATCTGTATCACTATTGGGATCTGCTTTCCAATCCTTTCCGGGAGCTCCTTGTTCCAATACCCGGTTCAACGGCGACGCCTCCAACACACTTTCGCTATAGGCATTTATTTGTGTAAAATCTGTGATCCCTTCAAAATCGTCGACATATTTGTTTTTATAGTATGCATTGATATCATTTTCGATATGTACCGTTTTATAGCTTCCTACTGCAGCACTGGATGCAAACGGAAGGTATTGTTTGGCTTGTCTTCCATAACTGTCATATTCGATATAAGTGACGATATCTTGAGCATCAGGTGAGGCTTTGATGGCCACTTGTTGTTTGGCTCTTCCTAATCCATCATGATACGATACACTTTCGATCACATCTTTGTTGTATTGAAGCTCTGTTGTTGACTGTACCGGCTCCTGGAAGCTTTGG